>JAAYFI010000136.1 GCA_012728315.1 Gammaproteobacteria bacterium
GCACAAAATCAACGCCAGCGCTGACAAGTTTTGCAAAGCCACCAAAGTATGGGAACAGCACGCGGTTGACTAAGAAACCTGGGCAGTCATTGACTACGATTGGGTTTTTACCCATTTTCTGCGCGTAAGCAACTGTGGTCGCGACCGCTTCATCAGATGAGTGTTCACCACGAATCACTTCAACCAATGGCATCATATGCACAGGGTTAAAGAAGTGCATGCCGACAAAGTTTTCAGGACGCTTCAGCGCTTTTGCCAACAAGTTGATTGAAATGGTTGAGGTGTTCGAAGCCAGGATGGTGTTCTCGCCCACATGCTGCTCAACTTCTGCCAATACCGCTTGCTTAACTTTTGGATTTTCAACAACTGCTTCAACCACAATATCCACATGACCAAAATCGCCATAGGACATGGTTGGACGAATTGCATTCAAAGCTTTAGCCATGGCAGCAGGCGTTAAACGCTGACGCTCTACACGCTTGACTAGCAGCTTAGCGGCTTCATCTAGGCCTAACTGAATACCCTCTTCGCGGATATCCTTCATTAAAATTGGCGTGCCTTTTAGCGCAGACTGGTAAGCGATACCACCCCCCATAATACCTGCACCTAATACGGCTGACAGCTTCACATCACGAGCAATTTTCTCGTGCACTTTGGCTTTACGCTTGAGCTCTTGGTCGTTTAAAAACAGACCAATTAAGCTTTCAGCCACTGACGTTTTCGCTAATTTAGCAAAGCCTTTAGCTTCAATTTCCAGCGCTTTATCACGACCATGGTTGGCCGCTTTTTGAATGGTCTTCACCGCTTCAATCGGCGCTGGGAAGTTAGGTCCCGCCTGTGCAGCCACTAAACCTTTGGCTGTTTCAAAACTCATCATTTGCTCAATGGCATTGAGCTTGAGCTTTTCCAGCTTAGGTTGACGCTTAGTTTTGTAATCCAACTCGCCTGAGATTGCACGCTGAGCCAAGTCAATCGCAGCAGCTAGCAACTTATCAGCGCTCACCACAACATCGACTGCGCCGACTTTAAGTGCTTCTTCAGCACTACCTTCTTTACCACCAGCAATCCACTCAACGGCATTATCAGCGCCCACCACACGTGTTAAACGTACAGTACCGCCAAAACCTGGATAAATACCAAGCTTAACTTCAGGCAAACCTACTTTGGCACTGTCCGACATCACACGATAATCTGCAGCCAAGCACATTTCAAAACCACCGCCTAGAGCGATGCCATTGATCGCTGCTACGGTAGGCACATTCAAATCTTCAAAATCATTAAAGATTTTATTGATTTCAAGGTTGGCAGCAATCAGCTCTTCTTCAGGCAGCTTAAAGTTCTCAACGAACTCAGTGATATCTGCACCAACGATAAATACATCTTTACCACTGGTCACAACCCCAGCCTTAACATCGTTATGGGCTTGGATTGCATCCACTGCAGCGCGCAGTTCAGTCAGTGTAAGACGGTTAAACTTATTGACGGACTCACCCTTGAGGTCGAAATTTAATTCAACGATGCCACTTTTAAGGGTCTTCACCGTGATGGCTTTACCTGCGTAAATCATCAGCTGATCTCCATTCTATGGAAGCTGAGCAGTCTTTAATTGAGGACTGTCAGCCATTCAATATTGTGCAAGGCACTTTGCGAAACAC
>JAAYFI010000074.1 GCA_012728315.1 Gammaproteobacteria bacterium
AATCGACAGACTCGCCGCACCCGGCCCAAAGAATTCAAGGTAAGCACCCACCACACGCTCTTTACGCAAAAACTCAGTAAGCGCAAGAACGATATCTGTTGCCGTGATCCCAGGCTGACGCTCGCCAATCAACTCAACACCGACGATGTCAGGCAGACGCATCATGGAAGGCAAGCCCAACATCACAGTTTCAGCTTCCAAACCACCCACACCAATGGCGATTACACCCAAGGCGTCAACGTGCGGCGTGTGGCTGTCAGTACCAACACAGGTATCAGGGAAGGCCACGCCGTCACGCGCCTGAATCACTGGAGACATTTTCTCCAAGTTGATCTGGTGCATAATGCCGTTACCTGCGGGAATCACATCAACGTTTTTAAACGCAGTTTTAGTCCACTCAATAAAGTGGAAACGGTCTTCGTTACGGCGGTCTTCAATGGCACGGTTTTTCTCAAAGGCATCAGGATCGTAACCGCCACACTCAACAGCCAGCGAGTGGTCAACAATCAACTGAGTTGGCACCACTGGGTTCACTTTAGCGGGATCACCACCCTGCTCGGCAATGGCATCACGCAAGCCCGCAAGGTCAACCAGCGCGGTTTGACCCAGGATATCGTGGCAAACCACACGAGCGGGATACCAAGGAAAGTCTAAATCGCGCTTGCGATAAATCAGTTGCTTGAGCGAATCCGTAAGTTCACTGGGTTCGCAGCGGCGTACTAAGTTTTCAGCCAAAACGCGTGATGTGTAAGGTAGCTTGGCATAAGCGCCCGGTTCAATGGCATCAATTGCTTCACGCACATCGTAATAATCGAGTGCTGTGCCAGGTAGTTTTTTACGGAATTCGGTATTCATAACTATTAAAACCCATCAAATAAACATGAAGAACACTCAGCGCTTAACCGCGAAAACCAGCTGCGTATACACACAGCTGGTAAAGGGTTTGCTTAAATAGACAAACGCTTAGCGTTGCTCAATTGGCGGTACAGAGCGTTGCTCTTCACCGATATACTCAGCACTTGGGCGAATAATGCGGTTATTCGCACGCTGTTCAAACACATGCGCAGCCCAACCTGTTACACGCGAACAAACGAAAATAGGTGTAAAGAGCTCAGTTGGAATACCCATAAAGCGATAAGCCGAAGCATGGAAGAAGTCAGCATTCGGGAACAAACGCTTTTCTTCCCACATAAAGCTTTCAATCGCTTCAGACACAGGGTAAATCACGGTATCCCCGACTTCTTCAGCTAACTGCTTAGCAAAACCTTTAATCACTTCGTTACGTGGATCAGAATCACGGTAGATGGCATGACCAAAGCCCATGATCAACTCTTTACGAGCAATCATCGCGCGCAACTCTTCAACCGCCTCTTCTGGCGAGCTAAAGCGATCAATCAGATCCATCGCTGCTTCGTTAGCACCGCCATGCAAAGGTCCACGCAGTGAACCAATGGCACCCGTAATGCAGGAATACAGATCAGATAAGGTTGACGCACACACACGACCCGTAAAGGTTGAGGCGTTAAACTCATGCTCGGCATACAGAATCAGTGACACGTTCATCACTTTGCTGTGCAGCGCGCTAGGCGACTTGCCATGCAATAAAGCCAAGAAATGGCTACCAATGTCAGCTTCATTGGTGGTGCAGTCGATACGCACACCCTCATGACTGAAGCGGTACCAATACAGTAAAATTGCAGGGAACGCTGCCAGCAGACGATCAACCACATCTAATTGCTGATCAAAGCTCATTTCAGGCTCTAAAGTACCGAGCATTGCGGTACCTACGCGCATCACATCCATTGGGTGTGCATCAGCCGGAATGCGCTCCAAAACTTCTTTAAGCGTCTGCGGCAAATCACGCATACCATGCAAGCGCTTCAGGTACGCTTCCAACTCACTTTGTGTGGGCAGATGGCCGTAGAGTAACAAATAAGCTACTTCTTCAAAGTGTTTGCAATGAGCCGCTAAGTCACGCACATCATAACCACGGTAGGTTAAGCCTGCACCTTCTTTACCAACAGTACACAGCGCTGTTTGCCCTGCAATCTGTCCACGCAGACCAGCCCCGCTGAGTACTTTTTTCTTTGCTTCAGTCATCACACTATCCCTCATACTTTTATTATTAGTTATCACTCTGAAAATGATTAGCCGTTAGTTAGCTTTTTTCTGAGCAAATAATGCGTCTAGGCTCTGCTCAAAAGCGTGGTAGTTAATGCGGTCATACAATTCCATACGGGTTTGCATGGTATCGATTACATTCTTTTGCGTACCATCACGACGAATCGCGGTGTAAACATTTTCAGCCGCTTTGTTCATCGCGCGGAAGGCGGATAATGGGTACAGCACTAAACCAACATTGGCTGTTCTCAACTCTTCCACAGTGAACAGTGGCGTCGCACCAAACTCAGTAATATTGGCCAAAATAGGTGCTTTAACTCGATCTGCGAAGAGTTTATACATATCCAGCTCAGTGATGGCTTCTGGGAAGACCATATCTGCACCGGCCTCAATGCAAGCAGCCGCACGATCTAAAGCTGACTCTAGACCTTCAACCGCGAGCGCATCGGTACGCGCCATAATGACAAAGCTGTCATCGGTACGTGCATCAACCGCAGCTTTAATGCGGTCAACCATTTCCTGCTGACTGACAATTTCTTTGTTGGGGCGGTGACCACAGCGCTTTGCACCCACTTGGTCTTCAATATGAATAGCAGCAGCGCCGGCTTTAATCATCGATTTAACGGTACGTGCCACGTTAAAAGCCGATGAACCAAAACCAGTGTCCACATCAACCAGC
>JAAYFI010000075.1 GCA_012728315.1 Gammaproteobacteria bacterium
AGTTAACGCTCACTCACGAGGCCTGTCGCTCGATCCACACCACACCATCCTGAATTCGTGTCACCACACCATCAATCGATGCATGGACGGGTGCACCAAGCGCCCGTTTACCGTCGGTCTCTGGGGGCATTCCCACCACCTGACCGCGAACGACCTTGTCTCCCACCCTTACAACCGGCTCGCACGGCACGCCCACGTGTTGTTTAAGCTTGATGCCGACCATCTTCGGGGTAACGGTCCTTTCTACCAGGTAACCCACATTTGGGAACAACGTAAGCCCGAGCTTTTTCATCAATCGCTTGGTCGGGGCCCTGCGATTTTTTAGGAGGCGTTCAGCGCGCTCTGGAAGAAAGGGAGGATTCTCCCAGCGGCGTTTTTCGGCGAGGATGCGGCGCTTGTTTTGGACACAAACATTCTTGGGATCAAGGTCTTCTGGACAAGAATATAGGCTACAAAGATTGCACTCACAGCAGAACACCGTGCCTTGCACATTGGCTTCGCCAACCAGATTAAATCCGAGGCTTCTCATCGCACGATGTGGCTCAATGGGATGACCCAAGAGCCATCGCGGACATAATTCCGTACAGAAACTGCACTGATCACAGGCGGCCCGGCCAATCCGCGAAATCTGTTTCCAATCCTGTTGCCTTCGCCGTATCACCACGTGATCTTCCGGCAGCACGATCACGCCGCCGGTGGTTTTATCTACCAACGCGTGGTGATTTTGTTCTAGGTAACCCATCATCACGCCGCCCACCATATACTGCGGGTTGGAGACGGTCGGACCTCCGGCAAGCTCAACGCACTCCGCCAAGGTCACGCCAATAGGTACACGGACCGTCACAGGTTCTTGGACGGCCCCAGCGATCGTCAGGAATTTTTCCACCACAGGCTGACGACTAGCCATTGCCACGTTCCGAGCCGTCTCCACATTGATAACCACGGCCCCGACGTGAAGGGGGATACCACCCGGGGGAATCACCCGACCTAGGGCCTCATAGACCAAGATAAACTCATCGCCGGAAGGATATGCATCAGGTAGGGGCACGATTTCCATATCCGGGGACAGCTTCGGCCGGAGCTGCTCGATGACATCGGCGTACTTGCCCTTAATCCCAATGACGCCTCGCGATGCCCCCACTAACTCCATGGCGATTCGCAAACCAGCCAAGACATCGTCGTCAAAATGACGCAGGATCTCCTTGTCCTTATGTAAAAGTGGTTCACACTCTGCCGCGTTAATCAAAACAGTATCGGCGCGACCTGATAATTTGACATACGTCGGAAAGCCGGCACCACCCGCACCGACCACCCCAGCCATAGCGGTATAAGAGACCAGAGTAATGGCTGTCACTGTGATTGCGGCAATAATGCCTGGGCGCGCTTCTGGTAATAACGCATTAAAAATAATTTGTCGTGTGCTCGCGCCCATCGCCTGGGTCGCTTCAATAATGCCACGGTCCACTTCGCGCAAAGAGGTTTCCACCAGACGTGCAAAAAACGGTGTCGTACCCACCACCAGCGGTGGAATCGCGCCAGCCACTCCCAAAGATGTGCCTGTCATCAGCACTGTGATAGGAATCATCACAATCAATAAAATAATAAACGGCAAAGACCGTAAAACGTTGACTATAAATGACAAAACCGCATAAAAAACGCGATGCTCAAACATTTGTCGAGGCCCGACTAAAAACAATAAAACCCCAACCGGCAAACCTAAAAGCACAGTGAACAGCAAAGATCCGCCCAGCATCAGCATGGTATCTAATGTGGCCTGCCAAATTTCATACCAATCAATATTAATCAGTAACTCACTCATGGACGTAATACCTCAACATGCACACCAGCAGCACGCAGTTGCTGTTCAGCAAGCAACTCCTTACCACCGGTCAGCGCTAACGTGAGCTGGCCGCAGGCTTGATCTTTAATGCGGCCAATACGCCCAGCTAAAATGCTGTAATCCACACCTGTGTCACGGGCCACTCGACCTAATAGTGGCGCGTAAGTGGCTTCACCCAGAAAAGTTAAACGGACAATGCGCCCACTCACCCGCTGATACTCCTCATCCAGCGACACATCTGAATCTTGCTCTGATTCCTGAACAAAGCGCTGAGTAGTCACATGCTGCGGATGCAAAAAAACTTCACTGACTAAACCTTGCTCAACAATAACTCCAGCATCCATAACCCCGACCCGATCACACACTCGGCGAATCACATCCATTTCGTGGGTGATTAACACAATGGTTAAACCCAGTTCACGATTAATCTCAGCAAGCAGCTGCAACACTTGTGCTGTGGTTTGTGGATCTAAGGCGCTGGTGGCTTCATCGCACAATAAAATTTTCGGATCAGTGGCCAAAGCCCGAGCAATTCCGACCCGTTGCTTCTGCCCCCCGGACAGCTGTGCAGGATACTTATGAGCATGCTCACTCAAACCAACCCGTGCCAACAATTCAGTGACACGCAGCTTAATTTGCGCTTTAGTCAGCTCGCCTGCCAGCTTGAGTGGCATGGCCACGTTATCCGATACGGTTTTTGAAGCCAGCAAATTAAAGTGCTGGAAAATCATACCTACGCGCTGGCGAAAACGACGTAAACCTTGTGCATCTAAGGCCGTGACATCCACACCATCAACCACAATGCGCCCGCCACTGGGCTCTTCTAAACGATTGATTAAGCGCAGCAAAGTACTTTTACCCGCTCCGGAGTGGCCAATAAGACCAAAAATCTCACCGGGCTCAACTTTCAAGTTTGTCGGTTGCAATGCAGTAATATTGTGCCCGTTTACGGCATAGGCTTTATGCACTTCGTGGAATTCAATCACGGTTTAACCTTGTTAGGACGATGTTAAAAGGCAGTTTGCCTCGCATCGCTTAGCATTAAAAGTTATTTTAAATTCTATCCTTAGATTCATTTACAACGATTTATTGGGCGTAATAACCAACTGTGCAGGCGCTTCGCTACGAATCACTTCTTGTAAACGTGGCTTAAAGTTGGCATCAAGTTTTTTAACCCGCGCCGAAAGCAACGCCGCGACCCAATGGAAATCACGGGTATCGGCGACCTCAATAGCCACAGCAGCACGAAAACGCACGACATCCACAGCAACATCATCCAATAAGCGCCCGAGCTGATAAGCATTGCGGGCATTGAGCATCGGCATCGCAATCACCGTTTGCTCAGCATTGGCATCAATAATACGCGCTTTAATTTTACTACGCTTTACAGGCGTTGCTTCTACAGCAGGCTCGATTGCGCTTGTTTCGCTTGGCTCTACCGCTTCAGTCTCTGCAGGATTGGGCTTGGGCTTAGCTGTTGGCTCTGTCACTGCCGCAGCTTTTTTAGCGGCTGACGGTTGGCGCACAGCAGGACGCTTTACCGGTGCGGGTGGTTTTGCCACAGGCTCGAGCGCAGGCGGCTGTACAGCGGCCAAAGCTGCGCTTAACCCTTCAGTTAAAGCCGGTGCATCTGGCAATAAGCGTTTGGCTTGCATTAAGGCGGCACTGGCAGTGGTTAAATCGGCTTCCTGCAAGGCCTGCTCACCACGCTCCAGCCATGCATTGGCCAGACGTTGCTGCACGCCGGCAAGGCGCGGTTCATCAGGATGATGACTGGATAATTCGGCAAATTGCTGACCGGCTAACTCCAACTGTTTAGCAGCTAAATAGCGATCCAGCACCTGCTCAGAGGCTGCAAAGCTATCTACTCCAGCAGAAGCATCATCGTGAGAAACTGTACTCTGACAGGCCGCTAATAAAATCAATAGGCTGCACGTTATTAAACTGCACCGCAAAAATCGTGACATGCAATGTATTCCTAACCAACATAATAGCGGGCAGTCTACACTGCTCGGCAATAATGCAGAAGATATCGCTCAATACAGCCTAAGGCGTGCGCTTTGGCTGCAGCCAGTCTAAGGTTATTGAGCTTATTGCTGGACAGCCGACTTCAGCGCTTTACTGCCGCTCCAAATGCGGTAGCGCAACTCAATATTTTTCGGGGTGTACACCACAATCGGCAATTTGCTGTTATACCGCAGAGTGTAATTATCACCTTGGGCCGCCACAAACGCCTCTTTCTCGGTACCCTCTGGGCACGCCATCAGGGTGGCCACAGGCCCTTTTACATCACTCAGCTCATAATAGCTGTAACCCCAACCGGATAAATCCTTCGCCGTCAGGGTGGCCAAAAAACTGCGGCTATTACAATCGGTTTGCATCACTTGACCGGGCACCAATTCAACGCTCAGCAGATCTTCATTACTGCGCTCTGGCAGCCAAATCACTTGGCGCACCTGCCCTTCTGAGGCCGCGGGGTAAGGTGCTACATCAGCTAAATCAGGTGTGGCTGCGCCTTGATTATAGCTACCGGCGGCACAGGCCACAGTCGCACATGAAAAGACTGCGATAAGTGTTGTAGCAAGCATGTTATTCATTCGAGAGAGCCCTTCAATCATTCATTGTCTAGCTTTTCGACCGCAACTCACTAGGGCCGCTCAGGAGTTTACTATAGAGTTTATTTGCTAGCTAAACCTGCAAGAACCTCTCTAAAACTATTTAATCCTGCTTCTAAGTTTTCAATGATTTCTTCCGCTAGATCATCGGGCTCGGGCAGGTTGTCTAAATCGGTTAGGCTTTTATCTTTCAGCCAGAAGATATCGAGACTGGTCTTGTCACGCGCCACCAGTTCTTCATAACTATACTTGCGCCAGCGTCCATCCGGGTTATTTTCTGCGTGCCAAGTTTCCGTGCGCGTATTGATATTTTCAGGCTGGTAGCACTTAATAAAGTCGGTTAAATCTTCAAACCGCATCGCTTTTCTTTTTAGCGTGTGGTGAATGTTAGTGCGGTAATCATAAAACCAAATTTCTTTGGTCCAAGGCTCAGGGCTGGCGGGCTGGTTATCAAAAAACAGCACGTTGGCCTTTACGCCTTGGGCATAAAAAATACCGGTTGGTAAGCGTAAAATCGTATGCAAAGTGGTATTTTCTAGCAGTTTTTTACGAATCGTTTCCCCTGCACCACCTTCAAACAACACGTTATCTGGCACAACAATAGCGGCCTTACCCGTGGTTTTTAGCATACTGCGAATATGCTGCACAAAGTTAAGCTGCTTGTTCGAGGTGGTCGCCCAGAAGTCTTGGCGGTTGTAGGTCAGGTCTTCGGTTTCTTGCTCACCTTCGTCGTTGGTAAAACTCATCGAGCTTTTCTTACCAAACGGCGGGTTAGCCAGCACATAGTCCACACTGACTGGACTCGGTGCAATCAAGGCATCGTTAGGTGACACTAGGCTTTCACCGTCTATCTCACCGATGTTATGCAAAAACATATTCATCAAGCACAGGCGGCGAGTATTGGCGACAATCTCATTACCGAAGAAAGTATTGTGCTTTAAAAAGTACTTTTGATCCCTATCTAAGCGGTAGTTTTCTGGGTTGTTCAAAAAATCATAGGCAGCAAGAAAAAAACCACCCGTACCGCAAGATGGATCTGCGATGGTTTTATTAGGTTCAGGGCGTACACATTCCACCATCGCACGAATTAACGAGCGCGGGGTAAAATACTGCCCCGCACCCGACTTGGTATCTTCTGCGTTGCGCTCCAGTATCCCTTCGTAAATATCACCTTTAACGTCTGCGCCCATCACCAGCCAACTGGTGCTATCAATCATGTCGATTAAACGAAACAGCTTGGCTGGATCCTGAATTTTGTTTTGCGCCTTGGTAAAAATCTGCCCCAACATGCCTTTGTGCTTGCCCAGCTCACGCAAGGTTTCTACGTAAAGCACTTCAAGCTCTGCGCCTTTTTTGCTGGTCAGCGACTGCCAATTGTACTTTTCAGGAATACCCACATCACGACTGTAAGGTGGCTTGGAGTACTCATCGGCCATTTTCAAAAAAATCAGATACGTCAGCTGCTCTAGGTAATCGCCATAACCCACGCCGTCATCACGCAAGGTGGTGCAAAAACTCCAGACTCTGGAAACGATTGAAGCGGTGCTCATAGTTTAATTTCCCTTACTTTTAGAGCCTCACAGCCCTCTTATTCAGAAAAACTGATTACATTAAAAAAGTATCAGCTTGCGATTTGTTAGATAGGTAGCGTTCTACTTGCTTAATCAGGCTTGGAATTTCATTGCACAAATAATTCCAGAACTGTTCATTATTAATAGTGTTTTCTACTATTTTCACGGGCAAAAACCGTTGCATTTCATGGCGAAAATCTTTTTTTACTTGAGCATCTTTAGTTAATAAATCAGCTCGCTCATGTGCCAAGGTTAAAAACTCATCCTTGGTGCGCTGATGATCGCTCAACTTGTTTTCTAAAAGCTCAAAAGCAGGTTTTATACCTTGCTGCTTAAGCCATAACAAATCCCATAAATCACGATTTTTAATCCGCCCGCGTCTTAGTGCAAAAGCTAGCACTTTATCCACGTAAATTTCTTCTAAGGATTGCGCCATTAAAATTAACCCTTGCGTACCCATATCCACACCATAAGGGTTTAGCAGTGTTCGTGCCTGGGGCTGATAACTTGGAATGGCGCAAATATCAATGTTAATACGCTGTGCAGGTAGGTCTTTGCGCTCTGGCCTTGTTTGAATGCGTAGCTTCCACGTATCCACATTGCTCGTTTCTTTTTGTGGTTCACTAACGTCTACACTCAAACCATATTTTACCTGCAAACGCTGAGTTAAAAGGTTTTTTAGTTCTGCCAAGGTTTCACGCTTAAAATCCGTGCCACCCGTGAAGTCTAAATCTTCACTTAATCGATTAGAGCCATAGCACGCACGTAAACAAGTGCCACCGATAAAGCAGAGTTGTTGCAGTAAACCACCATCACTCATAGCCAGCAAAATATCATGATGAAGCAGCTCTTTTTCGACAACACTACGCAACTGAGTGAATTCGGCATTATGACTCAGTGCTTGGTTAACCAATTGATCAAACAGACTCATCGACTAGACTCCAATCAATCAAATCAAGGTTACGCTGATGTCTGCGCATATCGCGCACCGCTTGTGCAACAGATGCACGCCATAAACGGCACTCTACATCGTAATTTAAATGCGTTGCCAAATTGGCAGCCGTTTGACGGGTATGGATAAACTCAATCGTTCCCCAGCGTCCACAATCAACATTATGCGTGCGCCCAGAGGACAAAATCGTTACCCAGTTCATCGGAATCTGCGAAATAACACCGCTATCACTTAAGGCCGTTTCTAAACTGATGTAATTAAATTCGTGCGCTCGTAAACGCGCTGCCGCATGAAACAACACTTGGCCTAATACTGGCTTTGCTGGGTGATATAAATACAAACCACGGCAAACACGCTCCAGTTTCCCACCTTTGGCAGCACGGCTTAACAGTGCACGGTAAGCCGCTTCGCTAATGTCCCCCACCAATACACGCATATCTGCAGGCGTAAACAAATAACGTTCAGGCGTGGCGAGCTTATCTAAGCCTTGATAAAGGCGCTCTAAGGGCTGCAAAGAAACGGGCTGGCTAGTCATGAAATCACTGAATTTACACATTAAGTAACTGAAAGTGTAACTTAACGTGCAATTAAGCTCAAACAGAATAAGCCCAATCTAGATTCTGCACTTGAGTTATTAACTTAGAGCCATGTCTAGCTCGATCTCGACCCACCACAGGTTTAGGGTCAACTTTACGTTGCGGGATGCTGAAAACCTCTGCTTTTGCTTTATTTTGCAAAACAATATGCGGGTGTTGTCCCTTTTTATTGTCAGCCATCAGACATCCTTATCCTTAAATATCTTTATAATTTAACCGTGCCGAAAGTCTGCGCCTTTCCTCTAAAGCCACACCAATATCTTTTTCTGTAACCGTATTTCTGCGCTCTATCAAAGCGGTTTTTAA
>JAAYFI010000076.1 GCA_012728315.1 Gammaproteobacteria bacterium
GCATAGGAGATCCTCGCTGGCGTCAAGATCCGGAGTAATAAGCTGTTTAACAGCGTTTATGATTACAGCTCTGCTTTCATGGCGAGCGAGGTCTTTGCGCAGTATCTTTTTAAGTTTATTTACAATGGTGCTGGGTTTGCTTTTAAGGCGCTTAACAGGTCTTTTTTTTGCATTGCTGGCTGTCTGTATCAGGTTAATGCTTTCTGAGCTGCATCTATAAATTTGCTTAGTATAGAGGCGCTTCCAGTAACATAACGGCAGGCTAGCGCTAAGTTTTCGGCCAGTAATGTACTCAACCAGTATCTGCGGTAAGTTTACGCCTGTTTGGTTTTCTGTAACTGCCGCAGCACCGTCTCTAAATAAAGTGCGCGAGATTTTAATGTCCAGTTGACTGGCCACTTTTGCTCTGTAGTGGTTAATAAACAGAGAACTATCATCTATATGGTTAGGTCGCCACTCATCAGGCTTGGTGCGTAATAGCTGAGAAAGTACGGCTAAACTGGTTGGGTCGAGAAAGTGGTTGATTAAGCAGGTCGGCTGATCTTCACCCTGATCTTGTGCTGGACAGTAAAAGTTGCTCGGGTAGTTTTCGCTTGGCTCCGTTTTTAAGCTTAGAAAAAGCGTGGGAGCGCCGCCTTGTAAAGGTTTGTTTTGCATAATGCTGCGTGCAAGGGCAGGCCACAGATGTGTATGTGGTAAGCCTCCATATAGCAAGGAGCACGTTAGAAATAGAATAAAAAGCTCTTCAGTATCCGCGGTTGGATTAAGCTCTGCGCGCCAATGCTTCTCAGCTTCAAGCATGACCGTTGATCGTTTATGCCACGCATTATTGCGTGTTGGTTTAATGCGGCGAATCGTATTCCATGGCGTTGGAACATCGAGCTGCCACAGGCCGCTTTCATTACCGTTTTCAATAGCGTAACTAATAAAGTTGTAGGCATGGTGATAATTGCTGCTATTGCCTAGAGCTGTTTGTAGTGCGTTATCAATACAGGGCCAGACTTCCGTAAATCGTGTGCTCACCGGTTTTTCAGTGCACATTTCAGGTAGGTGCTGTTGAAAAATACTGATGGCCTTGCGTAGGTTTTTGTAGTCTTCTTTTTTACGTTGCTCTTTACGCGTACGCCACCCAGGCAACAACTCGGTATTGAACTCTATATGAGCCAAAATGAGCTTGTTTTGCGATGCTGAAGGCATCGGCGTTTCATGTTTGTTTATCATGGGTTAGCTCCAGCCGGTTATAGCTTGAACATTCAGTTCATTTAACAACAGCTCAATCTGATCACTGATTTGCGTAAAATCGTGTAGGGATAAGCTACTGAAACTGCCCAAGCCTTCTTCGCCAAAATCCTCATGACCCATCCAGCTGTTGATAAGCTCGTAATGAATGTTTTTATTTTTGAGATGGGTTCTGAGATGGTGTCTGGGCCAGTTGTACTGAAACGGTACAGTATGTTTGAGCACTTGTTTGAGTACACTCGGTGTTAGTCCCACTGCTTGGGCTGCTTGGGCTGCTTGGGTCGATGGACTATCAATAAAAAACAATAAGTTGCTTTGCTTATTTAGCACTTGCTGGCAGTGCAGAGAAATATTATCAGCTAAAAGGCGTGTCTTTTTTACAAGAGTTCGAATGTGCTGCAGGTACAGTTCGACTTGTCGCACGGCTGTTTTAGGCAGCACCACAGTCCTAGCTGAAAGGCCATTGCGGCGCTCTTTGTCACTAATCCACCAAGTAGCATTGTGCTCGTTATAATCAGCTAGGCTCCCAAGCGGCGCATTCACGTTACGGTGTCCGGTCGAAAATACTAGGAGTAACCATACGTAGCATGTGTATTGGTTGTGAAACTCGTACATGCTGGTCAAAGATGTGCTTTTTTTAAGAGCTGGGTCGGGTTGCAGCATTTTAAATAATTGTTTCAAGGCATGGTCTTTAATTTTAATAGCACTGCCGAGAGTGTTAGGTAGTTGCTGAATAACAGGTAAGTCGTAGCTGAGCTCAGCAAAACTAAAAATATCCTTTAGGTAGTGCTGGTGATTCAGTAGGAAATTGCTTTCATTAAAATGAGTATAGGCAATGGGTGCGTATTGCTGTGCCGTTAAGCCGCGTAAAATTGCGCTTTCAGCAGGGTCAAATCCATTGCAGGAGTACCAGTGACCTAGGTAGTTGCTGATACGGCCTAGGGTTAATCGAGTTGTATATTTATTGTTGATAACTTTTAGGAGTGTGCGAGCTTGATTGATGACCTCATCATTAATCACGATCTGTTCAATTGCTAGGCTTGTTATCAGAGGCATTGGTACTCTAAAAACGGTATGTGTAGGGCTTGATATAAGAGGCTCAATTATTGGGTCCTGTGTGCCACTAGGTACTAAGTGAGGCACTTCGTAAATCAGTAACCATTGCCTTTTTGCAGAGAACCATAAACGAATATTAGGTAGTTGCTCTATGCGCAGGCCGCTAAATAGCATAATGAGTAAAATGTCAGCCAGCACGTGCTGTTCTTCTGGTAGTTGTGCCTTGTCGGATGCGGTAAGTAAAAAATTTCGTATGTCCCATCTGCTGAGATGCTCAACTGAGCATGGTAGAGAGAGGTTGCGCATATAAATTTGCTCTGCAAATCGCTGGCTGTGAATAGCTTTTTGGGATCGAGATAGATTGTGCAGAGACTTATTAGTGGTACGCAGTGTTTTTGTATTTTTTAGCGTAAGAGACTCGTCAGTCTCATCGAGTCCATGCGTACTGGGTTTATCAAATGTTAGTTCTTCATAAGCCACGCCGCCTTCGTAAATAGTCGTTACGTTTGCAGGCGTTGACGATAGTGCATCTGTAAGAGGCTTTCCTTTCTGGGTGCGGATGATGCCGCTTTTAAACTCAATAGCGTTGCTAATTGCCACTGCTATGTAGTCAATATACCATTTTGTGTTTTTATCCAGTAAGTTTTTACGAGTCTGATCAAGATCGGCATCTAATGTTTTGAGGCATGTACTCTCATCGATTTCAGGCAGCAATTTAAAGGCCGGACGGTGTTTTTTGTTCGTAGCAAATAGGCGGATTTGTCTCAGAGCCTTTTCTATTGCATTGCCATGGTTTCCAATCAGACTCAGTTGCATAGTGCTGAAAATTATTAAGCATTTATACAGTTGGTACTGTTCCTGTTCATGAGCGTCCCAATCTGGAAATGGAGTCGTTGCTAATGCAGCTGTGAAATCTAAGACGCCTAGCATGCTCGCCTGTTTGATTGCGCGAGTTAGCTCGTTTTGCTGATGATTATTCGATGTTTTCGGGCTGCTGTTTAATGTATTGATGTATGCCTCAATGGTACTGAAGTGGTTCAGCCAGCTGTCGGGAGTCCGGTCTAGTAATGCGCTTAGCTCAGACGTAATTACACCGCGGAAACCATCGATAATATGGTGATTTGGAAATACAAATTCATTTAACTTGTCGTTCACGTTATCAGTCAGCATTGTTACCCTCTACACACTCATCTTTTTCTTCATTCTTATTCAGAGCATTGACGATATCTTCAAGGCTGGAATTGCCTTGCCGCTTTGTCATAATTGTTTTCGAGCGTTGCTGGTAGATTGCACGTCGTGATTGTCCTGATTGCTCAGCGAAAAAAGTATCGGTTAGCGGACCTCCAAAGAAGTTTTTAGACAGCTCCGCTGGAACGTGCTTTTTTATATTGTCGATAATCAGGCTGGATTGCCGCACATCAGCAGCTATATATAGCTGCTCTAGAAATATGGGCCATGCCATATTTTCTGCTAGCTGCTCTACATCGACGCCATACATAAGTAATGTTCCAAGCTCAGGGTTCGCATTGTTCCAAAAATACGGTGCCCAGAATGGGAAAATAACCTGAAAGCCAGTGGGTTTGTTATCCTTAGAAATCTTGTGGCTTTCTGTTTGAAACGTCATGCTGCCAACCAAGATGCGAGGTAGCGAATTTAAAAAGCGCTCCTGCTTTGGTGTTGTTTTCAGCATGAATGGTTGCTGGATCAGACATTGATAGGGCTCACGTACTGCTGGGTGAATACTGAAGGTAATGTCATGGTTTTTTGAATAAATGAGGTGAGGCATGAAAGTTACTCGCTGCAAAATTTCAGCGAAGATAGCAGTGGAAGCTGGAAGTGCTTGCACGGTTAAGTGACGTTTTTCGTAACTTAGCTGCAGAGTAGGGTTGTAGCCTCATTATTTGCAAGTGAGAGGCTGGAGTGGCAGTAGGCTGCTGCTGAGTAAAGTGATTTATGCGGAGTATTAATGGACGTTGATTCGCGCATCCCGTTTGGTTTAAGCGCTGATAGTGGGCAGATTGTAGATGTTGGGAGTGTCGAGCGTGGTAATGCTTGTCGATGCATTTGCCCCTCATGTAAAACACCACTAGTCGCAAGGCATGGAACTCGAAACGCATGGCACTTCGCCCACCGTAGCCAGAAGACGCATAACGAAACTCGTAATGAGTGCGATTACTCCTTCGCAGTTTCTGTCAGGCTGATGATTCGGCAGCTTGCCACTAATGGTTTGAAATTTAAGGTGCCGCGGCTTGAAGGGAGGCTTCCTGCTTATAGTGAGTTTACTCATCAAGCAAAAAATTTTGACTATTTGGTGACGGAAGAATCGCTTTTGACTCTAGAGGACGTTGAAGTAGGGGCTGCTTTTTGTGGTGAGACTGTAGATGTCCTAGGTCTTGTTAAAAGTGTCCCATTTGTGGTGCATGTCACCTATAGGGATCGAAACCTGCCTATTAGTCTCAAAGAACCCCAGGTGGCTAGGAGTGGTGTCATTGAGCTTAATGTCGATGATTTACCGCAGTTATTTGCTAAGGAAGATAGCGGACAGTATCAAGAGGTTCTTCGTCGATACATTGAGGACCGAACAGATGGTAAGACTTGGGCTTATCATCCTCGTGAGAAGAAGCTTAAAAATATTGCTATAGCGCAGCGTGATTCTTGGCTATACCAGCAAGAAGCTGAGGTAAAACTTAATACGTCTGCTAACTTTACTTGTCGTATGTGTGGCTGGGTAGGGCCGAGCATAAAGTGTGAGCCATGCGATTCTCATTTGTACACAAGCAATAAAATATAGCAGCCTGAGTGGTCGACATATCCAGAGTGCTCTGGATCGGTAGTTGATCGAGAGCGTGCCCATCTAGAGATATATTCAGTATCTCGTTATACCAGTTGAGTTCATAGATACCCATAACCTTTGCTGTGAAAATTAGCTGATCAGTTGTTGCATCAGGGGGAGGGGTTCGAATTTTACTTTCCAAACGATCATGCAGGCCCACTCCCATAGATCAATATTTGAGCTATCGACCATCACCTAGTTTCAAAATCTAGGGTAGATCGGCGGTTGGTATCAGGATGGTAGAGACATGCTTAGGTTGCTTATCCACAGCTCTGCTCAGAGATAATTGGATGCATTCGTGGCAGCTAGGACGCCAAGGACAAGGCTGGCTTGTTGGGGATAAGCTCACTTTTTAGGTGGGGAGTGGGAGCATTGTTCCCGTTAAGAACAGAGGTTTCACTGCTTGTGACCAGATAACTGGTGTTAATTGACGTCGATTGAGGTTGCGGTTGCCTAGCCGTTTTTCCTTGTATACCTATTGTTTGCAGTTAGTGTACAATGGATGTCAATTAAGGACATCTGGCTCGAACGGCCTGTCACGCCGGGGGTCGCGGGTTCGAGTCCCGTCCACTGCGCCATCTTATGAAAACCCGTTAAGTAGTTGATACTTAACGGGTTTTTTCGTTTCTGAGGCGCGAAAATCCTGTCTTTTTTCTAAATAATCGATGCGTATTCTGTTGTGAGCTTGTGCGTGATGCTATCGAGCGCCGATATCACAAGTCTTTGAGCATCCAAACATCGCAGCTGCTATGCAGGGTGCCCGCTAAGGGCTGTGGTAAATGTTTAAAGCCCAGTTTTTCATATAAAGCAATGGCGGTTTGCATTGATTTTAAAGTGTCTAAATAACACTGCTGGTAGCCCTGTTCTTGAGCAAAGTTTAAGCAGGCTTGGGTGAGCGCTTTACCTATGCCTAAACCTTGGCTGCTGGGCAGTAGGAAAAGTTTTTTAAGCTCGCAGATACCCTTGTAGTCTAAAAAGGGTGCAATACCTGCGCCACCCACCACTTGTCCATGGCGCAAGGCCACCAGATATTGGCTGCGATGCTCGGCTAAGTAATGCTCGCTCATGCATTGCACTTCTGCATCAGATGGGCCAAAACCTTCACCTATTGCGCCATATGGCGCAGCAACCTGCTGAATGATCTGGCAGATTGTCGCATTGTGCTGCGCTTGGATAGGAATAATCTGATACATCAAGACCGCTCCAAATTAAAAAGAATAAATACTGTCCTGCCGCCATTCTCGAGCCAATAGAGCGACTAACTCAGCAGCAGGCAGCTCACGAGCTAATGGCGCGGACTGGCCCGCCCAAAAAGGTGCGAAATCATAACAGCCTTGCTGGCTGGCCGCGGCATATAAAGCTTTGCCAGCGCTGTAAGCGACTGGATAGCTTGGTAATAAGGCTTGTTGTGCGGCCAGCTCGGTATGGAAGCGGTTGACTAAGCCGCGCGCAGGGCGCCCAGAAATCACTGCGGTGACATCGGTTTGGTAAGTGCGGGCACTTTTTAGCTGTTCGCGATAGGCCGCGTTGGCTGCGGACTCTGGGCAAAGAATAAAAGCCGTACCTAATTGCGCGGCACTGGCGCCCATATTTAATACTTGGGCGATGGCTTGGCCGTGCATAATGCCACCGGCGGCAATCAGGGGCAGTCGGCATTCTTTTTTTAACAATTGCAGTAAGCTGAATAAGCCCAGTTTTACATCCTGAGTTGGATCAAAGACACCGCGGTGCCCGCCAGCTTCATAGCCTTGCGCGATAATGCCATGCAGGCCTGCTGCTTCAATGGCTTTGGCTTCAGAGAGGTTAGTGGCGCAGCCTAATAACTTAATGCCTGCGCTTTTCAAGGTTTGAATAGACGCTGCGTTAGGTAAACCAAAATGAAAGCTGACCACGGCAGGGCGCTCTTCGAGCAGCATCGCGAGCATGGCTGGGTTGTCGATAAAGCTTGGGGTGCCCGCATCCAGTTGACTGGGTGCTTGTGCAGAAAACTCCGCAAAATAAGGCTGTAAGAGCTGCAGCCATGCCTGCTCCCGAAGAGGATCAGTTGCTGCTGTTTGGTGGCAGAAAAAATTAATATTAAAGGGCTTAGAGGTGGCTTGGCGCAGCGCTTGAATCTGTTCGCGTGCTTGCGCAACGTCACAGTTACCTAAGCCCAACGAGCCCAGCCCTCCTGCGTTAGATACCGCAGCAGCTAAGCGTACGGTGGACGTACCTGCCATGGGCGCTTGAATGATTGGCAGCTCAATACCCAGTTCTACGAGCAGTGGATTTGGCATAAAAACTCCAGTTTGAGTTTGCTTGAACCTTTAGCTCAGGCTATGAGTCGGTGTTAAATGCATATCGCTGGCCAGCCATTGCCGCACTTTCGGCAGGCTAATGGCGGTAATAATGGCCAGTACCACAATAAGTGCGAAAACTTTATAACGGCGACTAAATAAGGGTGGTTTAGGTGTTGGCTTCATAAGGATTCTATCGTTGTGCTATGACGAAAAATTATTGGGCTTGCTTGAGTAACTCTAATAACAACCAGATTCTAGCTTTTTGTGCGGATAAGTCACCTAAAGTGATTAAATCTAAGGTTTGGTAGCATTCAAGTGGCAGCACTGCACCGGCTCCCACGCGCGAGCACATCACCACAGGAATACCGCGCGCACGCACCTTATGCAGGGCCTGTTCTTCGCGCGGCGAACAACGGCCGGCTCCTGTCCCGGCAATCACTAAACCGTCGAGATGGGTGTGTGCCAGTAGGGCTTCAATTAATTGTTGGTCGGCGCCGGCATGGGAATACACAATAGGAATATAGGGCAGATGCTGGGGGGCTTTCACCGTGCAAAATGGGCTGTTGATCGTATGCGGCAGCAGAGGGCTGTGGATAAAAGTCACCTGCCCATTGGCTTCAATGCGTCCTAAAGGGCCGCTGTTCGGTGCTTGAAAGGCTTCTAGATGGTAGCTGTGGGTCTTACTGACATCCTGCGCTGAGTAAATTTTATCATTGGCCACCACTAGCACGCCTTGGCCGACGGCCTGTGGGCTCGTCGCCACGCGAAAACTATTGAGCAGATTAAAATAAGCATCGCTAGCCAAGGCTGAGAGTGGCTTTTGTGCGCCAGTGATAATCACCGGTTTGCTCGTTTGTAAGGTCAGATGCAGAAAAAAAGCGGTTTCTTCTAAGGTGTTGGTGCCTTGAGTAATCACCACTGCGTCTTGCTCCAGTAGGCACTGCTCAATCTGCGCTTTTAAATGGAACCAATCAGGCACATCAATGGCGGTACTGCTGACATTGCTCAGTTGGCGCTGATCAATATCGGCCAAGGTGGTGATTTCAGGAAGCGTCTCGAGAAAGTCGCTGGCGCTGTAATGCCCCGAGCGGTAGTCGCACAGCTCTAAACGATCAGGGTGATGGGCGGAAATCGTTCCGCCTAGGGCAAATAAAGTTATTTTAGGGCGCTTGGCCATCGTTTAACTCCTTAACCTAGAGGCGCTGCACAGCCTCTTAAGTCAATAACAGGGGGCAAGGCTTGAGCTTGGAGCACATGCTTTGCTGTACTGGCCTGTTCGCTGTTCGCTGTTCGCTGTTCGCTGTTCGCTGTTCGCTGTTCGCTGTTAATTCTAACGAGTGAGCGGGCTGGTCGTTAATAATTGAGGTTGCGTGCTTGCCAATACTTATAGCAGAGGCTAAGCAGCCAGCAACCCAGTGCTGCTAAAACGACGCCCAGCGAGTTGGCCGCGATATCCAGCCAGCTAAATTGTCGATGCGGCTGCAGAAGATGTTGCAGCCATTCTGATAACAGGGCACTGAGCAGTAAAATGCTCCATAACAGCCAGGCTGGAGTGCGTATAAAAGCTAAACGCGCGGCCAGTGAAACTGCGCCAAAACCCAATACATGCATAAATTTATCGGAATTATTAAAGAGATCAGGAGGCGATTCGGGGCGAAATAAGCCGTAGAGCAAAACGGCCAAGCTGATCGTAAAGATAAAAATTCTCAAGGCGCACTCTTTATGGGTAATGATTAGCAGCTGATGACCCGAGCGTGGTGTGCTTGAGGACTGCAGTGGATGGATACGGCGTATTCTACCTGAAAGCTGCTGCCTGTGTCTGATCTGTGTTGTAACAGTGTTGGCGTATCCGCTGCGCTCAGGTAAACGGCTGTTACATTGAACGAGCTGGATTTTACGGAAGTGGCGCGACACTCGCTCGCTGCTCTACAAAGTCAATCGGATGGCTAGGTTGGCCATGACGTTTTTTGATTTATGTAACATTTTCAGCGCAGGGCAGGTAGGAATGATTTGGAGGGTCTATGCGTTGGTTCCTATCACCCTAGCAATGCCGCGCTTGTTAATTTTGCGGCGTATCTAACCTCTACTGCTCTGTGTGGATGCACTATTGAGGCTGGCATCCACACAGAAACAGGTTCAGCGCTTAAATAATCTCCCGTTCGCGTAGCAGTTGCAGTATCTGCTGTACGCCGTCTTCCACGCTGCTGCTTTGTGTATTGATAATTAAATCAGCATCCAGCGGCACATCGTAAGGGAAGGACTCACCGGGAATATTATCTTCGCCCGCAGCATACAGACCTTGCGGGTCGCGCTCTTGGCAGACTTGCGGTGAAGCCTGCACATAGACGGTGATTAAGCGCTCTTTACCAATGGCTGCTTTGGCTTGTTCACGGCCTTCGGCATCAGGGGCAACAAAAGCGGCGAGGGTGATTAAACCCGCTTCGTTAAATTGACGTGCCACTTGCGCGGCACGGCGCCAGTTTTCTGCACGGCCCGCACGATCCAGTGGTAAGCCTTTATTGAGGTTGTGGCGTAAATTCTGCCCATCCAAAACATACACCGCGCGACCGGTATCAAATAACTTACGCTCCAACGCATAAGCTAAAGTGCTTTTACCTGCGCCGGATAAACCACTGAACAGTATTGTGGCGGCTTGTTGACCAAGACGCAGCTGGCGCTCTTCAGCGCTGACGCGGCCTTTGCCTAAGTTGCGGCCACCGCTTTGTGCACCCTCGGGGGCAATGATCATACCAGCGCCCACGGTGATGTTGCTTAAGCGATCAATCACAATAAAGGCGCCCGTGGTGCGGTTGGCTTGGTAGTCATCTAAAGCTAAAGGCGCATCGAGACTGATTTGCACGCGGCCTACTTCGTTGAGTTGCAAGCTGCTGGCGGGGTTATGGGCCAGGGTGTTGACATCCACTTGGTGGGTAATCGCCGAGACGTTACCGGGGATATAGCTGGTGGCACGTTTAAAATCATAGCGCTTACCGGGCAGTAGCGGCTCTTCTCCCAGCCAGACCAGCATGGCTTCAAAATGGTCGCTGCTGCGTACAGTGTCTTGTGCGCTAACGATTAAGTCACCACGGGAAATATCAATCTCGTCTTCTAAGGTCAGGGTGATGGCTTGGCCGGCAATGGCCTGTTCCAATTCGCCATCAAAGGTGACGATGGATTTGACCTGACTGCTACGGCCTGAGGGAAGCACAGTAATGCTGTCACCTTTGCGGATTGAGCCTGAGGCTAAAGTGCCAGCAAAGCCACGGAAGTTCAGGTTTGGACGGTTGACGTACTGCACTGGGAAGCGCATATCACGGTGATTCAGGTCGCCGCTGACATCCACGCTCTCCAGGATTTCCATTAAGGTTTGCCCGCTGTACCAAGGCGTATGCGCGCTGCGATTGACCACGTTGTCGCCTTTCAGCGCCGACATAGGTACAAAATACAGTGACGAGGTGTCCAGATTGATTTGTTCAGCAAAGGCGAGGTAATCGGCCTTAATGGCGTTATACACCTGCTCGTCATAGTCTTTGAGATCCATCTTATTGATGGCCACCACTAAATGGCGAATGCCCAGCAAGGAGGCAATATAGCTGTGGCGGCGGGTTTGGTTTTCCACGCCATGACGGGCATCCACCAAAATAATCGCCAGATCACAGGTCGAGGCACCGGTGGCCATGTTGCGCGTGTACTGCTCGTGGCCGGGGGTGTCGGCAATGATAAATTTGCGCTTAGTGGTGCTGAAATAACGGTAGGCCACATCAATGGTGATGCCTTGCTCGCGCTCCGCTTGCAGGCCGTCGACCAGCAAGGCTAAATCAATATCATCACCGGTGGTGCCGACTTTTTTCGAGTCACGGGTGATGGCTTCCAGATGGTCTTCATAAATCATTTTCGAGTCGTGCAGCAGGCGACCAATTAAGGTGCTTTTGCCGTCGTCGACGTTGCCACAGGTTAAGAAACGCAGCAGTTCTTTGCGTTCGTGCTGAGCCAGATAGGCAAGGATATCCTGGCTGATTAATTCAGATTGATGACTCATGTATACGGATTCCTTAAAAGTAGCCTTGACGTTTCTTTTCTTCCATTGAGCCAGCACCATCGTGATCGATGACACGGCCTTGGCGTTCTGAGGTGCGGGTCAGCAGCATCTCTTGAATAATTTCCGGCAGCGTAGTGGCAGTGGATTCCACCGCACCGGTGAGCGGGTAGCAGCCGAGCGTGCGGAAACGCACCATTTTCTTCTGAATACGCGATTTTTCGTCATCACTTAAGTGCTCAAGGATACGTTCATCGTCGATCATAATCAGCGTGCCATCGCGCTCAATCACCTCACGCTCGGCGGCAAAGTACAGCGGTACAATGGGGATGCCTTCGAGATAGATGTACTGCCAGATATCCAATTCCGTCCAGTTTGATAAGGGGAATACGCGGATGGATTCGCCTTTGTTCACCTTACCGTTGTAGATGTTCCACAGTTCTGGACGCTGGTTTTTTGGATCCCAGCGGTGTTTGCTGTCACGGAAGGAGTACACACGCTCTTTCGCGCGGGATTTTTCTTCATCCCGACGCGCGCCACCAAAGGCCGCATCAAAACCGTACTTATCGAGGGCCTGTTTCAGGCCTTCGGTTTTCATGATGTCAGTGTGTTTTGCGCTACCGTGGGTGAACGGGTTGATGTTCTGCGCAATGCCATCGGGATTGGTGTGGGTGATCAGGTTCAGTTCAAGGTCAGCCACCATTTTGTCACGGAAGCTGTACATCTCCTGAAACTTCCAGCGGGTATCCACATGCATCACCGGAAAGGGTAATTTGCCCGGATAAAAGGCTTTGCGCGCGAGATGCAGCATCACAGCAGAGTCTTTACCGATGGAATAGAGCATGACGGGATTATCGAACTCCGCAGCCACTTCACGAATGATGTGGATGCTTTCGGCTTCGAGTTGTTTGAGGTGGGTTAGCTTATCGGCCATGCTGTGCTCACTTGTGTAGGTATTGCGCCTGATTGGGCTTTGAGTGTTCTAAATAGGTGTGAAATAAGATGGGGAGCACTTTAGCATGGCATGTTGGTTCTAATGAAATGGTTATTAAGAACTAAAAAGCATAGATATATACGGGGAGTGATGGTGAGGCGGGGGTGTTTTAGCGTGTCAGCTGTAGGGCGGGCATGTAGGCCCGCGATCGGCTTAATAATAAGTTACAGCAGGGTTGGCAGGTACCACCGCGCGGGCACAAGTGCCCGCCCTACGGTTGGTATCAATATGGATCACGCCTGCTGCTGTAGAGCGGGCATTAATGCCCGCGAAGCTCAGCACACAGAATAAATACCACATGCTTTGCGAGATTGAAGCCATCACCGCGCGGGCACAAGTGCCCGCCCTACGGTTGGTATCAATATGGATCACGCCTGCTGCTGTAGGGCGGGCATTTATGCCCGCGAAGCTTAGCACGCAGAATAAATACCACATGCTTTGTGAGATTGAAGGCATCACCGCGCGGGCACAAGTGCCCGCCCTACGAAAAGAGACCCACACAAATCTCCCCAACACCACCACTGCTCAACAAGTACCTCGTGTGTGCTGCGACAAGCGCAGCCATGGATGGCGCAGCGCCCGACTTGGGGCGGGACCGCCCCGTGGTGGGAAAAGCAGCATGCACGAGGTACGGCATGCGCCGATATTACGGCCACAGGCATTATGGGTCTATGCGGATATTGCAGCCCCGGACATTAGATGCATGCGCCAGCCCGGTTGTTAAGCAAACACAGCATCACACCGGGTTATTGCACTCAACATAATGATGCTCAATGCCAAAACGCTCAGCCAGCCATTCACCGAGCGCCTGCACGCCGTAGCGTTCAGTGGCATGGTGGCCGGCGGCGAAGAAACTGATGCCGTTTTCCTGCGCTTCATGAAAAGTACGCTCCGACACCTCTCCAGTAATATAAGCATCGACACCCGCAGCAATCGCCTGCTCAATATAGCCTTGCGCACCACCCGTGCACCACGCGACACGCTGAATAGGCTGCTGATGATCCACCACCAATGGCGCTCGGCTCAATGCGTGCTCAATCCGCGCAGCAAATTCAGTCGCCGATAATGGCGCTGCAAGCTCGCCAATCAGACCCACATTGCGCGGATTATCCGGCTCTAACGGCCCGGTCACCGTCAGACCTAAACGCTGCGCCAGTTGCACGTTATTACCCAGCTCAGGGTGCACATCCAGCGGCAAGTGATAGGCCAACAGATTGATATCGTGCGTGAGCAACGCTTTAATGCGTCGCTGTTTCATACCGATCACACGCTGATCTTCACCTTTCCAAAAGTAGCCGTGATGCACCAAAATCGCGTCAGCTTGCAGTTCAATGGCGGCATCAATTAATGCTTGGCTGGCTGTGACCCCGCTGACGATACGCTTGATCTGCGATTTGCCCTCAACTTGCAAACCGTTAGGGCAGTAATCGCTGATAGCGTTGACGTTTAAGAGTTGTTCGATTTCTTTGAGTAAAAGGGTGCGCTCAACAGACATAATTGTTCCTTAATGTGAATGGGCGATGCTTTAATTTACTGGGTCGCTCTATAATGCGAATGGGAAACGCTGAATAATATGCACAAGAATGTCTGAGTTTGGCAGAAATCGGTGACCAGCGCAGTTTGCATAATGTCACTGCGCGCCGATTCACTGCGCTCACCTCGCTTTGTGTAGCAAAGAGTGGGTGAGCTGCGTCGCCTCGCTCGTCGCAATGACCCAATTTATCAGTGCATCCATCTTTGTTTAGTATTTTGTCATTATTGATTCAGGAATGCTCTATGCCGCGTTTTTTTAAAAATTATGGATGGCCGTTAGTGGTTGGTCTATTAGTGGCATTACTATTGATTGAACGTTTTCCGCATTGGGTGGGCTTACCCAGTGCGGATATGCACCTGCAACAAGCGCCAGTGTATACCAGTGCCGCGCCTGGGCCGGCATCCTATGCCAATGCAGTCAGTCAGGCTTCGCCGGCTGTTGCCAACTTATATACTGCCAAGGTGGTGAGCAAACCTTTGCCACCGCTCTACAGTGATCCTGTATTGCGCCGTTTTTTTGGTGATAACTTGCCGCAGCAAAAACGTATGGAGTCCAGTTTAGGCTCTGCGGTGCTGATCAGCAAAGAAGGTTACTTATTAACCAATAACCACGTCACTGCAGGTGCAGACCAAATTATTGTGGCCCTTAAAGATGGTCGTGAAACCCTCGCGCGGGTTATCGGCAGTGACCCAGAAACCGATTTGGCTGTGCTGAAAATTGATTTGCCAGACTTGCCTGCTATTACATTGGGGCGCTCCGACACCATGCGCATTGGTGATGTAGTGTTGGCCATTGGTAACCCTTTTGGTGTTGGACAGACGGTCACCATGGGCATTATCAGCGCCACGGGACGTAATCAGCTGGGCCTCAATACCTATGAAGATTTTATTCAAACCGACGCGGCCATTAACCCAGGTAATTCAGGTGGTGCGCTGGTGGATGCACAAGGTCATTTGTTGGGTATTAATACCGCTATTTTTTCCCGCACCGGCGGCTCGCAAGGGATTGGTTTTGCCATCCCCGTTAAGCTGGCCATCGATGTTATGCGCTCCATTGTTGAACATGGTCAAGTGGTGCGTGGTTGGCTGGGTTTGGAAGTGCAGGCGCTCACCCCTGAATTGGCGGAATCTTTTGGTTTGTTGGACAGCCCCGGCATTCTTGTCGCGGGTGTGTATCGTGATGGCCCAGCAGCCAAAGCCGGTTTGCAGCCTGGCGATGTGATTTTGAAAATTGCAGATGAAGATGCCCATGATGGCCGCACATCAATGAATCAAGTTGCCCGAATCGCACCGGGTGGCACAATTAAAATCGAGATTTTGCGCAGCGGTGAGCCCATGAGCCTAAATGCCACCATTGGTGTGCGGCCACCGACTGAGTGATGGTTGAGTTGTGCTGTATGTATAGACTGCAACGCATCGTCTAGGTCAGTGCGGATTAAACCACAAGGCGACTGATCGGCTCCGTGCTTGCGAGGAGCAAAGCGCTGCGGCAATCACAGCAGGGCTGAGCTATAACGCCTACTGCGCTTGCAATGGCGTTTTTGATTGATGCAGCATCGCCCTCAAGGTAGGCGGTTGCCGGCTGCTCGATACAAAAAAGGAGCCACTCAGGCTCCTTTGTAATAGCTGCACGCACTTAGCGTTTGAGGCCGTAACCTTCAGCCAACATGCTTGGATCGCCTTCGTTTTTCTGCGCATAGTCACGTGGCGGCTCTGTTGGTAGATCAAATTGGCTGTCTTGTGGCGCTCGAATGCGCTCACGCGCTTTAGGCTCGGCCACTAAACTGGCGAGTAAACGCTCGCGCGAGACTTCATCTAAAGCCAAACGCTCAGCACCTAAGGATAAGTGCTCTTGGACATCCTGATAGTTCTGGGTGAGTTTTTTTACCAGCGAGGCCGTGGTGTTAAAATGGGTCACCACTTCGCTTTGGTAACTATCAAAGCGTTCTTGCAGCTCATCGAGTTGCTGTTGAGTTTTTCCAGGTGCTGTACGTTGCAATACGCGTGCTAAAATAACACCAATAATAATTCCACCCACTAAAGTGAGCGTTGGGATTAACCAAACGGGGAGTGACTGTTCCACAATACTTCCTCTTTAAACGGCTTTGCATTACGTTAACCACTTATGCCTGTTCTGTACAGCGTCGAGCAGGCTCCTATGTGTGCCAGTATCTGCTTTATTGACAATACTTGCCACTAGACGAATTTACCCCAATAGGGGTCACGGAGTCATTTTTGTTTATGCGTGAACATCCAGTCCTAATTGATGGCCCAGTCGGTGAGCTTGAGGCTTTGCATTTACCTGTGGAGCAAGCGCGGGGCATTGCGCTTATTTGCCATCCTAATCCCAGCCAAGGCGGCACCATGCTGAATAAAGTGGTGTCCACTTTGCAGCGCACCGCACGCGATAGCGGTTTAGCGACCTTGCGTTTTAATTATCGTGGCACCGGTAAAAGCGCCGGCGAGCATGATATGCGCAGCGGTGAGGTGGATGATGCGCAAGCCGCGCTCGCTTGGTTGCAAGCGCAACATCCGGGTTTGCCCATTTATTTGCTGGGCTTTTCTTTTGGTGGCTTTGTTGCTGGCAGTTTATCCGGCCGCCTTGAACAAGCGGGTACAGCAGTGGCGCAACTCTATTTAGTCGCCCCCGCAGTGATGCGTTTTGATACTGAACACCGCTTGGCAACTAATTGCCAACTCAGTGTCATTCAGCCTGAAGACGATGAAGTGATTGATCCACAGCTGGTTTATCAGTGGGTTGAGACATTAACTCAACCACATGAGCTGCTAAAAGTGGCAGAATGTGGGCACTTTTTCCATGGCCGGCTACCTGAGCTGAAGCAGTTGGTTGCCGAACGCCTCTAATTTTTAGTAATGATTGAGTACTTATGACCACGCGAATTTTAACTGGAATCACCACCACGGGTACACCGCACTTAGGTAACTATGCGGGCGCGATCCGACCTGCGATTGCCGCCAGCCATGCCCATAACGTTGAGTCGTTTTATTTTTTAGCCGACTACCATGCGCTGATTAAGTGCGATGACCCTGCGCGTATTCAGCGTTCACGTTTGGAAATTGCTGCAACCTGGCTGGCGGGTGGTTTAGATACAGAGCGTGCCACTTTTTATCGTCAATCGGATATTCCAGAAATTCCAGAGCTGACTTGGTTGTTAACCTGTGTGGCAGCCAAGGGTTTATTGAATCGTGCCCATGCTTATAAAGCGGCAGTGGATCAAAATGAAACGGCCGGCTTAGATGCGGATGCCGGTGTCACCATGGGCTTGTTCAGCTATCCAGTGTTGATGGCGGCTGATATTTTAATTTTTAATGCACATAAAGTGCCCGTGGGGCGTGATCAAGTTCAGCATGTGGAAATGGCACGCGATATTGGTCAGCGCTTTAACCATTTATTTGGCCAGGGCCGTGAGCTGTTTACCATGCCCGAGGCGGTGATTGAGGACGATGTGGCGACCTTGCCGGGGCTGGATGGCCGCAAGATGTCAAAAAGCTACGACAACACCATCCCGCTTTTTTCCTCGAGTAAAGAACTGAAAAGTGCCATCTCGCGGATTGTCACTGATTCTAAGTTGCCCGGTGAGCCGAAAGATCCCGACAGCTCACATCTGTTCACCCTCTATCAAGCTTTTTCTAGCCATGCTGAACAAGCGGCCATGCGTGCCGATTTACAAGCTGGATTGGCTTGGGGTGAAGCTAAACAGCGTTTATTTACGCTGCTGGATGAGCAGTTGGCTGAGCCGCGCGAGCGTTACCATGCGTTAATGGCTAAGCCCAAAGAGTTGGAAGAGATTTTACAAGCGGGGGCACTGAAAGCACGTAAGGTGGCCACCCCATTCTTGCAAGAATTACGTGAGGCGGTGGGCTTGCGCAGTTTTGCGGTGCAGGGTGCAGAGCTGACGACCACTAAGAAGAAAGCTAAAAAAGCCAGCCGTGTGGTGAGCTTTAGAGATGATGAGGGCTTTCGTTTCCGCGTTTTAAATAGCAAGGGTGAAGATTTACTGCTGTCCAAAGCCTTTGCTGATGGTCGTGCAGCGGGGATGGCATCAAAGCATCTGCAGACAGCGCAGGATGATTTGGACATTCGTCAAGTTGATCAACGGTTAAGCGTTTGGCTTGCCGATGAATGTATTGCGCAAAGCGCGCAGTACAGCAGTGATGAGTTGTGTGCTGAGGCCTTAGCCGAGTTACGCGCAGCCTTGTCGACAGAGAGCTGATGCTATGGGTGCTGCTGACAACATCGTAGGGCGGGCATTTATGCCCGCGTGAAGCATTGATGTTGTCGGTTGGCGGGCACGAGTGCCCGCCCTACAGGTGATCTCAATACGACATATAGTATTTGCAGGCACAAAAAAACGGAGCTTAAGGGCTCCGTTTTTTGTGGTGTTACGCAGGGTTTAGGAACCCATTTGCTTCTCTTTGATTTCAGCTAATGTTTTGCAGTCGATGCACAGTGTTGCTGTTGGACGTGCTTCAAGGCGACGAATGCCAATTTCCACACCGCAAGCATCACACCAGCCGTAGTTATCTTCTTTAATCAACTCGATGGTTTCATCGATTTTCTTAATCAGCTTGCGTTCACGATCACGGGTACGCAGCTCAAGGCTAAACTCTTCTTCTTGACTGGCGCGGTCCGCTGGATCAGGGAAGTTGGCCGCTTCGTCTTTCATATGGTTGACCGTGCGATCCACTTCTTCCATCAACTCTTGCTTCCAGACATTGAGGATCTCAGTGAAGTGAGCGCGCATCTTGTCGCTCATATACTCTTCGCCCTTGGTTTCCTTGTAAGGGACAAAAGTACGGATCAATTGGCTGCTTTGTTTTTCAGTTTTGTTGGGCATAGCTCCGCCTCTCAAACGCTCAAATTCACTACGCAACAGTGCTTTACGGCTCTCCGAATAATCACTGCTACGCTCACAAGCGGGCGAACTTAGCAGAAATTCCAGCGCAGTGCCAGTTTTGTTTACCACGCCTTGCCCCTTTAGTGGCGGCGATGGCTGTCCAGTGGCTGAAAGTATTACTCAATCAAGCTGCCGTGCAAGGTAAAGGGTTTGGCCTCTTCAATGCGTACATCGACAAATTGACCGATCAGCGCCGGGTTATTGCTGCGGAAATACACCACGCGGTTATTTTCGTTACGGCCTTGCAATAAACCAGGGTCTTTTTTCGCGTAATCGCTGACCAGTACCCGCTGTACGGTTCCCGCCATGCGACGGGTGTGCGCTGTACCTTGCTGCTGTAAACGATGCTGCAACAGGCTGAGACGCTGTTTAATCACCTCTTCAGGTGTGTCATCACGCAGCTCTGCGGCTGGGGTGCCCGGGCGTGGGCTGTAGATAAATGAATAGGAGAAATCAAAATCAACATCGGCGACCAGTTGCATGGTTTGTTGGAAGTCTTTTTCAGTTTCGCCTGGAAAGCCGACGATAAAGTCTGAGCTGATTAAAATATCGGGCACAGCTGCTTTAAGTTTGCGGATGCGTGATTTGTATTCCAGCGCCGTGTGGTTACGTTTCATGGCCGCTAAAATGCGGTCAGAACCCGATTGCACCGGCAGATGCAGGTATTTGGCCAGTTTTGGAATATTGGCATGGGCATCAATCAGTGAGTCAGAGAACTCCAGTGGGTGCGAGGTCATGTAGCGAATACGGTCAATTCCATCGATTTCAGCCACAAGGCGGATCAATTCGGCAAAATCAGCCAGCTCGCCATTGCCAATATCACCGCGGTAGCCGTTGACATTTTGGCCCAGCAGGGTGACTTCACGCACGCCGTGTTCGGCTAAGTGGTGAATTTCTTTCAATACATCGTGCAATGGGCGGCTGACTTCTTCGCCGCGGGTGTAAGGCACAACGCAAAAGCTGCAATATTTGCTGCAGCCTTCCATAACTGAGACATACGCCGTGGGGCCGTCGATACGCGGCTCAGGCAGGCGGTCGAATTTTTCAATTTCAGGGAATGAAACGTCGACTTGCGCTTGGCCGGTGCTGCGCGCGGCATCAATCATTTCCGGTAGACGGTGCAAGGTTTGTGGGCCAAACACCACATCCACATAAGGTGCGCGCTCACGAATCGCTGCGCCTTCTTGACTGGCGACGCAGCCGCCGACGGTGATCACGAGGTCAGGATTGGCAAGTTTCAGCTCGCGCCAACGGCCGAGCTGGGAGTAGACTTTGTCTTGCGCGCGTTCGCGGATGGAGCAGGTATTGAGCACGATAACATCGGCTTCTGCTGCATCGGTGGTGGTTTCCATGGCTTGATGTTCGCCCAATAAATCCACCATGCGCGAGCTGTCGTACTCGTTCATTTGGCAACCGTGGGTTTCGATGTATAGTTTTTTAGCCATGAGAAAATGCGCCTGCAGGTAACAACATTAGCCGCGTATTATGAAAGACCCTTGGGAAGGGCGCAAACCTATTTGCTCATTAGCCGCTGAAAGGTGGCGTAGCACCCAGGGTGTCAGGACGATTATTTCTTATGAATGTTCTTCGGCAGTTGCACCACATCGCTGCCAGAGTACATATCTGACCAAGTGCGCTTTTGCTTATCAAACAGCATCCACCAAAAGCCTAAGCCCGCGGGCAGCCAAGCAAAGATGGCGATTAAAAAACGTAACAGTGCCTGCCAGATATCAATGGCCGTGCCATCGGCGTTTTGCACGCGGATGCCCCACACTTGCATACCCAGCGTTTGTCCGCCATGGGTCCAAAACTTAGCGAAAAAGGCAAAGAGTGAGAAAAATAACAACGTAGACAGCACTGGATCAATATCAAGCATGCGGCCCTCGGCCATCTCCTGCAGGGCTTTCGAGCCGTAAATCAGTCGCAAAATACCTTGTTGGTAAATCATGGTGACCACCATAACAAGGGCAATACAGAGCATAAAATCGTAAAACATCGCAGCCGCACGTTTCCACAAGCCCGCTTTAGGAAAGTCGCCTTTAGGCTGTAATACTTGTTTGGACATAACCTGTGAGTACCAATAAATAAGGGTGGCGTATTGTAACCATTGCCTTGCCAAGGCGCGAGTTTATCAGCTTTGCGCGAAAGCCCCCGTACTTTTAGTGCGGGGCTGGATCGCGGTCGGGCATGGCCGTCTAGCAGTAGGCATCACCCTCTCTTATAGGCGTTGAGGATGTCGGCCGAGTGCTCAGCCGGCAGCGTACACTTGATTACGGCCGGCCTGCTTAGCCAGATACATGCGCTTGTCGGCTAAGGCTAAAAGCTCTTGTGGGTTGTGTAACTGATCCTGTTGACGCTCAGCTAAACCAATACTGGCGGTCAGTGGCGAACCATCTGGGCGTAGACCAAAATCATTGTCCAGCATACGCTGGATAGCCGTTTGCGCTTTATCCAAACTGGTATTGGGCATAATTAACACAAACTCCTCACCACCCCAGCGCATTAGAGAGTCTGAGCCGCGCAGCTTCTTATGCAGGCGTCTAGCAAAGCCCTGCAAGGCTTTATCGCCCGCTTCATGGCCAAAGTTATCATTGATTTTTTTAAAATGATCCAAGTCGATAAAGGCCAGAGACAGCGGGTGTTGATTGCGTAGCGCAGCAGCCCATTGAATATTGAGGATCTCTTTACCGCTGCCGCGAGAAAACGTACCTGTTAAGGGATCGTGCAGCGCTTGGCGCACTAAAGTAATCATAAAAGCCAGCTGGCTGGTGCTGGCTAAGGCGGTCACGCCGGCAATTAGAATAAGCAGCCAAAAACCACCTGCGAACGATGGCCAGTTTAAAGTTGACCAATTTAAGTAGCCGGCCAAACCTTGCGCAACGAGCAACACACTGGCCAACAGCAAGTTTTCCAGCAAACTGAGCGGGAAAATAGCCAGCCCTGCCATCAGCACAAAAGGCAGAAAAGCGTAGCCTGTAGCCACGGCCGAAGACAAGCTGCTCAATTGATAGCCCGCGAGCAGCGAGTGCGAGGCAATGTAAAAGAGCGTGGGAATAATAAATAAAATCGCCATCGCGCGGTAGGCATCGAACATGCTCCCAGTGGGGCGATAACACACCAATAACGCAGCAAAAGCGGCACTGGTGAGCAGACGCAAAATGGCCAGCTTAATCCACAAAGGAGAGCTGAAGACCATAATGTCCACAATGCCCCAAATAGGGGTTAACACTGCAAACAGCATGGCAAATAAACGCACACGATTGACAATCATCGTTGCCCGCCGCTGGCTCAGCAACATCGAGTGCTGGCGCGGTGAGAGCAACTGAGTGAGTTCCCCAGTGCTGAGCTCATTGGGTAGAAAAGTGACCAAACGACGGCCGATAAAGCTTAAAAGTTTCGACATTATTTTTATTGCCTTGGGTCGAAGAAATGATGTCAAGTCTGCACAAACATAAGCTTTGGAAAGCATCAACACTAAAATGTTCAAGCGCTTTGCAGCTGACTAGAGCACACATACTAAAAGGCCGCTACTGAAAAGTTGTGAGCTGTGTCACTAAATGGGCGTTATTTGGCGGTTGCAATGCGTACAGTATGTTTAAAAAAGTCAGTGCGTTGATGGCTTGGGCTATAGGTGGGTCTATAGTGCGTAGCCTTGAGACGGGTAACAGATTAACTGGCAGATTGTAAAAGCTTTGCTAGCCTTAACTCTAGACATGGATGTCGGAGGTTATATGAAAAGGATGATGCAAGGTCTCACTTTGCTGGATTTGTTGGTCGTGCTTGCTGTGTTGGCTGTGATTGTATCAATGGCAAGCCCTGCTCATAACTGGGTCGCACGACAACAGTTACGCAGTGCACACCACGATATATTGTTGAGTGTAAATTACGCTCGCCATCTCGCGCTATCAACAGGGCAGCCGGTAACGCTTTGTGCGCTGCATGGGTTAGATACTTGCCGAAATCCTTGGCAAGGAAGCTTAAGCGTTTTTGTTGATCCAGATCGCGCTTATGCTTTGAATGCGTCAGCTGAATTACGCAAGGTTGTCAAAATACCAGCTGCCATACAAGTGCAGTGGCGAGGAATGAACCCCTCACACTCCATACGCTTTGCGCCAAATGGGTTAACTTTTGTCAGTAATGGCACCTTTACTATAAGTCATACGGCGCTGACTGAGTCCAAGAAAATTATTATCAATCGACAGGGGCGGGCAAGAACTGAATAGGCTTTATTACCGTTCGCGGATGATAAGTGACCTGTAGTCGCTTAGCGATTGAGATTTCATGCGGACACTGCATTATGCAAACTGGGAATTTAGTTTGGGGTCAGTATGAAAAAAAGTCGCGGATTTACCCTTGTCGAGCTGATGATTACGCTCGTTATTTTAGGCATTGTATTAGCCATTGCTATGCCAAATATGAGTAAATTTATCATTAAGCAACAGATCCAAAGTCAGGCTGATGAGTTGATGTTAACACTTGCCTACGCTCGTGCTGAGGCAGTGAAAAGCAATACTGTTGTGTATGTTATCCCTAATGGCATTACAACTGCTGATTGGCAAAAGAAGGGCTGGTGCGTATTAAAAAGTAGCGGCACGACCTGCGCGGCTGCAGACGAGCATGTATTACGTGTGTTTGATTCAAAAACAAAAATTGAAACCGTCACGCAATATGCAACTGGTGGTGTAAAACTTGGCTTTACTGCGCAAGGGGCTCTTGTACCGGGAACTCCAAATGACGGCTTTAAAATTTACTCAACAGAACTCCCCGAGTCAGAGCGTAATGCAAACTTGCGTTGCATTAAAATTAACCCGCAAGGACGAGCCAAAATTGAACGGTATGCGCCAGGTCAGTGCGAGATTTCCTAAGTATCTATTCAGCGAGTTTTATGTATGTTTAGAAAACAATCAGGCGTGACATTAATTGAAGTCCTCGTCACCTTGCTTATTACTACAGTGGGCTTGTTAGGGCTTGCAGCTTTACAGCTTGGCGCTTTACAAGCTACCTCAGACAGTGCGCAGCGTAGTCAAGCTGTTTGGTTGATGCAGGATCTTATTGAACGCATACGTGCTAATCCACAAGGCTCAGCAGATGACTACTTACCCAGTAATAACTGCTCAAGTTACCCCGCCAAAATGTGTGCGACATATAAAACCACTGCAGGCGCTGTTATTGAAGCTGCAGACTGTAGCGCAGTAGAGATGGCAACCTTTGATCGCTGGGAAACACAGTGCCGATATTCAGCTGATAGCTCAATCAGCTATACGAGCCGTGATTCCATTGCTACAGGAGCAAATGCCAATATCCTTGCCTTAACCAAAACGACTAATGCTGATGATGCAGAGTTACGCATGACAGCAAGTTGGTTAATAAAAGGTAAGAGTGGTGAGGAAGTGTCCACTATAGGTGGGGATTCATTTACACAGGATATACAGCGTGAAAAATTATAATTTATCTCCAAAGCAACAGGGTATATCTATTGTCGAGCTGTTGGTTGCGCTGGCCGTAGGTATGGTGTTGATTGCTGGCATTATGCAGGTTTTTTTAGCCAGCAAAAATACTTACGCAGTGAATCAGGCCATGTCGACCGTACAAGAGAATGGACGTTTTGCGCTGGAGTTTATCGCGCGTAGTGCGCGACAAGCGGGTTATGTTGATCCTAATAATAAAGTGTCTAGACCCTTTGCTGTTATACCTGAAGCAGCTAAATGTTCTCTAGCGAGTAAGGCATGCTCGCAAAATGGCGATGCTTTAAAATCAGATATTGTCAGTTTTGCCTTCCAGCCGCCAATTAATCAGACGGGAGCACGGGTGGATTGTATCGGTGATACCAAAGACGTTGATACAAACGATAAAATAGTGATCAATAGGTTCTTAATTACGGGTGAAGATACAGATCAAGCAACGCTAAGTTGTCAGCGAAGGGTGCTTAATAAAAATTTAGCTCTTATAGATACTGCAGGTAATTTTGAGGAAGCTGCTTTAGTTGAAGGGATAGATAAAATTCAAATTCAATATGGCGTAAGTACCAGTGGCGATAGTTATAGTGTTAATAAATATGTCAATGCGGATAAAGTAGATAAATGGGATGAGGTGCTAGCTGTTCGTATTGGTGTGATCGCTAACTCGGGAAGTGATTTGAATCCTGCACCTGTCGCTAAAGAGTTCTATTTGTTTGATACCGGCCCATATACTTTCCCTAATGACCGAAAGTTACGGCAAGTATTTACAACAACTGTTCATATAAGAAACCGTAAGTAGGGGCCGCATGATGAGTAGGTGGAATATAAAGCAGCAAAGCAGTCGTGGTTCAACACTTATTATTGCGCTGGTTTTTTTACTGGTTTTAACTATAGCTGGTATTACTGCAATGCGTTTTTCTAGTATGAGTGAAAATATGGCAGGAAACTCTCAATCCAGAAACTATGTTTTCCAGCAGGTCGCCAGTGAAATTAATTTAAATTTGAACGCATTTACCAAGCAAAGTGAAATGCAACCGTTATTGAGTGCTCAACATGCCGCGGCAGAGTTAAGTGATGAAGATAAAAAGGTTTTACCAGATACGGCTAGAAAACCTATTGATGTCGATCGAAGGCTCGATAAATATATCACTGATAAGAATAAACTTAGGTATCTGTCAGAAGGTCTTTGCTCGAGTGGATCAAGTGTTGAAGAGTTCGTCTGTATCGCATACGAATTAGATGTAACGGCTACCCTTGATAATGGTGCAACCAGTCAGCAAGTCCAAGGTTTTGTTGTCGAACGGTTGAAGTGAAATGGATATAAATATGCGAAATTTAAGTTTTGTTTTAATGATGCTTCTGGTTGGTTCGCTTAATGCCTATGCTAATCAAGATGAGTTTCTAATTGAGGCTGTTGAGTATGAGCGAATAATAATAAATTGGAATCCTCAGGGTAATCAGTTGGCAAGAGTACTTGCTTATGAGTGTACTGAATGTGAAATGAAATCATTTGTTATAAGCTCTAGTACTCAATTGGAAGACCAAGATGGTCTGGCACTAAATATAAATGAGCTTTCAAAGAAAATTGATTGGCAGGGAACAATACAAACAATCAATAATAATCCGCAGCTTATTATTAAGTTGATGCTTCATTGATTTGTTTAAAGGAAGTAGCTATGAATTTATCAAGAATAAGACCGTTAGCATTAGCTGCTGCGGCATTTACTTATACCTTGTGCGGCTTTCAAGTTGTGCTTGCCGATGATACCGAAATTTATGTACCAAAAGATTTACCTGCCGATCAGCAAGTGAGGCCGAACATATTGTTTGTACTGGATACTTCAGGATCGATGACTACTCAAGTAACAAATAGGCCTAAAAAAAACAGGAATGATGTTTTGCATGATGTGGTGCATGGTTTAATTGATGATTTAAAAGATAAAAACGTTAATATTGGCTTTATGCGTTATCACGGTAATCATGGAGGTGCGGTTACTCAAGCAGTACAGCATCTAACACCAAATAATTCGAAGGCTATGAAAGATTTAATAAGTGATAAAATAATTGCTTCTGGTAATACGCCGCTATTAGAAACATATTATGAAGCTTATAGGTATATTGCAGGATTAAAGCCTGATTGGGGAATAAGTCAAAGTGCAAATAGGGAAGGTACTGATCTTAACGCTTTGCAAGGTAATCAGAATCTCAAATCTTATAAAAATTGGGTTTATAAGTCTCCTATTGAGCATAGCTGCCAGAAAACCCATATTGTTTATATTACTGATGGTGCTCCAACACAAGATGTTGGCTCTAATGCGGATGTAAAAAAGTTAATAAATGGAGCAAGAGATCCACAAGGGAATTTAACCAATACTAAGTATGCTGCTAGCACATGTGGTGGTGGGCAAGGCGAATGTTTGCCGCACTTAGCTGAGTATATGGCTAATCAAGATATGGGGGCTGAAGCTGGAGGAGGCAAAAGCTTTGATGATCCTAGTAATAGAAAGCAAACAGTTACTTCGCACTTTATTGGCTTTGCTCTTAATTTACCATTGTTGAAAAATGCTGCCGAAGCGGGCGGTGGTCATTATTTTACCTCAGATAATGCCTCTCAATTAACAGAGGCGCTACAGTCGATTATCGTGGATATTACCGCTGAAAACTCGACTTTCGTAGCGCCTAGTGTTGCGGTAAGCGCCTACAATAATCTTGGTTTCCGCAATGAACTTTACTATGCATTATTTCGACCAGCAGAAGGAACGAATTGGCCGGGTAACGTTAAAAAGTACAAGTTAAAAACTGAAGATAATAATGGTAATGCGATTGATCCCATTATTGTTGATAGAGTCAATAACTCGGCTATTGATGATGAAACAGGTTTCTTTAAAGACAGTGCATCAAGCTTTTGGAATACGGTAGTTGATGGTGCTGATATTGCAAAAGGTGGGGCGGCTGAAAAACTTAAAGGCCGCAATGATCGTAAAATATACACTTGGTATGGCAGCGATCGAGTCGCTGGTGCAGCCGTTGGGGCAGATTCTCTTAAGGCGTTTGTAAATAATGGCAGCTTAATAACCAATACTATGTTAGATGCAACCAGTAGTTCACGAACCGATATTGTGAAGTGGATTACTGAGAATACAGGCCGCATGGGCGATATTCTGCATAATGAGCCACGCTTGGTGGCCTATGAAACAGAGGAAGATTTAGCTCGCGCCAAGACAGCAAGCTCAAAAGAAAAGCTTGTTATGTTCGTTGGATCAAATGAAGGCTTTATTCATGCTATTGATCCAAGCACTGGAGTAGAGCTTTATTCATTTATTCCTAAAGAACTTCTGCATATACCAAGTAAATACCTAGCTAATAATAAAGGGTACTCAAATAAGGCCTATGGTATGGATGGCCTAATGGGTGTCTGGACTGAGTATGGTGATACTGTTGATAATAGTAAAAAGGCTAAAAAAGTTAATCTTTATGCCGGTATGCGACGTGGTGGTAGTAATTATTATGCGTTAGATGTTACTGAGAAAACTAACCCTAAATTAAAATGGGTTATTAAAGGTGCATATAATGATACGAAAGAAATTACGCCAGGTTTTGAAAATCTCGGCTTAACCTTTTCAGCACCAAAGTTGGCTGATATTAATGTTTCTGGGAAAAATACTAAAGTTCTAATTTTTACAGGTGGCTATGATAAGAAGCATGATGAAATAGGAAGTAATATACCCAGAAACGACACTTTAGGTAATTCGCTCTATATCGTAAATGCAGATACAGGTCAGCTCTTGTGGCGAGTGTCAGGTGATAATGATTCAAAAGCAGATAGGATAATGTCTGCAATGACTAATAGCATACCTGCATCGCCAACATTAGTTGATTATAATAATGATGGCTTAACGGATATAATTTATGCTGCAGACTTGCGCGGTCAGATTTTTAGATTTGATATTAAAAATGATACAACTGCATCTTTAAAAGAAGCAATTACAGGAGTGCAATTAGCAAAACTTGGCGGGGAAAATGTTTCAAGTAATCGCAGATTCTTTAACTCTCCCGATGTCGCTCTCATTCGTGATCGCGGTCAAGAGGCTTATTTTACTGTTTCGCTTGGTAGTGGCTTCCGTGAAAGTCCACTTAATCAGCAAACCGATGATCGTTTTTATATGATCAGAGATAAGTTTACGAGCGGAGCTCGTCCTAGTAATACTCCACCCTTGACCGAAGCTGATCTAACCGATGTGACAGCCACAAAAAAAGGAACGGATTCAGCGGCTATCTATGCTGAGATTGATAAATTAGAAGCGAAAATAAAGCAGCTTAATGCCAATCTAAGAGTTGCACAGGATGACTATGAGCAGCATAAGAAAACTATTGGTTACACAGCTGCATATGATGCTTATCTAGAGTTGTATAACAAAAAAAATCAATTGCAAAAAGAAATTGATCAGCTAATTAACAAGCCGTATGGCCTTTATGATCCAGCAAGAGCAGAAGATGGTACGCCTTACAATGCGATCTTCTTAGAGGATCATGTTGCTGAGGTGCAAGCACAAAGTCAGCTACAAACGATTCTTGTTGAAGCTCAAAAAGCGCTGCGTAAACTGCAGTACGATCCAAATACAAACAATATGGCTCCAGATTTAGCTGATTTATATGCTGGCTTGCTAGCTACACAGTCAGCCACCAAAACACAAGCTGATCGTTTTGTGGAGCAGGAAAACTTTTTGTTAAAAAGCAATTTGGCTCCGAAGTGGACACCCGAGCTTATTGAAGCAACAAAGAATATGTATCAAGTCCCATTTGATGAGAATAGTGGTGATTTTACAGATAATAACGATTTGTTTATTGAATATATTAACAATAGCAGAGAAAGTTATAAGACTAGCCCTGTATATACAAGTCGTCAGATTTTAAATCAAAATCAATCATCGATTGTCGCGCTTCTAAAGCAATTAACGACGGCAGACTATGTAGAGGTTCCTAATTTACTTGATGAGTTGAACGAGATGCTGACTGCTAATGCTGGCGTAGCGCATGAGAGCGGTGATATTGATGTTTTATTAGCGTTAGACGAAGCGGGTAAGCAGCAAGTGTTAACTGATAAAATGACAAATTACACTTCAACAGCTAATTTGCTTGCGCAGAAAAGGCTAGAGTTCACCGCTGTGCACACACAAATGCAAGCTGCTTTGGAGCATGCCGATAATATTGCGCTACAAAAGGGTAACTTTAAGGCAAAACAAGATGCTATTGATGCTGCATATGCAGCAGCATCTGATTCGCAAACAGGGATTTCTGCGATTCGTACGGCCATCAATACTGAGTACGCAAAACTTGAGATTATCGATGGAACTGTTTTATCTGCACAGCTTGAAAGTCTGAAAACTAGTGCGGGCTTTTATTTGCGCTTACCACGTGGTGAGAAAGTTTTATCGAATTCAATCTCGTACCGAGGAACCGTGTTGTTCAATACATTTAGTCCACGTGGAAAAACTATCTCAGTATGTGGTTCTGATGTGGGTACCGGTAAAGCCTATGCTTTAAGTTTGCGTGACTCAAAAGGTATGTTCAGTGAAACAATCAACGGCACTGAGTACCCGATACGTAGCATTGAATTAAAGCGCTCAGGTATTCCACCGGCTCCTGCTATTGTCTTTACAGAGAAAAAAGCTATTGCGATTACGGGGACTGAAATTCTTGATCTGGACTCGGGCGCCCCATTAACTCCAACACATTGGAGAGAAAAATAATGAGACAAAAAGGTTTTACTCTTATTGAAGTGATGATTGTCGTAGTGATTGTGGGTATTCTTGCGTCAATTGCTTACCCAAGTTACACCGAATATGTCTTAAAGTCTGATCGGGCAGAAGCGAAGGCGCATTTGTTATCTGCTATGCAGGCTCAAGAGCGGCATTACAGTCAAGCTATGACATATCTAGATACTGTTGCGAAGCTAACCGCATTCTCAGGGGTAGCTGCAAGTTCCGAGCACAATAAGTACACACTGAGTATTGATAAGTGTACGGGTAGTACAGACACTAAAAGTTGTGTCGTTATGCTTGCTACACCGCAAAGAACGGATACAAATTGTGGGGTGCTAAGTATTGATAGTCGTGGTGTTAAAGCTGCCACGGGTACTAAAGGAGCAGGCTACTGCTGGTAAATAAAAAAAGGCCGTTTTAAACGGCCTTTTTTTTAGCACTTCACTTACTCCGGCACCACCACCTCCCCCTGATGCTTTTTCCCTGCATACGCCGCCAATAGTTTCTCGCGCAACGCCGCTTTGGCCGCTGCTTCGCCATGTATCAATCTGACCTGCCGCGGCCATTTGCGCATGCCGGTAATAAAGCGCACGAGGCTCGCTTGGTCGGCGTGGGCTGAGTAGCCGCCGAGGGTGGTGATTTCGGCGCGGATGTCGAAGCGTTTGCGGTTAATGTCTACATAACCGCCGCGTGGGCCATATTTTTGAATCAAGTTACCCAGTGTGCCTTGCGCTTGGTAGCCGACAAATAGCACATTGTGGCGTGGATCCTGCAGCATGGCTTCGAGGTAATTGACAATGCGTCCGCCGCTGCACATACCGCCGCCGGCGATGACAATGGCGGGGCGTGCCGTGGTGACTAAATGCTGCAGCATGCGCTGATGATCGCTGTGGCTATCGATGGTGATCAGTTGTTTAAAGTCCAGTGGGTTGCGGCCTTTGCGTACCCGTTGTTGTGCTTCCTTATCCCAAAACGTTTGCAGCTGCGCATACACTTGAGTGAAACGGCTGGCCAGCGGTGAGTCGAGAATAATCGGTATATCGTGCCAGACTGAATTGTGTTCAGCGCTGTGTTTTTCATTGATTAAATCAGCGCTGCTACTGACGCAGCTTTGGCATTGATTGCGATGGATAATATCTTCCAGCTCATAGAGCAGCTCTTGGGTGCGGCCAATGCTAAAGGCTGGGATCAATACTGTGCCTTGGTCGCGCAGGGCATGCTCAATTACAGTTTGCAGGCGCTGGCGACGATTGCGGCGATTGTCGTGCTGACGGTCGCCGTAGGTGCTTTCTAAAATCACTAAATCGGCGCGGTAGGGCGGTTTGGGTGCGGATAAAATTGGCGCATAAGGCGCGCCCAAGTCGCCGCTAAATACCACGCGCTGCTTGGCTTTTTGTTCAGGCTGCTGAATTTCTAATTCCACATAGGCCGAGCCGAGAATATGCCCCGCGCGTTGCAGGCGAATATTGACCATCGGCAGCGGCGCTTTGAGCAGCGGCAGCCACTTATTGTAGGGCAGGGCGATAATGCGGCTGGCGATCAGCTTGATGTATTTTTCTACCAGGTGTTGATCACGGCTCACGCCAAGTTTAAAAGCGTCCTCTAGGACAATGGGTAGCAGTTTTGCTGAGGGCTCGCTGCAAATAATGGGCCCTGTAAAACCTGCTGCGAGTAAATATGGAATGCGGCCGACATGGTCAATGTGGACATGGGTCACAATCAGCGCTTTGACTGTGCTGAGATCAAATTCAATGCTCAGTTGTTCGCTACTGGCGCGGCCTTCGGGCGAGGTTTCGGCGCCTTGGAACAGGCCGCAGTCGATTAAAAAGCTGTTGTGCGGGTCGATAAATATCTGATGGCAGGAGCCCGTCACGCCATTTTTGGCGCCGTGATGTATGACGTTTGCTAATGCTTGCATAGTGATGCCCAGAACGAATTGGATGTGAATCATTAAAGCCGGACTTCGCAAAAAGGCAAATTGAGCTGGGCAAAGTGTGACCTGTTCGTTGTTGGTGCGTGCTGGGAATGAATGTCAGTATTCGCTGGGTTGGCGGCGATGCATGCGCGTCCTGCAACATACCTTTGAGGCGCGCAGAAACATCTGTCGTATATATAAATGCCGCATGCTGGCGGCTGTGCATGTTCACCGTGCGGTGCCGGTGAGAGGATCACTACATGGCGACCCTAAAGGGGGCAGCGTTCGGGTTTGGGCGTGATAGGGGTGTTATGTAGGGCGGGCACTGGTGCCCGCCGAGTGCTTGGATCGGTATTAAAGGTTGGGGTGTTGTTGAGTTGGCTGAGCTTAAAGGTGTGGATGGTGCTTTGGCGGCGATACATGCGCGGCCTAAGGTGTTGGGTGTGCTTGGGGTGCCCGCCGCGTGATTCTCTACGCATTGTGCAACTGTTATATGCAGTTTGCTGGGCTAAAGGTTAAACTGTGCGCACATTTATATTTGCAAGGTGTGCCTGATGCGTAAGCCTTATTTTATTCTTCCTGCGCCGGTGGTTTATATTGTGTTTTTTCTATTGGCTTGGGCGCTCAGTAGCGCTTGGCCGCTGCCGCTGCCGGAAAATCCATGGACTTTATTCTTAGGCTGGACGGCCATAGATGCGGCGATGCTGCTTATGGTGTGGGCTGCATGGTTGATGCTGTGGCGTAAAACCACGCTAAATCCTTACGGCAAGCCGCAACAACTGTTAACCGAAGGGCCGTTCCGCGTGACCCGCAATCCAATTTACGTGGCTGATACCCTGTTTTATATTGGCGCGGCCTTGTTGTTCGCTGATGCCTGGCCTTGGTTGTTTTTGCCTGTTGTGGTGTTTGCCGTGAGCATGGGGGTGATTCGCCATGAGGAGCGTTTATTAATGCAGCATTTTGGTGAGGATTATCGCCGTTATATGGGCAAGGTGCGTCGCTGGTTGTAAGCCTGATTTAGTGTTGGTGTGCGCGTTATTGATAGACGACATGTGATTCGGAGACGTATTGACAGTGAAAAAAGCTTCTTCTTTTTCAGCGCTGAGTGGGTTGGTGTATTCAACAGAGAGCGGCCGTCATTGCCCGCACTGTGAACAACCCGAGGCGGATTGTATATGTGCCGCGGCGCCGGTGAATAGCGGTGATGGCATTGCGCGAGTGCGTCGTGAAAGCAAAGGTCGTGGTGGGAAAACAGTGACTACGATTCAAGGCTTGTGCTTGACTTTGGATGAGTTAAAAACTTTGACGGCTGCTTTAAAAAAACGCTGCGGCTGTGGTGGTTCGCTTAAAGAGGGTGTGATTGAAATTCAAGGTGATCATGTTGAATTGCTCTTAGAGGAGCTGCGCAAGCGCGGTTTTATCGCGAAAAAATCAGGCGGCTGAATGGATTGAACTCACCGCGGGCAATACGCCTTGGTTGGGTTTGGTTGGGTTTTGTTTGGGAGCACATGGGCGTTTTGTTGTTGTGTGCGGCCTGAGGGCGCATGGCGGGCACAGAGTGCCCGCCCTACGATGCTGCGCAAGCGTGGTTTTACTGCGAAAAAATCAGGCGGTTGAATGGATTGAACTCGCCGCGGGCAATACGCCTTGGTTGGGTTTGGTTGGGTTTTGTTTGGGAGCACATGGATGTTCTGTTGTTGTGCGCGGCCTGGGAGCGCATGGCGGGCACAGAGTGCCCGCCCTACGATGCCGCGTACGGCAGGCATTATTACCCGCTACGGCGGATATCGTTACCCCTGGATGTCGGACATGATTACCCGTAGGTTCGGGCATTCATGCCCGACATGCAATACCAACAGCCCACACCCAAACCCCACCCATACGGCAAGCATTGTTACCCTCGTATGCCGGACATTATTACCGGCGTAGGTCGGGCATTCATGCCCGACAGCCAATACCAACAGCCCACCCCCAAACCCCACCCATACGGCGCACATTGTTACCCCGTATGCCGGACATTATTACCCCGTAGGGCGGGCATTGATGCCCGCCAACCAATTCCAATAGCCCCGCGCTATGCGCTCTATGTGTGCATCGCTATTTTTCAATTGCAAAAAAAAAGGATGCCGATTAGGCATCCTTTTTTATAGCGCAGGTACAAACTAAGCGTTTGGCTTGGTCTCATCCTGCTCGGCAGCAGGGGCGTCATCATGTTTGGATGACTGCGCCTGTTGGGCTGCTGTGGGTTTAGCCTCAGGCTCGGCAGTGGTGACTGCAGCCTTGGGCGTAGCTTGTGGCGCTGCAGCGGATGCTGCGTTTGCCTCAGGCGCTTGCTCTGTGGAGTGAGCTGCTTGGCTCGCGCTTGCTGCTGAGGCCTCAGCCTGCTTATTCGGTGTGCTGGCAGTATCCTTAGACAGTGCAGTGTGGGCCTCAACCGCTGGCGCTTTAGGCTGCTCTGCGGCAACGCGTGCAACTTGAGCGGGTGCCTCAGGCTGAGCGGCGGCTGCAGGCTCGGCTGCAGTTTTTGCTTGATCTGCGGCTTTGGCTTCTGCAGCTTTTTTCGCGGCTTCTGCTTCGCGTGCTAAACGACGACGCTCACGCGGATCATTTGGCGCGCGGCCAACTGGGCGTGCAGGCAGCTCAGCTTTAGTCGCCACGGCGGCAACCGCGGGCTTGACGTCAGGTGCTGGCTTATCAGCGACAGGCTGCTCAGTCACAGGCTTGGCGCTGTCCTGCACTGCCGGCGCTGCGGGTGTCACAGGCGCAGCTGGAGCAACTGGTGCCGCTTCTACTGCTTTAGCTTCAGGCTGTTCTACGGCTGGACGTGTTGCCGGTTTGGCAATCTCTGTCGCGGCAGGTGCTGCAGGTGCAACAGGTGTCGGCTCAGAAATTTGCAGCAAGGATTGATCGGCCAGTGACGCTGGTGTTTTAACCTGCGCCGGATCAACCACTGCAACAGCGCCACGGTTGGCTGCGGCATCAGTCACTGCGACTGCAGCAGCTGCAGCGGGCGCAGCAACAGCAACTGCAGTGCTGGCTGGTTTTTTATCAACGCTATGCGTTGCCACTTCAGTGCTGTGCTCTGCTGAATCCGCAGGTGCAGTCTGGTCTTCAGAGCTGTTCTGCTCTTCGTTGTGCTCAACATCCACTTGCTGGCGCTCACGGCGATTGCTGCGACGACGTTGGCCACGTGAGCGGCGACGTGGGCGCTCGTCTTCATTGCCGTTGTCATCGTGCGCATCATTCTGCTCGGGCAGGCGCGTCTCTAACTCATCCTGCTCAATATCAGTTTTAGGATGCGGCGCACGCTCAGGACGCACTGGGCGCTCATCAGGGGTGCGCTCATTGCGGTTCGTCTGTGGCTTGTCCTCGCTCAGCGCTGGCTCTTGCGTTTGCATGCCGCGATTGCTGCGCAGTTCCGGCGTTTCGCGGGCTGGACGCAATTCACGCGTCGGGCGCTCATTACGCTCAGACCGCTCATTGCGATCGGCACGCTCGTTGCGTGCGGGGCGCTCTTCGCGTTGTGGACGCTCACGGCGGTTATCGGTGTTATTGTCACGCGTGTTTTGTGTGGTTTCGCGCTGACTATCGCGCGGGTTATCGCGCTGATTGTTGTTACGCTCAGCCGAGTTGTCACGGCTGTTTTCACGCGGCTTACGCTCTTCATCGCGATTGTTACGAGGGTTCTCGCGGCGACGACTTTGTGATTGCGTGCGCTCATTACGGCGCTCGTTATTACGGTTGCCGTTGTTATTGCGCTCGCGCGGCTCAGTGGTTGCTTCGGGCTCTGGCGCTGGCGTATCGCTGGCGAAAAAGCTGACCAAAGACTTAACCAAGCCCTTAAACTTGCTTGGCTGTACTTTAGCTGGGGCCGGTGCGGCAGGCGCTGCAGTAGATGGCGGTGGAGCCAGACGCTCGGCGCTGCTGGTTTTGACTGCGGCTTCTTCGCGCACCAATGAACGTGTGGCGCTGACAGGCTGCAGTTCTTCGGTTTCTTCCGGTGCCATTTCATAGCTGGACTGGCCGGACAAAGCTTCTGGGCTGTCATCACGTAAGCGCATCACTTCAAAGTGCGGTGTTTCTAAGCTTTCATCCGGCAGGATGAAAATGCGCACGCGGGTGCGTAGCTCAATCTTGGTGATGGCGTTGCGTTTTTCGTTTAATAAGAAGGCTGCGACTTGGAAGGGCACACGGGCGCGCACTTCAGCGGTGCGATCTTTCAACGCTTCTTCTTCGATTAAGCGCAAAATGGCTAAAGAAAGTGACTCAACGTCGCGAATAATGCCTTGACCGTTACAGCGCGGACAGACCACACCGCTGCTTTCACCCAGTGATGGGCGCAGGCGTTGACGGGACATTTCCAGTAAGCCAAAACGCGAAATACGACCCACTTGCACGCGCGCGCGGTCGGCTTCGAGGCATTCACGCATGCGATCTTCGACGGCGCGTTGGTTTTTCGCCGGAGTCATATCAATAAAGTCGATGACAATCAGGCCGCCAATATCACGCAAACGCAGTTGGCGGGCGATTTCTTCAGCCGCTTCCAGGTTGGTTTGCAGGGCGGTTTCTTCGATGTCGCTGCCTTTGGTGGCACGCGCCGAGTTGATATCAATCGAGACTAAGGCTTCAGTCGGGTCGATCACTAAGGCACCGCCCGATGGCAGTTTAACTTCACGTTGGAACGCGGTTTCGATCTGACTTTCGATCTGGAAACGGTTAAACAGGGGCACGCTGTCTTGGTACAGTTTGATTTTATTGACGTACTGCGGCATCACCTGACGAATAAAGCTTAATGCTTCTTCTTGGGCGTCAACGCTATCAATAAGAACTTCGCCGATATCTTGGCGTAAATAGTCGCGAATAGCGCGGATAATGACGTTACTTTCTTGATAGATCAAAAATGGCGCGCTACGTGCATTGGCCGCTTCAGTGATCGCCGTCCAGAGTTGCACTAAATAGTCTAAATCCCACTGCAGTTCTTGGCTGTTACGGCCTAAACCGGCGGTGCGCACAATCAGACCCATATCGGCAGGGGCGTTCAGTGCATTCAGCGCTTCACGTAATTCATTGCGCTCTTCGCCTTCAATGCGGCGAGAAATACCGCCAGCGCGCGGGTTGTTGGGCATCAGCACCATATAGCGGCCCGCTAGGCTGATAAAGGTTGTCAGGGCTGCGCCTTTGTTGCCGCGCTCTTCTTTTTCAACTTGGACAATAACTTCTTGGCCTTCAGTCAAAACGTCTTTGATATTGACGCGACCACCGCCGTTTTCGCCGGTTTTCTTGAAGTATTCGCGGGAGATTTCTTTCAGAGGAAGGAAGCCGTGACGCTCGGAGCCGAAGTCTACGAAAGCCGCTTCTAAGCTCGGTTCTACGCGGGTGATACGGCCTTTGTAGATGTTGGATTTCTTTTGTTCGCGGGCGCCTGATTCGATATCGAGGTCAAATAGACGTTGTCCATCGACGAGTGCAACACGCAACTCTTCAGGTTGAGTTGCGTTAATGAGCATTCTTTTCATGGTTTACCAATATATTCCGTGTTCACGGGCACATCATTGGCACACACGACAATTGGGGTCGGTGTTGGGGCCGCGCAGTTAAAAACTTTAACCGTGTCTAGCGTGCATGGGTCATACGCCAATGCCGCGACTGCGTCTCCAGTTGGCTGCATTAAAAACTACCTGCAGCGTACTTATATGAGGAGGAGGAATCAGTGATTGGCCGCGGACGTGATGAAACGTCTGAATCAAAGCGCAAGGCTACGCAGGTCAATACTACTGTGCATCTCCACCCTACACATATCCCTTAAAATCGGGTGCCGCTCGCTGTGTTCGTGAGCGGGTTTATAAAAATGCGAGCGCACGTGTGCGGTCGCGGATTATGTTTCAGTCAGCTTTGGCTAAGTCGAATTGTGCTTAGCGAGGTGGCCTGTGACCTGTAAAAATATCTAACCAGATCCAGCGGCAACGTTTTGTTTTAGATTCTTTTAGCGTTGGTGCTTGTCTGACTGCTTGTGGCAGCGGGTGGAATATAACAGCAAGCGTTGCCTGCTTCAATCGGAATCTCCGCCACCACCCCACACCACACCCCTGTAGGTCGCCCATTTATGGTCGACATGAATATTGCACGATGGCATGTGTCGTTCATACATATTACGCGTTGGTGTTTGTCGCTCATAAATGAACGATCTACATTGCGAGCGCAGTGCGGATGCAGTCCAATCCATTATGGTAGGCCGCCCATTCATGGACGACACGCGCCCCATCCCAAACCCTGCACACCGCCCATTCATGGACGACATGTGCAATATCGCGAATCCTGTAGGTCGCCCATTTATGGTCGACATGAATATTGCACGGTGGTATGCGTCGTTCATACATGTTACGCGCTGGTGTTTGTCGTTCATGAATGAACGACCTACAGCGCGAGCGCATTAATCTGGCGGGCAGCCAGTGCCCGCCCTACGGCGCTTGGTGAATTTTGCCGAGTGACGGGGCACGATTGTTGATAACATGAGCGCATCAGTGATTGAGTTATTCTTTTGGATAGATAGATTTATGACAAAGTCAGATTCGCAGGCCTCGATGGGTGTGCAAATGTTGGAGGTATCGGCGGGATTAGCAGGGCAGCGAATTGATAATTTTCTGCTGGCGCGCCTTAAAGGTGTGCCCAAAACCATGATCTACCGCATTTTGCGCAAAGGCGAAGTGCGGGTGAATAAAGGTCGGATTAAACCCGATTACCGTATTAAAGAAGGCGATCTCGTCCGTGTGCCGCCGATTCGCATGACCCAAGCCGATGAGCCCGCCCCCTTAGCGCAAGGGTTGCTCGAACGCCTCGAAGCAGGGATCGTCTACGAAGATAAAGCTCTGATTGTGCTGAATAAACCCGCCGGCATCGCTGTGCACGGTGGCAGCGGTCTAACCTATGGCGTGATTGAAGCTTTTCGTCAGATGCGCCCGCACAATAAAGAAATTGAACTGGTGCATCGCCTTGATCGCGACACCTCCGGCCTGCTGATGATTGCCAAAAAGCGCAGCATGTTGCGCCATTTGCATGAAGCCTTGCGCGATGATGGCGTTGATAAGCGTTATATGGCCTTGGTTCGTGGTCGCTGGCCGGCTTCGCGCAAACAAGTGGATGCCCCGTTGCAAAAAAGCAATGTGCGCTCCGGTGAGCGCATGGTTGAGGTGAATCCGGCAGGTAAAGAGGCGTTGACCTTATTTAAAGTGCTGCGCCGTTTTGGTGATTTTGCCACCTTGGTTGAGGCCAGTCCCATTACCGGTCGCACCCATCAGATTCGAGTGCATGCTTTGTATGCCGGCCATGCGATTGCCGGCGACAGCAAGTATGGCGATGAAGATTTCAGCAAAGAAATCCGCGAATTAGGCGGTAAGCGTTTGTTTTTGCATGCCAGTGATTTGAAGTTTACTTTGCCTGATGGTGAGGTGCTGGCCGTACACGCAGAACCCGACGAACAATGGCAAAACGTCATCGCCCAGCTCACGTAGGGCGGGTACTCTGTGCCCATCAAGCTTGGTCATATGACGGCTTGGCGGGTTGGTATGTGGTGGTTTGGCAGGTTGGTAGAGTGATGGTTTGGTGGGTTGGTAGCGCGATGTTTTTGCAGATTGGCAATGCGATAGTTTGGTAGATTGGTCATGCGATGGTCTGGCGGGCATGAATGCCCGCCCTACATGGAGCGCTCATGCAACACCCGTAGGGCGGGCACTTTGTGCCCGCCAAACCAAACACCAAACCAAACCAGCAACACCACGCAGCATTTTAATTCTTAAAGAGGTCGGTTATGAATCATCAAGATATCCGTTGGGTGCAGCGCCTAGCTAACTACGAAAGGGCGCGTTCGCGACTAGTCAGCGCCGTTGAATTGGCCGCATCCCGCGAGTTAAGTGATTTGGAGAAACAAGGACTGATTCAGGCGTTTGAGTTTGTGTTTGAACTGGCTTGGAATGTGATGAAAGATTATTTTTTATATCAAGGTAATCCAGCCATTACCGGCTCAAGAGATGCTATCCGTACGGCCTTCAAAAATGGATTGGTCACTGATGGCGAGGGCTGGATGGAAATGATCAAAAGTCGCAATCAGTCGGCTCATACTTACAATGAGTCGGTTGCTAATGAAATCACCGAGAAAATTCTGCAGAGCTATCATGAATTATTTGCCCAGTTTGCAGTAGATATGCAGGCCAGAGCGGAGCAGTTGTAATGACTGATCTCTATGGTTTACCTGCTTACGCGATAGAGCAATTGCGTACTGTTTTTAGACAGTACCCGGACATTAACGCTGTGATTTTATATGGGTCACGCGCCAAGGGTAATTACCGGCCAAACTCGGATATCGACTTAACCATACAAGGTGAGGCTTTGGATCTATCAACATTACTGGCCATTGAGAACCAGATTGATGATCTGCTGCTACCTTGGACGATTGATTTATCGCTGATGCATAAAATTGATAATGCTTCGCTTGTTGAGCATATCGAACGCGTTGGCGTGCCTTTTTATAGTGCAGCCGCCGCATAAGGGCTCTGCAAATTAGGTGGCAAGCTTGGTCATTGGACGGTTTGGCAGATTGGTAGGCGACGGTTTGGTGGGTTGGTAGCGCGATGTTTTTGCAGATTGGCAATGCGATAGTTTGGCAGATTGGCCATGCGATGGTCTGGCGGGCATGAATGCCCGCCCTACATAGAGCGCTCATGCAACACCCCGTAGGGCGGGCACTCTGTGCCCGCCAAACCAACACCAAACCAACACCAACACAAACGAAACCAAACCAACACAAATCAAACGAAACCAACAACCAAACCAAACGAAACCACCACACACAACACTACAAAAATTTTAAGATTCAGATATTCAGGAGATCAGGGTGAACACGCTTAAGCTTTTAATCTTTGACTGGGATGGCACTTTGGTGGACTCGATTGGACGCATCATCGAAGCCATGCATAGAGCAGCGGACAGCTGTGGCGTGCCGCGCTGCAGCGATGAGCATGTGCGCGCCATTATCGGCTTGGCCATGCCGCAAGCCTATGATGTGCTCTATCCAGAGGCAAGCGATGCTGAGCTTAAACAGCGTTTTATCCGCAGCTACAGCGACACCTATATTGAACTTGAAGAACAGCCCTCGGTCTTTTACCCGGGCGTTCGCGATGCCCTCGAACACTACCGCAGTGCCGGCTATCAGCTGGCCGTGGCGACAGGTAAAAGCCGGCGTGGTTTGCATCGCGTATTAAGCGGTCATGCGATGGTCGATTATTTTGATATCACCCGCTGCGCCGATGAAACCCGCAGCAAACCCGATCCACTGATGCTGCACGAAATTCTCCAGCACTGCTCAGCCAGCCCACAGCAAGCGATCATGGTTGGCGATTCGCCCTTTGATTTGCGCATGGCCAACAACGCGCAAGTGCCTGGCGTCGCCGTCAGTTATGGCGCGCAGCCGCTGAGCGTATTGCAGAAAGAAAACCCCGTACTGGCCATAGACCATTTCGGTGAATTAACCGCATGGTTACAGCAACAGCCCAATACTTTACTTTAAGGAGCACGGCATGACAGATGACAAAGACAGTCGCGCCAACGACCCCTGGACCTCCAACCCCAAAGTTGCAGCACCCGCAGACAGCGCAGAACAGCTCACCTTTGATATCGACCTTGACAGCCTCTCGACTCGCTCAAAGGAGCAGCGCATGACCGACAACTCTACCGACAAAAAAACCTGGAAATTGCTGGAAAAAGCCGTGCTGGCCAGTGTCGGCGAACAACGCCGCGCACGGCGCTGGGGTATTTTCTTTAAAATGCTGACCTTTGTGTATTTATTTGGAGCCTTGGCCTTGTTTTCACCCTTAATGGGCGGTGGCAAGGGCGTAACCGATGGGCCACACACCGCCTTAATTGAAGTGCGCGGCATGATTGCCGATCAAGAGTCCGCCAGCGCCGATAATATTGTCAGTGCTTTGCGTAAAGCGTTCGACGACAAAAACACCAAAGGCCTAGTGCTGCGCATCAATAGCCCAGGTGGTAGTCCGGTGCAGTCCGCTTATATTTATGATGAAATCTTGCGCTTACGCGGCCTGCATCCAGAGATCAAAGTCTATGCCGTAATCAGCGATTTAGGCGCGTCCGGTGCTTATTATATTGCCAGCGCCGCCGATGAAATCTACGCGAACAAATCCAGCCTAGTCGGCTCCATTGGCGTCACCGCCGCAGGTTTTGGTTTTGTCGGCGCCATGGATAAACTCGGCATCGACCGCCGCGCCTACACCGCAGGCAAACACAAAGCATTTTTAGACCCCTTCCAGCCACAAAACGCAGAAGAAACCGCCTTTTGGGAAACCGTACTGCAAACCACCCACAGACAATTTATCGACAGCGTCAAACAAGGCCGCGGCGATCGTTTGAAGTATCAGGACAACCCAGAGCTGTTTTCTGGCTTGATCTGGTCCGGCGAGCAGGCCTTAGGCTTAGGCTTAATCGATGCATTTGGCAACAGCAGCTACGTGGCCCGCGAAGTGATAGGGCACACTGAAATTGTCGACTTCACCCTAGAAGAGTCACCCTTCGACCGCTTCGCAAAGAAATTCGGAGCCAGCATCGCTGAACGCCTCGCCATCTGGATGGGCTTTAGTGGACCGCAGTTGCGTTGATTTAAGGCAAGGATATATGGTGCGCAGCGGGCTTCAGAGCACTGCCGTGCGCTTTAATTTGTATGAGATAGCTAAACTTGAGCCAGCTAGCATTAATAGCAGTGCAAAGCAGTAAAGCAGTGATATTGTTATGCCATTAGCTATTGTTACGAAAATAGCTTAAAGTTCAGCGCGAATTAAATAATACTGCCTATAGCTTAGCTCGCAGTGCTACTTATTAGAGCAACAGGCAAGCAGTCCAAGTCGATTTTCATCACCTCATTTAAAAGGATACTAATGATGGGCGCACCAACTCCAAACCAAAACACTCAGCAGCAACATAACTCTGACGAGATTGATCTTGGTGAACTAATGATGCGTGTGTGGGCCACCCGTGGCCGTGTAATCGCCAGTATGTTTATCGTTTTTGCTCTGTTTGCCTGCTATGTGGGTGTGAGCTACTTTACTGAATACAAAACAGTACGTTACAGCAATGTATTTGACTTAAACTTTGAAGGTTTAAGCAAAGGTCAGTTTCCTAATGGCTCGCGCTTTAATATGAGCGATATCACCAGCAACGCTGTACTGGGTCGCGTCTACAACCAAAACAACCTCGAGGAATACGGCATTAAGCTTGATGAGTTTCGTCGCTCCGTCAGCATCATGTCCTATGCGCCAAATGCCGAGTTTATTCGCCTCAAGTACCGCGACCGTCTTGGTGTTAAAGGCTTAAATGCAGCAGAAATAGCCGACTTAGAAAGCCAAATGAGTAATGAGCTCAACGCTGCGCGCAGCAGTAGCATTAGCCTTACTCTTACCCTGCCAGAAAAAGACGCATTACCCAGTGCAATCGCTGAGAAAGTTCTGTTGGATATCAGTAAAGTATGGGCTGAGCGCGCTATTAATGAACTCGGTGTGCTTAAGCCTTCAGTGTCGGTTTATTCAGAGCGTATTTTTAACAAAGAGCGTTTTGAAAACTTAGATTACTTGTTGGGCATTAACTTGGTGCTCGACAGTATTGATCTAGTTCGCAGCAATATCGCTGAACTACAGCAAGAGCCCAATGCCAATACACTGGTTGAAGACCAAAGTGGCTTCACTTTGGCTGATTTAGATAAAGCACTTCGTGATATTGCTGAGTACGATATTCGCCAAATTGTTGATCCCATTGACGAGCTAGGCATTACCCGTAACGAAGATGTTGTACGCATGCATTACTCGCGCACGCTCTCCGATCTTAATCGTGACAAAGATATGTGGCTGGAGCGTGCGAGCGTAATCCGCAAGGTACTGAAAGGTTATAGTGCCGAATCAAGTACACAGAGTGAGATTGCCAGCGGTGCACAAAATAACTTAGTGCCGCAATTAGGTGATGCGTTTTTGGATCGCTTGTTAGAAGTATCACGCCAAGGCAGCGACTTAGAGTTTCGTCAAAAGCTGACACTAGAAATGCTGGCCTTTGAAAATAAAGCCATCGATATCGAACAGCGCATTGATAGCGTGCGCCGCACTTTAGCGACATTGAATAATGGCAATAAAAAAGTCAGTGAGTTCCGCGATGTTTATATCGGAATTGTCGAAGAGCAACTGCCTGTAGTTTTAGAGCAGTTACGTGAGTACACGCGAATCATGAATCGCATGTATGAAAAGCTCGGCAAACAAGTAGCTGGTAACGTTAGTGAGTTGATTAGCCCAGAGGGTGGATCATACCAAGTGACTAACACGCGAATTATTAGTGTTACTGAAATAAAAATGCTCGCTGTATTACTGGTATTGACTGCTTTTGTAAGCTTATTGCTCAGCTTGCTGCGTGACGCAATGCGTGAGCGCAAGAAGGTATAGTCGACCAGTTGGAAGAGCTGATGGCCGGCACGGGTTTAGCATTAATCATTAGTGATATAGAACTTTACCTAGCTTTACTGCTCAATAACCCCATCAATACTAAGGTCAGCGTAATTAGCCTAGCAAAATATATTGCTAGCGCTTAATATACGATCCGTTCACATTTTGGTGATCAAGGACGTATCCGTTTGGGCGAGGCCAGCACGTCTAGAAATGCAGAAAAACAAACAAGGAGCCGATGTGAGTTCAAATATCCCCGTGCCGCACATGCCTAATCATACTGCTCCTGATGCAGATGAAATTGATCTTTTTGAGCTGTTTCAGTCGATCTGGCAAGAAAGAATTCTAATTGTCATTATCACCGCCGTAGTGACAGCGTTAACGCTGATTTATGCGCTTGCTGCAACCCCCATTTACCAAGTACAAAGTATCGTTAAACCTGCACCAATCAAGGACTTAGACGAGCTCAATGGCACTGGTATTTATAATCTCAGTCCAGCAGAAGCATTGGTGCAAGTCGGTGCAAGTCTTGAATCCTACGAAACACGTCTGGGCTATTTTAAAGCCAATCAAGAGCTCTTTGAGCCGCTTATCTCCGCTGATAGAAGCGTTGAGCAAAACTTTGAGCGGATCAATCGTGAATACATCAAGATATTAAAAACCGATGCGAAAAAAGCCGAAGACTTTGCTGACTATGTCGGTATTCAATTTCAGTATCCGAAAGGCATGGATGGTGCAAAAATTACCAACGGTTTTGTCGAGCATGCGGTGAACTTAGAAAAACAGCGCATTGCCGCCAGTTTAGAAGTGGTGATCAATAATCAACTCGAGCGCTTGCGTCGTAAAATTAGTAACGCGCGTGCTGGTTACGAGGCCAGTAAAGAATCAGAAATTGCTCAACTCACCGAAAAAGATGTGTTAAAGAAAGCTCAGCTGCTTGATGAGCTAGCGGCGCTGCGTGAAGAACTTAAAGTGCGCCGTCAAAATCGCATTATGCAACTGGACGAAGCCATTGCCATTGCTAAATCCTTAGGCATTAAAAAACCTGCTACACCATCCTCATTAGCCAATGAAACGCGTGCCTCAGGCAGCGTGATTCGTACTGAAGTCAATAATCAGCAAAACCCCTTGTACTTTATGGGTACAGACGCACTGAGTGCTGAACGAGCCGCATTGATGGCCCGTGAAAGTGATGATTTTACCAGCGGACGGATTGTGGAAATCAATACGGCATTAAAATTGCTTGAACACAACCGTCAGATTGAGGTGCTACAGGCCCGTGAAAACGAAGATTTATTCCTAGCAGAGCTTGCGGAAAACCGTAAAGAAATTTCCCGCTTAAAAAGCTTAGAAGTTGATATGGATAAATTGAATTTGGTACGTATTGACCAAGTGGCGGTCGAGCCGACAAGTCCAATTAAACCCAACAAAAAGCTAATCGTCGCCATCGGCATTGTGCTAGGTGGCATGTTAGGCGTGTTTGCAGCGTTAATTCGTAGCATGATCCGCAAGCGCAAAAACGCTGTATAGAGTGATGGCGAGGTTGCCCATTTATGGGCAATAGACAACAGGATAAGAAGGCTGTGGACGCTTGGTATGTACTGCACTGCAAAGGCAAGCAAGAAGAGCGTGCCCAGCACAATATTGAAAACCAAGGCTATACCACTTGTTTGCCACGCATTAAACGGCAGAAAATCGTTCAAGGTAAACGCGTAGACTGTATCGAGCCTTTATTTCCAAATTACATTTTTATCCAACTTGACAGCAACACCGCAAATTTTAATGCACTGCGCAGCACCCGCGGGGTCAATAACTTTGTGCGCTTTGGCGGCATGCCAGCCACAGTGCCAGGCGAGGTGATGACCACACTTTTAGCGTTAGAGCAAAACAGTGAGAATCAACATACAGCACAACCCACGTTTAGCCCAGGCGAAAAAGTCACAATCACCGAAGGCCCCTTCGCCGGACTACAGGCCATCTACAACATGCCTAAAGGTGAAGAGCGCTGTTTGATATTTTTAGATATGCTCGGCCAGCAACAACGGATAGAAATAGAAGAAACCGCACTGCGTGGTGAATAAGATGTAATACACCGTCATTGCGAGAAGCGTAGCGACGTGGCAATCCACCTCGCAAACCACAGGGTTTTACAAAACACCACGCGGTGTTACAAGCATAGACTGCCACGGCCTTACGGCCTCGCAGAGACAGCAAAGACCACCGCAGGAACGGGCCACGCCCGCGAAAGTAACGCCGGCAACATCCGTCCCGTAGGAGCGGGCCACGCCCGCGACAGCAAGCACCACCGCACACGCGGCACATTTGAACAGCAACACGGCACGTTGGGAGCCATAACCCATGGGCGGTAGCGTGCCTAAACGCCTTCATTACAAGACACACACCGTCATTGCGAGTCGCGCAGCGACGTGGCAATCCACCTTGCAAACCACTGGGTTTTACAAAAACCACGCGGTGCTACAAACATAGACTGCCACGACCTAACGGCCTGGCAGAGACAGTATCAAGCCAATAACAAACAACCCCATTGGCCGCGCCTAATATGCGCGCCAAAGCAAATCTAATAGTGATTGAAATGAAAATTCTAGTTACCGGCGGTGCAGGCTTTATTGGTTCTGCAGTAATTCGCCACATCATCGAAAAGACCCAAGACAGCGTCGTTAACCTCGATAAGCTCACCTATGCCGGTAATCTTGAGTCATTGCTCGAAGTCAGCAGCAGCGAGCGATACGCCTTCGAGCAAGTGGATATTTGCAATCGTGCAGAACTCGATCGCGTATTCAAAGAGCACCAGCCTGATGCCGTCATGCATCTCGCTGCTGAAAGCCATGTCGATCGCTCCATTGATGGTCCGGCAGAGTTTATTGAAACCAATATCGTCGGCACTTACACTTTATTAGAAGCCGCTCGAGCGTACTGGAATGAGTTAAACAGCGAACGCAAGCAAGCCTTCCGCTTCCACCACATCAGCACCGATGAAGTGTACGGTGATCTTCCACATCCAAATGACGAGCCCATGGACTGCCACGACTTACAGCCTCGCAGTGACGTACTGCCTTTATTCACCGAACAGACATCTTACGCCCCAAGCTCGCCTTACTCTGCCTCCAAAGCATCGAGTGACCACTTAGTCCGGGCATGGCTGCGCACCTACGGCTTCCCAACTCTAATTACCAACTGCTCCAACAACTATGGTCCATATCACTTCCCGGAAAAACTCATCCCCTTAGTGATACTTAACGCCCTAGAAGGCAAACCACTGCCCATCTACGGCAAAGGCGACCAAATCCGTGACTGGCTCTACGTAGAAGACCACGCCCGTGCTTTATATAAAGTCGTTACCGAAGGCAAAATCGGCGAAACTTACAACATCGGCGGCCATAACGAAAAGCAAAACATCGAAGTGGTAGAAACCATCTGCGAAATATTAGATGAATTGTGCCCCCGTGAGACTGCCACGTCGCAAGCTCCTCGCAGTGACGAGGGCGTCATTGTAAGCTCCTCTACCGTCATTCCGAGCGCAGCGAAGCAATCCAGCGCAACCAGCTACAAATCCCTCATCACCTACGTCACCGACCGCCCTGGCCACGACCGCCGCTATGCCATAGACGCCAGCAAAATCGCCAAAGAGCTCAATTGGCAACCAGAAGAAACATTCGAGTCCGGCATCCGCAAAACCGTGCAGTGGTACTTAGATAACCAACAATGGTGCCAAAACGTCCAAGATGGCAGCTATCAGCGCGAACGCTTAGGGGCTTTGTAATGGGCAACGGTTGTCTAAGCCGCATTAAATATTTACAGCCTTCATTAAGTTTGGCTCAGTAACGCTATGCAAGAATCTCAGCACACCGAATTTAAACGCCAATGGAAAGACGAGCTTCTAAAATGGGTGTGCGGCTTTGCCAATGCCGAAGGCGGCGTGCTAATGGTGGGTTATAACGATCAAGGTGAGCCCGTCGGCGTAGTCAATGCTGAAAAGTTACTGGAAGACATCCCAAATAAAGTACGCGATGTACTTGGCATAGTGGTTGATGTAAACCTTGTCATGCATGGCGAGCTGCAAACGTTACATATAAAAGTAGCCGATTACCCGTATCCCATCAGCTACAAAGGCGAATATCACTATCGCAGTGGCAGCACTAAGCAAGAGCTTAAAGGCGCGGCCCTCGACCGTTTTTTACTGAAAAAACAAGGTCTACATTGGGATGGCGTGCCAGTGCCCTACTTGGAAACAAAAGATTTACAAGAAACAACACTAAAATATTTTCGCCAGCAAGCCGTACACAGCCAACGATTGCCAGAAGCCGTACAGCATGAAAGCACAGAGTTCTTGCTCGAACGCCTGCGCTTGACCCAAGGTCAATATTTAAAACGCGCTGCAGTGTTGTTATTCCATCCAGAACCCGATCGCTTTGTTACGGGTTCAGTTATTAAAGTAGGTGCTTTTGGCAATAGCGATGCTGATCTGCTGCATCATGACGAAATTACTGGAAACCTCTTTACCCAAGTAGAAACCACCATAGAAGTCATCAAGCTTAAGTATCTTAAAGCCTTGGTGAGTTATGAAGAACTCTATCGCAAAGAACGCTTTCCACTGCCCATGGCGGCGCTACGTGAAGCGATACTCAACGCAGTAGTGCACAAAGACTATGCGAGTAACGTAGCCATCCAAATAAGTATTTATCCTAATAAATTGATGATTTGGAATCCCGGTCAGCTCCCCGAAAACTGGACGCTTGAAAAACTGATGGCTAAGCACGCCTCGCATCCTTTTAACCCAGACATAGCCAACGCTTTCTTTCGTGCGGGCTTAATTGAATCCTGGGGCAGAGGCATTGAACGCATTACGCAGGCCTGCGAAGAAGAAGGCTACCCACGACCTTTATGGCAATTAGAGCCAGGCGGAGTATGGGTGACTTTCAGCTTTATTGAAGAGCAAAAAAGCCAGCCTAGAAAAACAAGTGAGGGAGTAAGTGAGGGAGTAAGTGAGGGAGTAAGTGAGCAGGAAAAAATACTGCTTGAATTGATCGGCTCACATCCCGGTAAACGTACACCCTATTACGCCGAACAGATGCAGACCTCCAGAAAAAACGTTGAGCGTTGGCTAAAACCCTTGCGCGATAACAAACATGTAGAATTCAAAGGCTCGCCCAGAACGGGTGGCTATTGGCTCACTGATTAACTCATACACATTACAATCAAAAGACACTATGCATAATTCAAAGCTCAATAACACAAAAGGAATAGTATTGGCCGGTGGAAGCGGCACGCGCCTTTACCCCATCACCAAAGGCGTAAGCAAACAACTGCTGCCCATCTACGACAAGCCGATGATTTACTATCCATTATCGGTTCTGATGCTGGCAGGGATCCGCGATATTTTACTGATCAGCACACCAGAAGATATCAGCGGTTATCAACGCCTGCTGGGTGATGGTAGTGAGCTTGGGATTAATCTGACCTACGCCGAACAGCCCAGCCCCGATGGTTTAGCTCAAGCTTTTATTATTGGTGAAGACTTTATTGGCGACAGCAATGTGTGCTTAGTGTTGGGCGATAATATTTTCTATGGCCAAGGCTTTGGTCCCATGCTGCGTAAAGCGGCGGCCAAGCCCAGTGGCGCAACGGTGTTTGGTTATCAAGTGAAAGACCCAGAGCGCTTTGGTGTGGTTGAGTTTGATGAAAACCAGCGCGCTATTTCCCTTGAAGAAAAGCCACTGAAACCAAAA
>JAAYFI010000099.1 GCA_012728315.1 Gammaproteobacteria bacterium
ATCCAGAGCAGTCCGGCCCATAGCAGTAATTGACTAAATAACCCTGCAGCACTGTAAAACCCAGCATAAGCACGTACGCATGCTGCAGACACAAACACTATGGCTGCGCTGGGAATCCACAGGCGGCGGTCGAGCCATAAACCAGAATGGATGCGCGAGACAATGCACATGATGGTAAAAATCGATAGCGTCATTGCCCCAGCAGTAAGCAAGTGACGACCTGCTGAGGGTAACAGCGCAGCGCCTAAATATGCAGCGCCGAGCAGTGCATAACCGAGTGCCATTAACCAATAGCTGCCATACAACATTAAAGCCAGTCGTGAGAAGAGTGCACGACCGACATGCCAATCATTGAGTAAATTAAAAATAGCGGCCATCGCCGCCAGTGCTGCCCAGCCGCTAACTGGATGTGCACCTAAAGTCAGTTCTGATACAGCGCAGAGGGCAATCATGGCAATCGCTAAATAACGACGCGGTGGTCGAGCAAGATAGGGTGTTGCATCAGGATCACTGGTGTTTTCTTTATGCTCAACACGGTTATTTACCACGCTCATGGACACGCGACTGGTGGCGATAATAATTAAGATCATTAAGGCATGTATAGCGCTGTACAGCCAAACAAGAGCATCGCCTGTCGTCATTACACGAATAAAAAAAGCGCCTTGTAAAATAGCTAAGCCGGCTATGGTGAGAGGGAAACTGATGTGTTTACGCTGCGGATCACGCCAGACAGGCGGGCTGATATACAACAATAAACCCAACCAAAATACCATGTTGACCAGCAGGCTTGGCCAAAGCGTAATCCAAAACGCTAACAGGTAACACGCGCGTGCCAGCAGCCATAAAGCAACCAGCCAAAGCAATGGTTTTTGTGTCAAAGGTTGAGTACCAGTGAACTCGGGAATAGCCGTCAAGGCAAAGCCGGCCGTAGCTGCAGCGGCAAAACCGAAAATCAGCTCATGGGCATGCCAGAGTGTCCAGCCTCCCGTAATAGGCCATGCGGCAAGCCAGCCTTGTAACGACATCAGCCATAAGCCCATCAAAAGTATCGCGCTGCTGGCAGTCAAAAAGAAAAAAGGGCGAAAAGCGCATAACAGTAAAGGCGATTGCACGCTGCGTTGGTACAGGTTCATAAGTTGTCCTGAGAATGTTGCACTGGGGTGTGCAGCGTGGGTTCAAGCACGTCAGTCGGTAGTCCAAAACCGCTGCGGATACTGGGATTGGCCATCAGCTCAGCAGTGGTTTGATAAATCCACGCATCGCTGCGCTGCTGATGTGGCTGCTGTACATTAAACTCAGCAATAATCTGTCCAGGGCTAGGAGCCATCATGATAATTCGATCAGCTAAACGTACCGCCTCCATTAAATCGTGCGTGATCATCAGCACCGCACTTGCGCGATCAGTGATGTGCTGGCGCAATAAGGCGTAAAGTTCGAGCTTCAAACCAATATCCAACGCAGAGAACGGCTCATCCAAAAGCAATAAATCCGGTTTAATAATTAATGCTCGGCCAAGAGCGATCCGGCTTTGCATGCCGCCGGACAGTTCATGGGGGTATTTGCCGAGGTCGTCGAAGGTTAAACCCAAAGTGGCGGCGATGTGCCTGGCTTGCTGTTGGCGAGCCTGTCTAGGGACATTCAATGCTTTTAGGCCCAAGGTAATGTTGTCTTCAGCCGTTTTCCAAGGCAGTAAACGCGGTTCTTGAAACATGCATGCGGTGTCAGTAAAGCTGTGTTTGATTTCTGCTGCGCTGGGCGTTAATAGACCTGCAATAATGTGCAGTAAAGTACTTTTGCCACAACCTGAAGGACCGACTAGAGCCAGTGTTTCACCGGTATGTAGGTCCAGATTAATATTGCTGAGCACTTCGGTTAAGGCGTACTTGTGCTGCAAATTGCGGATTTGTAGGCTGCTCATTGACTGGCCTCCACACGCCAGCGTTCCAGATGACGCTTGATCGGTTCTAACACTAAATACTCAGTTGCCAGCAACACGCCGAGCACGGCGATGACCCACGCTAGGGTGGTCGCCGTATCGAGTTGCGCGCGCGAAACAGCCAGCGCTGCGCCAACACCATCTGAGGTGCTGAGTAATTCAGCCATCATTACGACTTTCCACGACGTTCCTAAAGCTGTAATCCAAGCAGGAAATAAATACGAGGCCACGTGCGGCAGGTAAATATCCGTTAAGCGCATGTGCCAAGGTAGATGGTAGACCTGCGCCACAGCTTTTAAATGGTTATCTAAAGTGCGTGTCCCTTGCATGGCTCCAGCAAACACAATGGGTAAACAGGCGACAAAAACGGTAAACACCGGAGTGGCATCGCCAAGACCAAACCACAGCATCGCCAGTACCAGCCAAGCAATCGGTGGCATGCCCAATAACAAAGTAATCAATGGGCGCGCGAGCATTGAGGTGGTCATGGAAAAGCCGGCAAGCATGCCTAGCAAGCTGCCTACACCTAGCGCTAAAGCTAAACCGTAGAGCGTGCGTCGCCCTGAGATAATCAGTTCAGGGCCGGCGACGCCGCTAGTAAACATGTGCTTTAATTGAGCAATCACTTCAAACGGCCCTGGCAGAATTAAACTACCGTAGTGTTGGCCCGCTAACTCCCAGGCGGCGCAGAATAATAACAAGCTGGCCAAGGCACCCCAGCCGCTCCATAAATAATTAAACGTATCAGGGATACAACGTTTGAGTCGGTTCATTGCTCAGGACTATTTGGGTTGGCATAAAAATCAGCATTCGGCAGTTTGCCACCAACAGAGGCGGGTTGTTTAGCCAATAGTATTGCTAAAAAGGCGTCGAGCTCTTGTTTTGCAGCAAAAGCTGTCGCGTAATAATTGCCTTGTGCCGCTAACGCGTCAGCGGCGGCTTCGGCGGAGAGCATCGGGATTTTGGCGGTCACTTCCTCAGCGCATGTCTGTTGGTTTTCTTGGCACCAACGTGTCGCTTTGGCATAGGCTTCTTCAAAGCGCGCAACCAGTTGTGGGTTGTCAGCCGTATTTCCCATCACAGCAATACCCGCTTGCGGGATGCGGGCTTTAGTGCCCATTACCCGTGACCATTCTTGTTGCAGATTGACACTGCGGTGCAGCTCTGGAG
>JAAYFI010000098.1 GCA_012728315.1 Gammaproteobacteria bacterium
CGCTTTCATCAGCTCCGGCATCATCAGCTCCAAGCGGCTCTGCGCCGCCTGCTCGATCTCCAGCAGGTGCGGGAACAGCTTCTCTTGCAGAATCAGGCTGTTCCACAAAATCGGGCGATGCTCCTGAAGGTATTTCTTCCGCATCCTCCCGTACTTCCCGATGGGCTGGCTCGTCTCCTGAATCGTCAGGTCGGGAATCAGGTAATCTCCGTTCTTGGTGTAGGTCAGGTTGTTCTCCATGCTCTGCCATCCTTTCCGCGCTGTGCGCGCGCTCATAATTTTGTATCGTTACTCCAATTTGTCGTAAAACCTGCTGATTTACCTCGCTGACCGCCGTACCGAGCGCGGAGACGGTCCGCGGTGTGTTGAAGTCGAAGATGCTGAGAAAATCCTCATGCTCAAAGTAGTTCTCCGGCTGCAAGCCGCATCGGGACATCAGCGAATAGGTGATGCTCACGGTGGCGGCATTTCTGAACGCCACTCCGATGTTAAAGTCATCGTACTCCTCTAAAAAGGAATCGTCAACGATGTCAAGAATATCACGCTGGCGCTCGTTCCAGTATTCATCGGCAAGCTGTGCCGCTACCTTTTCAAGCTGGTCGGCAAGTCCGTCCATTTCAGGCACGTCATAATTCCGTTCCAGCATGGCTGAAACAGCGTCGTTGTGCTCCGGGCGAAGCTGCCACAAATTGACGCTGCGGGCATTCTCCCTGCCGCCGGTGTCGGCCACGTCAAACACATAGCGGATGCGCGGCTTGTCACCCCGGTTGTCGATGACAGCGATGCCCTTTGAGCCGCGCCGGACATAGCGCCCCATGCGCTGATTCCAGACATCATACTCCGCACAGGCGGTGGCATTGGGCCGCTGGGCGAATATCATAAGCTGCTCGTTGTAGGGGTACTTATACAGCCTTGCGGCGGTGGTGAGAAACTCCGTCCACGTCACATGACTGCCGGTGATCTGCGTCGCCGCGTGGTCTGCCATTTGGCGATAGGATTGTAAGTTGTTCGTAGGCTTTTCCTCCCTTCAAAGAGACAGGGGCGGCGTTTGCCGCCCCTGTCCGAAATATGCGGTTGTTGTGGGCATCAGTCAAACTCCGGGAACAAGTCCAGTTCGGCATACCGGGCGTCGCTGATGCCCTCCAGCTTGCCGATGGCGGAATCGGTGAGCGCAAGAAGCTCCGCCTCATCATCCGCGAGGTAGCCGCGCATCCCCCGCAGCTCTCGGATAAGGCCCTCTCGTGTGCCGGTGGAATTGTAAATGCTCATAAGGTTTAGCTCATCATGGGTAAAATTGTTCATATTATAGCTCTCTTTCCGCGCTCTTTTTCGGCGCTGTATTCGATTTTTCCTTGCTTTGGTAGCTTTTGAGCTGTGCCAGCACGGAGGGGCGCTTTTCCTTACGGTCATCGCCGCGCTCACGGTGGACGGCCTCCGCTAAATCCATGAGAGAGATGGGTGTGCCGGATTTTGCCTGCTGTTCCAGCTCTGCCACGGCAGGCTGCTTAACGCCATTATTCACAATGCCGTCGATCATGCCGTAATCATCTTCCATCGCCATCTCAGCGTTTTTGAGGTAGTTTTCCGGTTTTAGAAATGCAGGCTGTTCCTTGAAGCCCCATGAATCAACGTAATGACAGGATACATCGCCAGCCTGCTTTAAGGCAACGATGTCGCTGACGGACAGGCTGTGTCCCCTGAAATCCTCCGGGTGATTCTGATTAAACTGATAAAACTGGTCGTTCAGCTTGCTATCGGTACCGCCGCTTTTCGGCAGCTCGCCGGTATAGACCAGCTCATAATTATCGTGCGCCACGGTAAGGCCAGCCGCCGTTATCGTTTCCAACGGCGCAAAGCGGAGGTCGCGTGTATCCTCGGTATGCTTGAGCTGATAGATGGCAAAGGCGTCGGCGGGATTGTTGAGGAAGCTGTTTTCCAGCTCCTTGTCCGTCAGCTCATGCCCTGCGGTCAGTTCCAGATACTCGCGTTCCAATTCCCAATCGCCGCGGCTGATGCCAAACATACCGTCAAAGGTGATGATTTCATCCGTATCAAGCGCCATTGCTTCGGTATTGTCGTTGTAGAGCATATACACGGGCAAATCCCTCTGATAAAGCTCAATCGCACGTTCTCTTGTCAGCGGCAGCATATCCACGTCGGTGTAGCCATAGCTGTGCATATCCAGGGCGGTGAGCGTGGGGTCGGGCATAGGGTAGGTCGGCGCTTTCGTTTCTTGCTCCGTAAATTGTTCTGGATGCAGCACACGCTTTATCGCATGGTTAATTTCCGCATTTTGAAACGGTGCGCTGTCGATCCACTCTGCGGCGTCTTTCCAGCTATCAAAGGCATATTCCGCGCCGTCAACGCCTCTGCCCGAAAAGGATAAACGATTGGGGTCGGCATCGTAGTAAAGATTAGCGGCCTCAAATGCTTCTGTAATTTGCGTCTGCTCCGGCGATAGCGCTGATTGTTCAGCGGCCTGCTCAACCTTATCCAGCCCGCGCTCCTTCATAATGGCTGCGTAGTTGCGGTCTATATCCGTAATCAGGCCGGAGGAAGTCTTGTTGATGGTTTCCAGACTGGCCCTCAGCGCAGACAATTCCTTGTCCTTCGACCATGTAGCCAAATACCCAAAGCTGTTCTCGCCTGTTTGTATGCCATAGTAGGCACAGACGGCGTAAGAGATACTTTCGGCTTCTATTTCCTCGGTTTCACGGTTCTTGGGTTGTGGCAGCGGCTTGTCTGTATCAGCGGTTTCGTTTGTCAGTCGTTCCAGCTCTCGGTTGTGCAG
>JAAYFI010000081.1 GCA_012728315.1 Gammaproteobacteria bacterium
ACATCACTGTGCTCGACTTGCTGGAGCATCCGCAGAAACACCAACTGCACATTGTCGGTCGTCTTGATTTAAACACCACGGGCCTATTGTTACTGAGCAACGATGGCGCATGGTCACGCAAAATCAGTTTGCCTGAGAGTAAGCTCACTAAAACCTATGAAGTGACGCTGGCGCAACCCGTTACGGCTGAGTATGTTGAGGTGTTTCGTCAGGGCATTTATTTTGCCTATGAAGACATCACCACCCAACCAGCCTGCTTAGAAATACTTTCGACTTACAACGCTAGATTGACCCTGACGGAAGGCAAGTATCACCAAGTAAAGCGTATGTTTGGGTTTTTCCAAAACGAAGTATTGGCGCTGCATCGTGCTAGTGTTGGGCCGCTGCGCTTAGAGGGTTTGCAACTGGGACAGAGTCGATCGTTGACAGAAGAAGAACTCACGGCCATTGAGTCTGAGTGTTGTCGCTAAGCAATCTAAGCGAGCAAAGTCTCGGGCAGTGATTGTTTGTGCACAAAGTCAATCACATTAACCAGCGTCGTTTCATCAGCCGGTAAGCCAGATAAAACATTACCACGCCTAACAGCAATAAATAGATCAGAGCAAAGGATCTGCTCGCCATACTGCCATCTTCCAACAGTATCGATTGCAAAGGCTCGAATAATTGGAAGGAGGGGAGTAATGGCGCAACTGCAGTCAGTTTTTGTGAGACATCGGCCATGGCTGAGGGTAGCAAGTGTGGAAAATATACGATGACACCAAGGGTGCGCGCGCTGGCCTGATTACGGCACAGAAAGCCGAGAAATACGCCATACGCGCTAAAGCAAAAGCTGCCCACTAAGATAAAAGCGAGATAGCTCAAAACATGCTGCGGCCAGACATTGCTTAATAGGTGCAGAAGTAGCGTGGCAGTGACCGCTAACACCATTCCCGTAATCAGTTTTGCTGCCAACCATTGCGCCTCATGGATGGGGGTTTGCAGTAAGCCAAGCAGCAGCTTCTTTTCTTTTTCTTCAGCGATTTGCGCTGGCAAAATGATAAAACCAACCAGCAAAATGACCATTAAGATCCAAGTGGGTAGTGTTTCGCGTTGCATGCTGCTGTGTTGCAGGGAACTGATCTTTGAAACCCAACTTGGAGGATGGCCCTCAACGGCCTTCTGTAAGGCAGAAAAGCTCTGCACGATAGCAATGGTATGTAGCGATTCTTTTTTTAGAACCAGCAAGGCTAAGCTATTGGGCTGTTGCTCGTTATTGGTCACAATACCGTCGATTTTGTGGTCTTTGAGTAGGCGCAAAGCCTGTTCTTGATTTGCTAGCCAGGTGACCGCAAACACTTGATCGGCAGCCTCAATGCTCTGCGCTATCTCTGCTGGATAGGTTTGATCTTGCAGCATGCCGATCTTAATGATGTTGGCTTCTACGTCAGCTTTGTCGACGAGATTTAGCGCGATAAAAACAAAGATAGGAATAAACAGCACCAGCACCAGGGTCTTGTTCTTTACTGCGATCGCCAGATCGTTAAGGGTGAGGACTAGAATATTTTTCATTACGCGTACAGCTCAGCATGAATGTCAGATTGGAAATATTCTTCTGGCAATCCGTCGAAGATCACTTGGCCTTTATGCAAAACCATAATACGCGTTGCAAGGTTCTTGATTTCTTCGGGGCGGTGCGAGGTGAAGAGGATGGTTTTTCCGGCAGCGTGCATCGTATTGAGCAGTCGATAGATTTCTCGAGTGGTCTCGAAATCAAGTCCTGAGGTCGGCTCATCTAGCAGCAACACTGATGGACTGGCGAGCAATGCACGGCCGATGCTGACGCGTTGCTTTAAGCCTTTGGAGAGCGTTTGCACTTTTGCTTTGCGAAAGGACTGCAGATTGAGCTCGGTTAAAATATCTTCCACGCGCAGTAG
>JAAYFI010000080.1 GCA_012728315.1 Gammaproteobacteria bacterium
GATGCCGAGTAGTGAGCACCGTCAGGACCCGGGTCCAGAGCAGCTTGTGAGCCGAAGTTAACGATTGCTCCGCCACGTTCGCGCAGATGCGGGAATGCAGCCTGATTACTAAAAATACCCTAATTGCCAGACTAACTTCTCGTTTATCTTGACGTTACTCTGGCAAATAATCATCCTGACTTTACAGTGGCAAATGTATACACTGGATCGAGGAGGTTAGTAGCAGCATGGTAGAAAGGAAACTACCATGGTTATAGTGAATCAAGATTTTATTGATGAAGAGAAACAGACAAAGGGATTGCATTGTACGCCTCACGATCGGGACTTGATCGAACTTGGTCTTAAAGATCGACAAAACTTTACACAAATCGGCTTATCCATCGGTAAGCACCCAACAACGGTCTCCAAAGAAGTGCGCAAAAATCGAACAGCTCTCTATGGGCACACCTGGAGGCGCGCACCTTACTGCATGAATTACGATACTTGTCAGCATCAAGATTTATGTCACAAATCTTCTTGCTATAGAAAAACCTGTCGCAGTTGCCGTTATTGCCATATATCTTGTTCCGATTTCGTACCCATGCTCTGTACCAAACTCGATAAGCCGCCCTACGTTTGTAATGGCTGCCCAGATCGAGGTCACTGTCGTATGTTGCAGATGCATTATGTAGGAAAAGACGCGCAAGCACAGTACAAGGAAACGCTGGCAGAAAGCAGAACTGGTACAAGTTACTCGCAAGAAGAATTGCTCGCGATGACCAAGATCTTAACACCTTTGGTTAAGGGTCAATCCCTTCACCATATCGTTATGAGCAATCGAGATCGCTTGTTTTGCAGCGAGCGCCAACTTTACAGGTTAATCGAACAGCAATTGATTGGCATTAAGGCTATCGATTTGCCGCGTAAGGTCCGATTTCGACCACGTAAGAAAAAGAAGACATTCAAAGTAGACACCGCCTGTCGAGTCAATCGCAGTTTTGAGGATTATTTGTGCCACATCGCAGAACATAGTGGCAGCAATATCGTTCAGATGGACACCGTACTCGGCACAAGAGACGAATTAGCCTGCTTGTTGACCATCTACTTACCGCAACTGGGTTTTCTCCTCATCTACCCCAGAGAGCAGAATACAGCGGCTAGCGTTGAGGGATGGTTTTTGCATTTACGTAAGTACCTGGGCGAGGAACTGTTCTACTCGATCTTCGCGGTCTTGTTAACGGATAACGGATCAGAATTTAGCAACCCGCAAGCGATTGAATTCGCTCTTGATGACGAGAGAAAAACCCGGATCTTCTATTGTGATCCGGGTCAATCTCAGCAGAAAGGTGCGATTGAGCATGTACATACGCTACTTCGTCGGATTATCCCCAAGGGTACATCCGTAAAAGATCTTAGCGAATCAGATTGTCTGCTGATCGCATCGCACATCAATTCCTACCACCGCAAGCAGTTTGGTGAGTTTACCGCATTTGATCTGTTTGCCAAAAAGTATGGGTTAAAGGCATTGGATCAACTCGGTATCGTTCGCATTGCTGCTCAAGAGGTCAATCTTTCTCCCAGCTTACTCTACAACCAATTAACTGGGAATAAGGATAACTAACTTATGCTAAAGCCATGCTACTACTACCTTCTTCAAGCGAGATATAGAGACTGGAACTTCGGATGACAAAACAAAAAACATCCCGTTCAGGCTCTATTTGGCATGCCTTGAAACTCAACAACTTGCGCTGATATTTACAGGATACGCATTTCCTGATAGATTTGGCATCCATATTCTAATGCATAACACGTAAAAATTTGACTTAGGAAGCTGATTTACCTGCACCTTTATCCCCTTGGTCGCTTACTGACCGTCGGTACATGGAGACTAGAACTTAGGTAGGCAATTTACCTATGGATTGCAGACCTTGCAGGGGACATAACCCTGACTTGTTATGCTATCGTGACTGTCGTGCGAGTCGAGTCGGTTCTGCGCGTGGATCTCCTTGACGTAGCGACAAGAGGGTAAGTGGAACTTCTTGGTATTCGTGTTGACGACATAGCTGATGTCGACGGGGACCGGTGGGGCTTTAGTCGTTGCAGGGGGGGCGGTAGTGACGACTGCTGCGGGCGGCGCAGCGGTTGTCTGAGGACTTGCTGTCTGAGCTGTTGCTGTAGTGGTCGGTGCCGTCGAGCCGGTGGTTGTGGGTGTCGTTGTGCCTGCGGTGGTTAGTACGGGTGTTGGGGCGGTTGTGCTCGTTGTCGGAGCAGATGTCGGTGCTGTTGTAC
>JAAYFI010000077.1 GCA_012728315.1 Gammaproteobacteria bacterium
AGATGCAGATCGGCACAAAGACGAACGTGAGCTTTTCCCCACCAACATCACTGCCAAGTTATCCGAACTGCATAATTTGCTGGGCCGCCTGCGTGGAGTCAAAGAGGGCGACCCTATGCCCGAAGGCCCTGCGTTGTGTTTTACCCATGGTTATTTGCTAGGGGATAGCAGAGCTGTGACGGGCTCTGAATATGGGAAAGAACAAATTCGTATGGTTTTCTGGCAAGAGAGTTTGCCAAGGCTAATTATTCGTTTTACTACGAATAATTATTTGCAAACTGATACGACTCTGCTTGAACGCATGAGCGGTGCGAGTATGGCGAAACTACTTCTGCGCTTTGGTGCCAAGGTTAAAACACTGCACAAAGGAAGTCGTACCATTAAGGATACTTACGCAGAAGAGCTTCTGGTCTATAACGGCTCTGATCCGGATGAAAAAGAATACAACTACCTGATGTACATCAACGAGCAAAGTGGTTCTAACACAACACCTTTTTTGGAAGTTGAAATGGACTATGGCCCTATTGGCAAGGGCACTGAGCCGGATGAACTGACTGAGAAACAGCTTCGTGCTATCTGGTATCAATTGACCGACAGCATCCGCATTCGGCCCGGTGCGATTTGAATAATTATGACTAGCAAAAATAACAAAATATTTATTGATCCAATTCTGGATGAAGTCGGAAGGCTTGTATATCCAGTGCATACCTATCCTTCTTCTGATGAGATGGAGGCCGTCCTAAGAAAAGTACCAAGCCGAGTGGTGCCAGTTATATTCTTGCCAGGTGTAATGGGAAGTAATTTGCGCGGGGTTGGTGATAGTCAAATTGAGGAGATTTGGCGGCTGGATGGAGTTTCCTCTTTATTGGGCTGGGCGATGAAAGATGCAAGAGAAAGAAAAAATATTTTAAATCCAGATCTTGTACAGGTTGATCCCCGCGGAAAAGTTGAAAGCAATGAAGCTGAGAGCGGTTACTTCAGAACTCGGCAAGAACGAGGCTGGGGGGAGGTGGGTGCCATGAACTATGGAGGGTTTCTAGGATGGCTGCAATCTGCACTGCATGATCTTTCAAAAAAACCTTCATCAGAAGTACAGCTACATCGAAAGCAGGCGATCGGTAAGCAAAATCTAGAGCTGGATGATATAAGCAAAATTAAAGAAGCATTAAGCAGGGAAGAAGTAAGTCTTAGTTATCGATATTTATTACCCGTTCATGCAATTGGTTATAACTGGCTTGAGTCAAATGCAAAGTCTGCGGAACGCGTTTCTGAACAGGTTGATAAAATCATCGACGAGTATCGTGCTAGCGGTCGAATGTGTGAAAAAGTCATCCTAGTGACGCATTCAATGGGCGGTTTGGTTGCCCGTCATTATTCTGAAAAATTGGGCGGTAAAGAAAAAATACTTGGTGTTGTACATGGTGTTATTCCAGCTCTAGGTGCGGCATCAGCATACCAGCGCATGAAAATGGGCATGGGCCAGTCAGGGATAAAGGGTAGTGTTGCCAACAAAATACTTGGTCAAGATGCGGAAGAGATGACGGCAGTATTGTCACAATCACCTGGATCTTTACAGCTATTACCAGGCTCTGAATATGGTATGGGTTGGCTCAAAATAAATGACAATGGTAAAGAGTACAGTCTGCCGGAGAGTGACCCTTATAAAGAGATTTATACGGTGAGGGATAAGTGGTGGGGGCTGTGTGATGAAAGATTGATTAACCCCAATAATACTTCATTAGAATCACGAAAATTAGAGCAAGACTGGCGAGACTACAAGTTGAACTTAACAGTTATAGTTAAACCGTTCATAGAGGGACTCAAAAATTGTTATAACCATAATACGCACTTGTTTTATGGGGCTGGGATAAGTACTTATTCGGATGTTCTATGGGAGAATATTAGACGTTATAAAGGTGTTGATTATAACGAGGTAGACACTTTATCAGGTCGGTTAGAGTTTTCTGAGCTAAAAAAAATAAACTCTGGAAGTTCCAGAAGAATACATTCAACAAGCGGCTCTAGTCTTGAAAACCCTGAATTGCCACAGACTTTTGTGCTGCGAGATCCTGATGTAAATAAAAATCAAGCGAATCAAGGTGATGGAACTGTTCCTGTTCATTCGGCCAGGGTGAGGCCAGGCGATTTTCTTCAATCTGGAATGAGTATTTAGGGGCTAGAACATGAGCCAGCATACAATCATGAGCAAAGTAGGAATTATACCGTATGGGCAGTTATCAAGATTCTTGATTCTATTAAACAGACATCTTTGTGTTATCCAGATGAATAATATTGTTATATTTTGCATAGCTGCACTTTTATTGCTTGGTTGTGAAAACTCACAAGATAAAGTTAGGATAAAGATTTCAAAAATGGAGCAGGATGTGATTGAAAGCATTATGGGGAATCCACAACCCGTATGTGTTGGTCGTTATATATTTGATCTGCCAGAACAGTTTTTTGCTGACGGGGCTTCTGTTTATATCAATAAAAATGCAATTGAGGCACAGCCCATGCCATTACCTGCCTTTGAACAGCGGATAAGGTTAAGGGAGCAAGAGCTAGAGAAAACAGCCCCTCTACAGATGATTGATACACCTTATTTAAAAAACATACATTCAATTCCTGATCAGATGAATGGAGTAATTTTTGAAAGGAATTTAAATAATTACTCTCCTGATATGGCACGTGTGCTAGAGGCACATTACTATCAAAATAGCGTTGCTTTCAAAACTGAAATTAAGGTAATAAATACGGATGCTGTTCGTTATATAGAAGAGGGTAAAGACTTTCCAAGTAATGTGACGAATAAAATATCAGAGCTCAATAAGTTGCTTCGTAAGTTAAAAGGTGTTCGAGAAAACGAACCCATTCCGAAAGGTAAGGGACTGTGCTTTAACCATGGTTTTATTGCTGGGGATAGCCTGAGCATTGTAGGTTCGGATTGGGGAGAGGAAGATGCTGGTATTGCTTTCACGTTAAAGCAATACCCTAAATTAAATTTCAGAATTAAATCTAATAATTACCTTAAGGCAGAGCGCACATTACTTGAGCGAGCCGAAAAAGGTGCGCTTAGTAAACTGTTAAGATCTTTTGGCTCTAGTGTTAAAAATTTAGCGAAAGGTAGGCGTGAAATTCATGATGCTATAGCAGAAGAGTTATTAATTTTTAATGCAAGCGATGAAAATAATATTCAGTATAATTTTTTAATGTATATAAACGAAAAATCAGGCTCAAATAGCACACCTTTTTTGTCGGCTGAGTTGCGTTATGAATTATCAGGTAATGATTTAGCAGATGATGACTTAACAGAAAAACAGCTTTTATCAATTTGGTACCAGTTGACCAATAGTATTCGTATTCGGCCTGGTGCCATCTGATGCTTGTAGAGAGTGTTAAGCTTGAATTTTTAGTTTGTAATATTTTGATTTTAATTAGCAGTGCTGTTAAGAGCTTCTTTTAAAAATTGTAAAACTTATTAAGAGGATAAGAAAGTGCGTGGAGTAGTATGTCTTGGTGATATAAATACGCATGGTGGCAGTGTAATTACTGCCAGCTCTACTGTTTATTTTAACGGCATTCAAGCCGCTTTGATTGGTGACTTAATAAGCTGCCCTTTGCATGGCGTTAATAAGATTGTACAGGGTAGTGAGACGGTCTTTGATGGCAATGTGGCTTTGGTTGTAAATAACAGTCTTTGTGCATGCGGCTGTCGTGTAATTAGTTCGCAACCTGAAAACTGTATTGAGTAATATATGAGCTGGCCTATTCCTGAAATACCTAAGTTACCAAAATTTTCAAAGCCAAAATATAAATTTTGGCTTTATGGATTTTTATTTTTATTTGGCATTGCTTATATTTTATTCAACCAATTTGGTGAGAAAGTAGGCTTTGAAAATATATTTTTATACTTTGTCTTGCCAGTTTTTTTGATTTGGATGTTTTTATTTGGAGTAAGTATTCATCGTTACGAGTATTGCCTGGCTTCTCATAAGGCTTGGGAAAAGGAGTCTGAGCATACAACTCATCTTTGGCAAGAGTGGAGTAAGTGGCAACAAGCTGTTATTGGAAATGTAGTTTTATCACCAGAAGAGAAAGGTGCTTCAGTAATGTTGGGTGACATTAAAAATGTTCCCATGTATCCAGATAAAGGTCGTCCTTTGTTTGGAGAGCGGAAGGGCTTTACTGAATACTTGTTAACTATTCACTTAAGACTTGAGCAACAATTTCCAGAGTATCGTAATCACTTATACCAAGTTTACTTACTGTGCTCGGATAAGCTTTATTTAAAAAATATTGTTGATGACGTATTCAATCAATGGCTTTTAGTTCCTGATATTTTAGATTTGAATTTGGCAAGCAAGCTTGTGCAAGAAGATGTTGAATATAAAGGTGGCGTGCTTTTGTTGTGTGTAAATTGCTGGCCTCATCATGCAGCTCAGGAACACAGCGAGTTTATTACTGCACAGTTTTTTTCTTCTGTTGAATATGCACGAGAGCATCAGTTACCTGTTATTGCAGCTTTAGGAAGAGCTATGCCATTGGATAAAAACGCCTTAGACAAGGATTTGGAGATGCTCTTTAAGTATAACGAGCTTGAGAAGGCTGAGCTTCAGCATGTATGGCTTGCGGGGGAGTCACAGAAGAACTTTGAGAGTTTGTTAATTTACTCAGCAAAGGTGGATTGGCTATTGCCTGAAAAAAGCCCCGCTTATCTAGTTAATTTAAGTTTTGGGCCATCACATGAGTTTTCATTTTTTAATTATTTAGCACTTGTTACAGATGCAGTTATTCATGCACAGCAAGATCAGTTACTGATTTGTCAAAACAGCACATCAACTAATTTGTTGTGCCTGATAAAAAAGGATTTTTTTAATGAGTAAGTCTAGTGAAAATCAGACATCTTATATTGGCATATGGGGAGGTTTTTTATTATTACTAGGACTGTCCGGTATTGGTGCTCTAGTATTGACCATTGGTGAAAATTATTTCCAGCAAAAAGGTATTTCAATTCCTCTTTTGTGGACTATATTTTGGGTGATAATATTATTTTTTTTAGCAGTGTTTGTGATTTCTATTTTGAGATTAGCTTGGCTTCATAGAAAGCTTCAGTTTTCCTTAAAACCAGCTCGTAAAAGTAATAAAACGCTGTTGAGTCGTTTGGATAGTGATCTTTTTTCATCCGTAAGCGTTGCCTGTCGCAGCACTTACGGTTTCTTTTGGAAATCTAAAGTCAATGCGGTTCTGTTATGTGCACCGGCAGCGTTAGCTGAACAACTAGCCCCTAGCTTAACCACCCAACGCTGGTTGGAGGCCGATGGTCGGTTGCTGCTCTGGGGCGGGGAGTCTGCTGACAACATTGATCTTGAAGTGCTCAGTGCATTAAAAAAGTTGCGCCGTCGTCGCCCGTTGGATGCCGTGGTGTGGGCCACTGACGCGTATCTGCAAGCTGATTCGGTTGAAATGAAATTACAGACAGACGGGCTTGATGACGAGCAGTTGACACGTTTTAAACGCGGGATGGCTGACTGCTTTAAAGCGCTGCGCTGGTCTGCTCCCGTGTATCTGTGGTCGCTGCACGGTGTTGCAGAAAAAAACGATGCATTGGTGAGTTGCTTACTGCCTAACACTGTTAATTCACAGCAATTGGAGCAACGTTTAAATGATCTACAACCGGCTCTAATTGAACAAGGCACACACGCGGTGCTGGACAGCACTCAGCGGACTTTCTTATTGGGGTTGGCTGCGTTTTTACGCAACGGTGGGGCGCAGCAATTGAGCCAGCAGTTGCCAGAGTTAGGGGCAGGTTATCCAACGTTGCCTTTTGCTGGGGTGCTGTTTAGTCAAGGCCGTGCACGTGGACGAGCTAAGACCGCGCACATGTGGTTAAAAGATATGCGTTGGGATGGTTTTTTCAGTGCTTTACAACAACTACCGCAAGCATTACAGCCCCAACATCTTGGCTGGCCTTGGGCACGCACTGTGCAAGGTGCGCTGCTTGGTTTGGCGGTGTTATGGGGTTTAGGCATGCTGGGCTCTTATGCGTTTAACCGTCACTTATTAGACAACAGCGCGGCGCAAGCGGCTTTAGTGCACGATGGGCAGCAACCTTTAGCGCAACGCTTGCAGGCGTTGGCGGATTTACAACAGAGCATTGGGCGTTTGCAGTATCAGCAGGAACATTCTGTACCTGTGTGGCAGCGGTTTGGTGTCAGTCAACATGGGCAGCTGCTGAGTGCTTTATGGCCGGTTTATCAAGCCAGTGCCTTGCCGTTGTTACGCGATCCGAGTGCTGAGCAGTTGCTTGAGCACGTACAGCAGCTGGCTGTTGCTCCGGTGGCAAGTGCTGAGCGTAAAGCATTAGCTCAGCCGGTGTATCAATCTTTAAAAGCGTATTTGATGCTCAGCCATGTAGAGAAAATGGAAGCCGAGTTTTTTACCGACACGCTCATGACTGTTTGGCCGCAGCGTGAGGGTTTGTCTGGGGGTGATTGGCAGCGTTTAGGGCCAGAGTTGCTTCTGTTTTACGCAGAGCATTTGCCGCAACATACAGACTGGCAATTACCGCTAGAGGCTCATTGGGTCGGACAAACACGCGCGATGCTGGTGCGGGAAATGGGTAATCGCACCAGTGAGTTGGTCTTGTACGAAGAGGTTATTGAGCAACTAACCCCGCAGTATGCTGATGTGTGGCTGAGCGATATGGTGGGTGAAACCGATGCTTCATTTTTGTTAAGCACTGAGCAGTGGATCCCCGGGGTGTACACCCGCAAAGCATGGGAGGAGGCGGTGTTACCCGCCATTGAAAAAGTTGTTAACCAGCGTCGCAGTGAGCTGGACTGGGTGCTCAGTGATGGCACGCAAAGCCTAAACCCAGAGCTAACGCCCGAAGCCCTCAAGCAGCGCTTAACCGATCGTTACTTTTCAGCCTTTGCCAATCATTGGCAGAAGTTTTTAAACAGTTTGCAGTGGCGACGTGCTGATCATTTAGCCGATACCGTTGAGCAGTTAATTTTGCTGACCGATGTGCGCCAATCCCCCTTAATCGGATTGATGAACACCTTGGCCTATCAAGCTAAAACAGGCCGTCAGCAAGAGACTTTGTCTGACTCATTAGTGAGTACAGCCAAAGACATCTTTAATAAAGAGCAACAGCCACTGATTAAACAAAACCTGGGCTACAGCGGTCCGCTTGAACCGCTATTTGCGCCTTTATTAAGTGTTTTGGAACCGAGTCATACCGGCGCAGGTGCCGAGCACTTGAGTTTTACGAGCTACTTAACCCGCGCCTCACGAGTGCGCTTAAAGTTACAGCAAGTGCTCAATGCCGCAGATCCACAAGGTTTATCACAAGCATTAGCACAAAGTGTTTTTCAAGGGCGCTCCAGTGATCTGGCTGACACGCAAGATTATGCGCGTTTAGTGGCGGCCAGTCTTGGTCAAGAGTTAGCAGCCTTTGGTGATGCCGTTTGGGTGCAGCCCTTAGAGCAGGCGTGGCAACAGCTACTCACGCCGACAGTGCAAAGCTTCAATTCACAGTGGCAGCGTGCAGTGGTGAATGATTGGCAAGCTGCTTTTGCTGGGCGCTATCCACTGCAAAATAATCAATCGGACAGCTCTCTGCCGCTGCAAGCACAGTATTTGCGTAGTGATAACGGGCGCATCAATCAGTTTTTAAGCAGTCAGCTGCAAGGGGTTTTACGCAAAGAAGGCACCCGTTGGGTGGCCGACAGTAACACCGCGCAAGGTGTGCGTTTAAATCCTGAGTTTTTAAAGGCATTAGACACTTTAGGTGAGCTAGGGGATGTGCTGTTTGCAGGAGGCGATGCTCGCTTAAGTTTTTCTTTGCGCCCTGAGACCAGTCAGGATGTGATGCAGGTCAAGCTAACCATTGATCAACAAACATTAGACTACCGCAACGAAATGCCGCAGTGGCAGCATTTTACTTGGCCTGCGGATACGTTAGCGCCGGGTGCCAGTTTAAGTTGGCGCAGTGTCGATAGCGGAACGCGCTTATATGCAGATTTTTCCGGTAGCTGGGGGCTGATTCGTCTGCTGGAGCAGGCTGAGATCAGCGACTACCCCGGCCTGCCCAGCAGTTACCGTCTGCGCTGGACAACACCAAGTGGCGAGACATTGAGCTTTATTTTACGCACCGAGTTAGGCGAAGGGCCATTAGCGCTACTTAAGCTGCGTGACTTTAATTTACCGCAGCAGATATTTGTTGATTAAAACTGGATCTGGACGGCGACAGGGAGAGAGTAGGGATGGGCGTTTTAACAGATTTAGGGCGAGCATGTTTTCCGGAAGATTATGCGCAGTTTTCTGCAGCGGCGGAACAACAAATTATGCTTTGGCAGCGCTGGTTATTGCCAATTCATGCGAATAATCCAGTCGGTGAAGACCCAAGCTATGACGATGAGTTTGAGCGCATACGTGAGGAGGTCGGTAAGTTATCAGGCGCTGATGTTGATCTGATTATTGATCTATCTGAAAACTTGTTGACCAGTCGCTGCAAAGATTTGCGAGTGGTGACCTACTATATTTGGGCACGCCTGCATAAAGAGGGTGAGGCGGGCTTGGCCGATAGCCTGGGTTTATTGGCGGGGTTATGCCAACGCTATGGTGAAGCGTTGCTGCCTTTGCGCCCGTCTACACGTAAAGCAGCTATTGAGTGGTTAGGCAGCTCGCGGATTTTAGACAGCTTGTCACTTTACCCTGAAGTTGGGCTGCCTGAGTTTCGACGCATTGTTGCGGCCTTGTTGCATGTTCGCCAATCACTAGAAAGCTGGGATAAAGACGGGCAGCCTGAACTGGCTGCGCTGCACCAAGGTTTAGAAAAACGTTTGGCGCAATCGGGCGGCGCTCAAGCCTTGATTCCGCAAACAATGGGCAGCACGCCAGAGGCAAGTAAAGGACGTCACAGCGAACAACGAAGTGCTACCGGTAATGCTTTGCAGCCCATCCAGTCGGGGCGTGAGCTCCTCGGACAAGCTAAAGCGCTAGCAGGTTATTTACGCCAACAAAATCAAGGCTGGTTGGCTGGCCACCGACTGATGAAAAGTGTGCGCTGGGATACCATCCATCAAGTACCTCCACAAAATAATCAGGGGTGCACACGGCTTGAACCACCTCGCTCGGAGGCGCGTGCGCAGCTTAAGCGTTTATATGTACAGCAAAATTGGAATGAGCTGCTCGAACAAGCCGACCGTTTATTTTCGGAAGGCGTTAATCATTTATGGCTGGATGTACAATGGTATTTATACCAAGCACTGACTAAAGCAGGCGCGCCTTGGGATGCTTGGTCGGTAATTATTAAGCAAGATTTACAGCAGTTGTTGAACCGTTTGCCAGGGCTTGAGCAATTGGCTTGGAGTGATGGCAGTCCATTTGCAGATGAAGTGACACGCGAATGGATCAATCGCGAGGTGCTGGAGCAGGGAATCGCATCGCTCACTGATTTAAACAGCAATATGTACGCTCTCGAGCACGACGATATTTTAAGTTTAGAGCAAGAAGCTTTAGCGCATGCAGATACAGAAGGCTTAGAAAGCGCCATCGCTTGGTTGCAATCGCGCCCGAATGTACATGGGTTACGCCAACAATGGTTTTTGCGTTTACTTATGGCGCGTTTAGCTGAGCAATTCGCGCGCAATGAAATGGCTTTAAATCTACTGCAAGAGCTAGATGCCCAAGCGCAGCAGATGACGTTGCAAGCTTGGGAGCCGAGTTATGTTTTTGAAATTAAAGCGCGGCAATTACAGTTGCTGCGCGCTAAGGCATTGCGCTGTGGTGCTGACAAAGCGGGATTAACACAACAAATGGATCAGTTACTTTCAGGCTTAACGCAACTAGACCCCATGCGAGCCTTAGTCCTATATCAATAATTTAAGACAATATTTTCACGCTGGATATTGAATGCACAGCAATCAGTTCGGCGTTTTTTAGTATTAATTTTATATGTATCGCAATAGTGAGTTGAATAATGGCAATGGATGATTTAACGCTACGTTATTTTGATGCTGAAATGCGTTATTTGCGTGAAGCAGGCAAGGAGTTTGCACACGCTCACCCTGATCGAGCAGCGATGCTAGATTTAGATAAAGCGGGGACACCGGATCCTTTTGTGGAGCGTTTGTTTGAAGGCTTTGCGTTTTCTATGGGGCGCTTGCGAGAAAAAATTGATGATGACTTGCCTGAGTTTACGGAAGGCTTAGTGAGCCTGCTGTGGCCGCATTATTTACGCACTATTCCGTCTTTAGCAGTGGTTGAGTTGGCTCCAGATATTCAACATATGAAAATGAGCGAGCGCATACCCGAAGGTTTTGAGGTGTTATCGCAGCCTGTGGGACCTAAAAAAACAGTATGCCGTTATCGCACTACAGCTGCTTTGCCCTTGCACCCCTTGCACATCAGCCAAGCAACAGTGCGCACCGAGGTGGATGGGCGTTCATTGCTGTGCCTGCGTTTTAATTGCAGCGAACAAGCTGATTGGTCGCAGGTGGATTTGTCTCGATTATCCATTTACCTCAATGGTGATGCACCAACCAGTACCGCCTTACACTTGGCTTTAACTAAGCGCGCGGCAAAGTTGTATTGGCGTCATTCGCAAAACAGTGAGCGGATGCCGTTCAGCGGGTATTTTGCTCCCGGTGGCTTTGCCGATGATGACTGCCTTTGGCCTAAAAGTGACAGTGCATTTAGCGGTTATCAGTTGTTACTGGAATATTTTACTTTCCGTGAAAAGTTTATGTTTGTCACTTTGTGTGGGCTTGAACAGTTACATATTCCTGAAAAAACACAGTGGTTTGAGTTGGAAATTGTGCTCAGTGAGCAATGGGATAATGAACTGCCCTTGAGTGCTGAGCAGTTACGCTTACATTGCGCAACGGTGATCAACTTATTCAGTATTGAAGCGGATCCTTTAACGATCAGCGGTTTAGAAAGTGAATACTTATTGCGCCCAAGGCGTTTGCAAGATGGTCACACTGAAATCTACTCAGTGGATGATGTGGTTGGATCGCAACGTACAGATAAGGCGCGCTATGTGCCTTTTACCAGTTTTCAACATCGTGGCGGAATGTTACGCCACAGTGCTCCAGAGCGTTATTACCACACACGAGTCAAACGAGGCGTATCCGGCTTGCATGACACTTGGCTGATCTTGGGTGGGCAGGCTTGGGAAACTGAGCGCTATTTAGAGCAAGAAACGATTTCCTTACAAATCACCGGAACCAACGGTCAGTTACCCCGCAAAGCACTACAAAGTACGTTATTGAACCGTTGCGAGCATGCGATTCAAATTCCGCTGCGAGTACAAAATTTATGCAAGCCGAGTTTGCCAGTCTACCCGCCTGCTGAAGATCGTTTTCACTGGCGAGTACTGAGTCACTTGGGCTCGAGCTTCTTAAATATGATGGCAAGCGCTGAGGTTTTGCGAGGCACTCTGGCTTTGTATAACTGGACGGACGATGAAATGAACAATCGCAAACTGGATGCGATTGTTGCAGTGCAACATGAACAGGTTCAGCGTTTTGAGCAGGGCTTTTTATTACGAGGCGTTGATATTCAAGTCACGCTCGACAGTAATGGCTTTATGGGAGAGGGGGATATCCATCTTTTTGGTGAGATGCTGAATCGGTTTTTTGCATTGTATGCAGATATCCACTTATTCAATCAACTGACTCTTATTCTTCAACCAACAGGGAAGTGTATTCGATGGCTCGAGAACCACAATCAGACATTACCGAGCTGATTCATAACCTGCAGCCGCGACTTGCACAGACTAACTTTTATCGATTTTGTCAGCTGCTGGAAAAAAGCCAGACGCTTGCGATAAAACTCGGTGCAGGTCACAGTGCCAAGACTGATCCAGTGCGTTTTCGACCGCATCCGGGCATGGGCTTTCCGGTCAGTGAGTTGAAAACGATTGATATTGCCGAAGGGGAGATGCAACGACCGACAGTGCGTACAACCTTCTTAGGTTTGTATGGTGTGATGTCGCCATTACCTACCGCTTATATTGATCATATTGCACAAGGTGCAGAGGGTAGTCAGCCGCTATCCGACTTCTTAGATATTTTTAATCACCGTTTAACCACGCAGTTTTATCGTGTGTGGCGCAAGTATTCATACCCAGCCACTTTTGAACCTGGAGGTGCTGATCGCACTTCGCAGTATTTATTGGGATTGGTTGGGTTGGGTATTGAGGGTTGTGCGGCGCAGATCGGTACGCCGGTATCACGTTTTTTAGCGTTACTTGGCACCGTGCGCTTACCAACCCGTACTGCGGAAGGGATCAGCGCATTAGTACGGTTATTGGCTCCGAATACACAAGTACGCGTCGTGCCGCATGATAAGCGTCGCATCCCTTTACTGGCGGCGGCGCAGCTGAGTACGCGCCACCCGCTGAGCTTGATCAATAAGCCTGTGTTAGGGCGCACCGCAACTGATGTTAACAGCCAAGTGCTTATTCAGTTGAGCAGCAGTGATGCTGATGAAGTCCAGCGTTGGTTGCCAGACGGTCAACTGCATAATGATTTGTTGGCTTTATTGCATGTGTATTTAGGTGCGCGCTTACATGCACGTCTAGAGCTAAAAGTGTTACGTAGTTTATTGCCTGATGCCCAGCTCAGCGCAACCGGGCGGCAAGGTGGCCAGCTGGGTCAAACTGCGGTGCTGAAAAGTCAAGAAGCGCACTCGAAGGGTGCTTGCTCTGAGCGGCTTATTACGATTAGCTTGGGACGTTACCAAGCACTTCCTGAACAAACTAAAAAAATAGAGGCAGATGAAAATGGTAACTATCGGTTTTAAACCTCAGCGGGTTCGCGCTTTAGGGTGGGTATTAGTTGTGTTTTGTAGCGTGCTGCTAGGCGCCTGCGGTGTTACACAATCTGTAGGTAGTGGTACTGCGGCCATGGCAGAGGCTGTTTTTTATAAAAAAGTTAAAGTACTGCATTTAGATTTAAGTGCACGTAAAACGGCGAATACGGACGCGCTGGGTGTGCCGCTGTCAACGATGGTGCGGGTTTATCAGTTGCGCGATATGAAAGCGTTTGCAGCCGCTGAGTATGGTGCCTTGCTGTCTACCGATAGCCATGTTTTAGACGCGGATCTACTGGTGCAAAACGATATATATTTGCGTCCTGGAGAGTCGTATTCGCTATCTGTGCCGCTCAACAAAGAAACGCAGTTCGTTGCCGTAACAGCGATGTTTCGTAATCCTGATTTAACACGTGATAGCTGGCGAGTGGTGTTGGCTAAGTCAGAATTAGACCCAGATTTACCACGCTCTTTAATCTTATTAAATCAACAGTTATTACTGCGCGATTTAAAGGAGTAAGTATTGTGGCGCAGCCATCTCTATATGAAATGTTGACTGGATGTTTTGCAGGCGGATTAGCCGTTGAGCAAGTCAGCGAAGAAAACCAGTTAATTCTCTCGGTGCTGGATAACATTCAGCGCATTTTAAATGCTCGCCGTGGCACATTGAGTCATCTAGATGACTATGGCTTACCAGATATGAGCCGCATTATTCATGGCCTACCGGGCTCAGCGCATCGTTTGTTGCAGGTGTTAAGCAGCACCTTGCTGAAGTATGAGCCAAGAATCAAAAGTATTAACTTAAGCCTCCTGCCTGAAATTGAATCTGGCAAGCTCACTTATGCGTTAGAAGCAGAGCTGCATGAGTTAGGAGTGGTGCGCTTTGGTACCGAATTTGTACCAGATGGACGCGTGTTAGTACGGCACTTAAAAAAACAACAGTTTTTATCGCAGCGTGAAACATTGTGAAGTCAGTTTAGGATTATTGTCGAAAGGGATATGTATGAGTCTGCAGTTTGAGCAACATGTGAAACAAGGTGGCGACCCCCGTAATTTTCCTGACTTTGCCGCACTAAAGGATGAGCTCAGTAAGCTGCACCATCCTGCGAGGCCTGATATTAATTGGCAATACGCTGAAAACCTGTGTTTATCTTTATTTCGTCAAAACGGAGTAGAGCTGCAAAGTGCCGCTTGGTACAGCTATATCCGCACCCAACGCATGGGTTTGCAGGGTATGAATGAGGGGTTATCGCTGGTGCATGCTTTGATTTGTCATCAGTGGCAAACCCTGTGGCCTGCGCAGGTGCATCTGCGGGTTGAGATTTTAGCGCAACTGAGTGAGCGCTTACTGCAGAGTGTGCGTGGTTATCAAATGCTGTATAGCGATTTACCTGCATTGTACAAAGCTGAAAGCTTTTTAAGCGCGATCTGTAACACCTTGGAAACATTGGAATTAAAGCATTTAAGTCGGTTGGAGCGCCTGCATAACTTTGTTCAGAGTGCAGCTAAACGCTTAGAAAGTTTAGAGAGCACAGGCAATGAATTGCCATCCTTTGAACGCTGCGATGTAGCCTCTCAAAAGCCTATGCAGAGTACTGTACCAACCGATAACGCATTGGTATATGTGGTGCGAACTGAGCTTAAAGAGCAGTCGTTGATACCCAGTCAAGGTGTGCAACAAGAACATAAAAGCGGGTTACTGGTAGGGCTATGCAGTGGCGTTTTACTGGGTGCTGGACTATTGGCATTGAGTCTGTGGGTATGGCAACTGTCTGCGCGCAATACATTGCAAGAGCAGTTAGCGCCTAGCTTTTTTACTGCGCCAGTATTGCTCAGTGAATCTCAGCGAGTAGCTTTAGATCCCGCGCAGTTGAAGAATCAAGCTGCGTGGTTATTGACTGAAACGGCAGAGCAGCTTGAGCAGTTAGAGCGATTTACACCTATTGGGGCGCAAGAGCACGGGCAAGGCTTGCTAAAGCAACTGCAGCAGTTATTGCCCGATAACTCGGCAGCATCTGTTTTACATGAGCAATGGCAACAGCAATTGCAATTAAACGCCATAGCTCATGCTGACCTGCAAGCATGGCACACCGGTATGGAGCAACTGGCAGAGCTAAGCGCAAAACTAAATACCCTAGATGAGAAACGCGGACGCTATATGACCGTCTCGGAGCTGAAGACAGCGGTATTTAATATCCGCGAAGCCTTTACACAAAAAACACCAATCGAAGAGCGTCTAAATCAACTACAAGCATCCAGCCGTAATGGCTCACTAGCTCCAGCTTTATTGCAACAAACGGATGCCGACTTTAAGCAACTGCTCAACCGTTATGCGTTGATTAAGCAAGGAAATAGTTATCAGGAATGATTTGTTTTTTAGGTTGTGTAGTGAATAAGGCTTTAATTAACGAATTTAACTCAGGTGAAAATAATGAATAAACAATTATTAATAACCGGGCTTGTTTTGAGCTAGCAAGAAGACTGTGTGTATAAATATGGGGAATGTGAAAAACTGTTGGAATGTATGCGGTGGTTTTTATTAAGTATTGCTGTGCTGGGAGTAAGTGGGTGTGCAACAAATTGCAATCTTTTTTCCAGCAATAACAGTTTAGCCCGTGATGCTAAGATTCTTGCAACTGTTGCAGTTGGTTTGGTTACTGTAGCACCTGTAGTGATAGTCTCTGACGCGATAGATAACGCAAAAGATGAGCGTGATAAGCAGCGTGAGGCTGCTTTAACTCGTGTGCGCTGATCAACTTAGCAGGCCGCTTTTTCCAAGCGTATAAACCTGAACGACTGAGCCCTAAAAGCGCACATCAAAGCTGCACTGGATAGCCTCCTTGCACCACAGAATGAACAAATTTAAAGCCTAGCTCATCTCTCAGGCGAAGAAGGCCGACGCCTTTTTTAAGATGTCTTTTCCCATGAGCAAACGTTTATTTTCAGCCCGTGACTTTTTTAGTTCTTCACGCTCATCGGTGCTCAACGCAGCACCGCTGGCCTGAGCTTCTTGCCGATCTTTCCATTTGTAGAGCAGGTTTGCATTAACACCTAATGATCGAGCGGTTTCCGCCACGCTGTAGCCTTGATCAATGACTAGTGCAACGGCTTCTTTTTTAAATTCCTGAGTGTAAGTTTTATACTCGCGTTTCTGATTCATATTTCACCTCAAGCTAGACGGGGTCTATTGTCTCTCATTGAAGTGTCCATTTGAATTAGACCAGAACAAGCTGATAAGTTTGGCATCCAGCAGCCCCCTTAGCAAACGGGATAGCTTGTAAGGGGCTGCTGCCGGTTTAGCGTTTAACTAACAAATAAAGTGGCCCGAAAAATAGCGCCACTAAGCCAGCGAAGGCTGCAGAAACGCCAGCGACAGCCAACCAGTCGATCACTGAGTTTACGTACTCAAAGGAGGACTTGGTCAAGCCGGGTACCATCACAAAGAAAATAACCCAAGCGACTAGGCCGACAACCACTGCAGCTTTAACACCTTTGCCCCAAGGTAGCTTTTTACTGAACTGTGTGATTAGCATCAGCGCTACCCAGACAATTAATGTGCCTAGCACCAAGCCTAAGTTGGCTAGAGCCAGCTCATAAAAGGTGTTGATAATAAGCCATATCTCATACATAACTAAATCCTCACGCCTTACAGGCGACCCTTAGCCACTGCCATATAGCTCGGCTTAAATAAACGGTACTTGAGCAACCAAGCAAAGTAACTATCTTCCAATGGTTTAACAAAAGGCAGGGAAGGCGTTAGATTGTTGTTGTAATCAAACTCAACCAGTAAGGCCGAACCTTCGCGCACCAATAGCGGGCATGAGGTATAGCCATCGAAAATCTTTGTAGGCGCTTTATCAATCATAACGCTGATTAGGTTCTCGACGACGATAGGCACACTTTTCTTAACTGTCGCAGCTGTTTTACCTTTAGCTGTACCGTTAATATCGCCGACACCAAATACGTTTTTATAGCGTTTATGTTGCAAGGTGCCGGGATCAACTTCGAGCCAGCCGCCGCCAGCCATTGGACCTTCTTGCCAAGCGAGAGGGCTATTTTTAATTGCGTCAGGTGCGCGCATGGGCGGCGGAATATGCAGAAAATCGTAATCTTCTACAATACGACTGCCGTCAGCTTGCTCAAAGGTTGCCCGTTGTGCATCAATATCTACCGCGACTAATTTGCTTTGGAAGTGCACGGGAATATCGAGGACTTTCCAGCGATCCAGTACTTCTTGGTTAATCACTGGCACGCTAAATACTGAGGTAATGGCTGAGTGGAAATCAATGCTACTGGCAGCCAAGGTGCCGGCTTGCTCGGCACGGTTGGCCAGCATAAAAGTCATTTTTAATGGCGCGCCAGCACACTTAATAGGTGTCGATGGCAGGGTCATTAACGCTTTACCACCTGTTTTACAGAATTTCTCCATAGCTTGCCAAGTCGCTAAAGCCAGTTCTGGGCTCGGGTAGACTGAAGCCAAGCCATTGCTACCAATGCGATTGACATCCATACCTTCAATTTGGTCGTAGTCCAGATGTACCCCAGTGGCAACGATCAAGTAGTCATAATCCAGTACTTTCCCTGAGTCGGTGACGACCTGTTTGGTATCTGGCTTAAATTCGCGGGCCATTTCTTGAATCCATTCCACCCCAGCTGGAATCAACTCTTGGTTGCTGTTAGTCACTTTATCTACTGGCCAAATTCCTGTGGCAATCAGAGTGAAGCCCGGTTGGTAATGGTGGTCCTGTTTAGCGTCAACCAAAGTGATTTTAGCGCCATCCAGCTGTTTGCGTAGACGGTTAACAATACCGAGTCCCGCCAAGCCACTGCCCACAACAACAATATGTGCTTTGGTTTTAATTGTTGTTGCAGCCTGTGCAGATGTACTGTTAAGGCTAACACCGGTTCCTGCAGCCACTGTTAGAGCCGTACTTGCAGCTAAAAAGTTACGCCTGCTGATATTTGTTTTGTCTTTGCCGTATTTAGACATAATGCGCCCCTTGATTGATGGCAGTTCGCATGTTTTCTTTATTATACATAATTATATAAAAAGATATTCTTAAGTATCATGGAAAACTATACGACTTAGGTAACCCTGCTACGTGCGGCACAGAATATCGAGCCAAGCGCTCAGTCAATAACTCGTATGAGTGGGCTTTTAGATTGGAATAGAGACAGATTTTTAGTAACGCTTAAGTTTGTAAGCGTGAGGGCAAAACGAGCTAGGATAAGGCTTGACTATCCCAACAATTACCGCGACGGCGTATGCTGGCTTGCATATTAAGTGTGCCTCACAGCTGTCTAAAATCACGACTGTTGTAGTCGTGTTTTAGACTTCACAAACAGTTAAGCGAGAGACGAATGATGCGTTGATTAAGCAAGGGCATAACTAGCGGGAATGACTCGGTTTTGGCTTGTGCTGCCAGCTTGATTCGTGGTCATGACAAGCAGAGCGCTTACGCGCTGAACTTACTCTTCAAACTCACCTTCACCACCAACGGCTCAAGCGCGCGGCAGCAACAGGGTAGGATTTCGTCTTGGCGCAGGTAGGCCAGTGGTGGGGTGATATAGTCAACGCTGCCTGAGCGCAGGGTCACGCGGCAAGCGCCGCAGTAACCACTGCGGCACTGGTATTCAACCTGATGACCGGTACGCTCAAGGCCTTCGAGTAGCGATTCTGATTCGTCTAATTTGAAAATTAGATCTTCAGTAATAACTTGCATAGAGTTGTCCACTTAAAGCTCAAAGTCGCCTAAGTCTTCAGCGGAGACTGTTGAGTTGATTTGTCCCACCAAGTAGGAGCTGACCTCAACTTCCTGCGGTGCAACCTGTACGTTGTCCGACACCAACCAAGCATTAATCCATGGAATGGGGTTGTGCGAGGCATTGCTAAATACTGGCTCAAGGCCCACTGCATGCATGCGCAAGTTGGTGATGTATTCAATATACTGGTTAAGAATGTCGAGGTTCAGACCAATCATTGAGCCGTCTTTAAATAAGTACTTGGCCCATTCTTTTTCTTGCTGCGCCGCGTGCTTAAAAATCTCAACGCTTTCTGCGTGGCAAGAACGTGCCACTTCGGCCATCTCTGGATCGTCTTGGCCATCTTGCATGATATTGATGATGTGTTGAGTGCCTGTCAGGTGCAGCGCTTCATCACGGGCAATTAAGCGAATAATTTTCGCATTACCTTCCATTAAACGTCGCTCAGCAAAAGCAAACGAGCAGGCGAAGCTGACATAAAAACGAATGGCTTCGAGAACGTTCACGCTCATCATGCAAAGGTACAGCTTGCGCTTGAGCTCAAATAGATCAACCTCATAGGTGCGTCCATTGAGCGTGTGGGTGCCAGGGCCGCATTTGTTGTAGAGCATGCTGTAGTGGATTAAATCATCGTAGTATTTAGAAATATCACCTGCGCGCTCAATGATGTGTTGATTACGCACAATATCGTCAAACACCACCGCCGGATCATTAACGATATTACGAATAATATGCGTATAGGAGCGCGAGTGAATGGTTTCCGAGAACGACCAGGTTTCAATCCAAGTTTCGAGCTCAGGAATTGACACCAGTGGCAGGAACGCAACGTTAGGGCTGCGACCCTGAATCGAGTCCAGCAGCGTTTGATACTTTAAATTGCTGATGAAAATATGCTTTTCATGATCGGGCAGATTGCGGTAGTCGGTGCGGTCTTGAGACACATCCACTTCTTCTGGGCGCCAGAAAAACGACAATTGTTTTTCGATCAACTTTTCAAAAATAGGATATTTTTGTTGGTCGTAACGCGCCACGTTAACCGGCTGCCCAAAGAACATCGGCTCTTTGAGTTGGTCGTTATCGATTTGTGAGAAAGTGCTGTATTTCATAAAGATTCACCCTTAAATCTTGCAGGCGCCACCAGCGCAATCATCTTCCATATCGCTTTGGCTATCATCAGCGCCATCGCGTGTGTTTTGGTAGTACAAGGTTTTGAGGCCAAATTTATAAGCCGTCAGCAAGTCTTTTAACAGTTGCTGCATCGGCACGCGGCCACCTTCAAAACGCTGTGGGTCGTAGTTGGTATTGGCGGAGATGGCTTGGTCGACAAACTTCTGCATGATGCCAACTAGGTGCAAATAACCTTCGTTATTCGGCATGCTCCAAAGGAGTTCGTAGTTGTCTTTGAACTCGTCATAGCCCGGCACAACTTGTTTGAGGATGCCGTCTTTCGACTGTTTAATAGTGACAAGGCCACGTGGCGGCTCAATACCATTGGTGGCATTGGAAATCTGACTGGAAGTCTCTGACGGCATCAATGAGGACAGGGTCGAGTTACGCAGACCGTGTTTAACAATGTCAGCACGCAGTGTTTCCCAGTCTAAATGCAGCGGCTCGTTACAAATAGCATCCAAATCTTTCTTGTAGGTGTCGATTGGCAAAATGCCTTGCGCATAAGTTGTTTCATTAAACGCAGTGCAAGGACCAAACTCTTTGGACAGATTGTTCGAGGCCTTCAATAAGTAGTACTGAATGGCTTCAAAAGTTCTGTGGGTCAGTGCATTGGCTGAGCCGTCTGAATATTTCAAGCCGTTTTTGGCTAAGTAGTAAGCGTAGTTGATGACCCCAACACCGAGCGTGCGGCGTTTCATGGTTGCGTTACGCGCGGCTTCCAGCGGATAGTCTTGGTAGGTCAGTAGGGAGTCCAGTGCGCGAACCACAAGGTCTGCCAATTCTTCCAGTTCGTCTAGACTTTCCAAGGTGCCCAAGTTGAAAGCCGACAAGGTGCATAAAGCAATTTCTTTATCAGTTTCGTTGATGTTTTCCAGAGGGCTGGTGGGCAGTGCAATTTCTAAGCACAGGTTAGACTGACGAATCGGCGCCACTTTAGGATCAAACGGACTATGAGTATTACAGTGGTCAACGTTCTGAATATAAATACGGCCGGTGCTGGCACGCTCTTGCATCATCAGCGAAAACAGCTCAACCGCTGGCAAAGTACGCTTGCGGATGCTTTCATCCTGCTCATATAGGACATAAAGACGCTCGAACTCTTCTTGGTCCGCAAAAAACGCTTCGTAGAGACCTGGTACTTCGTGCGGTGAGAATAAAGTGATATTGCCACCTTTAATCAGGCGCTGGTACATCAGCTTATTCAGCTGCACACCGTAGTCCATGTGGCGCACACGGTTTTCTTCCACACCACGGTTGTTTTTCAGAACCAGTAGTGATTCCACTTCCAAGTGCCACAGTGGGTAGAACAGGGTTGCTGCGCCGCCACGTACACCGCCTTGCGAGCAGGATTTAACCGCTGCTTGGAACAGTTTGAAGAATGGAATGCAGCCGGTGTGCTGTGCTTCACCGCCACGGATAGGGCTGCCGACCGCACGGATACGGCCAGCGTTAATGCCGATACCAGCACGCAGTGAGACATATTTAACAATCGCTGAGGTGGTGGCACTGATTGAATCTAAGCTGTCACCGCATTCAATTAATACGCATGAGCTAAATTGGCGTGATGGGGTGCGTACGCCAGCCATAATAGGTGTTGGCAGCGAGATTTTAAACAGTGAAATAGCATCATAGAAGCGTTTGATATAGTCCAAGCGCGTTTCTTTAGGGTAGTCGGCAAACAGGCACATACCAATCAAGATATACAGCATTTGCGGACTTTCGTAGACATCCTTGGTGACTCGGTTTTGCACTAAGTATTTGCCTTCCAGCTGCTTAACGGCAGCATAGGAGAAGGTCATATCACGACCATGGTCAATGTAGTCGTTGAGCTCGTCAAACTCAGCTTTATCATAGTCACGTAAAATATGGCTGTCGTAGCGCTCTTCGTTGGTCAGCTTAGTGACATGGTCAAATAAGTGCGGCGGCTCAAACTCACCGTAGGCAATTTTGCGTAAGTGGAAAATGGCTAAGCGCGCAGCGAGGTATTGGTAATCCGGCGTATCTTGAGAAATTAAATCAGCTGCAGCCTTAATAATTGTTTCGTGGATATCTTTCGTGCGGATACCGTTGTAGAACTGGATATGTGATTTAAGCTCTACTTGCGATACCGATACATTCTTTAAACCCATAGCAGCCCAATCAAGAACGCGATGGATTTTGTCTAAATCGATCGGTTCCTGGCGACCATCGCGCTTGGTTACTTTAATGGCTTTAAAGTCTGTCATAATGAGATCCTTTTTGGTGTGAAGGGCCTTGGGGCTTGAAAAATATCAAGCACTAAGGTAGAGCACGCTTTTTGCTAAAAGCACACTATATAGTGTTTGTGATGAGGTTGGGACGCAATATAGGGTAAAGCGCTTTTTATATCAACCTGTACAAACTCTGATGTATCAGAGCCAAGACACCAGCCCAGCGATACGCCGCGCAGTGCTTGCGCTTGCAGAAAATCAAGTGTTTTTAAAAAAAATTCAGCTTGCATTTTTGATTTAAAGCAATTTAGCGGTAGGCTTGTTGGCGGTGACTAAAAAGTAGCCAAATAGGCTGTAGTGGTTTTCAGTTTGATTCAGAACATTTTCTTGAAAGGCCTAGGTTATGCAGCAGCTCGAGTTTTTTGAAATCCCCAGTCCTTGTATTGGGGTGTGCGAGGCCAATAATAGAGGCTATTGCAAAGGCTGCTTTCGCTCACGTGATGAGCGTTTGTATTGGCTCAAGCTGAGTGAAGCGGATAAGCGCCAAGTCGTACGCTTATGCCAGCAGCGCAAAGCTCGCGTGCTTAAAGCCAAAGAAGCCGCATTACAAGCGGCTCAGCACGATCTTGAAGGGCCTGAACAGCCCAGCATGTTTTAGCCGCGATTAGGCGGTATATGCGAGGTGTAAACGCAGCGCCTCAGGTATAACCATGTCATGGTGGCTGACAATAATCAGTAAGCCATTGGCTTGGCGCTTGCGTAAGGCTGTTAAAACCTGATGACTGCTTGCGCTATCGAGTCCAGCGAAAGGTTCATCCAGCAGCAAGATCGGGCGCTGTGTCAGTAACAGTCGAGCTAAAGCAATGCGCCGTGCTTGCCCGCCCGAAATCTGCGCACCGTATTCACCGAGCGCGGTGTCTAGGCCCTGTTGCTGCTTGGCCCAATCAGCCAGAGCCACCTCATTAAGAACCTGCCATAGCTGTTCATCGGTGGCTTGCGGATTGGCGAGACGCAAGTTGCCCGCTAAAGTTCTATCAAAAATATCCAGTTGCTGTGGTAAATAACCAATGCATTGATCCAATTCCCAGTGCGTCGCTGGGCGTTGATTTATAAGGTAGCTGCCACTACTGGGCTCAAGGGTGTTGGCCAGTACTTTGAGCAGGGTGCTTTTGCCGATTCCAGAGGCGCCCGTGATCAATAAAACTTGCCCGCTGTGCAGATCAATGTTGATGTTGTCTGGACCCGTTAATGCGCCGGGTATGCGTGCACTCAAGTGTTGTGTTTGTAATTGAAAAGGTGCCGTGGGGCGCGGTTTTTCGCTCTTGGTGCTGATGTTTTCCTGCTCTGTATTAATCTGCATCAGCTGGTTGATGCGATCGCGAGCGGCTTCGCTTTGACCTAAGCCAATAAAACTGCCAGCTAGGGGGGCTAACGCCTCGTGAATGCCTAATAGAGCCAGTGCGGCCGCTAGCAGCCAAGGTACACTAAGCAAACCCGTATCCACTAAAGGAATACCAACCCAGAGTAAGCAACCGAGACTGGCAGCCAAAGCCAGTTGCTGGAAGAGCGCAAGCAAGCTGATCAAGCGCTGCTGTTGCTGGTGCAGGTTTTGGTACAGCTGGTCTGCTGCTAAGGTGTTGCCTTGTTGTGTGTTCCAACTTTGCCAAAGGGTCAGAGAGGTCAGTAAGGATAAGGACTCAAGGACGTGTTCGCGACGCACTTCAGCGGCTTGCACATCATGACGCGCCAGTGTGCGGCCACGCCAAAAGCCTAATGTCGGTACAATAATCCATGCGCTGATTAAGCCAAAACTTGCGGCTAACGCCAGTTGCGGCTGCAGCCAGTAAGCAAATAGCAGATAGCACAGCACGATACAGCCAGACCATAGCCAAGGCGCTAAAAACTGCAATGGAAAACGATCGAGGCGATCAATATCAGCCACCAGTCGGTGCATGGTGGCAGCAGAGCCTGTGCTATCAACTGCGGCAGCCGTATTGCGTAAAGTCAGGGCGCGAAACACCTGACTGCGTAAATCCTTCAGCAGCGACAAGGTGGCATGGTGCGAAGTGAGGCGTTCACCGTAGCGGCCGGCCGTGCGCACAATGGCAAAGAGGCGGATTAACGCGGCGGGTCGAAAATAGTCAAAAGTAAAAGAGCTGGTCATCACTAAGCCAGCAATGGCTGAGGCAGTAATAAACCAGCCTGATGTGGCGAGTAACGCAATGGCGGAAAAGAGTGTCAGCGCACCTAATAAAAGGGCTAAATTCCAGCTGGCCTGCCTGCTACGCAATAAACTGCGTAAGCGAATTGTTTTAAGCATCAGAGGACTCCCGCGGTGTGTGCAGAGCGTGTAAGTCAAGGTGTTGGTCAAGCCACTGCAGCCCTTGCCACTGATGGCTCACAACCAGTAACGTTTTTCCTCTGCTGAGTTTTTCCAGCAGTGCGTGAATAGTGGCGCTGGTATCTGGATCAAGGTGCGCGGTGGGTTCATCGAGTAGCCAAACATAAGCGTCACGTAACAGAAGCTGGGCTATGGCTAGGCGACTCAGTTGTCCACCTGATAAACCAAGGCCGCGCTCACCTAAGGAAGTGTTTAAACCTTGAGGCAGTTGTTCAACGAATGTCAGTAAGTCCACATCGCGCAAGGCATCGAGCATCTGCTGTGCGCTGGCCTCCGGACTGGCTAAGCGTAAATTATCAGCCAAACTGCCGCGCTTAAAATGCGGCTGCTGTGATAAATAACCGATTTGACGATGCCAGTCACTGCGCTGAATATCCAGCAGTGAGGTGTGATTAACGCTAATGCGGCCGCTATAAGGTATAAACCCGAGTAGCGCCAAAAGTAGGCTGGATTTTCCGCTGCCACTTTCACCGTACAAGCCAATACGCGCTCCGGCGGCAATCTTAAGAGTAGTGCAGGCTAAGCGGGTGCGTCCGTTGTGGGCGGTAATACAAAGGTTGTCTAAACTCAGCGCTGGTGCTGCCTGCAATTGCAAGGGTTGTTGTCCCGGGTGCTGCCAAGTATGTTGCTCGAGCAAGGGTAGCAGCTCTTCAATGGCGCCTTCAGCTTCAGCCTTGGCATGGTAGTCACTGCCGAGCTGGCGTAGAGGCGCGTAAAACTCAGGCGCTAACAGTAAAATAAATAAAGCGCCCGCATAGGGCACCGGAATGTCGCCTTTTGCCCAAGGCAGAATGCCTAATAAGCCTAAGCCTAAATACAACGCCACTAAAGCAATGGCTAAAGATGAAAAAAGCTCCAGTACAGCACCCGATAAAAAAGCTAAGCGCAGTACTTTCATGGTGGTGTCGCGGTATTGCGCGGCCGAGCTATCAACATCTTGCTGCGCTTGATCGGTGGCTTTAAGGTGCTGCAAGGTTGGCATACCGCGCACCCAATCTAAAAAACGACTGCTTAATTGGCTCATCGCGGCCATTTGTTGTTGGCTGCTACGGCTGGCAGCACCGCCCACAAGGATCATAAAAACAGGCACTAAAGGAGCGGTCAGCAGCATTAAACTGGCGGCGAGCGGGCTGTAATAAAATGCAGCAATACTGATCAGTAGTGGGGTAATAAGCACCAAGTACAGCTGTACATAATAGCGGCTGATATAGCCATCCAAGGCGTCCACTTGTTCCAGTAATTGCGAGCTTAGAGCACCATCAGAGCCTAGGATTTGTCGTTCGGGGCCTAAACGAGCCAAAGTCACCAGCAGCTGCTGACGTAAAGCCGTGCGCGCATTGTGGCTGGCGGTTTGCGCAAGGCGCTCACGGATATATTGAGCGATGGGGCGCAGAGTAAAACACAGCAGCAACGCTAGGATATAACGCATATCCAGTGCGCTGCCTGGCATGGCATTGGTGTGGGTGCGGTTTAATAACTCGACAAAAAGTTGTGCCAGTAACCAGCTTTGTCCAATAAATAGCACGGTACCCAGTATGGCAAAGAACAATGCTGAGCGCAGACGTTGAGCTTCAGGTGCAATAATGTTTTTTAACTGGTGACGTAATCTAGGTTTCAGCTGTTTTTCAGATTGTTTCAGAGTGTTATCCACTGATTCATCGTGCCTATTAAATAAAATACTAAAGCGCAGTGAAATAAAAACTGCTCGCCCATACGTAGTGGCTCAATGCTCGCATATCGACTGCTGTATGCCTGTGCGACATGTTGTCCTTGAGTATTTCAGATCAAGGTAAAATCTTGAAAACTTGTTTACTATCTTTGCAGGATACGGCGCTGGCAGTGCAAATTGCGCCATCACTGCTCTGCAAAACAAATCACTTAATGTGATTGTATAGCATTTTAAAGTGCCGCAGTGGCTTGATTTACTGTTTCATGCAGATGATAATCATTACTATTAATTGATGGTAACACTTAAGGAATTTGTATTCATGCAAGTAACAACTTTGCGCTCCTTGCTGTTCTGTTGCGCGATGGCGACTCCAGTTATCAGTGCAGCGACCCTCGAACAGGCGCTTAATGAAAGCGAAAAACTCAGCCAAGCGGCGCAAAGTTCTCAGCAGCGTATCGAGCGCTTGGATAATGATAGCCAAGCTATGCTCGAAGAATACAGCGCCACTTTAGCCAAGACGCAAGCACTGGAAGGCTACAATGAGCAAGTCAGTGAGTTGATTGCAGCGCAACAGCAAGAGTTGCAAAGCTACCAAGAACAGCTAAACGAATTACAAGATACGCAAGCTGCGGTGATGCCGCAAATGCGCCGCATGGTTGAAGTCTTGGCTGAGTTTATTCAAGCCGATGTGCCATTTTTACCGATGGAGCGCGCCGACCGCTTAGCTGCATTGCAAGAGCTGATGCCGCGGGCGGATGTCAGTATGGCGGAAAAATACCGCCGTATTCTCGAAGCCTATCAAATTGAAAGTGATTACGGTTATACCCTGGAAGCTTGGCGCGGTGAGTTAGGCGAGGGGACCGAGCAACGCAGTGTCGAGTTCTTACGACTCGGTCGGGTCATGCTCTATTACCAAACCCCTAATGGCCAAGAAAGTGGTTATTGGAATGCTAAGACGCAAAGCTGGCAAGCACTCGATAGCAGTGTGCGTCGTCCCTTACAAAAAGCCATTGCTATTGCCCGTCAGCAAAAATCAGCAGACTGGTTAGAACTGCCGGTGAAGACTTTAGCCCTGGAGGTGCAGCCATGAAGCGCTTGTTATGGATAACCAGCGCCATGCTGCTCAGTTTGTCAGTGCAAGCCAATGTCTTGAGCCCTGATCAGTTACTGGAACGTATTCGCAGCGAAAAAAGCACTGAAGAGCAATTGATGCAAGAGCGTGAGCAACATTTTTTACAGGCACGCAATCAGCAAGCCCAGTTGTTGGCACAAGCTAAAGCAGCTTTGGCGGAGCAAGAGTCACGTGCTGCCGCATTAAAAGCGACGTTTACCGCCAATGAAGAAGAGCTGGCAGATCAAGAGCAACTGCTAAAGCAACAAGTCGGTGATTTGGGTGAGCTGCTTGCCGTGGTGCGCCAAAGTGCCGGTGATTTAGCCGGACAGTGGCGCAGTAGTTTATTAAATGTGCAGTTTCCTGATCGTATTGCGCAGTTGGAGCGTTTATCGAAAAGTCGTTCGCTGCCAAGTGCAAAACAAGTGGAAAGTTTTTGGCTTACTGTATTAGAAGATATGACCGCCACTGGACGTGTTGAGCGTGTTGCCGCGCCCGTGATTGGCGTGGATGGCCAGCGCCAAATTCAAGATGTACTGCGCGTTGGACCTTTTTCTGCTTATAACGAGCACGCGTTTTTAACCTTCAGTGAAGGTGATAACGCCTATCGCGCTTTGCCTAAGCAGCCATCAGGTCTTGGTCAAGTAAAAAGCTGGATTGCTAGCAGCGATGCGGTTGGCGTGATGCCTGTTGATCCGACACGCGGCTCGCTGGTTGAGCAGTTGCAACGTCAGCCTTCGCTGCTTGATCGTTTGAAGCAGGGTGGTTTAGTCGGCTGGGTGATTGTGGCGCTGGGTCTGTTTGGTTTTGCCCTAGCTGCTTGGCGTTTATTTGGCTTAATGCAAGTGGTTCGCAGTGTTCGTGAGCAAATGCGCAACTTATCAGAGCCCAACAGCAATAATCCTTTGGGCCGTGTGCTCAGCGTTCTAGGTCCTAATCCACAGTTGTCTGATTTAGAAACCCTTGAGCTCAAGCTCGATGAAGCGGTGATGCTAGAAGTGCCACAGTTAGAGAAAGGTCAAGGTTTGCTGAAATTGCTCGCCGCCGTTGCGCCTTTACTGGGTCTGCTAGGTACCGTCACCGGGATGATTATTACCTTCCAGGCCATTACCCAAAGCGGCGGTGGTGATTCACGTCTGATGGCCGATGGTATTTCACAAGCCTTGGTCACCACCGTTGAAGGCTTAGTCGTGGCCATTCCACTGCTGTTCTTACACAGTGTGCTCAGCGCGCGCAGTAAAATGGTGGTGCAGTTGCTAGAGCAGCAATGCGTGGGTTTATTAGCGCTGCACATGTCAGGAAAAAAGCGCAGTGAGTAACTGGCAAAGCACATGGTTTTGGCTGGTTGATAGCAGCCATGCCTTACTCGACTTGATGAGTGCTGGCGGCATTGTCATGTGGCTGCTCGCGGCATTGTGCGTGCTGTTCTGGACCTTAGTGCTCGAGCGGCTCTGGTACACCAAACGACAATTCCCACAGTGGGCGAAAGAGCGTCGTAATGCTTGGCAGCAACTCTGTGCCGAGGCTGGACAAACCAGCCGCTGGCCGCACACTGTACGTGCGGCATGGTTGGCGCAGGCTCGTGAGCAATTGATTACGCCGTTATCGGTTACGCGCACCTTGGTCGCGATGTTTCCGTTATTGGGTTTGCTCGGTACGGTGACTGGCATGGTTGCGGTTTTTGAAGTGCTGGCGGTGAGTGGTAGCGGTAATCCTCGCGCCATGGCCGGAGGGGTTTGGCAGGCGACATTGCCGACACTGGCCGGCATGGTCTTAGCCATTGGTGGATTATTTAGTTTGGCCCGTTTAGAGCGAAACGCTCGACGGGCTTTGGGCCGCTTGGCCGACCAACTGCGTCATGAATAAGGATTAGACGATGAGAATGCGTCGTTACAGTCAGCAAGTGGAAGAAGAGTCGGGCATTGATTTAACGCCGATGTTGGATGTGGTGTTTATCATGCTAATTTTCTTCATTGTTACCAGTTCATTTATTAAAGAGTCGGGTATTGAAGTCAATCGTCCGCAAGCCGATAGCGCCACAGCGCAAGATAAAGGCAATATTTTAATTGCCGTGACGGCCGATGGCCAAGTTTGGCTGGATAAGCAAGTGGTTGATGTGCGCAGTGTGCGTGCCCATGTTGAACGTATGCGCCACGAGCAGCCGGAAGGTGTGGTAGTGGTGCAAGCGGATCAAGATGCACGTACTGGCTTAGTGGTGCAAGTGATGGATCAAGCGCGTCTTGCCGGCGTCGATGATGTGGTCTTGGCTGCTTCTACGGAGTCGCGTTAATGCGTTGGTTGTGGTCTTTTTTAGCCGCGCTGGCGATTGTCTTGGGCAGCTTTGTATTGATGTTGGTGATGATCTTTCCACCGAAAAGCAAAGTCGAAGAGTCAGCCTTACAAATCGGTCGCTTTATGCCGAAACTGCAGCAAGAGTCCAGTGACCCCAGTCGCTCGCGTCAGCAGATGCCAGAGAAGCCAGTGGAGCCACAGCTCGAAACACCGCCAACACAACAGGCGCCACAACCACCGCGCACATCACAAATGGCCACTTTAGATTTAGCCGTACCGCAGCTCTCCAGTACTATCAGCATCAATGCCACCGCGCCAAGCTTGCAAGGCCTGACCGCGCAAGCCGCCGCGCCGGCCGCTCCAGCAGCGCCCGCGGCAACGGCTGCAGCAAGCGCTCCGAGCAATGATGCTGAAGTGATTCCTCTGAATGAAGTGTTGCCGGTTTATCCAGATAGCGCCCGTAGGCGCGGCATCGAAGGTTATGTAAAGCTGGCCTTTACTATCACCCCAGACGGCAAGGTAGAAAATGTCCGCGTTGTTGAATCGTCACCGGCTAATGTTTTTGATCGTGAAGCACGCAGAGCGGCGGTGCGCTGGCGTTTTGCGCCGCGTACAGAAGATGGTCGCTCTGTGGCGCGTGAAGCGGTAAAAACGTTGCAATTTCGTCTCGAAAAAAGAGGCCGTTAAGATGCGTCGATTAATTTTAGCGGTAGGTATCTTGGCGTTGTCGGCACAAACAGGCTCTGCTGCAGCACAAAGTATTGCGCCCGATGTGTTTCGCGCCCTGCAAACTGCGCAAGCTGCACAGCAAGCTGGCAAGTTTACTGAAGCACGCCAGGCGCTGCGTTCAGTCAAAGTAAAGCCCGATAGTCTAGAACAGGTATTGCTGTGGCGCAGTGAAGGCTATTTAGTTTGGGCGCAAGGGCACAGTAAACATGCGATTGATCTGCTTGATAAATCATTAAACAGTGGTCAGTTGACTGCTGAACAAGCGACAGAGGACCGTCTGAATTTAGCCAAGCTCAGTTTCTCGGTGAAAGATTACCGCCAGACCTTAAAGTACCTTGAGGGCGCTGCGACAACAGACGAAACCCTCGAAATGCGTATTCAAGCTTGGCAAGGTATAGGGCGTTTAGACAAAGCCTTGCCTTTAGCTGAGCAGTATTTAAAAGGCAAAAAAGCCATCGATGATAATTGGTTGCAGTTTATGGTCGGTGCCAATGCTGAATTAAAACGCTATGCGCAGGCTGAACAGTGGCAGAAACAACTATTGCAGCGTAGTCCTGATCAGCTCAATGCCTGGAAGCAATTGGCAGCGCTACAGCAGCTGGCCGGCCAACATGCTAAGGCTTTGGCGACACTGCGCACGGCTTACAGTAAAGGGATTAATTTTAAACAAACGGATCTGGACAGTTTAATTACTTTGGCCTCGGCATCGGGTCAACCATGGCAAGCCGCCCGTTTGTTAGAAGGCATGCTGCAGCATGGCATGTTAGCGCGCAACGCTATCAGCCAAGAGCGTCTGGCACAGCTGCACTGGCAAGCACGTGATTATCCAAATGCCGCTGTGCAGTACGCGCAGTTGGCCAAGCAGACCGGCAAAGGTCAGCACTGGCTTAATCTCGCGCAATTAGAGATCCAACAAGGCCGCTGGGATGCAGGATTACAAGCGCTGACTGCCGCCGAGAAAGCCGGTGCTAATCCACAGCAAGTCCGTGCTTGGCGTGATTGGGCACAAAGCCGTTTGGCGCTTGAGCAGAAGCACAGTAATCAATTGGCTAGAAAATAAGTCGATTGTAAAAAACAGCATGCAAAAACTGCAGAAGCCATTGCTAGGTGAGCTTAGCGTGCAGCCCACTGCGCTGAATTTTTTTTATCCCTCAACGAGCTCATTCAAGGCTTGATTCGAGCGCTAGACCATCACTGGCTATGTTTGTCGCAAGCCCAGCGCAGTGTGCTTTGAACAGTGGCGTTGTTTGCTGGCTTAGCGGCTAGAGTGCTGCGTTGATGCATTTGTCACCCCTAAAGTGGTGACCTACATTTCTAAGGTGCAGATCGACTTAGATTTCAGCCATACAAAACCAAAATAGCATCTTGCAGAGCACGCAAATCCTAGACTGCTGTATCAGCTGTAGTGTAGTAAAGCCTTCACCGCCATGGATGGCGGTGTGGAGCCTATAGGGACGTACTTGCGGCGTCTTTACGTGGCTAGGGCTGATGCAGCAAACCATTGAGGCTTGGCGCAGTATGCTTTGAGCAATGGCTGGTTTAGTGGGCAGAGTGCTGCGTTGATGTATTTGTCACCCCTGAAGTGGTGACCTACATTTAGAAACAGCAATCTGCGGCGAGCTAAGGTCAGATTCACTTTTCTTCAGACAATAAAAAACCCCAGCCGAAGCTGGGGTTTTTCTACAACACAGAGTCTTAAGACTGCTAAATCATTCGATTAAACGTTATCGAACTGATTCATTGTGTTGTCTTCACCGCTTGCTTTCAGAGCAGCCTCACCAGAGAAGTACTCTTTATGAGTATCACCGATGTCAGAACCCGCCATGTTTTGGTGACGTACGCACGCAATACCTTGACGAATTTCTTTACGCTGAACACCTTCAACGTAAGCCAGCATACCTTCTTCACCGAAGTAGCCTTTAGCCAGGTTGTCAGTTGACAACGCAGCAGTGTGGTACGTAGGCAGAGTGATCAAGTGGTGGAAGATACCCGCTTCACGCGATGCATCTTTCTGGAAGCTCTGGATGCGCGCATCAGCTTCGTTACACAGATCAGTACCGTCGTAGTCAGCGCTCATTAAGCGGTCGCGATCGTATGCAGATACGTCTTTACCCGCTGCAACCCAGTCATCAAATACTTGCTGACGGAAGTTCAGAGTCCAGTTGAACGATGGGCTGTTGTTGTACACCAGCTTCGCATCAGGAACAACTTTACGGATTTCGTTAACCATTTCAGCGATTTGACCAACGTGTGGCTTCTCGGTTTCGATCCACAACAGGTCAGCACCGTTCTGTAGTGAGGTGATGCA
>JAAYFI010000079.1 GCA_012728315.1 Gammaproteobacteria bacterium
ACCTTCTTCTCCAGTGAGCGTGAGCGTTTAGAAGAGGCCTATGGCGGCGATATTATTGGTCTGCACAACCACGGCACCATTCAAATTGGCGACACCTTTACCGATGGCGAAGAGTTGTCCTTTACCGGTGTGCCGCACTTTGCGCCAGAACTGTTCCGTCGCGTGCGCTTGTCTGACCCATTGCGCGCCAAGCAACTGCGTCAAGGTCTGCAAGAGTTGGCTGAAGAAGGCGCAACGCAGGTGTTCTTCCCGCAGCGCAACAACGATATTATTCTCGGTGCTATTGGTGTGCTGCAGTTTGATGTGGTCGCCAGCCGCCTGAAAGAAGAATACAAAGTGGAATGTATTTACGAAAACATTAACGTCTGGTCAGCGCGCTGGATTGAGTGCGACGATAAGAAAAAGCTGCAAGAGTTTAAAGATAAGGCACATGAAAACCTATCCATTGATGGCGGTGGCCACCTGACTTATCTCGCGCCAACCCGCGTCAACTTAAGCATTATGGAAGAGCGCTGGCCGGATATTAAATTCTTGTCGGCGCGTGAATCGCACTAGTTCTCAGCAGCTTGTCTAGACGGATAAGTCTGTGAGTGTCATCTTAAAAGCGCAGGTTCAGCCTGCGCTTTTTTGTTGGAGCAACTTATGTTGTTGATTGATAGTCACTGCCACTTAGACTTCCCTGACTTTGAGCATGATCGCGAGGCAGTGATTGCGCGCAGTCAAACGCTGGGGGTGCAAAAGATGGTGGTGGCCGGCATTACGCGCCAGCATTGGCCACGCCTGTGGAACACTGTTAGCAACACAGAAGGTCTATATGGCGCTTTCGGACTGCACCCCTACTTTCTCGCGGAGCATCAAGACACTGATCTGCAAGCCCTGCGCGAACAACTGCAAGGCTACCAGCATCACCCTAAGCTCTGTGCAGTCGGTGAAATCGGTTTAGATTTATTTCTCAAAGATTTAGATCCTGCACGACAAATTCATCTATTTGAACAACAAGTGGCCATCGCTGCCGAGTTTAATCTACCAGTGATTATCCATTCGCGGCGCGCCAATGCGCAGGTCACGGCCATCTTAAAAAAAGCCAAACTGCCGCGCGCAGGGATTATCCATGCATTTTCTGGCAGTTATGAAGAAGCAATGGAATATATCAAGCTGGGTTTTCTACTGGGGTTTGGCGGCGCTGCGACATGGTCACGCGCCACCCGTTTACAATCAGTATTAAAGCGCCTGCCACTTGATAGTATCGCCCTAGAAACCGACAGCCCTGATATGTCTCCTGAATGGTTAGCTGGGCAGCGCAATAGCCCTGAACACTTACCCAGAATCTGGCATCATCTGGCGCAGATTTATGGCGTCAGTGCTGCCACCTTTGCTGCACATACCAGCACTAATGTGCGGTGCTTATTTGGTTGGTAAAATTAAAGTAAGGGTTTATATAGTTTGACAATGGCCTACAAGGCCTTTTAGCTATGCGGTTATCTTTAGCGCACTTAGGCCATATTAAGTGCTATTTGATCCATATATTCATGTTTTACACAGGCTCAATCACCATGAAACGCTTTCTTATTTTTTGTGCTGTCCTGCTCGGCTGTATTGGACTGGCCGCCACTTGGTATATCCAACAAAAACTGCCGCAACGTTCAGGCT
>JAAYFI010000090.1 GCA_012728315.1 Gammaproteobacteria bacterium
CTTTGGCTTGATGCTGCTCAACAACTTCAGGTTTGTCGCAACGTAACCACTGACCGCTGACAGGAAAACCACCGTAGCCTTTACCTTCAGGGATGCCAGACATTTGCAGTAATGGCAATGCTGCGCCGCCTGCACCTAAGAAAACAAAGCGTGAAGTCACTTCACGACGTTGGCCTGTGGCGAGGTTTTTGATGCTGACCTGCCAGCCTGCAGCAACACGCTTAAGCCCTACAACTTTGCTTTTGTAGTGCAGGCTGCAGTTGTCTTGCTTGCTTAAGTAGCTCAGTAGCTGACGCGTCAATGCGCCAAAGTTAACGTCGGTACCGTTGGCAATGTGAGTCGCTGCCATGGACTCATCATCTTTACGTTCAGCCATCATCAGCGGTAACCATTCAGCTATCACACTTTTGTCTGTGGTGAACTGCATGTCTTTAAACGCATGGTGTTGCTGCATGATGTCAGCGCGTTTTTTTAGGAAGGCAACGTTGTCTTCGCCTTGCACAAAACTGAGATGAGGCACTGAGTGAATAAAGGTATCAGGATCACCGAAGGTGCCAGTTTCGAGCAGGTGGGCCCAAAACTGTTTGGACTCTTCGAACATGGCGTTGATATTAATAGCTTTTTTAATATCAATGGAGCCGTCTTCTGCTTCTGGAGTGTAGTTGAGTTCGCACAGCCCAGCATGGCCGGTGCCTGCGTTTTTCCATGGGTTAGAGCTTTCCATTGCTCCATCTTCCATTTGCTCAACAAGTTCTAAGCGAAGGCTTGGATCGAGCTCTTTTAACATCACTGCTAAAGTGGAACTCATAATACCGGCTCCCACCAGTAAAACATCGAGCTGTGCTTGATTATCTTGCGCCATCAGTGTGTCTCCAAAATGCAGCTGCTGGGCTGTACAGAGAAAACTGTAGTCAGCCTCGTTAAGGGTTAGGTTATTGCGAAATAGTCAATTCTTTAACCGCTGCAAGAAGGAGGGCTGCTGGTGCATGGAACTGTAAACGCCAAACTATTCATTGCTTGCCACACTCTTGTGAAGTTGTGAAACAGTTGTCCCGCCATCTTTTGGAGTAACGGATCTTTAAAATGTTTTTACCGCAGACGCTCAAGAAAGCTGCGCGTGAATGATGCACAGGATAAAAAGTGCAGAATTGTCTCGTTCAGCGTGCGCTTGAGCGCCGTAAATAGGGCACTCGGCAACCTCGATTTAGAGCAAATAAACCATCAAAGACGGTGTAACAGCCTAAATACCGGGGTGTCGTACATAGTTGGGAAGTAATTATAACGATGAAATCAGAAAAAACGATCATCTATGCAAAATTTCTTTAGTCGAAAGGTGTCATAAAATGTTTCTAGGCCATCAAGTGGCATGGATAACTTAGGGTATTTGGTCTGTGACCCTTTATACTGTGCAAGCCTGTAGAGCTTGGTTAAACTTAGTAAAATTCTCATCGGTTTTTTCAAAGGATCTAAATTATGTTGCGTTACCTATTTGCAAGTGCGGCCATTATTGTCAGTGTAAGTCTGGTGGGCTGCGGTTTGAGTCCGCAGTATTTGACCCCAGAGCCTCGCTTTAGTGGCCAGTTGGTCGCTGTTGGACAAGGTCAACCAGTCGTTGTCCGTGTTTCTGACGCGCGCTCTAATCCGGTGATTGGCACACGTGGAGGTCTGTATGCGCAGAGCAGCGCTATTACGGTTAACTCAAAAGCCTTTTTGCCGCGCTTACAAGCGGAAACTGATGCAGCAGTACGCATGCTCGGTTTTACGCCGATGCAGCAGGGCGCAGGTGAAGCTCAGCTTAATTTAAAGCTGGTTGAGCTGAGTTATAAAGCCACTGATGGCAATGGCGTGATTAAAGAAGCGCAGCTGAGTGCGGTGTATGCACTAGAAGTACAAAACGGCACACGTCGCTATAATGGGCGTTATGCGGCAAATCTAACCCAAGGCTACGCGAAAGCCCCTAATGAGCTGACCAACACCAAATTGGTGAGTAAAGTTTTGAGTGAAGGCTTGCAGCGCGTATTCAACGATCCTGCAATTGGTCAGTTACTGGCTCAGTAAGGCTCGACGTCAGGTTGCTGTGTGGTTGCACAATTGTTAAATATGGCCAGAGTAAGTGGCTGCTGAGGGTTTTGTTTTGATAGATACGCTGCCACCGGCTATTTTCCTGATGGGGCCGACCGCATCAGGAAAAACTGATCTTGCTTTGCAATTGGCCGATGCCTTGCCTTGTGAAATTATCAGCGTTGATTCAGCGTTGATCTATCGGGGTATGGATATAGGTAGTGCTAAGC
>JAAYFI010000078.1 GCA_012728315.1 Gammaproteobacteria bacterium
GAGTAGGATTGTTTTCATTCTCTTTTTTTAAAAGCCATTTAGGGAGCGGCTATCACCCCGCCCCCTGTCTGACTTAAATTAATACTATGCTGAACCTTTTGCAAGTGCTGAGGCAAAGTCGCCATAAACAAATGCGTTCGGGCGATAAACAGCTAAGGCCAAACGCTCCTCAATCACCACAGTGATAAGGTTCTTTTGTGCGTTGTCCTCGTCCTGATCGTAGAAGTTAATTGACGCGGTTTTGCGGTCAAATATCTGCGCCCCACGGGTGAAGTCACCAACAAGGAACTCACCGGAACCGATGGCGGTTGTTTCGATAATCTGAACACCATCGCAGAACATCGGGAGGCGATCCCACGGGCTGCGTCCTAAGTAGTTGCCATCAGAACCTTTTTCAGTTTTCAATGTCAGCACATCAGCTGGGTTCATCATGATAGCGGTTGCCCTGTATTCGTCAATTCGAACTTGGGTGATGGCGTTCATCAGAACATCCCACTTCGTTACGGCTGCATCGGCCAAAGCGTCAACATAAGCCTGAGCGGCTACTGTCAAACCGTTAAAGGCGGTCGAACTTGCAACAGAATAAAGAAGGGTTGCATCTTCTTTTACCTTCAATTTAGAACCCCAACGGTTAACAATGTAAGTTACCAATCCGGGAATGTCGTCAAGCATTTCCTCGCTGATCTTCAAAACCGCGGCAATCTTCATCACCGGAAATGATTTGTTGTCAAGTGTGAATTGTGAAACGCCCTTCTGAATACCCTCTGCGGTTACGGCCGTACCGTCGTCAATCGTCAACTCGATAGGCACCACAACGTTGTTGGCTGTAGTTGCACCTGAAGGGATAAAATTACGGACAAACATATCACGATCAAAGTCGTAAATAATGCCGGTATTCAGGTAATCAGGTGAACTGGTATCCGCTGTTGCGGTTGAAGGTGTGATGGCTGCTTTGCGTGAATCCACATTCTCCATCACGATATTATGCTTTGCCCGCTTGTCGCCTGACTTTTTTGATTGCAGGTTATTTTTGAACTCATCAGAACTCAATTGTTCGGTCAATGCTGTGCGCAAATCCTTCTGCGCTTTCCGGCTGTCGGATAACCGTTTCTTTTCGATGTTCAGCTCATCAACTGATCCCTGTACAGTTTGCAGGTCTTTCTCCAACTTGGCAGAAAGGTCATTGTATTGCTTTGTTAGGTTTTGGAACTCGGCCTTAAGCCCTTTCACTTCCTCTGCATTCGCGGTTTGGAATTTTTCAACTGTCGCGTCAAGTTTAGTCGCGATTCCTTCCAGTTCTTTCTTCAATTCTTCCATCTTTGTTTAGTGTTTTTAAGTTGTTTTTAAACTCAATCAACGCCTCCAAAGTGGATGAACTGTTATCTTCCGGCTTTATTTCAGCAACTGGCGGCTGTTTCGATAACAGTGCCTTAATATCTTTCAATTCTTGTTCCAATCGTTTGAACCCTTCATCGGTCAGAGTGCCGGTTCTCATCATGTGGTCGCCTGCCTCTATCCGCTCGTTCAGTTCTTTGATTGACTTAATGCCAATCGTTTGGGCTGCCTCATTCGCACCCCAAAGAACCGAACTAACTTCCATTAATGCAACTTCCTGAATAACGCGAATGTCATTCCCGTTTTTGGCTTCATTAACGGCCTTAATTATCCTAATCCAAACTGAATGCTCAGTAAGGAATCCGGCCTCATAAAGTTTTAACAAGTCGTTAGCCTTA
>JAAYFI010000001.1 GCA_012728315.1 Gammaproteobacteria bacterium
GAGTCAGTACGTGCAACGATAACACCGTCGTCAACGCCTAATTCTAGGAACGCGTAACGTACAGCGTTGATTTTCGCTAGGAAGTCAGCGTGAGGAACGGTTACTTTACCGTCCTGGTGACCGCACTGCTTCTCATCAGATACTTGGTTCTCGATCTGAATCGCTGCAGCACCTGCTTCGATCATTTGCTTAGCCATCAAGTAAGTGGCTTCTTCGTTACCGAAACCAGCGTCGATGTCAGCAATGATAGGTACAACGTGAGTTTCGAAGTTTTCGATCTGGTCTAGAATCTTAGCTTCTTCAGCTTTGTCGCCGGCTTTACGTGCTTTGTCTAACGCAGTGAACAGAAGGTCCAGTTCACGGGTATCAGCTTGACGTAAGAAGGTGTACAGCTCTTCGATCAGGTGAGCAACAGCGTTCTTCTCGTGCATGGACTGGTCAGGCAGTGGACCAAACTCAGAACGCAGAGCAGCAACCATCCAACCTGACAAGTACAGGTAGCGCTTGTTAGTGGTTTTTAAGTGCTTTTTGATCGCGATCATTTTTTGCTGACCGATGAAACCGTGCCAGCAACCCAGTGACTGAGTGTAAACAGATGAGTCGGCATCGTACTCAGCCATGTCTTTACGCATGATGGCTGCAGTGTACTTAGCGATGTCCAGACCTGTTTTGAAACGGTTTTGGATGCGCATACGAGCGGCAGACTCGGGGTTAATTGCGCTCCAGCCACTTCCGGCTTTTTCTTTAAGAGCGGCAATTGCCTTAATTTCGTTTTGATAAGTTGACATGGTCAATCCTTCAAAGAGTAAAGAGTAGAGTGAGTTTGAGCACCGACTGCCCACACACAACCTGCTATTGCTGGAAGTATTAATTGCGGGTGAGCTTCCGCTGAAGTGCCAGTAATTGACTAGAACGTTAAAATCTTGTTCGGGAGAGGGCGATCAGATAAACAAGGCTGCTACATTAAGCTGTGATATCGTCAACTTAAAATCCGCAAACACACCTCACTGTAGTGAGCTATCTGATGCATCAGTGATGCAAACTGCTTCCCCGTCCCTCAGGACAACAACGTACTAGTCGCAACCTCGTCACAGCATCTTTTGGATGTTGTTAACACAAAACCTCTTAGGAAATACTCTTAAGTAGGCTTTGGAACACCGATTAAAGCGTTCTGGCTAGCGGGAGCGGGGCTATAATGCGCTTTCGAAACGCGTTCGTCAAATGTTTTGTAGTGTTGTTTTATTTTCACTACATAAAAACACCCAAGAGATGCTAAATAAATCAAAAAAAATCATTACAAGCCTAGCTAGGCAATCCGCTTGGCTGTGTGTATCAGTGCGTGAGTGATTAGCATCTCGCTTCAGTTCTTGCGCTGACATCATTAATCAGTAGGTTCTTAGCGGGATGCGGTTAAGTTAATCGATCACTTCAACTTTGATCTGCAGTTGATTGTTTTCTTGCCCTGTCGCGTAGCGTCTTTGCAGAAAACCATCTTGGCGGTGATTATTATCCTGCTGGCTAGCGCCGACATTAATCCACTCACCTAGACGACCGCTAACGCGACTGGATAAGCTTTGTGTATCAATAGCATCATTGTAGTGCTGACTGCGTCGATCATTTTGGCTGTTGAGTTCTAATTGTACTTGGTCTCCGTGCACTGTTGCTGTGACATAAAAACCTTGATTGATGGAGCGATATTCTGTGCGCTCTTGTACTTGGCCGTAAGGTCCATAGTGGATTGTACGTTGCGGGACGCTTTGGCCAATTTGAATCAGCGCAGCGGAGCCTTCTAAGGTTTGAATGGTGCGTAAGGCGCCGTCACGATTTTGTGTGTTGTTATGGATAATACGCACATTGTCGCGGCCTTGTTGCTCGCCTTGACCAATCACTATTTCCCCGTGACGACCGCCAATAGTTGCATCGGTTTGATAGCCGCGCTCGCGGTTGTATTGCTGGCCTTGAGTATCAACGCTAATCAGCAAGCGGCGAGGTTGTGTGTCAATTTGCTCTAAAACGGCGCGCAGTTCGGCAATTTTGTCGTCACTGGCGTTAACAATAAGCTGATTGCCGTAGGCGGTGGCACGGCCTTGTTCACCTAGAACGGACTGCACCACAGGCAGAATATCCTGCGCCATGCGAAAGTTAAGCTGAATCACTTCGCTGGCAGCCTGCGCCAATAAACAGTTGAAGGCTAGGGCGATAGCAGTGCACAAGCGGATGACCAGGCTCATAGGGGCATACTCCGTAAATTGATATCAGCGCGGCTGACATCCCACATGGCGTTAAACAGGCGCAGGTTTTGTAGTGCGCGTGCTGGATCGTGGTAATAGACCATTCCTGTCTGCAATTGCTGGGCTTGACGTACGAGTAATCCGCAGTCATCAGCGCTTAACCAGAAGTCTTGCGCGTAGGCGTGATCAAGATTGACTGTGCGAATATGGCAGCGGCTGCTTAAGCGCTGACTTAAAGCAAGCAGTCGATGGCCTTCACGGCTGATTCTTGAGCTGTCGTGCAACAGAATGCGCAATGAGTTGCGCGGGTTAGAGAGTAGCAGTTGCGTGCAGGCGTGTTGGATACAAGAGTGGTTATACAGCCAAGGCTCCAGATCACTAGAGTAGATGCAGAGGTTGTGCTGTGCTTGCTGGATGAGAGCCAGAGTATGGCTGCGCAAGCTGGCTATGCCTGAAATTCTCAGCGGCTGAGTATTCTGTCTAGGCTGTTGTGCAGCCGGTTGCCAGGCAGTGGCTGGGCGGCTGTTGTCAGGGTTGTAAATGCTGAATGAGCCCTGCGCAACAAACTCGATCGCCGGTAATTCGCAGGCTGGCTGATCATCGAGTCTGGGCTCTGGTGCGCTGGGCTTGTGCATAGTCAAACCTATTTAAGTGTTATTCGCTGTTACGCAGCATATCAATATGTGGGATACCTGCTTCGAGAAACTCATCGCTAACGGCCGTAAAGCCTAAGCGCTCATAAAAACCAGCAGCATGCACCTGTGCGGTTAAAACCTGTTGTTTGAGGCCTAAACGTTCAGCTTCTTTAACGGCGGCCATAAGCAGTTTTTCGCCGATATGCAAGCCGCGCCAGTCTTTTAACACAGACACACGACCAATGCAGCCATCGGCTAAAAGTCGTGCGGTGCCGACAGCAAAATCACCTTCATAGGCAAGAAAATGAGTGGCTGTCGCATCATCACTGTCCCATTCTTGCTCAGGGCTGACACCTTGCTCTTGGATAAAAACACTTTCACGAATACGGCGTAAATCAGCATTGTCTTTATGCCAATCAGCGATGCGAATTTGCAGGTCATTCATCGAGACACTCCAAGCTTCCTTGTTTAACCAGCTCACAGAGCAACGTGGTTGCTTCTGGATCATTGAGCCAAGGCTGTAAATTATCTATGTGCATAGCATCTGCGTTACACAGTAGGTTGAGCAATTGCACTAAATGCTCACTTAAAATGCGGCTGTTACCACTGACAAAAAATACTACAGCAGGTTCAGTGTCAAGCTGCATATGACTCCAGGCTAAGCGCGCGGTAGGGTTGCGGGTAAATACCGCACCGTCATGCAGGGCTTGGATTAAATCATCAGCACTGATTTCGCTGCCAACCAAGAGTTCGGGGTAGCGTGGCTCAGTCATATATTGGCCAAACCATGTCAGTAGCATGCGGTCATCATTTAACTGCTCGTTAAGCAGTTGACGTAAGCGCTGAATATCCTCCTGACGAATATAGCTTGGATCACTGGCAGGGGACATATCGGCATCGGTATAGCGTTGCTCGTCAGGTAAAAAACGCGCAACAAAATCAGCGTAATGGCTGACTACTTCAGCGGTTGAGGGGGCGCGAAAGCCGACAGACCATGTCATGCAGTCGGTTTGCGCAATACCCCAGTGCGCGAGGCGCGGGGGTAAATAGAGCATATCGCCGGGTTCTAACAGCCATTCGTCTGTTTGCTTAAAGTCATCTAAGATGCGTAAGTCGGGATGTTTAAGCAGTAGGCTTTCGTTGTCGCACGTTTGTCCGACTTTCCACAGACGTTGGCCTTCGGCTTGTAATAAAAACACATCATAGTTGTCGTAATGGGGGCCAACGCTACCACCAGGTACAGCAAAGCTGATCATAACGTCATCAATACGCCAGTTGGGCAGAAACTTAAAGTGCTCTAGAACCTCTGCGACCTCAGGACTGAACTGATCAACAGCTTGCACGAGAAGTGTCCAGTCGCGCTCAGGCAGGGTGCTATAAACATCTTCGGTAAATGGCCCGTTACGCAGCTGCCAAGGCGTTTCGCCGTGCTCAAGCACGATGCGCGACTCAACCAGATCTTCCAGTGATAGGCCGGCTAGATCATTACCGTCGAGAGGGCTGACAAAATCAGGAAAAGCTTGGCGGATCAATAGCGGCTTTTTCTGCCAGTAGTCGCGCATAAAAACCTTGGCGCTGATCCCACCTAAGACTTCAAGTGGTGTATCAAAAGAGCTAGACAAGTGATTGATTCCGAAATAAACACTGATAATAAAACGCCCGGTTTGGCCCGGGCGTCAAAGCATATAAGTTGCGTTAGACGCGCTTGGCTTGTGCGGCAGCATTACCAATATAATTGGCTGGGGTCAGTGCCCGCAATTCCACTTTAGCCGCTTCTGGTAAATCTAAGCCCTCGATAAAGACTTGTAATGCCTCGGCACTGATACCTTTGCCGCGCGTGAGGTCTTTAAGTTTTTCGTAGGGGTTTTCAATGCCGTAACGGCGCATAACTGTTTGCACAGGCTCAGCTAAAACTTCCCAGCAATTGTCTAAGTCTTCGGCAATTTTCTGTGGGTTGATTTCAAGCTTGCCTACACCTTTTAAGGTGGCTTCATAAGCAATTACACTGTGCGCCATACCCACACCGAGGTTACGCAATACGGTCGAGTCGGTCAGGTCGCGCTGCCAGCGTGAAATCGGCAGCTTACTGGCTAAGTGTTGGAAAATTGCGTTGGCAATACCTAGGTTGCCTTCAGAGTTTTCAAAGTCAATTGGGTTAACTTTGTGCGGCATCGTGGATGAGCCGATTTCTCCAGCTACAGTTTTTTGTTTGAAGTAGCCTAGAGAAATATAGCCCCACACATCGCGGTCGAAATCGATCAAGATGGTGTTAAAACGTGCCACTGCATCAAACAGTTCGGCAATGTAGTCATGCGGCTCAATTTGCGTGGTGTAAGGGTTAAAGGTTAAACCTAAATCGCCTTCAATAAATTCACGCGCATTGGCTTCCCAGTCGATTTCAGGGTAAGCAGAGAGGTGAGCATTATAGTTACCGACAGCGCCGTTCATTTTGCCGAGCAATGGAATGGCTGCGACTTGGGCGATTTGACGCTCAAGACGGTACACCACGTTGGCAAACTCCTTGCCTAGCGTGGTCGGTGAAGCCGGCTGGCCATGCGTACGTGACAGCATAGGGATATCAGCAAACTCAACAGATAGAACACGTAAGCTTTCAGCCAATTGGCGCATCAGTGGCAATAATACATTGTCACGGCCTTCACGCAGCATTAAAGCATGCGAGAGGTTATTGATGTCTTCACTGGTGCAGGCAAAGTGAATAAATTCAGTCACTTTGGCGAGCTCGGGAAGCTTTTGCGCTTGTTCTTTAAGCAGATACTCAACCGCTTTAACGTCGTGGTTGGTGGTGCGCTCAAACTCTTTTACGCGCTCTGCATGCTCCAGTTGAAAGTTTTCAGCCAGCTCATTTAAGGCTGCATTGGCTGTTGCAGAGAAAGGCGCGACCTCGGCAATGCCAGGGTGTGCGGCCAAGCGCTGTAACCAGCGAACTTCAACCAGTACACGGTTACGAATAAGACCGTATTCACTAAAAATAGGGCGCAGTGCGGTCGTTCTGCTGCCGTAACGGCCGTCAACGGGGGAAACCGCGGTAAGCGAGGTAAGCTGCATAATGCGTTCTCTAGCAATCAGTGGATAAAATAGGGGGCATAGTGTACATCAAGTACAGGCTAGATTTCAGTGTTTGCGCCAGAGTACTGCCAATAAGCTGGCGGTAAAAATCAGTATGGCGCCTAGAATCGAGGTTGAGTCGGGCACTTCGTCCCACAGTATCAGTGAGAATACGCCTGCAAACACAATGGCTAAATAGGCGACAGGACCTATTAATCCGGGCGGCGCAAGCGAATAGGCGCGCGACATGACAATTTGCGCGAAGGCAGCCAGTAGCCCAGCTGCACATAATAAAATGATTTGTTCGCTACTCAGAGGTTGCCAAGCCCAGAGCAGCGGAACGGCAGAGATGAGGCTGCTAAAAAAAGCAAAGTAGAACACCATCCGATAGGCCGGTTCAGTGTCGCTCATTTCACGAATAGAAACGAAAGCTGTCGCTGCTAATAAGCTGGCCGCCAGGCCGACTAAAGAAAGGCTGCTAAAAATAGCATTGCTGGGTTTGGCGACTAAAATGACGCCTACTAAACCTAGAGCCGAGAAGGCTAGCATGCGTTTGGTGAGAGGCTCTTTCAGCCACAGATAAGCAATGATTGGCGTAAACACTGGGGCTGAATACGTGAACAGCATGGCGTCAGCTAAAGGCAGATGGGCAATTGCGTAAAAGAAGCAGTACATGGCTGCTAAACCATAACTGGTACGCAGCAGATGAGATTTTAAGCGTTGGGTTTTAAAAGGCTGCAGGCCCTTATTGAGCAGTAGAGGTAAAAAGAACACAACACCAACAAGGTTTCTAAAAAAAACAATGTTTTCATTGTTAACCGTGGCAGATGCTTCCCGAATCACTACGCCCATACATGAAAAGAGTAAGGCTGAAAGAGCCAGTAAAGCAGCGCCTTGTACGGGGCGCAGGCTGCGTTCACTCATAGATTGCGGGCGCGCAACTGATCGAGCATGCTGCCGCGTTTTGTTAGCAAGTGCCAGCGTCGGCCGCCGAGTTGGCGCCACAGGCGTGCTGAGCGAATGCCGGCAAATAACAAGGCGCGAACTTTGGCAGCCGTGGCGTCTTGCTGTAAGAAGCGCATATCACCGTGAACTTGAATGCGCTGCTTAAAGGTGCTGATGGTGTCTTGATATAGAGCGGCACACGAAGCCGTAACATTGTCGCTAGCTAAGCCGTAGAGCTCGACTTGTTGTTCGATTTTGGGCAGACGCAGGCTGGCAATTTCAAGCAAGTCTTCACGGCGGGCAAATTGGCGTTCTAGGCTAAGCATGGATACCACATAGCGCAAGCTTTCGCGGGGTAAGTTGGCGGTGTCGCGTTCTAATACCGACAGCAATAGCTTGTAACCTTCGCGCAATCCTAAATCATCACCACCATAGACATCTAGAGTGCTCTCAGGGTTGCGTACCAGTAAGGTTTTCAGCATATATGTTAAAGCAGCGTCGCTCACTTGCCCTGTGTGAGCAAGTTTGTTAACGAGCGCTGCGGCTTGGAATACGCCAGCTAATGCTGTGATTTGTTCTTGAAGTGGAGTCATGGTCGTTGAATGCTCTCATCCCACGGGGTTGTGGCTTCAATTACTCCGCCACCGAGGCAGACCTCGCCAGCGTAAAATACAATGGATTGCCCTAAGGTCACTGCGCGTTGCGGTTGCTCAAAGGTGACTAAGTAACCGTCATCGGTTAATCGAATACTGCAGGCTTGATCACTTTGACGGTAGCGTACTTTGGCGCTGAGGTTGGTGAGCGCGTTCAGGTCGATAGGGTTAATCCAGTTCACATCACGGGTGATCAGTGCGCGCGAAAATAACCAAGGATGATCATTGCCTTGACCCACAATCAGCACATTGCGCGATAAGTCTTTGGCCAGCACATACCAGGCTTCCTCACTGGCGTTTTTTAAACCACCAATACCTAAGCCCTGGCGTTGACCGATGGTGTGATACATCAAGCCGTTATGTTGGCCGAGGGCTGTACCATCAGTGGTTTCAATGACCCCGGGTTGTGCGGGTAAATATTGCTTTAGGAAGTCGGTGAAACGGCGCTCACCAATAAAGCAGATACCAGTTGAGTCTTTTTTCTTTGCGGTAACCAAGCCATGTTGCTCAGCCAGTGCGCGGACGACCGGCTTCTCATACTCGCCAACAGGGAAGAGGGTTTTGTGGATTTGTGCCCCGCCCACTGCGTGTAAAAAGTAGCTTTGGTCTTTGTTGTTATCGATCCCTTTAAGCAGTTCGCTGGTGCCGTTTAAAGCGCGGCGACGCACATAGTGACCCGTGGCGATTAGGTCAGCACCGAGTTGTTCTGCGTAGTCAAGAAAGGCTTTAAATTTAATTTCACGGTTGCACAGAATATCGGGATTGGGCGTGCGACCGGCTTTGTATTCTTGGAGGAAATGCTCGAAGACATTATCCCAGTATTCAGCCGCAAAATTGGCGGTATGCAGCTTGATGCCGAGTGCGTTGCAGACGGCTTGAGCATCTGCCAGATCTTCTTTAGCTGTGCAGTATTCAGTGCCGTCGTCTTCCTCCCAGTTTTTCATAAACAAGCCTTCCACCTGGTAGCCTTGCTGAATCAACAGTAAAGCAGCAACAGAAGAGTCAACACCGCCGGACATGCCGACAATTACGCGAGTTTTAGCGGGAGTATGCATGGCAATTGAACTAAGCTAATTAAAGAAAAAGATTCTAGCAGATTCAGCGCTGTCTAGGGAGGGTAGTGCGGGTTGCTGCTAGTTTTTAAATACATCCAAAGAAAAACGTGCACCGTTTAAATAATCATCAACACTGCGTAACACCATAGGGCTGCGCCATGAATCACGCTGCGCCAGCAGCTCGTCACGGGTCAACCAGACCGGCGCGATAATTCCATCATCGAGCGGGTAGTCGGTACGTTGCGCTAAAGGCCGCCCAGCAAAGCAGACACGTTGATAGGTGATATTGTTGCTCGGTGCTTTGTACAAATAGATACCAATCAAGTGAGAAATCTCAATATCCCAGCCGGTTTCTTCTAAAGTTTCACGAATTGCCGCTTGAATTAGACTTTCGTCCATTTCTAAGTGCCCTGCAGGCTGGTTTAATACAATACGTTTTTCAGCATGCTCTTTAACGAATAAAAAACGTCCATCTTTTTCGATGATCGTGGCCACGGTGATGTGCGGAGTAAAGCGTGTCATAAGTAACCCCTAGCAAATGGTTTACAAGGTTCAGATTATCGGCGCATATTTGTGTAAGATGTTCGAGATTGCACGATGTTAGATGTCTAAGTACCTGTAGTGAATGAATAGTTTGACTACAGTAATCTATTCGGCGATTGTTTAAAGAGTGTATGATACGCGCTGCACAGACTGTGCCAAAGTGCTAAAAGCGCTAAGGCAAGTCACAAAGCCTATGTGACTTATTTTAAATACAGAGGTCATATAGGCCTATTAAGATTGAATTATCGCTGTCAGGCCACACGCGTGACAGACTTTTAAAGACCACGTAAATGACGGAGTCCAGCATGGGATACCAAAAGATCCAAGTGCCAGCCGGTGACAAAATCACCGTTAATGCAGATATGACGTTAAACGTACCAAACAACCCAATCATTCCTTACATTGAGGGTGATGGTATTGGTACGGATATCAGTCCGGTAATGATTAAAGTGGTCGATGCCGCTGTAGAAAAGGCATACGGAGGCAAGCGTAAAATTTCTTGGATGGAAGTTTACGCTGGTGAAAAAGCGACCCAAGTTTATGATTCAGAAACCTGGTTGCCAGAAGAAACATTAGAAGCCGTTCGTGACTATGTTGTTTCAATCAAAGGCCCTTTAACCACGCCAGTAGGTGGCGGTATTCGCTCACTGAACGTTGCTCTGCGTCAGCAGTTAGACCTGTATGTATGCTTGCGTCCAGTACGCTGGTTCACAGGTGTTCCAAGCCCAGTTAAGCGCCCACAAGACACTGATATGGTGATCTTCCGCGAAAACTCAGAAGACATCTATGCGGGTGTTGAGTGGCAAGCAGGTACGCCAGAAGCAGAAAAAGTTATCAAGTTCTTCACTGAAGAAATGGGCGTGACTAAAATCCGCTTCACTGAGAATTGCGGTATTGGTGTTAAGCCAGTTTCTCTAGAAGGTACTAAGCGTTTAGTGCGTAAAGCGCTGCAGTACGCAGTGGATAACGATCGTGAATCTGTCACCATCGTGCACAAAGGTAATATCATGAAGTTCACCGAAGGTGCCTTCAAAGATTGGGGTTACGAAGTTGCGCGCGATGAGTTCAACGCTGAGCTGTTAGATGGTGGTCCTTGGATGCAGTTCAAGAACCCTAAAACAGGTAAGAACATCATTGTTAAAGACGCTATTGCTGACGCTATGTTGCAGCAAATCGTTCTGCGCCCTGCAGAGTACGATGTCATTGCTACATTGAACCTCAACGGTGACTACATCTCTGACGCCCTAGCTGCGCAGGTAGGTGGTATTGGTATCGCTCCAGGTGCAAACCTGTCTGATACCGTTGCAATGTTTGAAGCAACGCACGGTACAGCGCCTAAGTATGCGGGTCAGGACAAGGTGAACCCAGGTTCATTGATTCTGTCTGCAGAAATGATGCTGCGTCACATGGGCTGGACTGAAGCCGCTGACTTGGTTATCGATGGTATCAACGGTGCTATCGCTGACAAAACTGTGACCTATGACTTTGAGCGTTTAATGGATGATGCAACACTGTTGTCCTGCTCTGAGTTTGGCGATGCAATGATTTCTAAAATGTAATCAAAGCTGACGCTTAAAAACGCCCCTTAATTGGGGCGTTTTTGTTTGTGTGCCATAAATATGGGTAGAATGCACCCAGACAGAGGAGGGCGCTATGCCAGATGATGATCTATCTTTATTTGCTCAGCAAATGCAAGGTGTGCGCCGTATACATGTGGATCAAGCTGATACTGGTAAAGCTAAACCGGATCGGGCTTTGCAGCGCTTTAAACGTAAAAATGCTGTGCAATCCATTGAAACCGTGACGGTGGATGGCTTATCTGATCAATTTGTTTTGGATGTAGGTCCTGAAGAAGCGTTATTTTGGGCGCGCGATGGCGTTCAAGACAGCCAAATACGCCGTATGAAAGCAGGGCAGATTGCTTTTGAGGGCAGTTTGGATTTACACGGTATGAGTGTGGAAAAAGCACGCGCAACCTTGCGTGAGTTTATTGATGAAGCATTGCGACTGGAAGTGCGCTGTGTGCGGGTGACCCATGGTAAGGCAGCGCGCCTCGATGGTAAAAAGCCAATGATTAAAAGTCATGTCAACACATGGTTACGTCAGCATGATAAAGTTCTGGGCTTCACTTCTTGTGTAGCTAAGCATGGTGGCACAGGTGCCATTTATGTATTGCTTAAGCGGCATATGTTAGACGGTCGCGATGAATATTAAACAGCCGATTGCTATGGCGATGGGTGACACTAAATAAACGGGGAAAGTCAGTGAGTATGTCTGGATTAGCGACGCTACGTGATTATATCCGTTGGGCTATAAGTCAATTTAATCGGGCGCAATTGTTTTCGAAGCAGGACTCTGATACTGCTTTTGAAGAAGCTCGAACCTTGGTTTTAGGTAGTTTGCACTTACCTTATGAGTTGCATGATAAGTACCTTGATTGCAACTTACACAGCGATGAGCATGCGGTTGTTCAAGCGATTCTAACTCAGCGCATTGAACAGCGAATTCCTGCTGCTTATCTGCTGGGCGAGGCCTGGTTTGCTGGTTTACTCTTTAAGGTGGATGAGCGTGTGATGGTGCCGCGCTCGCCTTTAGCGGAGTTAATACCCCAGCATTTTTCTCCTTGGCTGAGCAAGACGCCGCAACGTATTTTAGATTTGTGCACAGGCTCAGGTTGTCTTGGGATTACCTGTGCCTTTGAGTTTCCTGACGCTGAAGTGGTGTTGGCCGATATTTCGGAGCCAGCGCTGCAGGTTGCTAATGAAAACATTGCGCTGCACCAGCTCACAGAGCGTGTTTACACGCTGCATAGTGATATGTTTGCGCAGTTGCGTGGGCAGCGTTTTGATTTAATTATTTGCAATCCGCCCTATGTGCAAACTCAGCAGTTGGCACAGTTACCGCCCGAGTTTCAGCGCGAGCCACACAGCAGTGCGGCAGCGGGGCAAGATGGCTTGCAATTTATTCAGCATATTTTGCAGCACGCGGGGAAACATTTGACCGATAAAGGTTTACTGGTTCTGGAAGTGGGCACGCACCGTTCAGCGCTCAGTACACTCTATCCTGAGATTGATTTTACTTGGTTGGAATGCTCGCAAGAGGATACGGCTGTGCTGGCTTTAACGGCGCAGCAATGCGCTGCATGTTGTGTGGACGCTTAAAATGCATGATCGCAACCTGTTCAGAAGGCTTAGCGGGTCGCGATCCAGATTAAAAGTGCCGCTTGGAAAACAGCAAATATTGCCAATATAGATATGGTAAAGCGCAGTGTGCTGTCTTCGCTTTGTAAACGACTAATGCGCTCGTTCAGTTTTTTAATTTGCGAGCTTTGCTCATTTAAATTGTGATCGGCGTTTTGCAGCATCATGGCGCTATCTAGGGTATTAATCAGTGTTACCTTGCCCTCATTCCAGTCGCTGTGTAACTGACTGACTCGACCTGCAGTACAGGTGGCGCGCATTTGCACGGCGTCTTCGTAAGTGACACTAAAACCTTGCGCCTGTAGCGCGTGATCGCGGCGCAAACGCGCGGCATCGTTGGGCGCATATTTAATCAGTAAAACTTGACTGGCCACAGTGTAATGATTCCAGCGCTTGCGCGCCCAAAGGACAGCTTGCGCGAGCAAAAAACGACCTAAACCGCGATTGGCGGGTTCGGTGCGTAAGGGTAAATCAGCATTGATACGTACTTGCAATTGCTTGTGATCAGCCCACACTTCTAAAGTATTGGTTTCTTTTGTAGTGTTTTGCCCAGGTAGTTTGATGCTTAAACGCAGAAAGCTTTCTGTTTCGCTGTGCCGTTCAACGCGCTCAAAACTTACAAAGCGTAAGGGGCGTAAGCCTGTTTCACGATCGGCCGGCAAAGCATTTAAACGCAGTAGCTGAAAATCTTCAGCCGCTAAACTGAGCCAAGGATGCTGAGCTTGGGCGGTAGTGTCGGTGGCTGGATTGGCGCTGTCAGGTGTTGCCGTGGATATTGAGGTTGTCATAAAGTTCTTCAGCTAAATTCATGAGGTATCTAGCATATCGGCCGCTGTGCAGGTCGCTAAAGAGTGGCCTACTGCTACTGCGCAAGATGTAAGGTGCCAGAATTGCTTGGGTACAGGTATACTGCGCCATTATCCTTAATAATTACGGAGCAGTGTGTATGTCCGGGAATACCTTTGGCAAGCTTTTTACCGTTACCACCGCTGGAGAAAGTCATGGCCCAGCCTTGGTGGCTATTGTCGATGGCTGTCCTCCGGGCTTGCCGCTGTCTGCGCAGGACTTGCAAAATGATCTGGATCGGCGCAAACCGGGCACCAGTCGCCATACGACGCAGCGTCAGGAGCCTGATCAGGTAGAAATTCTCTCAGGTGTATTTGAAGGCTATACAACAGGCTGCCCAATAGGTTTGTTGATTCGTAATACCGATCAAAAATCCAAAGACTACTCGGCCATTAAAGATATTTTTCGTCCGGCGCATGCGGATTACAGCTACCATCATAAATACGGAATTCGTGATTACCGCGGCGGTGGCCGCAGCTCAGCTCGCGAAACAGCAATGCGCGTGGCAGCCGGTGCCATTGCAAAAAAATATTTAGCCACGCAGGGGATCATCGTACGCGGTTATATGAGTCAGCTGGGGCCCATTGAAATTCCCTTTAAGAGCTGGGATGCCGTGCATGAAAATGCTTTTTTTAGTCCTGACCCCAGTAAAGTCGCAGAACTTGAAGCCTATATGGATCAATTGCGTCGTGACCAAGACTCTGTCGGTGCCAAAATCACTGTTGTTGCCGAAGGTGTGATGCCCGGATTGGGCGAGCCAGTCTTCGATCGTTTAGATGCAGATTTGGCCCATGCTTTAATGAGTATTAATGCGGTGAAGGGGGTTGAGATTGGCGCAGGTTTTGCCTGTGTTGCCCAGCGTGGTACTGAGCATCGTGATGAGTTAACGCCAGAAGGCTTCACATCCAATCATGCCGGCGGCATTTTGGGCGGAATCTCGTCAGGCCAACCGATTGTGGCGCATTTGGCTTTGAAACCCACTTCAAGTATTACGACGCCCGGGCGTTCGATTGATATTACTGGCGCGCCGTTAGAGATGATTACCAAGGGCCGTCATGATCCTTGTGTTGGCATTCGTGCCACGCCGATCGCTGAAGCCATGATGGCCATTGTGCTGATGGATCAGTTGTTACGTCATCGGGGACAAAATGCTGATGTCCAGGTGAGTACGCCTGTTTTAAAGCAGCTTTAAACGCATTTTGATCCGCATAGAGCTGTGCCAACAGCCCTATATTGAGGCCGACTGATTTATGAGTACAGCCTTGCCATATTGGCGTTTATCGGGTTTCTATTTCTTTTATTTTGCATTATTAGGTGCGACTGCGCCTTTTATTGCGCTGTATTTTGATTATTTAGGCTTTTCTGCAGCGCGTATTGGCGAGTTGATCGCTATTCCTATGCTGATGCGTTGCCTTGCCCCTAATTTGTGGGCTTGGTTAGCGGACCGTAGTCAAAAGCGCTTAGCTATTGTGCGTTTTGGTGCTCTCTGCACGTTATTATCATTTGCACTTATTTTTATCAGTAAGAGTTTTGCTTGGCTGGCTCTGATTATGGTTTTGCATGCGTTTTTTTGGCATGCCATTTTAGCGCAGTTTGAAGTGATCACCTTAGCCCACCTCGGTACGCAGAGTGAACGTTATAGTCAGCTGCGCCTCTGGGGTTCAGTGGGCTTTATGCTGGTTGTGATTGGCTTTGGCTATCTATTTGAGCAGATAGGCTTGGAGCATTATCCGTGGGCTATTTTGGCGGTCATGAGTGGTATTGTCCTGAGCAGTTTTTGGGTGCCAGCGCAACCGCTTGAACCCGTGCGCGCGCCTGTCGCACGGCATGCCAGTCAAGGTTTAGGAAAAGCGCCTATAAAGCCTATGGTGGTTTTTCTTGTATGCGTTACCTTGATGCAACTTTCGCATGGCCCGTATTACACTTTTCTAACCTTGTATCTGATTGACTTGGATTATTCGCGCGCTTTGATTGGCTGGCTATGGGCTCTTGGGGTGCTGGCGGAAATTGGCTTATTTGTCATAATGCCGTGGTTGCTGCGAAGGATGTCTTTAAAACATATTATTGTCATCAGTTTACTGCTAGCCGCATTGCGCTGGTGGTTATTAGGCTTTTATGCCGACAGTTTAATGATATTGCTGTTTATACAAATTTTACATGCGGCTACTTTTGGTAGTTTTCATGCGGCAGCTATTCACTTTGTACAACGCTATTTTCCTGCACACAAACAAGGCCAAGGTCAAGGGCTTTATGTCTCGTTTTCCGGTGTAGGTGGTGCTTTGGGTGCGCTGTATGCAGGCTATGCTTGGCAAGCCTTAGGGGCGACTTATACCTTTGGCTTGGCTGCTGCGGTGGCTTTGCTTGCGGCTTTGATTATGTTGTTTGCGCTAACTACTGCTGACAGCACGCAACCTGTATTAGAAAAAGGGGAGTAAAAATGACATTCACACGTGAGCAGCTCACGGAGCAGATTATTCACGCTGGGCAGTTTTTATATGCTCAAGGATGGTCGCCGGCAACCAGTAGTAATTATTCTGCACGGTTGAGCAGCAACCAGGTGCTGCTAACGGTGTCAGGTAAGCATAAAGGTTTATTGAATGCTGAGGATATCCTAGCAACAGACTTGCATGCCAAAAGTCTTGAACCACATAAAAAGCCTTCTGCAGAAGCCTTGCTGCACACGCAGCTGTATAACTGGCGGGCTGATGTCCAAGCGGTACTGCACACGCACTCAGTCAACGCTACGGTGTTATCGCGTCTTGTAGCAGCAGAGTACATTGAGTTTAACGGCTATGAGCTACAAAAAGCTTTTCAGGGTATTAACAGTCATGAACAGCCCTTGCTTGTACCGGTTTTCGAGAATGATCAAGATATTCCTCGTTTAGCCGAGCAGGTGCAGCGCTGGCTTGATATGCACCCAGACTGCCAAGGCTACTTAATTCGCGGGCATGGCTTGTATACTTGGGGTACATCCATGCAAGAAGCCTTGCGCCATATTGAAGCCTTTGAGTTTTTATTAGCGTGCGAATTAAAAGTACGGGCTTGCACAGCACAGCATTCAGTGCACCAAGATAACGCATATCCTTTGAACGATTAAATGAATAGAGAGTGATTACCCATGAGTCAGCTGTTTGTGTATCACACAGGTCAACCCAAGCAGGCCATTAAGGTGTTAAACCACTTAGAAGATATCAGCAGCACGCTTGCGCAAGTTGGGGTGCGCTTTGAGCAGTGGCAAGCCAATCAACCTATTACCGCACAGTCTTCCGCTGACGAAGTAATGGCCGCCTACGCTGATGATATTGCCCGTTTGCAGCAAGAGGGCGGCTATGTGGCAGTGGATGTCATCAGTCTAGATGAAACACACCCGCAAAAAGATCAATTGCGTGCCAAATTTCTTGATGAGCATATACACACTGAAGATGAAGTGCGTTTTTTTGTGTCGGGTCGAGGCCTGTTCAGTTTGCATATCGATGAGCACATCTACGCTGCGCTCTGCACCAAAGGCACATTAATTTCTGTGCCGGCCGGCAGCAAACATTGGTTTGATATGGGTGAGCATCCACGTTTTACTGCGCTACGTTTATTTAATAACCCGGACGGTTGGGTGGCACAATTTACTGGCGATAAAATCGCTGAGCAGTACCCCACTTTGGATGATTTATTATGACAGTCAAAGCTATTTTGACCGATATTGAAGGTACCACCAGTTCGATTGCTTTTGTTTTTGAAGTGCTCTTTCCATACGCGCAAAAGCACCTGCCAGACTATGTACGCGCCTGTGCTGCACAAGATCCACACTCGCCTTTATTGCAAGCAGTGCGTGTAGAAGCGCAGGAGCTTGATGCTGATACCGAGCGGTTGATTGCTATTTTAGCAAACTGGATGGAGCAGGATGTCAAAGCCACGTCATTAAAGACGTTACAAGGTCTGGTGTGGCAGCAGGGCTATAGTAGCGGTGAAATTAAGGGGCATGTGTATCCTGATGCCGTTAGCGCCTTGCAAGCATGGCAGCAGCAAGGTTACCGCTTGTATGTGTACTCCTCGGGGTCTGTGCAGGCGCAAAAATTGATTTTTGGTTATTCCAGTGCTGGGGATTTAACGCCTTTATTTTCAGGGTATTTTGATACCACGTCAGGGCACAAACGCGAGCAGACGTCCTATACGAACATTGCACAAGCGCTTGGATTGCCAGCTGAGCAGATTTTGTTTTTATCCGATGTGCTCGAAGAACTTGATGCAGCTTATGCCGCCGGCATGCGTACCTGTGGTTTGGTTCGTGCGGGCGGAGTATTGGCTGGGCATTTGAATGTGAGCAGCTTTGCAGATATTGATCCGCAAGCATTTAACTAAAAATAACCTGACTTCTTTACTGGGTCTTTATTCCTGTAGGCTAACTAGCGTACACTGTAAGCATGATTGCGAGGAGCTAACATGAGTACAATTAATATTACAGAAGCAGCACAAGCGTATTTAAGTGACTTATTAAAGAGCCAAGATGTTCCAGGTATCGGCATCCGTGTATTTATTACCCAGCCGGGTACCACCTATGCGGAAACCTGCATTGCTTATTGCAAGCCAGAAGAGCAAAAGCCTGAAGACACTGCACTGGTGTTACCTGCTTTTACCGCATGGATTGATGCCTTAAGCGAGCCGTACTTAGAAGATGCGGTTGTGGATTACGCCACGGATCGCATGGGCGGCCAGCTCACTATTAAAGCACCTAACGCTAAAGTGCCGATGGTTAATGAAGACAGTCCATTGTCTGATCGGGTGAATTACTACTTGCAGACAGAAATCAACCCAGGCCTGGCCAGCCATGGCGGTGAAGTGAGTCTTATTGACATTGATGACGGAATTTTAATTTTAAAATTCGGTGGTGGTTGCCAAGGCTGCGGTCAAGCCGATTACACTTTGAAAGAAGGTATTGAAAAAACCTTGATGGCACGCATCCCTGAAGTCAAAGGTGTGCGCGATGTGACGGACCATAGCATTACAGAAAACGCTTACTATTAATGGGGCGGTTGCGCAGGTGGGACTTTGGTCAAATAGATTAACTGACGGACTGGTCTTAATCTATGGCCCGCAACACAAGCTTAAACAGTACCCTGCAAAAGCTTATTGGTGTGTTTTTCACACAGGGTTAAGTTGGATGATCCCAGCTTAACCTGCAACTCTTATTTATCCTTTATCAGTATGATTCAGGATCTTAAAAAACCGGTATCAGTCACAAGCTGATATCGGTTTTTTGCTTTTAAAGCTAACAGAGCGCACATTCTTTGCGAATTTCATACATTGACCCTGTTCAAACTTCAGTAGGCATGCTAAAACCTGCTAGCTGCTTGATAAAAAAGGGAAAATAATGAATAAATACGAATTGATCGAGCGTATTGTTGACCGGCAAGAACAACTGTCTGTGCGTGATGTTGAGTTGGCAGTGAAAACTATGCTGGAACATATGACGCAAGTATTGTCTTCTGGAGAGCGCATTGAAATTCGTGGTTTTGGCAGTTTTTCAGTGAACTACCGTGCACCACGCGTTGGGCGTAATCCGAAAACGGGTGAAACCGTTGAGTTACAAGGCAAGCATGTGCCGCACTTTAAACCCGGCAAAGAGTTGCGCGATAGAGTGAATGATGGATAATCAAATGCTCAATGATCTGCGTGACCACAGGGGCTCTTATGCAAAGTTTTAAACGATTACTGATATTTATTCTCGCTCTAGCTTTGGCCGCTAGCGTGGTGTTTTTTACTTTAGAGAATCGCACTGTCACTCAGTTGGTCTTTTTTGGCTGGTCAACACCTGAGTTACCTGTTGCGCTCTTTGTGATGAGTGCCTTTGTTGTAGGCTTGATTTTAGGGCCGCTGGTGTCATGGTGGCCGCAGCAGCGGATGCGGATGCGCTGCAATAAACAAGCTAAGCAGCTTAAAGCCTATGAGCAGCAAATCAAAGAGCTGCAAGCAAGTGCTGCGACACCGGCGCAAACTCTGCCGGCTGGCGAGTTGCCGAAGGCCTCTTAAAAGTTAAAGCCAGACACCCTAAGCGTGTGCATGTCTTAGTGGTGTCATGGCTTACATGGGGCTAGAGCGTCCAGTCATTTCGCGCGCCATCTCTGTGGCGTAGCTGTCCGTCATTCCACCGATAAAATCAATAATACGCATAAACGAGTTATACAGTGGCCAGTCAGGCTGGGGCGCGGCATGGCCCAATAAATCAAAAATACGTCGATTTTTAAATGATAAAGAGCCGCGCTTATGTTGCTCTAAAGCTGCGCCGCAAAAAGCATTGAGCAAGATCTCTAAGGTTGTGTAAGCACCAATTTCATGCAGGGTCTTGCGTTTGTCTTGGAAGATCTTCTCGCGCGCCAATGCTTTTGCATTAATGACACAGGTTTTAGCTGGGCCGTGCATATGTTCAACAAGATCGCCTGGCAAGGTGCCTGACATTAACGCTGTCTGCTGCTCAACAAAGGCTTGAGCAGCAGCGTTGGTCAGGTGTTCAATGGCTTTGCCGCGTAAGATAGCGAGCTTTCTACGCCTTGAATCATTGGGCCCGAGTTGGCGATAAGTCTCAGGTAGGTCATCGCCGACTAAATCTAAGAGCAAGGCTTCGACCTCACGGTACTCAAGTAGCTCCATTTCAATACCGTCTTCTAAGTCAATTAAGCCGTAGCAAATATCATCGGCGGCTTCGACTAAGTAGACCAGAGGGTGACGCGCCCAGCGTTCCTCGCCCAGTTTTGGAATGCCCAGTTTGCTGGTGATTTGCTCTAATAGTGGCAGTTCGTTTTGGTAGCTGCCAAATTTATGTTTTTTATAGCCCTCGGCGTTGGCATATTGAGAGCTCCAAGGATATTTGCAAAAAGCACCTAGAGTTGCATAGGTTAAGCGCATACCGCCATCAAACTGATGGTATTCAAGTTGCGTAAGGACACGGAAGCCTTGTGCGTTACCTTCAAAATTTAAAAAGTCATCGCGTTGTGCGGCACTCATACTGTTAAGCCAGCCCTTATCAGCGGCTTGTTCAAACCAGTGCCGAATCGCATCTTCACCCGAATGGCCGAAGGGAGGGTTGCCAATGTCATGCGCAAGGCAAGCTGATTGCACAATCATTCCCAAGTCACTGGGTTCACACCATTCTGGGAGCGTAGGGCGAATCATTTCTGCTACGCGCATGGCAAGTGAGCGGCCGACACAACTGACCTCTAATGAGTGGGTCAGGCGCGTGTGTATATGATCGTTGCTGGAGACAGGGTGTACTTGGGTTTTACGCCCTAGGCGACGAAATGCACCAGAGAAAATAATGCGATCATGGTCTTTGTGAAAAGGGCTTCGACCCAGTTCTTCTGCGCTGTGCGATGTTTTGCCTAAGCGTTCGCGGTTTAATAATTGATGCCAATCCACTGTGCGTCCTCAATCAATTAAATCTATATATGCGCTGTTGTTTATATTTGTCTACTTGCGAGTACCCGTGGTGGACTGAGTTGTATCTCTTTGCGAGGCTGAGGGTGTTATAAATAAGGGCAATAAGCTGGCTGCGGTTCTGACTAGGGGTAAGAAGTTGTTGGCTGAGCGGCGGTTGCGAGCCATAAAAAAACTGGCAAGGGTGACTCCAGCTACAATAAACAATGGAGTGGAGCCGCTGGAAAAACGTTGTTTCAGTCCGCGTAGTTTTTCTACGGGCTCCAACAAAGCTAAACCCTCATGGCGTATTTTCTGGCGATTTAACTCCAAACGCATTTGAATCAGTTGTTTACGCAGGGCAATAGGATCATCTTTGTGCATGTTGTTTGCTCATGGCAATAGCTGTTCTTTGGTTTTTTTAAGTTCTTGCAGTGAGGCGCTAAAGGGAGGCTGTGCCTGACGTTGCAGTGATTTGATGCGCCAGACGCACAACAGACCGACTAATGCATAAAAAGCTGACATTGCGATCAGAAGTTTGTGTGCATATGGATCCCAGAGTAGAACCACCAGCAAAGCATTGAGCAGCAAGAACAACATAAAAGCACAGGCCGCGGTGATGCCAAACCAAAGCAGTTGTTGGCTGCTGTGTTGTTTTTGTTCTTGTAATTCAAGAGCAAAAAGCTCAGCGTGATCGCTGAGCAAATCCAGAGTCGCAGCGCCTAAGCGCCGCGAGCTATCGGAAAAGCTATGATCGCTCATGCTCAGCGCCTAGATACCAATAGACCCAGTAAAAAGCCAACCCCAGCACCGATGGCTAAAGATTGCAGAGGGTGCTCACGTACATACTCCTCGCTGCTATGCAGTGCTTCTTTGCCGCGCTCAAGTAAAGCCTGTTCTGTAGAGGTCAGCGCTTTACGTGCACGTTGCAAGCTGGAATTAATTTGCCCGCGCAATACTTCAGCTTTATCACCGGTCAGCTCAATTGAGTTCTGTAAGAGCTCTTCGGTGTCTGCAACTAAGGCTTTGAATTCTGCGATGAGCTGTTCGTTGTTTGCGTTGCTATCTTTTTTAGCCATGATTGATGTTCTCCTAAATGAACACAGTGATTGTATAGCATTAGAGTCAATGTAGCTGCAACTGGTTCAGTTAGATAGGTGATTATAAAAAATAAACCCGCCTTGTGAGCGGGTTCATTTAATACAGCCTGTTTAGCTTACATCAAAGGAATGGTGTAGCTGACGATTAGACGGTTTTCGTCCACTTTACCGACGCTGATATCAGAGCGTACGGTCGAGTTACGCCATTTTACACCGAGGTTTTTCAGAGGGCCGTCTTGGAAGACGTAACCGATATCGGTATCGCGCTCCCACTCGCTACCACGAGATGCACCTTTACCCATGTAGATATTGCTACCTTTAACATAGCGGGTCATCAAGTTTAGACCTGGGATGCCGAGGCCGGCAAAGTTATAGTCGTAACGTGCTTGCCATGATTTTTCATCGGTGGCGGCGAAGTCACGAACTTGTACGTAGTTGGTCAGGAATGGGTCAACCAGTTCAATGTAGGCGTAACCGGTATCGCCAGACATTTTCTGATAGCCTAAACCAAAGCTGTTGTAGCCCAGTTTGTAGGTCAGCATTCCAGAAATGGCTTTGTTATCAATGCCGCTTTTTGCGTCTTCGCTGGTTTTTGCATAACGTAAATCAGCTTTTAATGACTGATTGTCAGCGAGTTGCAGGGTGTACACACCATTCAAAATATGCTGTTTGTAAGCACCATCAAAGTTAGCGAAGTTGTAGCCTGTGCTGAGACCGCTATCACCCCAAGTGTAGTTAACGCCGGCAAAATCAAATTTGCTTGTTACTGTTTGATGAGCTGTGCTGCGGGTAGAATTGTTTTTACGCTTAGTTGTGTTGCCAGAAAAACCGTTGAGTACGATTGGCGCGTTATCAGTGGAGTTGCGCTGATTCATCCGACCTAAGCGACCAATATCGGCGGTAAGGTTGCTGATTTCTTGGCTGTTGATATGCACACCGGTAAAGGTTTGCGGAATCAGACGGCCGTCACCTGAAGATACGGTTGGCAGCTTAGGCATCAAGGTGCCAGCTTTTAAAGTGCTTTTAGACAGTTTGGCTTTAAAGGTCGCACCGAGCTCGCCATAGCTATCCGGTACGGTACCGCCACGCTTACCGTTACTGTTTGAATTTTTAGGAAGTAACAAGCCTGTATCAGCGCTGCCGCGACCTGAATCTAACTTAAGACCTGCAAAGCCATAAGCATCAACACCTACGCCAACAGTGCCTTCAGTAAAGCCAGACTCGTAGCGCAGTAAGAAGCCTTGCGCCCACTCTTCAGATTTGCTCTGTCGAGACTTGTAGCCATTGTGTTGTACCGTTGGCTTGGATACAGCTTTAGTGCTATCGAAATCATTACGGAAATCACGATTCATGTAAAAGTTGCGCAGCTCTAAGCTGGCTTTGCTATCTTCAATAAAAGCAGCTTGCGCTGCCATCGGGATGCTTAAAGCGACGGCTAGAGTGCCTAAGCTGATGGAGCGTGCTAACGGACTAAATTTCATTGTTGTAGTTCTCCGGAGTGCGGACGAGGTCGGTCAAATTATATTTATGTTGTGACGGATGAACTAAATCATGCTTATGACTAGAGGGTCATTTAGACATTGGTCGAAAAAATACCGATATGTATACCGTTGCTCAGTTTTAGTATGCTGCCTAGCTGCACATAATGTACGCCACTTTTTGCTCAAGAAAATGGCACACTGTATTTTATTTACACGGAATTAATGTATGTCAACTGAACAAAGCCTACGACCAGGCTTTATTGTTGCGCATAGCAACCATTTAGAAGAGTTGCGTGATCTAGTTGTCCAGTGGACCAAGCTGAATCCGCTGCATGCGCTAGAAAACGAAGTCATTTTAGTGCAAAGCAATGGTATTGCGCAGTGGCTTAAGTTGGCTTTAGCAGCAGATAGTGGGTGTGGCATTGCCGCGGGCTTGAATATTGGCCTGCCTGCACGTTTTATCTGGCAGATCTACCGCCAAGTCTTGGGCACGGAGAGTATTGCCCACAGCTCACCCTTTGATAAGGCGCCCTTAACTTGGCGCTTAATGCGTTTGTTACCCGATATTGTTGAGCAGCCGGTATTTACACCTTTGCAGCACTTTTTAGGGGATGACCCTGATCTGCGTAAACGTTATCAATTGGCTGAGCGTTTAGCGGACTTATTTGATCAGTACCAAGTGTATCGCTCGGATTGGCTAAAAGACTGGGCCGTTGGTGATGATCAACTGCGCCAGCTTGAAGGGCAGCCAGCGATCAGTGCAGCAAAAGAGCAAGCACGTCAGCCTACGGTTGCTTGGCAGGCCGCTTTGTGGCGTTTGTTAATTGCGGATATTGGCGAGGAAGCCATTAACAGTAGCCGCGCAGCGGTGCATCCACGTTTTATCAGTGTGATGCGTGAGCTTCAGCATGCGCCAGTTGGTTTGCCCCGGCGTTTGATTGTTTTTGGTATTTCTTCATTGCCTGCACAACTGGTTGAGGCGCTTGCTGCAATCAGCCGCTTTAGCCAAGTTATGTTATGCGTCCACAATCCTTGCCAGTTTCATTGGGCTGATATCGTGGAAGATAAACAATTGCTGCGTCATGAATACCGGCGCCAAAGCCGCAAAGAGGGTTTTCCTGAACTGCTCTCGATGGAGCAGCTGCACCAGTTTGCTCATCCTCTTCTGGCCGCTTGGGGCAAGCAAGGTCGCGACTATATCAGTTTGCTCGATCAATACGATGAGCTGGATGCTTATCAAGCCTTGTTTAATAGCCATGGACAGCGTGTTGATATTTTTGAGGATGGACCAACCGCCACACTATTGCAGCAACTGCATAACGATATTTTACATTTGCGACCACTGGCAGACACACAAAAAACTTGGCCTGTGGTTGACCCCAGCCAAGATCATTCATTGCGCTTTCATATTACCCACAGTGCGCAGCGTGAAGTCGAAGTGCTGCATGACCAATTATTGGCCTGCTTTAATGCGGATCCAAGTTTAAAGCCGCGCGATATCATAGTGATGGTGCCTAATATTGATAGCTATGCTGCGCATATCCAAGCGGTGTTTGGCCAGTATGCTCGCGATGATTTACGCCACATTCCTTTTACGTTGTCTGATCAAGCCCAGCAGAGTACAGAGCCGTTATTCCTTGCTTTGCAAGAGCTGCTCAAGCTGCCAGAGTCACGTTTAACTGTGACAGACATTATGGGCTTTTTAGATGTGCCTGCTGTGCGTGCGCGTTTTTCTATTAATGAAAGTGATTTGCCGGTTTTACAGCGTTGGCTCATCGGGGCAGGTGTGCGCTGGGGGTTAAATGCCAAACATCGTGAAGGTTTTGGGCTGCCAGCGGGCTTGCAGCAAAATACTTGGGACTTTGGCTTGCAACGTATGTTGTTGGGGTATGCCATGGGCACGAGTGATGCCTATGCTGGGATTCAGCCATACGATGAAGTGGGTGGCTTGGATGCGGCCTTGATAGGCCCGCTTACGCAGTTTCTTGATGCACTGCAAGCGCTGCATCAACAACTCAGCAGTACGCATCAATGTGCAGACTGGCGCAGTATTTTCTTAGCGCTGCTGGAGCGTTTCTTTTTGCTAGAAGCGGATGCCGAGTACTTATTGTTGCAGCGTATGCGTGAGGGCTGTGAGCGTTGGTTCGAGCTTTGCGAGCAAGCACAGCTGCAAGAGCCACTCACCCTTGCTGTAGCTCGGGAGGCATGGTTGAGTCATATTGAAGTAGACCACCTCAGTCAGCGTTTTTTGGCCGGGTCGGTTAACTTCTGCACACTGATGCCAATGCGTGCTATTCCATTTCGCATGGTCTGTTTATTAGGCATGAATGATGGCGATTATCCGCGTGTGCAAGCGCCGCTTGATTTTGACTTGATGGGCAGTGACTATCGACCGGGGGATCGTTCACGTCGTGAAGATGATCGCTATTTATTGCTAGAAGCGCTCCTGTCGGCGCGAGAAAAACTTTATATCAGTTGGGTGGGGCGCAGCGTGCGCGATAATACCGAGCGCCCAGCATCGGTGCTCATTGCTCAGTTGCGTGATCATCTCAATAGCGGTTGGCGGTTGTCAGAGCAACAGCCATTAGTCGATGCCCTGACTACTGTTCATCCTTTGCAGCCTTTTAGTCAGCATTATTTCTCGGCAGCGGACAGTGCTAAGGGGTTATTTACTTATGCCAGTGAGTGGGCTGTTTTGCATCAGCCCAGCGAAATAGAGGCAACCTGTCCGCTGCCTCTGTTTGTCCCCAGCCACAGCATTACACCGGAGATGCTGCAGCGCTTTTTAAGCGATCCAGTTAAATACTTTTTTAGTGAGCGCTTAAAGGTCTATCTGGATCAAGCGGAGCTTGAGGTCTATGAAGACGAGCCTTTTGCATTGGATGGCTTAGAGCGCTTTAGTTTGCAGCGCGAGTTACTCAGTGCCGGCCAGCATGCGGATCAGCACGCCGATTTAACAACAGTGTTGCAACAGCACAGTGAGCGGTTACAGCGCAGCGGTGCGTTACCTATGTGTGCTTTTGGTGAGCAGGCGCGCGCGGAGCTTATTGAACCACTGCTTGATCAGTTGCACAGCTATCGCAGTTATTGCCAAATTTGGCAGCAACCAGAAGAGGCAGCACGAATCATTGATATCCGCAGTGGGGCGGTGCATTTACAAGGTTGGTTGGGTGGGTTGCGGCGCGCTCAAGACGATAAGGCGCAGAGTTCCGAGTATGCTCGCATTGAGCTTCTACCTGGAAAAATACATATCGGCCGTGAGCTCCGCTGGCATCGGTTATTACGCCCTTGGCTGCAGCATGTGCTGATCAATGCTATTGGCGTGCCAACTCAGACTTTAATTTTTGCACAAGAAAGCAGTATTGCTTTTGCGCCTATAGAAGCAGCACAAGCCATGCCGATTGCGCAGGGTTGGCTTGCGGCTTGGCAGCACGGCTTAAATGCCCCTTTGCCGGTGGCGTTAAAAACCGCGATGGAGCTTTTAAACAGCCAGTCCGAGGCCAAAGCTAAAGCGGTGTATGAAGGTGGTTTTAATAGTGCAGGCGAGGTGCAAAGCAGTGCGGCGCTGGCTCGTCAGTTTCCAACCTTTGCGCACTTGCAAGCCGATGGGGATTTTCGTTCTTGGGCTGAGCAATTGTATGGCTCACTTGCTGCTGCGCAGATTATCAACTTAGAACGCCAAGGAGATATGCAGTGAGTTCTTTAGCGGTAGCAAAGCGCCCTTTAGCGTTAAATTTTCCATTGCATGGCAGCCGTTTAATTGAAGCCAGTGCCGGTACAGGCAAAACTTACACCATTGCCGCGCTGTATATACGCTTAATTTTACAGCATGGCCTTGAGCGCAATGCTGCTTTTGATCGTGCATTATTACCGCCTGAGATTTTAGTGGTGACCTTTACCGAAGCCGCCACACAGGAGTTACGTGACAGGGTGCGAGCGAAGTTGGTTGAGGCCGCACAGGTGTTTCGCCAAGAGCAGCAGGAGCCTGATGCGTTATTGCAGTTGTTACGGGCCGACTATCCGCAGCAGCAATGGAGCGTTTGCGCACAGCGCCTTGATCAAGCGGCGCAGTGGATGGATGAGGCGGCTATATCCACCATTCACGCATGGTGCCAGCGCATGTTGCGTGAGCACGCCTTTGATAGTGGCAGTTTATTTACGCAAACGTTAGAAACCGATCACAGCGAACTGCTGGCTTTGGTGGTTAAAGATTATTGGCGCCAGCAATGTTATCCGCTGCACAGTTCTAATGTGTTGTGGACATTAGAACACTGGCAGCAACCGGCCGTTTTGCAGCGCAAAGTGTATCCCTTGCTGAATGCACACAGTGCCATGGTGGAGCATAGCGCTGCTGAGCATACATTGGCCCAGGTGTTGGATAATGGTCTAGCTGAGCAAGAGCAGACTTTAGCGAACTTAAAAGAGCCTTGGTTGCAGTGGAGTGAGGAGCTGCGCGATATTCTAGATGGTGCTGTTGCGGCCAAAGCAGTCAATGGACGTGTGATTCAGGCGCGTTATTACATGCCTTGGTTGGAGAAGCTTAAAGCCTGGGCAGCCGATGCCGAGCAAGTGCAGCTGGACCTCGGTACTGGTTTTACTCGGTTGACACCTGATGGTCTGTTGGCGGCATGGAAAGACAGCAGCGCGGTACCCGAGCATCCTGCGCTGCTGGCCATGCAACACTTGCCACAGCAACTGGAAAGGCTCACTCGATCATTAGATGAGCAGGCTCTGCGGCATGCCGCGCATTGGATTAAGCGGCGTTTCAATCTTGAAAAGCAGCAGCGTGCACAAATGGGTTTTGATGACATGCTCACGCGCTTAGATGATGCCTTGCAAGGCCCCAGCGGTGAGCGCTTAGCCGAGGTGATTCGCCAGCAGTTTCCGATTGCTTTAATCGATGAGTTTCAAGATACGGATCCTTTGCAGTATCGGATATTCGATAAGGTGTATCAGATCGAAACGAACTCCAGGGCAACCGGGCTTTTTTTAATTGGCGACCCGAAACAGGCTATTTATAGCTTTCGTGGAGCGGATATCCATACCTATTTGTATGCACGGCGAGCGACTGCGGGACGCCATTACAATTTGGACACTAACTTTCGCTCTACACAAAATATGGTGAATGCTGTTAATCAGCTGTTTGAGTTGGCCGAGCAACGTACAGAGGGGCAGGGGGCATTTTTATTTAAGCAGGCAGACGGTAGTAATGATTTACCTTTTTCCTGTGTGCATGGCAAAGGCCGCGCAGAACACTGGTGGGTTGCAGGGCAGGCACAAGCGGCTTTAACGATATGGCAATTGCCGTCTGATGAGCCGCTAGCGCAGGGCGCGTATGTGGAAGGCATGGCAGCAAGCTGTGCTTCAGAAATTGTTCGCTTGCTGAATTTAGCGCAACAGGGGCAGGCTGGCTTTAAACATCAGGATGGCCAACTCCAGGCGCTGCAGCCTAACGATATCGCTATTTTGGTTAGAAATATGCACGAGGCACAAGCCATTCGCCAGCAGTTAGCTCAGCGTAATGTGCGCAGTGTTTATTTGTCCGATAAGGACTCTGTATTCGCTAGCCAAGAAGCAGCGGATGTGCTGACTTGGCTACTGGCGTGTTTACAGCCAAATAATGAGCGAGCGTTAAAATCTGCTTTAGCCTGCACTACCTTTGCTTTGCCTTTGAGTGACTTAGAGCGCATCAACCAAGATGAACTGCTCTGGGAAAGTCGCGTCTTGCAGTTTAAAGAGTATTTGCAGGTTTGGCACACGCAAGGTGTGCTGCCCATGCTGCGCAAAATGATGCATGACTTCCAATTACCACAGCGGCTGGTACAGCGTGTTGACGGTGAGCGAGCATTAACGAATTTGCTGCACTTGGCTGAATTGTTGCAGCAGGCCGCAGGTGAATTGGATGGTGAGTTCGCTTTGCTGCGTTACTTGCAAACAGCCTGTGCCGGGCAAGCAGAAAATGCACAAGAGCAGGTTTTACGCTTGGAGAGTGATGAGTCACTGGTGCGTGTGGTCACTATTCATAAGTCGAAGGGGTTGGAGTATCCCTTAGTGTTTTTGCCTTTTATCTGTGCTTTTCGTGCGCAAGAGGGTAAACAGCCTTTTACTGTGCAAATAGACGGTCAGCGGCAGCTGGTGTTGCATGCGGACAAAGACAGCTTGGCACTGGCCGAGCAAGAGCGTCTTGCGGAAGATTTGCGCTTGCTTTATGTGGCGTTAACCCGAGCGCGTCATGCCTGCTGGCTGGGTATTGCTGACTTAAAAAAGGGCCAAGGCAACTCATCAATACTTCACCAAAGCGCCATTGGTTACTTGTTAAATAATGGCCAGCCATTGGCCCATAGCCAAGAGCTGCTAGAGTGGCTGGCGCCATTTGTACCGGCAACAGATAGCGATTTAGTCAGTTGTGTATCGACACAGCCCCTAGAGACGGCGGAGTGTTTACAAAACAGTAACGCAGGCTTTACTCCGGTGTGGCGCACACCTCAGCGGCGTACTCGTGAGCACTGGTGGATTGCTTCTTATAGCGCATTGCGTTTAACCGCTCAGGCGCCAATACCCGTACCGCAATCTATCGAGCGAGCCGAGGATTTAGCACCGCAAACAGCTGAGGCGCAAAATATCAGCGATGATGAACGTGATGCGTTGACGCTGCCGATACAAACAAGCACTGAGCCGCAAGGTATGCACAGTTTTCCGCGTGGCGCAAAGCCCGGTACATTTTTGCACGGTTTATTGGAGTGGGCGGCTGAGCAAGGGTTTTCTGCTGTGCTGCAAGACCCAATAACCGCACAGCAAGTGATTGCTGAGCGCAGTGCGGCCTATGGCTTTGCGGCGTACAGCAGTGTGCTGTGGTCGTGGTTAAGTGATTATTTGCAAGCTGTTTTTTTAGTTGCAGACCAGCCTTTGGTTTTGTCGCAATTAGAGCATTATCAGGCTGAGATGGAATTTTGGTTTGCAACCCGGAATGCCGACACTCAAGTGTTGGATCAGCTGGTACGTCAATTTATTTTGCCTGAGCGCGCGCGGCCTTACCTCGAGCCTGAACGGCTAAACGGTATGTTTAAGGGGTTTATTGACTTGGTGTTAGAGCATCAAGGGCGTTATTACGTCGTGGATTACAAATCCAACTGGCTGGGTGAGCAGGATGCTGACTACACTGCTGCGGCAATGGATGAGTGCGTACTTGCACACCGTTATGACTTGCAATACACCTTGTACATCGTGGCCTTACACCGCCTCCTGAAAGTGCGTATTGCAGATTACGATTACGACACGCATATGGGCGGAGCGGTGTATATGTTCTTGCGTGGCATGCAGGGCGAGACGCAAGGCTTGCATTGTGCACGCCCAGAACGCGAGCTGATTGAGCGCTTGGATGCTTTATTTAAATCTAGTCCACAGGAGGCGTACTAAATGCAGCAGCAAGGAGAGCTTTTTGATAACGATCTGCAATCATTACAGCAGGCTACAGTGGCTGGATCAGTGTCAGTTGGACTGCAGTTGAATGCTGAAAACTGCTTAGCCAGTCAGGAAGGCATGTTGCAGTTGTTAAATAGCTGGTTAGATGCCGGCTGGATACGCGCGCTTGATCTGGCATTGGTTAAATTATTACTCAACCTTGATCCTCAAGCCGAGCCGCTCGTGCTTTTGGCGATTGCTTTGACCAGTCATCAGCTTGGCCATGGGCATATTTGCTTGGATATACACAGCTTGTTGCGTGACCCTGATCTGGCCTTGTTATTACCGCCAGAGGGGCAAAGTCCTGAGCAACAATTGTTACCCTCGCAGTTGTTAGCCGATGTGCAGGCACAACATTGGATCAAGGCTTTACTGCGCAGCACACTGCTGTATGACCAAGAGCAAAGGATGCCAGCACCATTGGTGTTGCTGGAAGAACGCTTATATTTATATCGCTACTGGCAGTACGAGCAAAAAATTGCGCAGCACTTGGTTGAGCGCGCGCGCGCAACCTTGCCATTAGCCAATCACTTTGCCGAGCACTTAAACGCCTTATTTACTGAACCCTTGATGCTGGCAGGGCAGCGCTACACCGATTGGCAGAAAGTTGCTTGCGCCCTAGCAGCACAAGGTCAGCTGACTTTAATTACCGGCGGGCCGGGCACGGGGAAAACAACGACAGTCGTACGCTTACTGGCACTGTTACAGCAGTCTGCGCTGCAGCACGGCCAGGCTCTACGTATTTTGCTGGCCGCGCCCACTGGCAAAGCCGCCGCGCGTTTAACCGAGTCGATTGGCGCGCAGGTTGCATTGCTCCCCGTGGCGGCAGAGGTCAGTAACAGCATTCCAACAGAGGTGAATACCTTGCACCGGCTGTTGGGCAGCCTGCCAGAGACACGCCATTTTCGACATAACAGCACAAACCCATTGTTGGTGGATGTTTTGGTGATTGATGAAGCGTCCATGATCGATCTGGAAATGATGCATAACGTCTTGCAAGCATTACCCAGCCATGCGCGCTTAATTTTACTGGGCGATAAAGATCAGTTGGCGTCTGTAGAAGCAGGGTCTGTACTGGGCGATCTTTGCGCTGATGCTGAACTGGGCTATTACACACAACAGACGCGGCAACAGCTTGAACATTTATGTCATGAAAAATTGGATGCACAGCCTTGGTGCGAGGCTGCTCCAGGCCAACATTTACTGGCTCAGCGCACGGTAATGCTGCGTCACTCGCGACGCTTTGGGAGCGCATCAGGGATTGGTCAGTTGGCGCGCGCCGTCAATCAGAGTCTGCAGCAGCAGGCTTGGCAGTTGCTGCGCAGCGGTGCTGATGATCTGGGTTATTTGCTGAGCCAGGCAAATGATTCAGAGGCCATGAGGCAATTGTTATTAGGTCAAGTTGAGTCAGAAACACATCATGCAGGCTATGCGTATTATTTAAATGTTTTGCAAGCGCAGCGCCCATCCAGTGGTGAACCTATAACAGCTGCATGTTGGCAGCAGTGGGCCAGTGCTGTGTTAGGTGCCTTTGATCAGTTTCGCCTATTGTGCGCATTGCGTAAGGGCGACTTTGGTGTGGCGGGTTTAAATCAGCGCACGGCGCAGGTGCTATACAAACAGGGCCTGATCAGTAGCACTGAAGGTTGGTACGAAGGGCGCCCAGTGTTAGTGACGCAAAATGATTACAGTTTGGGCCTGATGAATGGCGATATCGGTATTGCTTTACTGCTACCCAACACTGCCGCCAATGCCGACACTGAGCAGCCCGAGCAGGTTTTGCGAGTGGCTTTTGCCCGTAATGATGGGCAGGCCGGTGTGCGCTTTGTGTTACCCAGTCGCTTAACAGCAGTGGAAACCGTTTTTGCAATGACGGTGCATAAATCTCAAGGATCTGAATTTGTGCATACAGCGCTTATTTTGCCAGAACGTCTGAATCCAGTCTTAACCAAAGAGTTGCTCTATACCGGCATCACCCGAGCAAGAAAAAGATTCACCTTGGTCGAGAGTCAGGCCGGTGTATTTGCCGCCAGTGTATTGCGAAAAGTAGAGCGTGTAAGTGGACTTAATCAGGCGATACAAGTACATACGGCTAAAGTTGAGCTATAAATAAGCATTTACATACGTTTTATATATTTTATAGCCTTACAAAGTACCAAGGCATCGTATATATTTGATTTTAGTCAACAACTTACTTGATGAACTTGATAATTAGAGCCCGATAAGGAAAAGAGGTGAGAATGAAAAAATTTCATCGTATGACTCTAACAGCCGCATCGTTATTTTTTGCAATAACATCGGCACACGCGTTAGATGGGGATGCCAAAGCTGGCGAACAAGCGGCAGCCGTATGTGTGGCCTGTCACCAAGCGGATGGTTCTGGTATGAACGTTCCGGGCGGTGAGTCTTGGCCGAGCTTGGCAGGAATAAATGCTGAATATTTATATAAGCAGCTTTCGGATGTAAAAGCAGGAACTCGTAACAGCCCAACGATGATGCCTTTTGTGAGCATGCTGAATGAGCAGCAGTTTAAAGATGTCTCGGTGTATTACAGTCAGCTTCCTGCAACAGAAGGCAAGTTTGATCCAGAAGCAACTGAGGAAGAGCTGGCGCATGGGGAGAAGCTCGCAACTCAAGGGGACTGGGATCGTTATATTGTGCCTTGCAAAAGCTGCCACGGACCAGACAACCTCGGTGCGGGTGATGCATTCCCGCGGCTGGCAGGTCAGCATGCTGGCTATATCGCTGATCAGTTATACGCTTGGCAGTCAGGTAAACGCGATAACGATCCACAGCATTTAATGCTTGCGATTGCTGAGCGTTTAAATGATGAGGATATCCGTGCGGTATCACAGTGGCTTTCACGCCAGCCTGCGAAGTGATAGGGAGAAAATCAATGAAAGATTCTAAAAAATTCCTCTTCCGTAGCTTGACGGTTGCTGTGGCCGCAAGTGTACTGAGTTTTGCTGCGCAAGCTGAGCAGCGTTTTCCAGTCAATAACCCCGAAGTCAAAGAAGGCGAGTACGTACACGTTCCGCCTACCATGGAAGATCTGGAAAAGAGCAACTTCCATCCAGAGCTGAAGCGTGTCATTCGTCGTGGTTATGATCTGTTTATGAATACGCAGCAGCTGCGCGGTAAAAATGTTTTTAACAACATGAACTGCAGCAGCTGCCACATGGGCGAAGGCCGTTTACCTTTCGCAGGCCCTGTTTGGCCAGCAGCAGTGACGCTACCTAACTATCGTCCTAAAAATGACCATGTCAACAACCTAGAAGAGCGCATTGCTGGTTGCTTTAGTTACTCGATGAACGGCAAGCCGCCCGAGTACGGTAGTGATGATATGGTTGCTTTAACGGCATATCACCAGTGGCTGGCGAAAGGCGTACCGGTTTATCAGCCTGGCGGTAATATGTATGGCCGTGGCTACCCGAATCTTGCTGAGCCTGCTCAGAAAATGGACTACAAACGCGGCGAAAAAATCTACGCAGAAAACTGCAGTCTATGCCACTCTGATACTGGTGCTGGCTTAGTTCAAAATGGCAAAGTGGTGTTCCCAGCGGTTTGGGGTGATACCTCATATAACTGGGGTGCAGGTATTTCACGCAATTTCACTTTGGCATCTTTTGTTAAGCACAATATGCCTTTGGGCCGCCCCAATAGTTTGACCGATCAAGAGGCTTGGGATGTGGCTTATTACATCAACAGCCAAGAGCGCCCGCAAGAGCCGCGATACACCGGTAACGTGAAAGAGACGCGTGAAAAGTATCTAGAAAGCTTCCATAAGCACACCAACTACGGTTTGGAAGTTGAAGGCCGCTTATTGGGTGATCACGATAATGTTGGGGAAAAAGACTTCTTAAAACCCGATGCTTTGCGTTCGCGGACTTACACTGCCGATTAAATATCAGTAACATATGGCGAGTGGGGTCTAATTAAGACCCCATTATTTTATTGATCTGCTTAACTACAAGGTAATCGAATGATTTTTTCACCATTAGCACGCGCTATTACTTTAGCCACTGCTGGTAGCATTTTTATGGCAGCACCATCGCTCGCCACGGCTGACTTTATTAATGACAGCACCGCCAGCTTGGGGTTCCGTAACCTGTATATGAATCAGGATACGCGTAGTGGTCTTAGCAATGATACAAATAAAACTAAGGAAGAATGGTCACAAGCCATTATCCTTGACTATCAGTCCGGCTTCACTGAAGGCACCATAGGTTTTGGTGTGGATGTGTATGCAGCTACAGGTATTAAGCTGGATTCTGGTCCAAATCGTAGTCCTGACTCGTTCCCGCAACGCAGTAATGGCAAATCAGTTGATAACTTCGGCAAGCTCGGTGGTACGGCTAAAGCAAAACTGTCTGAAACAGTTCTGCAAGTAGGTACTTTGATGCCACGCTTACCAACAGTTCAAGCCAACCTTGAAGGTCGCTTGCTACCGCAAATGTTCACCGGTGGCTTGTTAACCTCCAATGAAATTGACGGTCTAACTGCTCGCTTAGGTCATATTGATCGGGTTAACTACCGTAACTCGACTGATCGCGAACGTATGAGCATGAACGTTGCTGGCAAGAAAGGCATAGAGTTTAAAGCGGGCGCTGATGAGACCAGCAATTCTTTTGACTTGGCCAGCCTTGATTACAAGTGGAACGACTCGTTAACCACCGGCTATAACTTTGGTCGTTTAGAAAATCTGTATAAGCAGCACATCCTGACTGCTGTACATCTATTACCACTGGGTGATCAGCGCTCATTAAAAACTGACCTGCGTGTCTCTCGCTCAACTGATGATGGCAAAACTAACGTCGATAACAAAGCCTTCTCCGGCATGATGACCTACAGCTTCGGCTTTAATAAGCTGGGCTTGGGTTACCAGAAAATGACGGGTGATACCGGCTATGCGTACATGCAAGGCACAGACCCATTCTTAGTCAACTTTATTGCCAACCGTGAGTTTGGTGCTAAAGATGAAAAATCATGGCAAGTGCGTCACGACTACAACTTTGCCGGCCTAGGCATCCCAGGTCTAACCATGTTCAACCGTTACGTTAAAGGTACCGGTGCTGATTTAGGTGGTGGTAAAGAAGGTCGTGAGTGGGAGCGTGACTTCGATATTTCTTACGCCTTCCAAACCGGCGCATTGAAAAACTTTAATGTGCGCTGGAGAAACTCAACAGTACGTTCCAATATCACGAAAGACTTGGACGATAACCGTTTGATCTTAGCTTACACCTTGCCTTTGCTATAAATAAGGCGCATTGAGCTCGATATCTATAACGGGTTCAAGAAAGCAGCTTTGCGCACATGGGAGCATTCGATGTGCGCAAAGTTGTCTTTAATGGCTTGATAAAACATTCCCAGCATGCTACTTGATTTTTCTGTAAGAGTACTGTATATTTATACGCCTATCCCGACTCAAACGACTATTTGATTGAGTGGCGTGGTACAGAGAAAGACATCACCGGTACGCCTCAGAGCTATTGCTCGCGCATAATCCAAAATGCTATACCAATGCTTCGCAATGAAGCCTAGGTTCAATACTGATCTACATTTCAGTACTGCTTTATTTCTGCAAACCACCTGCTTTTATGATGAGCAATCTATTGCTTTGTCTCGTTTTCGGGAGACTTTACAGTGTTTGCTGTATAGAAATTATAAAAAAGGGGTAAGGATATGGATAATCTAAAAGTATTTAAAAAAATGGGTCGCTACTTTGCAGCGCAAATCACTGCAATCAATCACAGTATGCAAATGTCAGAACAGTCTGGTGCAGCGTCAATAGGTTTAGAAAGTAAACTTCTTGTTGATGCCTGGAATACCTTGGCTACTGATCGAAACTGCTTAAGCTCTAATAGCGCCTACTAAATAAAGAACTGCGCTTGCCCAGGCTGGGTAAGCGCAGTCTTTAGCTCACACCATCCTTCGCGATACCGGCATAGCCTTATGCTCTTCAATTGACATCGCTCGTTTTATCGAGATAAGTCCTTTGCCATCCTGCTATAGTTCACCAACAAGTTTTTATTTGCTTTCTGCTACGAGCGCACAGGGCATGCTTGCCTTTTTTCTGCTAAATAAACGTATTGTATAGGTCTATCTATGGCTTTTGATTTGAGTCGCCGGCTGGTTATTGGCTTAGCCTCCAGCGCTTTATTCGATTTATCAGAATCTGATGCAGTATTTAGAACAGAAGGCGAGCAGGTTTATCGTGAATATCAGCGTGCTAATCAAGATAAGCCGCTTGAGCGAGGCGTGGCTTTTCCATTTGTGCGCCGCGTTTTATCGCTGAATCAGCTCAATCCAGATGATCCACCGGTGGAAGTGATTTTATTATCGCGCAATGACCCGGACACTGGCTTGCGAGTGATGAACTCTATTCAACATTATGGGCTACCCATTACGCGAGCTGTTTTTATGCAGGGTAAATCTCCGCATTCTTATATTCCTGCTTTTGATATTGAGTTGTTTTTATCAGCCAATGCTGAAGACGTTAAAAAGGCGGTTGCAGCAGGGCACCCTGCTGGGCAAATTTTAAAGGGCGAGATTGAAGATGATAACGACGATTTACAGCTGAGGATTGCATTCGATTTTGATGGTGTATTAGTCGATGATGAAGCTGAAACCGTTTATAAGAAACAAGATCTGGATGGGTTTCATCAACATGAAACCTTACGTCAGGATATTCCGCACACACCGGGGCCTCTCACGCCCTTTCTAAGACGCATTGCGGCTATTCAGAAAATGGAACAGCAGCAACGTAAAAAAGACCCCACATACACGCCTATTTTGCGGGTCTCTATTGTTACCGCGCGCAATGCGCCAGCCCATAAGCGGGTGATTAATACCATGCGCTCTTGGGATATTACTGTTAATGAGGCTTTTTTTATGGGCGGCGTTGAGAAGTCTAAAGTTCTGGATATTATGCAACCTCATATTTTCTTTGATGATCAAAGGCTGCATCTCGAGCCCGCATCTGCACGGCTGCCCTCAGTGCATATCCCGTTTGGCATCGCCAATCATGCGCACAAGGATTAGCCGAGAATTTTTGCTTGGCAACTCGAGCTAAGTACAGGATTTACTGCGTATCTTACAAGCCGGCGAGGGTAGTCGTCCCTGGCGCTATTGACGCTATTGACGCTATTAATGTCAGTTGGTCAATGGACCTTTATGCATGATCAGCTCAGTGCTGGTTGCAATTAGCGGCTGCTGAATATCATCAATGTTTTTAATCGCGAAGGCTTGGGCATTGAGGTTGATCTCTCGCTACCGGCAGAGCGCGTGATCTGGGTGCTGGATCAGATTATTGAATGGCGAGGCTTACCAAACTCAATTCGCCATGACATCAGCGGAAAGCTTGGGGTTTGGGCTGCTAGCAGGATTTTCAACTGGACTTTATTCAGCCTGCTAGCCCGCAGCAGAATGCGTATATTGAACGCTACTACCGTACTGTTCGACTCAGTCTTTGTTGGAAAGCATTGCTGTTTAATTAGAAAACGATGCAGGCGTCCATTGCCATCGCGCATGGGATGAATATACACAAAGCCAAAGGCGATGACTGCCGCACGGACCAGAGGCTCAGCACCACGTGTTACGGCTTCAAAAGTGCTTAGCCCATCAAGAATGTGAGGCGCCTGTGCAAAAGGTGGCGCAACGTAGTGCACCAAGTTTTCACGCAAGGTTGCTTGCCCAACAAAAACCGGGGAGAGACGCAGCCCTAAACCGAGCGCATCCAGAATTTGAGAGGAGAGCGCTCACATGTGAAGAGGCTCGAAATATATCCAGCTAAAGCCGGGGGCAAGCTAAAGAATAATGTGTCTTATAGATAGGACAGCTTGTATACCAATGTGTATACCGCGATCTGCAGGCGAAAAAAAACCCCTGATTTCTCAGAGGTTTTTTTAAATTTGGCGGAGGAGGTGAGATTCGAA
>JAAYFI010000012.1 GCA_012728315.1 Gammaproteobacteria bacterium
GACCGAAGAAGGTTACTACGACATTTACAACAAAGCAGGCGCGCGCATGGAAATGCCAGGCTGCTCATTGTGCATGGGTAACCAAGCGCGTGTTGAGACAGGTGCGACTGTAGTTTCTACTTCTACACGTAACTTCCCGAACCGTTTAGGTGACAACACTGACGTATTCTTGGCTTCTGCTGAGCTTGCGGCTGTTGCCTCAATCATTGGTAAGTTACCAACTGTTGAAGAGTACATGGCGTACGCGAAAGACATCGACAGCATGGCTGCAGATGTATACCGCTACCTGAGCTTCGACCAAATTGCCTCTTATAAAGAAGCCGCTGCGAATGCAACGATTCCTGTATTAGAAGTGTAATTTAGCGTCACTTGCTACATAAAATGCCTCGCTTTAAGCGGGGCATTTTTATTTATAACGCTCAATAACACCATCTTAGGCTGAAAGAGTCAACGCACCACTGTTCTAATAGGCAACAGTTTCGTACACTCAAGATCAGCTTGAGAGGTGCAGCAATGCGTACACATCATACAGCCCAACAGCAACTGATCGATGCTTGGCGTACTCAAGCACGCAATAAACCTTGGCTAACGCTCAGTTTTGCCATTATTGTATTGCTGATCGCGCTCTTGCTCCTGATCTCTATCATTCAAGGCCTACAGCTGGACAACTTTCGCTACGCACTCAGCGGTGGTTTAGCAGGCTTTATTGCAACAACACTCGGCGCATTACTCATCTATTTCACCCGCACCATCAGCCTACGCACGCAAGACAGCTTGCTCGGCTTTGCTGCAGGCATGAAGCTGGCCGCCAGTGCTTTCTCATTGATTCTACCTGGCATTGAAGCAGCACAAGAGATCTTAAACCAACGTTTCTTCGCGGCTTTTATTGTGGTATTGGGATTGGGGCTGGGCACCATTATGATGCTGGGGCTGGATTACTTCACCCCTCATCAACAGGCCAATTCCGCGCTCTGCGGCCCAGAATGTCAACGCCTCGGTGGTATTTGGCTGTTTGTCTTTGCCATAGCGCTACACAACCTGCCGGAAGGGATGGCCATTGGTATTTCATTTACCCATGGTGATTTGAAAATCGGCCTACCTTTGACTTTAGCCATTGCTATTCAAGATATTCCTGAAGGCTTTGCTGTGGCCTTAGCGTTACGCAGCGCAGGACTAAACAACAGCAAAGCTTTCCTTATTGGCGCAGCAACAGGCGCATTAGAGCCTTTTGGCGCCATGCTAGGTTTTACTATGTCGAGCAGCCTCGTATTGGCCTACCCCATCAGTATGGGGCTGGCCGCTGGCGCAATGATCTTTGTCGTCTGCCATGAGGTTATCCCAGAAACCCAGCGCAATGGCCATCAAGCTGCAGCAACCACCGGACTGATGGCCGGCTTTGCAGTCATGATGTTTCTCGATACCGCACTGGGCTAGAAAACCATGCGGCACATGACCGTTTTATTTGTCTTTATTGCGCACAATTTTAATTTTATGAGTGAACTGCGGTTTGCGCGTTACACTGATTGCACGGCGCGTTACCGTATCTAAGGTAATATTCCAAAAACCCGTGCTAGGCACTTGAATACGCGCAGGAAAGCGATCAAAAGCTCCACCATGATAGGTGTGCCGTCCACCATTTTTGAAACTGCGGAAATTAGCATCACTCATAAGACGAATATTGCAGGTTTGTGAGCATTGAATAACTACGGTATCCCCTTCATGCAAAAACTCACGCTGATGAACAAACTTCATAATACACATCGCAAAACAATTAATTGCGCGTAATATACCACGTCAGCCCATGTGTATTTATATTTCTCTTAACACTGATGTGATAACCACCCTTTACGCCTTGATTTAAAACGCTATGGATCAGCTGACTGCGCTGCCGCATGTTTACTTGCTCTATAGCTTTGAGCACGGATGACTGCATTTGTGCTCATTGCACTTTTAGACAACCTTCCTTACTTTCTAAGCGTTAAACCCTAATGTTTGCTATAAAACTGAACCGTGACACATTGTTTGTAAATATCCTCGCGTCCCGGATAGGCTACTTTATTGCTGGTATGGGCTTATCCATTTGGGCGCCACTGGTGCCTTATGTGCGCTTAAGAATCCCCATGAGCGATGCCACCTTTGGCCTGATGTTACTCTGCATTGGCGTAGGTTCACTATGCTGCATGCCGGTCTCGGCTCTGCTCACCAATCGCTTCAGCATACGCCGCTGCTTATTTGTGCTTACTCTGATTTTGCTGATTGCTTTATTGGCGATAGCCACGGTCTCATCACTGTGGCTGTTGGGCGCGGCTTTATTCTGTTTTGGTGGCTCCCTTGGCGTGCTTGATGTTGTCCTCAACATCCAAGGTCTAAGCATTGAGAATCGCGCCAATCGCAGCATGATGTCTAATTTCCACGGTATGTTTAGTGTTGGCACTATTGTTGGCGCGACCCTCATGATTGGCTTGCTCATGCTAGGATTGTCTGCGTTATATAGCACTTTAAGCGTTATGGTTATGATGCTGGCCTTAAGTCTCTACGCTGTAAAAGGCTATTTAGATGAGCGAACCCTGCCAAGCGCAGAAACCTTTATGTGGCCTAACAGCTGGATAGCACTGGTGGGTTTGATGTGTTTTATTGTTTATCTTGCTGAAGGGGTGATTTTAGACTGGAGCGCACTGTTTTTAATTGAAGAAAAACATATTGCCACGGCGCAAGCAGGATTAGGCTATGCCAGCTTTGCCGCAATGGTTGCTATAGCGCGTTTCTTCGGTGATGCGCTTGTAGAAACACTTGGCCGAGTCCGCCTTTTAATAGCGGGTGGTTTATTGGCTGCAGGTGGTATTACCCTAAGCATTATCAGTCCACATTGGAGTGTTGCCTTGCTGGGCTATGGGCTGTGCGGCTTAGGCTGCGCCAATGTCTCGCCAGTGCTGATTTCATCTTTAAGCCAACAAACCCATATGCCCAGCCATCTAGCGATTACAGCCGCCACGACCATTGGGTTTGCTGGCGTTTTAGTGGGCCCCGCCATGATGGGCGCGGTTGCTCATTACAGCTCGTTAAATGCTGCTTTTGCTGTTTTAGCCGGTGCACTGCTGGTCGTCGCAGCACTAGGAAAGCGGTTTAGATAACTCTGAGCAACTACTGCATAGTTTAGTCTCGTGCGTATGGGGAACGCTCCTCTGCTAATGCAGACTGCCGCACATGGCTCGGTTCATCCCCGTGCGTACGGGGAACGCCGTCTGCCACCTGAGTGCCAGCGATAAACGCGCGGTTCATCCCCGTGCGTACGGGGAACGCACAATGGCCTCAAGGTCAGTTTTGCGGGCGGGCGGTTCATCCCCGTGCGTACGGGGAACGCACCGGTGCCAAGCACGGATGCAGCCATCCACTCGGTTCATCCCCGTGCGTACGGGGAACGCACCGGTGCCAAGCACGGATGCAGCCATCCACTCGGTTCATCCCCGTGCGTACGGGGAACGCACTGGGCGAGGTCTGCTAACTC
>JAAYFI010000013.1 GCA_012728315.1 Gammaproteobacteria bacterium
AGTTAAAATCGCACCGGTTGCACCCACCGGGTGACCCATTCCGACCGCACCACCGTTAGGATTCACTTTTTCAGCAGGAAAGCCCAGCTCTTGCGCCACGGCCATTGCTTGCGCAGCGAAAGCTTCGTTGGACTCAATCACATCAATATCAGCAATGCTTAAACCGGCTTGCGCTAAAGCCTTAGGCACTGCGGCAATCGGGCCTAAGCCCATAAACTTAGGATCCACACCAGCAAAAGCATTCGCCAGCAGACGCGCACGCACCTTTAAACCCAGCTCAGCGGCAGTTTTTTTATCCGCTAACAACAACGAAGCAGCGCCATCGTTAATGCCTGACGCATTGCCTGCGGTGACCAAACCATCCTTCTTAAACGCCGGTTTGAGCTTCGCCAGATCATCCAAAGACACCTGCGCACGCACATGTTCATCGGTGGCAAAGAGTACATCTTCACGGCCTTTTTTCACCGTAACTGGCACGATCTGCTCAGCAAAACGACCTTCTGCGGTGGCTGCCGCAGCTTTTTGATGGCTGGCTAAAGCAAACTTATCCAGTTGTTCGCGGGTAAAACCGTATTTTTGCGCAATGTTTTCAGCGGTGACGCCCATATGTCCGGTATCAAAAGGATCACTTAAAATCCCTAAGGTTAAATCTTGCACCGTACTATGACCCATGCGTAAGCCTGAGCGCACTTTGGGCAAGATATAGGCGCCTTGGCTCATGGACTCAGCACCACCGGCCAGCGCCAGCTTACTGTCGCCGGCCTCAATCATTTGCGCTGCAGAAATAATCGCTTGCAGCCCTGAACCACACAGACGATTGACGTTAAATGCCGCAGAGCTTTCAGCTAAGCCTGAGTTAATTGCGATATGCCGAGCTAAATAGGCATCTTGCGCGGCAGTGGTAATAATATGTCCATAAACTGCATGATCAATCTGCTTGGCATCAACACCACTGCGCTTAATCACTTCTTGCGCCGTTGCGGTCCCCATCTCTGCGGGACTTAACGCCGACAAACTGCCAGCAAAACCACCAATTGCGGTGCGCACACCCTCAACAATCACCACCGAGTTAAATTTCATAGCTTAATCCTTATTGTATTATGTGTTATTTACCAAGCATTGAGCGGGCAATCACTTCTTTCATAATTTCCGAAGTCCCCGCGTAAATGGTTTGCACCCGCGCATCCACATAAAAACGTGAGATCGGATACTCCAGGGTATAACCGTAGCCACCAAATAACTGCAAACACTCATCAATGGTTTTGCACTGCATTTCAGTTAACTGCAGTTTAAGCACCGCAGCATCGGTGCTGGTCATGCGCTGCTGGCGATACAAGCTCACGCAATGATTAAAGTACGCACGCGCCATATCAATTTGCGCGCGCACTTCAGCCAACTTAAAACGGGTGTTTTGAAAGCTAGCAATGGTTTGGCCAAATGCTGTGCGCTGTTTGACATAGTCGAGGGTCAACGCCAATGCGCCCTCCATGGCACCGAGTGCTTGTGCGCCAACACCGAGTCGCTCACGGGGCAACTCCTGCATCAAATAGGCAAAGCCTGCGCCTTCCTCGCCCAACAACGCATCAGCAGGCAGCACCATATCTTGGAAAAACAGCTCTGCGGTATCACTGGCATGCTGACCGATTTTTTGAATGGGTTGACCGCGCGAAAAGCCCGGCAAAGCGCTATCCACTAAAAACAGCGACACCCCTTTAGCGCCAGCCGCAGGATCAGTTTTAGCGCAGACAATCACCATATCGGCGATCATGCCATTGGTAATAAAGATCTTTGAACCATTCAGTTGCCAGCCATCAGCAACGCGTACAGCGCGGGTTTTTATATTGGCTAAATCACTGCCCGCACCCGGCTCAGTCATAGCTATGGCGCTCATCACTTCACCCGTGGCCATGCGCGGTAACCACTGTTGCTTTTGCGCTGCGCTGGCCAGGTGCTCGACATAAGGAATAACGATATTGGCATGGATGTTATAAGCGCTGGCCAAGCCACCAAAACCACGGCGGGAGATTTCTTCAAGCACCAACTGAGTGATGCCAAAGTCGGCACCCGTGCCGCCATAGTCTTCGGTCAGATCGATGGCAAGCATGCCTGCCTCACCTAACTTCAACCAAAAATCTCGTGGAATTTGCCCTGCGGCTTCCCAATCGTCGTAATGCGGATCAGCTTCTTGCGCTAAAAAGCGGGAAATCATTTCGTAGAATAACTGGGTGTTCTCATCGTGCTCGATCATGCCTGAAGCTCCTCACGCAATACGCGCTTTAATATTTTCCCAGCTGTACTCTTTGGTAGCGCTGTATTAAAAACAACTTTTTTAGGGAGTTTAAAGCTGGCCAGATGTGGACGTGCGTGCTCAAGCAAGTCTTCCTCAGTAATTGTCACACCCTCTCTTAAGATGACCACGGCGGTAATGGCCTCTATC
>JAAYFI010000014.1 GCA_012728315.1 Gammaproteobacteria bacterium
TATTCGCTCATGTCGGTTCCTTTAACTACCGGTGCGTGAGGGTGCTTCGTGAATCCGGCTTGGCAAAATGCCGCAGCTGAATTTGAAAGCCGTTTTTTAAACCCAAGTAAAGACTTTCACTGGGTATCAATCCTGCGGCATCGGCCCACTGGGCCAGTTCATCCTGATCAAAACCTAACCATAGATCGCCGCAGGCCTGCTTGGCCCAATCTTGGTCGTGTCGGCATAACTCGGTGATCAATAAACTACCGCCTGGCTTCACCAAGCGTGCCAATTGACACAAGGCATCCGCCGGTGCAGCAAAATGGTGCAAAACCATATTGACCACAACGCAATCTGCGGCCGCAACGTCATCATGCAACGCATCGGCCAATTGTAAGCGCACATTGTGCAAGTCCCGCTTAACGCAAGTTTGCCGTGCCAACTCAAGCATTTGCGGGCTGTTGTCTAAAGCCTGCACTTGCTGAAAACGGCTGGATAATTCTGCGAGAAAGCCACCATCGCCAGGGCCCACTTCAATTGCCGTAGCGTCTTTGGCAAAGGTCAATGAGTCCAATAAAGCTAAGAGGCTGTCGCGAAATTGTGGCAAGCCGGCAATTAAATCTTGGCGACTTTGAAAATCACCGGCCATACGCTCAAAAAACTCTTGGCTGGCCTGCGCACGCTGAGCATGCACATGCTTAATGCGTAACGCGACCTCTGCCGCGACCGGCAAGTTATCGAGACTGGTCAATAAGGCATTATGCAACGACTCATCAGGGCTTTGAGTGTGCGGCAAGCTGCGCCGGTAAAAAATTGCATTGCCTTCACGCCGTGAGGTCACCAAGCCCGCTTGGGTCAGCACTTTTAAATGATGGCTGATGCCCGATTGCCCCGTGGCAAAAATATGCGCCAGCTCTAAAACACCAAAAGAATCATTACTCAACGCGCGCAAAATATTCAGGCGCAACGGCTCACCAGCCGCTTTGCAAAAAGCAGCTAAAGCATCCGCAGAACGGGGCATTGGCAATGTCATTGAAGTACTCATAAGGAGCGCAGTTTAATCGCAGAAAGTGGGCACGACAACAGCTATATCAACAAAAGTTGATATAGCCAAGCAAAACACCCCGCTACGCCTGCAAACAAAAGCCCTAACACATTGTTTAGCAACAGCTTTTTCTAAAATCGAGGAACCCTTCATCATTTTGTAACTCAAAGCCGCTATAAAGCTGTCACCGCATACATATATGGAGTTACATGATGTCCACCCTGAATGAACTGGCCGAGCAAATCAGCCTGCTCTACCCAATCGAAGATACACGCTACGGCATCCGTTATCGGATCGTTGATCAGTTAGCAGGCACCACAGAGCTTGAGGCCATGAATGGTCAGCCACGCTATGTGCCCACTCACAGCCTGCAAGATCAAAGTATATGGAAGAAATCAGCCTAAGCATGCAGCGCTTGCTTGCCGTTTTACCCATCTTGTGCCAGCCTAAAAACTTGTTTTATGGGTACTGCTAACCCTCGACTGGCACAAGGAATATCTATGGGTTCGATCTCGCTAAGCCATTCTCTACGGCGTTTATGGGCTCTTGAACGCTTCGGCCCCAGTTTGCGTTTTTTTATCGCACTGGCAGGCTCTATGGCATGGTGCTGGTATCAGGCACAAATGGAACTGCTCACACCTTTGTTTTTGGGTGTGATTGCCAGCGCCTTAGCCGAATCCGATGACAGCTGGCAAGGTCGATTATTATCCGTCTGCATCACCCTGATTTGTTTTTTTATGACCGCAGTGGCTGTGGAGTTACTGCACCCCTATCCGTGGTTATTTGTCAGCGCGTTATCCGCTGCTACTTTTTGTTTAATTATGCTGGGTGCACTAGGCGAGCGCTATGCAACGGTTGCCTACGCCACTTTAATTCTGGCGATCTATACCATGATTGGCCTAGAGCAAAGCGCTAACGCACAGGCATCTTTATGGCAGCAACCCGTGCTCTTGGTCACTGGCGCAGCCATTTACGGCGTGCTCTCGGTTTTATGGTATGGAATTTTTTCCCAGCAACCTCTGCAGCATAGTCTAGCGCGCCTATTTCGTGAGCAATGCCACTATTTAAAAGCCAAATCAGCACTCTTCGAACCCTTGCGCAATATGGATATCGAAGGCCATCGTTTAGCCATTGCCAAACAAAACAGCCGTGTGGTTGCCGCTTTAAATGACACAAAAAGTATTATTTTACACCGCGTTGGCGGACGCAGTAATAGCAAGGTTAACCGCTATTTAAAGCTCTACTTTCTAGCCCAAGACATCCACGAGCGCGCCAGTTCGTCACACTACCCTTACCAAGAGTTGAGCGAAGCGTTTTTCCACAGCGATGTCCTGTTTCGTTGTCTACGTTTATTGCGCCAGCAAGGCGACGGCTGTAAAGCGCTGGCCAAAGCCATTGAGCTGCGCCAGCCCTTTGACTACGGTGGCGGACACAGCGCTGCGCTGGAAGATTTACAAGCGGCGATTGCCTATCTCAAACAGCAAAACAACCCCGAGTGGCGCGACCTACTACGCTCACTGCGGGCGTTAGCCAACAACCTCAGCACCCTCGATCACTTACTGCGCGACGCGGCCAACCCAGATGCACTGGCCTTAACCCAAGACAACACCATTTTTGATCGCGATCCAAAGACCTTAAAAGAAGCGTTCGAGCGTATCAGCCAGCATTTTAGTATTCACTCATTATTGTTTCGTCATGCACTACGCTTAAGTGTGGCTGTGGCGGCTTGCTATGGCGTGATGCAATTACTGCATGCCAGCCAAGGTTACTGGATTTTACTGACCACGCTATTTGTCTGCCGCCCAAATTATGGCGCAACTCGAATTCGCTTAGTGGAACGTATTCTCGGTACCATTTTAGGCCTGGCCGCCAGCTGGGTGTTGTTTGAGTTGTTTCCAGAATTATGGGTGCAATCACTGATTGCCGTGGCCGCCGGTGTAGTCTACTTCGCCACGCGTACCAGCCACTATAAAATCTCCACCGCTTTTATCACCTTAATGGTGCTGTTCTGCTTTAACCAAGTCGGTGATGGTTATAACCTGTTTTTGCCACGCTTAACCGACACCTTAATTGGCAGCGCGATTGCGGGCTTGGCGGTGTTTTTTATTTTGCCCGACTGGCAAGGTCGCCGTTTAAACGTGGTGCTTGCGCAAACGTTGCGCAGTAATGGCCGTTATCTAAAACAAATCATGCAGGAATACACCCAAGGTAAAACCGATGATATGGCCTATCGAGTGGCCCGCCGCGATGCGCACAATGCCGATGCAGCTCTGTCCAGCACCTTGACCAATATGCTTAAAGAGCCGGGACATTTCCGTCGCCAAACCGATATTGGTTTTCGTTTTTTACTGCTGACCCACACCTTACTCAGCTATATTTCAGCGCTGGGTGCGCACCGTGAAAAACTCGCAGACGCACCCACGTACCCACTCTTAAATCAAGAAGCACAACAACTGGCCGAGAGTCTTGAGGAGATTGCCCAACAGCTTATTAAACGTGAGCCTATTGAGGTGCACAGTGAGGCTGAGCAGCAACAATCCTATCGTTTACGTGACCTGCCAGAAGAGGAAGACGATGCCTTACGCTTACTGCAGACACAACTGTTATTGATCAGTCAGCAATTGGGCTCGATCCGCACCTTAGCCGCGCATGTTTTAAGCAAAAGCTAGCTGCTGTTGTCGCGGCCTCTAATCGCCAGAAGTCATAGCCCTCGCGCTGGCCGCGGCGTAATGGATTTTTCGTGCAGTACGCCGCGTAATCGGCATCAACAAAACGGTAGGGTAAATGCTCATCGCGACCCTGCGGAATGCCTAAACGTCGGGTTTGAATAATCTCTCGCGGACGTAGACCACAATCGTCCACATACAAACGCTGCGCATCAAAGCGCCGATTGTCCCAGTCTGTCACTTGCAAACCTAAACTTTTACACAGCAAAGTTTGCCCGCTGCACAATCTTTCCAGCGGACGTGGCCGCCCTTGGCGATCAGGATTATTGGCCTGCAGAATACTTAAAGTGGACTCAGGCGACACTGCATCAAAATACGGATAACCGGATTTAATTAACACCGCATTACCTGGACCTTTGGCACTAAAGTTCAACGAATCACCGCCGCGCGCATAGTACATATAGATAGTGCCGCCATCGGCAAATAACGCTTGGCGTTTTTCGGTGTAACCCAGCGAAGCATGACTGCCTTTATCTGTTAACAAATAGGCTTCTGTCTCAATAATCCGCGCACTGAGCCAAACCCCTTGATGATAATGACGAATCACCTTGCCCAGTAAATCGGGCGCCAATTCAAGCGCAGGGCGATTAAAGAAAGCATCAGACAGCATCTATGACCTCTTGTTTACCGCGCACAACTACTATCAAGCCAGCACTCCGAAGCCTACTAGCATTCGGCCTAGGAGGCTGTGCAGCCCTGAACCTTTGACCGTCAGCGCTCTTGCGCAGCTCTCCTCAAGTACGGATTTGCTAAAGATATACCTATGGTATGTGGAGCAGACAATATAAGCTCAGGCAAGCACGCAATAATGACCAACACTGACGGCCGGGCGACTCTATATTGAGCGTCGCATCAGCTCGCCCGAGCTGATCAACCAGTCATATAGAGTGGCTTTAAAATCAATCATGCAACCCACAGAAGCTTAGCGCTTATCCAACCATGGCGACCGCGACTGTGGGCTACACTCTTACACTCTTACACTCTGCGTTACAGCTCTTCAGGCCCCACTTGCACCACCAACTTACCAAAGTTAGCGCCTTGCAATAACCCGATAAAGGCTTGCGGTGCATTGGCTAGACCCGTTATACGGTCTTCACGATAGGTGATCTGTTGGTTCGCCAACCACTTCTGCATATCAGCGCTAAACTCTGGGTAACGCGGCGCATAATCATCAAAAATGATAAAGCCTTTTACCGTCAAACGTTTAGTCAAAATCGTACGCATCAATAAGGCCAAACGATCGGGGCCCGGCTCTAAAGCAGTTGCGTTGTAATGCGCAATCAAGCCGCAGACCGGAATACGCGCTTTGCTGTTAAGTAACGGCAATACCGCATCAAAGACTTTACCGCCGACATTTTCGTAATAAATATCAATGCCTTGCGGGCAGGCTTGAGCCAATTGCTCAGCAAAATCATCGGCATGGTGATCAATACAGGCATCAAAACCTTGCACTTCCACGGCATAGCGGCATTTTTCTACACCACCGGCCACACCCACCACGCGACAGCCTTTGATTTTAGCGATTTGCCCCACAGTGGCACCCACCGGCCCTGTTGCAGCGGCCACCACCAAGGTTTCACCCGCTTGCGGGCGACCAATGTCCAGCAAACCCATATAAGCAGTAAACCCAGGCATCCCTAGAATGCCCAGCGCATAGGATGGGTTTACCGGTGCAGCGCCCAGTGGCATTAAATCAGAGCCATCACTGATGGCGTAATCTTGCCAGCCACTATTGGCCAACACCCAATCACCTTCGGCAAATTTTTCATGTTTAGAAGCCACCACCCGACTGACAGTGGCACCCACCATCACCGCACCCAGCGCCACCGGCTCGGCATAGGATGGAGCATCACTCATACGCCCACGCATATAAGGGTCCAATGATAAGTACACAGCACGCAATAAAACTTCACCTGGCGCGGGTGTCAGCAATGCTTGTTCTTCGAGCCTGAAATTCTCTGGCGTGGGTGCACCATGGGGACGGGAGGCCAAGACGATACGACGATTCACTTGGGTAGACTGGGTCATAGATTACTCCTAAGCATTCAATTACAGGCTGGCTTCCAGCACACGGCGACTGACTGCAAGATCAATGTCTTTATGCTCGCCTAACTGCAACATGCCGTGTTGTTCGAGCTGTTGCAGTGCTGCTTCTACCGCGTCTTGTGCAAGACCATAGTCTTTAAGACGGGTTTTCACCCCAAGGGTTTCAAAAAACTCACGGGTTTGCTCAATGGCCGCATCAATGCGCTGTTCTTCATCACCGTCACCCAAGCCCCACACCCGCTCAGCGTATTGCAGTAATTTTTCACGCTTCGGCACACGACGCTCGTGCATCATCGCAGGCAGAATAATTGCCAAAGTTTGCGCATGGTCTAAGCCGTATAAGGCCGTAAGCTCATGCCCTATCAGATGGGTCGACCAGTCTTGTGGCACACCGGCACCAATCAAGCCATTTAAGGCCAAAGTAGCCACCCACATCAGGTTCGCACGCACCGCATAATCATCTGGCTGACTGAGCGCAAGCGGGCCTTGCTCAATCAAAGTTTGCAGTAATCCTTCAGAAAAACGGTCTTGCACTGAGGCATTCACTGGGTAGGTTAAGTACTGTTCCATCACATGCACAAAAGCATCCACCACACCGTTGGCCACCTGTCGCTCAGGTAAGGTAAAACTCTTCGTTGGGTCTAAAATTGAAAACTGCGGGAAAACCAGATCATTATGAAACGGCAGTTTCGCTTGCAAAGACTGACGGGTGATTACGCTACCATTGTTCATCTCGGAACCTGTGGCCGCTAACGTCAGCACAGCCCCCATAGGCAGCGCTTGCTTAATATCACGACCACCACTGAGCAGAATATTCCACGGCTCATCCGCATACAGCGCGGCCGCAGCAACAAACTTAGTACCATCAATGACTGAACCACCACCCACTGCTAATAAGAAATCGATCTGTTCAGCACGAACAATCTCGACTGCCTCCATGAGCTTTTCATAAGTGGGGTTGGCTTCAACACCACCAAACAAATGCACTTGGCGCGCACCCAAAGCATTCTTTACCTCATCTAAAGTACCGGTACGCTGTGCACTTTGCCCACCGTACAACACCATCACATGGGCCGAGGCAGGCACAAAACGATCCAACTCAGCAATACGCCCCTGCCCGAAACTGATGCGTGTTGGGTTGTAAAAATCAAAATTAAGCATAACCAAGGTAACTCCTATGGAAGGTAAAAGATGGCCTCCAATTAGGCCGGCCCTCTAGACAACAAAAATTCGTTATAGCGTCCGCTAAAATCAGCCACACAACACCGCTAAAATTGTGCTCAAAAACACAAACTTGCTAACAATTCAAATCCGCCATGATCGACAACCGCTATACTGCACATCTTCTTCTATTTTCTAAAGGAATAATCATGCAAGTCCTTCGTAACAGCATCATGCTGCTGGCAACACTCCTGCTTATCGCCTGCTCAGCCAGCAACACGCCAGAAAAAGTCGCAGAAAAATATATCAATGCGGTATTAGCCAACGATATTGACGGTGTCATGGCGACGCTCTATATCCCTGCTGATGCCGTTGAAGGTCAAGAGTCCTTGATGCGTGGCAAACTCACCATACTGCTCACTGAAACCAGTACACGCGCTATTAGTTTTGGCGGTGTAAAAGATGTCAGCTATTCATCAGCCCAGTACAACACAGACAAAACGCGCGCTACTGTCGTCGCCACCATCCGCTATAAAAAAGACAGCTCCGCAGATAAAAATGAAAAAATCAAACTGATTAAAACCGATGATGGCTGGAAAATTTCTCTGTAAGCCCAGCACTTATACAAGATGCTGAGTTTTTTCCCTGATTTAAGCGGCTCGGCTAAACGCTTTGCGCTGTTCAGCATAGCAGCTCTGGGCTTGAGCGGTTTTATCTATATCAGCCAAACCCCTACTGCACACCCCGCATTAGCAGCAACAAAACTGCCGCCATTAGCGGCGGGTGACTGGATATTCCGCTCAGGCACCTCCAGCGAAAGCTATCTGATCCAAAGCCTCAGCGACAGTGAGTTTTCACATATAGGCATGGTGGTCAGCACAGAGCCGCAACCTATGATTGTCCATGCCACTACGGATGATGATCCGCAACGTGCCAATCAGGTTTTAATCTCTACATTAAGCGAGTTTATTGACCCTAAGCGCGCCCGTAGCTTTGCGATTGCGCGGCCGCGCTTTATGTCATCACAGGACAAACAGCAGGCCAGCAACTGGCTGCTGCAACAGCTACAGCAACCGTTTATCCTCGCTGAGCGCAATACGAAACATTTGTATTGCACCACCCTGCTGGCAGATGCTCTGCAGCAGAGTTCAATATCCTTTCAACCTCAATGGCAGCACATTAATGCGCCGATGTTCAGTGGCCAGTACCTATTTCCCAGCGCCTTTGCTCATTACCCAGACATTGACTGGATCTACCACTCAAACAAAGCTCAGCCTGCACATTGACATCCGCACCGCTCTAAAGAGATGGTGATTCCTACTGCTAGACGGCCACATCCGACCACAATCCATCCCCGCACTAAAACGCGCAACACTGATAAAAAACACTGAGCGCTGCACCTTGCTATCGTACAACCCTAAGCAAGCCGCCAGCCGTTGCAACACCGCGCTGCAACGGCTTTAAAGCTTGATCTAGACCATCCCAGCAGCACCGTGCGCGCTCACTCACCCCGCCGCTTTAGCGCATCTGAAAATACTCTTTATGAAAGTTACGCGCGGGACAACCTAACTCATGCATGCCCTTTTGCAATGCATCCGCAAAACCTTGCGGGCCACAAAACCACACCTGGGTTTTGGCTGACTGGTTTTGCAAAACATGCTCGGCACAGAGATGCCCGCGCTGATCACTGTAATGCAGGTGCAAAGTAATACTCGGTAAGTTTGCCACTAAGCGTTGTAACTGTTCTGCAAACAGTGCCTCTTGAGCATTATTCACGCAGTAATACAGTGTTGCTTTCGGCGCTTGCTGCGGCGTGGCTTGCAAGGCTTGCAGCCAAGCAATAAAAGGCGTAACCCCGATCCCCGCACCAATCCAAACTTGCTCGCCTTTACCGTCCAACTGCAGATCAAAACAGCCATAAGGTCCTTCCACAGCAACAGGGCGGCCGACATCTAATTCTGTCTGCAGACGAGTGGTGTAATCACCCAGCGCCTTAATCGCAAAAGTCACCTGACCATCACCTTGATCAGCACCGCACACGGTAAAAGGATGCGCTCCTTCAAAGCGATCAAAGGTCAGAAAGGCAAACTGCCCAGGTTTATGCGTCCAGCTTTTCGGCAGCTGACAGGTCACTTCCAACACTTCACCCTTGTGCTGTTTTACGCTTAAGACATGGCCTTGATAACGGCGCGTATGGCCAATCTTCCCACTCAAGGCAATAAAAGCCGCATACACACCCACAGCTGTTGAGACAGCCAATAACAACCCAGCCGGCCCTGTCCACCAGTTCGCAGGGGCTAAGACCACGCCATGGAAAGCCAGCGCAACATAGATAACCGCCAGTGTTTTATGCGCATAGCGCCAGATGTGGTAAGGGAAGCGCTGCCATAAGGTAATCACCAGCATCACGCCGAGTATCCACACCGACCATTCACCCAAATCCTTAGCAGCGCCACGAAACACTTCTAAAAAAGTTTCAATCCGCGGTTCTTTAGCGCCACGCTCAAAGAATACTCGCAGCAAATCTTTTGATAAATCCAATAAATAATGGCCCACCGCCAAGCCAATCGCCCAGATCCCTGCCCACTTATGCAAGCGGTACATTTTGTCCAAGCCATGCAGGCGTTTTTCCAACCACAGCGGCCGAATAGCGAGCAGCATAATCAGAGACATCAAGACAAAAGAGCCCAGCCCCGTCAAAAAAATCAACTGCTTACGCCACCACCACACATCCATCGTTGGGTTATGCCCAAGCACTGTCAGCCCCCAAGCGGCGAGCACCAACAACGCGACCCCGTACATTATTTTTTTCATTGCTCTGGCTCCATAACATCCTGCGTTTAAGCCTAACATTGGCGCCTTAAATGAACCTTAATAAAACTAGAGGATTATTCTCGACTACACTGATTTTGAGAAGAGGCTGAATACAGCCAAAACCTCATGGCGAGCCTAGCGAAGCAATCCCATTGGCTTTGTATATCAACGCGAGAGACGGCTATGTCGCTTTGCTCTACACAATAACGGAATGCATCAACACTCACTTAACACTCATAACTAGCAAGGATGCTTAATATGTTGCGTTTTATTACCATCGCTCTAACCATTGGCAGCTCTTTACTGATAAGCCCAGCCGTTCTGGCGCACTGTCCAGCCTGGACACATGAGCAAGCCCAACAAGAAATCCATACTTTAAGCCAGCATATTGCCGCTTGGGATCACAGTTACCACAGTGAAGGTCAAGCCACTATCGCGGATGAACTCTATGATCAAGCTCGCGCGCAACTGCACACATGGCGCACCTGTTTTACCGACTTAGCACCCCCTGAACCTGCCACTGCGGCGCTGCAAACAGCGCGTGGCAGTATGGACTTACCCTTTAGCCAAATGGGTTTAAAAAAACTCAGTGAACGCGAACTGCAGCAGTGGATGAGCCAGCGCGATGGGTTATGGATACAGCCAAAAGTGGACGGCGTCGCCGTGACGCTGATTTATAAAAACGGAGTACTGCAGCAGATGCTCAGTCGTGGCAACGGCTTAAGCGGGCAGAACTGGCTCGCACATGCTCAAGTCATTGCAGCGATTCCCAAACAGCTGCCCAACGCAGCGGCCCAGGTAACCTTACAAGGCGAACTTTATTTGCGACAAAACCAGCATATTCAGGCACAACAGGGTGGTAATAATGCGCGCTCGCAAGTCGCAGGGCTGCTCAACCGTACAACAATCAGCCCTACTGATGGAGATAAAATTGGCCTACTGGTGTGGGAATGGCCCGATGGCCCCGCAACCATGCCAGAGCGTCTGAGCCAACTGCAACAACTGGGCTTGGCCGATAGCCATAATTTTAGCAAGCCTATCGCGACGTTGACCGAGGCCAAACACTGGCGCGAGTATTGGTACCACCAGCCGTTACCCTTTGCCAGTGACGGTGTGGTGATTAAGCAAAGTCAGCGCCGTATTAATCATCCGCGTAGCCCTTATCCACCCCAGTGGGCTGTAGCTTTAAAATACCCACTGCAGCAAGCACTCAGCACAATCACCGATGTAACATTTAAAATAGGGCGCAGTGGGCGCATCACGCCGATCGTACATTTAAAAGCTGTCAGCCTCGATGACAAAACCATCACTAAAGTCAGCTTGGGCTCATTAACCCGCTTGAAAAAACTTGAGCTAAGCGTCGGTGATCACGTGGCCATCGCATTATCTGGACATGCTATTCCACAACTTCAGGCTGTTGTTTGGCGCAGCCCGCAGCGTCAGACCATCCAGCCGCCCATAGCACAGCACTACCATGCCCTCAGCTGTTGGCAAAACAGCCCTGAGTGCCAACAACAGTTTTTAGCTCGCCTCACTTGGTTAGGGCATAAAAACAACTTAAATATGCACGGCGTAGGCGCGCACACCTGGCAAGCACTGATCGCCGCAAACTACATCACTCAGCTCACTGACTGGCTGGCACTCAGCGCGACTGACTTAGAGCAGCTACCCAGCTTTGCGCAAAAACGCAGCACTCGTATTATCGATGCCTTTACCCAAGCCAAATATAAACCTTTTAGTCTTTGGCTAAAGGCACTTGGCGCACCTCCCAGCATCACGCCTCAAGCAGAGGATACTTGGCATACTCTCGCTGCACTGACTGCCGATGACTGGCAACAGCAACGCTATTTAAGCCGCAGTAATGCACAACGTGCCCAAGCCTTTTTTCAGCACCCAGACGTACAACATGCCGCTTTAACTTTACAACAACATGCCGTCGATGGTTTTTAACCCCAGCGGCAACACACAGCGCGCACCACACAGCAATGCCAGTAAAAAAACACCCTCCAAAAGGCGTATTGCTCTCACTTCGGCAAATGTCCATTATGTGCGCGCTTGATTGAGCTGCAGTTCACAACAGCTCATCCACCTGCGCCTCTGCGCCCTTCATAAAAATAAGAAACATTGGCCAAGACAGCTCGTTCATTGTGTTACTGCACAGTAACGCTCTGCGCCTGTCTTTTTGTCTGACGCATATATTAAAAGAGCAACAAAATGGCAAATGATGATTCTCAAAGTTACCGTGCCCTGCACCGCCCTCGTACCGAGTTTGCTTCTCGTCAAGCCTACTTAGAGCACGAACTTAGCATTATGTCGCCACGCCGCTGGCGGATGAATTTGCCGTTTCGTGATTATCGCTTTGAGGCAGAAGACTGGGTGCCAGCATTGGCTGCAACCATTGGTAAAATTGTGATGGTGGCAGCCATCGTCGCGGCTTTTGCCGGCCCTTTAGGTCTCTCTAATGCATTTGTCATTGAAAATGCTCGCTATGAAATGCTTATCGCCGCGATTTTATTTGTGGTGTTGTTCTCAGGCTTTCTAATTCCAACAGCCAACTTACCAGGTACCCATGGCCCGTTAATCCCCTTAGTGCCCATTATTGTTGCCTCCGGCGGCCACCCAATGGCGCTGGGGCTTATGATCGGTGCTTTAGGCTTTGTACTGGGGGTATTCCGAGGCGGCAGCTTACTGGCGCGCCTGACCAGTGACGGTGTTTGTGGGGGCTTATTGCTGTTTTTAGGCTTTATCGGCATGACCTCGCAAATCAAAAATCTGTATGCCTGGGCCGACGGCTTTGATATGGGTTATATCGCCTTCACCGTAGTACTGGCCACCATCATTATGTACGCCTACTTAGAGCATATCGGTAAGCGTTGGCTCGCCATCCCCTTGGGCGCGGTACTGGCTGCTGTAGTTGCCTTTGCGCTGGGCGCGCCTTTTGAGTTCACTACAGAACCGGGGCTGCCAAATCTGAATCCAGCCTACTGGTGGGGCGCAGAAACCGGCTGGAAACTCGGTCTACCGCAGCTGCACCACTTTATTGCGGTAGCGCCTTTTGCTGTATTGGCAGTGGCGATGTGGTCACCGGACTTTTTAGGCCACCGCGCGTTCCAGCACCTCAACTACCCTAAAAACGCTAAAAAAGTCATCATGAATATTGATGACACCATGTGCGTGGCCGCTGCGCGACAAGTCGTTGGTACAGCTTTAGGTGGCGGTAATATCGCCTCCTCATGGGGCACTTATATTGTTCCGGCAGCGATTGCCAAGCGCCCGATTCCAGCTGGCGCAGTTTTAACCGGTTTACTCTGTGTGGTTGCTGCAGTTTGGGGCTATCCAATGGACTTAGCCATCTGGCCACCCGTACTCAGCGTCGCGTTGATTGTGGGTGTGTATTTGCCGCTGCTAGAAGCCGGTATGCAAATGACCCGTGAAGGTAAAACCTCGCAGTCAGCAGCGATTGTGATTTTCTCATCTGCGCTAGTAAACCCAGTATTTGGCTGGTCGTTAACCGTACTACTGGACAACATTGGCATCATTGGCGACAAAGAACGCGGGCAAAAAATGACCCATACGGACCGCTGGGTTATTCCATCCATCGTATTTATTGTGCTCTGCGCAGTGATGGCGGGTATCGGTATGTTCCCAGGTATTCCAGCGCTAATGGAATCGTTCCGCGCACTGCATTAAGTGTACCGCAGCGTGTTGAGCGTTCGGCCATTGCGGCGCGAGCGCTCAACGCTCTGGATTAATAAGCGCGAAACTCTTTATGGCAAGACTCGCAGGCATCCTCAACCGATTGCACGCGCAAGGCCAAGACACTTTCGTTCAGTGGGGGCTGTGTGGTGCTGGCCACTAAGCGCGCAGTTGTACTCTCCAATTCACGCGCCAGCTCTTGAAAGCGTTCTTGCTGCTGCCAAACATCATCGCGGGCTGACGTTTTCTCATCTTCTTTGATACTAGGAAAATGCTGCCAAGGCGTTTTGGCTAGGGCATCAAGCTGCATTGCTTTTTCTACAAACAGCGCTTCATCGTATTTAATACGACCACGTAACATGCCGCCTAAATCTTCGCTGACATTAAGCATTTCTTTAAAAATCGCTTTACGCTTGCCTAATGGAGAGTTGGGATCAACACCACCACACGCGCCCAGACTGAATACCACTGCCAACAATACACCGCGCTTTAGCACACATTCACCTTCTTAATTAAATACTCATTGATTCGCTTACACCGCAGCCAAAGCATGTACAAGATGCTTATATTTGTCGTAAAAATGATAAATAAAGCATCCTGCATCCTAACGCCTGCGGCAATGCCCCATTAGAGATTTGCCGACAACCTACCGCGCTGAAACTTAGGCAGACACAACAAACAAACTCACAATCAAACCGATGCCAACAAACCACACCAGAGAACGCAGTGTGGCCCAATCAGCGATATAGCACAGAGTATACAGTACTCGACTGAGCACAAAGGCCATGGCCAGCTGATCCAACAGCGCTTGTTCAGCACCTGCGGCCAAATGCGCAATAATCACCGCGGCGGCAAATGCAGGAGTGATTTCAAAGCCGTTTTGCTGCGCATTGTTCGCGCGTTTAGCGACACCCTGCACAGTCGCTAAGAAGGCGCGCGGATCATGATTGTCTTTTGGGGTAAAATTACCGGCACTGGCTTTCGCCCAGATGGTTGCCACATAAGGCAACACAATGGCCGCCAGCACACACCAATATGCAATGGTCATAACTGCTCCTGCTTTCATTATTTTTATAGGTTGAAGCGCCACTTTAATACAAATCAACCAAGACAAAAGCATTTCTTCAGCACTTAGCTATTGGGCAATTGGCAAAGCCTCGCTATAATCAGCCGCGCATCACGGCTCAGTCGTGACCGCCAACAGGTTCGAGGGGCGCTGCAGCAGGATTCTCCTGTCAGGCTCGAAACAGTTGCCTTCCAGTTGTATGTACAACTGCATATTTTGCAAACGGCGCCCATTCGCTAATTACGAATGGAGAACTCTTTAATGAGCGCTATTGCTGATTTTACTGATTACAAAGTTGCGGATCTATCACTGGCCGATTGGGGCCGTCGTGAAATTATTATTGCTGAATCTGAAATGCCGGCCTTGATGGGTTTGCGCGCTAAGTACGCTGCTGAGCAGCCGCTTAAAGGTGCCAAAATCCTCGGCTGCATCCATATGACCATCCAAACTGCCGTATTGATTGAAACCTTGACCGCACTGGGTGCTGAAGTACGCTGGTCGAGCTGCAATATTTTCTCCACCCAAGATCAAGCCGCTGCGGCGATTGCGGCTGCAGGTATCCCTGTATTTGCTTGGAAAGGCGAAACCGAAGAAGAATACGAGTGGTGCATTGAGCAAACCATCCTCAAAGATGGCAAGCCTTGGGATGCCAATATGGTGCTTGATGATGGCGGTGATTTAACTGCTATTTTGCACGAACGTTTTCCGCAAGTGTTAGACAATGTCCACGGTGTGACGGAAGAAACCACCACGGGCGTACACCGTTTGCTGGATATGCTGGCTAAAGGCACTTTGAAAGTTCCTGCCATCAACGTCAACGACTCAGTGACCAAAAGCAAAAACGACAACAAGTACGGTTGCCGTCACAGCCTCAACGATGCCATTAAGCGCGGCACCGACAACCTATTGTCCGGTAAGCAAGCATTAGTGATTGGCTACGGTGATGTAGGTAAAGGCTCTGCACAATCCCTCAGCCAAGAAGGCATGATTGTTAAAGTGTCTGAAGTTGACCCCATCTGCGCCATGCAAGCCTGCATGGACGGTTATGAGCTGGTCTCGCCATACATTGACGGTCACAATGACGGCACTGATGCCTGCATTGATAAAGCGCTGTTAGGCAAAATTGACTTGATTGTCACCACCACGGGCAACGCCAATGTCTGTGATGCAGGCATGCTTAAAGCCCTGAAAAAGCGCGCAGTGGTGTGCAACATTGGTCACTTTGATAATGAAATCGACACCGCTTTTATGCGTAAAAACTGGGCGTGGGAAGAAGTGAAACCACAGGTGCACAAAATCCACCGCACCGGTGCTGGCTCGTTCGATCCGCGCAATGACGATTACTTGATTCTGTTATCAGAAGGCCGTTTAGTGAACCTGGGTAATGCTACCGGTCACCCAAGTCGCATTATGGACGGTTCATTCGCTAACCAAGTGCTCGCGCAAATGCACTTATTTGAGCGTAAATTCGCCCAGTTAAGCGCTGAGCAAAAAGCTGCAGCATTAACCGTGGAAGTGTTACCGAAAAAGCTCGACGAAGAAGTTGCTCTCGAAATGGTCAAAGGTTTTGGCGGCGTAATCACTCGCCTAACCGATGCGCAGGCCGACTACATTGGCGTGCCTGTGGATGGCCCTTACAAGCCAGAAACCTACCGCTACTAAGCGTCCCAAAAGGGGCGGCCCGGCTGCCCCTTTTGTATTTTCGGCTGCCCATACACTTTGCTATTTAGGGACATTTCTATGAGCAATCAACCTCGTGTTAGTTTTGAGTTTTTCCCCACTAAAACCGATGCTGGCCATGAAAAATTGCTAAGCACGGCAAAAAAACTGGCCACTTATAATCCTGAGTTTTTCTCCTGCACATACGGCGCCGGTGGCTCAACCCGCGACCGCACACTCAACACTGTTTTACAACTCGACAGTGAGATTAAAATTCCGACGGCACCGCATCTTTCTTGCGTGGGCGACAGTAAAGAAGATTTACGTGAACTGCTAAATTTATATAAAGACGCAGGCATTAAACGCATTGTGGCTCTACGCGGTGACCTGCCATCCGGTATGGGTATGGCCAACGGTGAGTTGCGCTACGCCAATGAATTAGTCGAGTTCATCCGTCACGAAACCGGTGATCATTTTTATATTGAAGTGGCGGCCTATCCTGAGATGCATCCACAAGCCCGTGATTTTGAAGTGGATTTGCAAAATTTCGCGCGCAAAGTGCAGGCTGGCTCTGATAGCGCAATCACTCAATATTTCTTTAATGCCGATTGTTACTTCTATTTTGTTGAGCGAGCGCGTAAACTAGGTCTCGATATCCCAATCGTGCCCGGCATTATGCCAATTACCAATTACAGTAAACTGGCACGTTTTTCTGATTCTTGTGGTGCTGAGCTGCCTCGCTGGATACGCAAACAACTGGAAGCGTACGGTGATGACTCTGCTAGCATTCAAGCCTTTGGTGAAGAAGTCATTAGCCGTATGTGTGAACGCCTGCTAGAAGGCGGCGCACCGGGACTGCACTTCTACACACTTAACCAAGCTGAACCCAGTTTAGCTATTTGGGATAATCTCAAGCTTAATTGCTGAAACTCGGCCTAAGAGCCACTATAGCAATATACCTCCATCCAGTTTGATGCCCAGCGCAGGACATCACTCGTGGATGGGGTGCATACGTCTTATGCACTTGTATGGAGCATTTATAATTTTGCGCCCCAAAGTCGGCGGGTCGCCGACAACAGGAAGACTGCATGTCATTTTCTTCCCTAGGTCTTTCCCAGACCCTGGTCAACGCCGTCGAAGCTGCCGGCTATACATCCCCAACTCCCGTACAATTACGGGCAATTCCTGCTGCTGTGCAAGGCCGTGACTTAATGGTCGCTGCACAAACCGGCACCGGTAAAACCGGCGGCTTTGCTTTGCCTATTTTAGAGCGCCTTTTTCCGAACGGTCAGCCTGATCGCGAACAGCGTCACCGTCCGCGCCAACCACGCGCACTGGTTTTAGCACCGACCCGCGAACTGGCAGCGCAAGTCCACGACAGCTTTAAACTCTATGCCCGTGACCTACCTTTTGTGAGCGCCTGTATTTTTGGCGGTGTAGGTATGAGCCCGCAAATTAATGCTGTTGCTAAAGGTCTCGATGTACTCGTGGCCTGCCCAGGACGCTTATTAGACTTAGTTGGCCAAGGCAAAATTGATTTAAGCGGCGTAGAAATTTTAGTCTTGGACGAAGCCGACCGTATGCTGGATATGGGCTTTATTCACGACGTTAAAAAAGTTTTAGCCAAGTTACCCAGCAAACGGCAAAACCTGTTGTTCTCAGCCACTTTTTCCGCTGATATCACCAGCTTAGCCGGCCGCTTGCTGCATAATCCTGAGCGCATTGAAGTCACGCCGCCCAACACCACAGTAGAACGCATCGAACAGCGCGTATACCGTATCAAGGCACCGCTAAAGCGCGCTTTATTAGCCCATTTAATCACCATGGGCGCGTGGGAACAGGTGCTGGTTTTCACCCGTACCAAACATGGCGCCAACCGCTTGGCTGAGTATTTATCAAAAAATGGCTTACCAGCAGCGGCGATTCACGGCAACAAAAGTCAAAACGCACGCACCAAGGCCTTAGCTGATTTTAAAGCAGGCCAAATCCGAATTTTAGTTGCAACTGATATTGCTGCACGTGGTTTAGATATTGACCAACTCCCGCATGTAGTTAACTTTGAACTACCCAATGTTGAAGAAGACTATGTGCACCGCATTGGTCGTACTGGCCGAGCGGGCCGTGCCGGTGAAGCCGTTTCTTTAGTGGCGCCCGATGAAGAGCGTTTGCTCAAAAGCATCGAACGCATGACCCGCCAAAGCATTGAAGAGGGTGACACCTTTGGCTTTGATCCCGACAGCGTAGTCATTGAAAAACCTGAACCCCGCGCCCCAAGACCACCACGTGCGGCGGCTCGCAACACCCCGCGCAGTGCTGATAAAACCAGCAGTACAGATAAGCCCAGAGGGAAACGTCCAGCAGAGCGCAATGAAGGTGATAGCGCCAATAAGCCTGCTCGTAGCCGCAAACCTCGTAATCCACGCACTGAGCGCAGCGTTGCAGCACCTATAATAGGCGCGCCCGAGCTGCCGCCCAATCGCGATCCCGAAGTTTTTTTAGATGATGCCATCGATAACTTTGGCAATAGCGTTGATTATGTCAGCCCTTATCAAAACAAAGGTCGCGGCCGTCGCCCTAATAACACCGCTGCGACTGCTGCTAGCCCTCGCTCAGGACGCCCTGCTCGTCAAGAACGTAGTGCTGCGCCCGCTGCAAACGAAAAACGCAGAGCGCCTCGAAAGCCACGTAACAATCCACGCAATGATGACAGCCGCTTTGCTGGCAGAAGCAATGAGACGGCCGTAACGCGTGAGCGCGAGGCACCGCAACCCCTGATTATTCGTAAGGGTGAGCGCTTACCCAGCCTCGAACAACTGGAGCAACTGGAGTCGCGTACACGCACTAAAGAACGTCCAGCGTTGCTTACATCACGCACTGACTAAACCCCAGTTCGGCCCTTGACGCACAAAGCCTCCAATGCATAAAACATGCATTTGGAGGCTTTTTCATGCAAAATGTATGTATATCACTACTCGTAAGCATTGAACTGTACTGAGTTTTCTTTATAAAACTTTGGTTAAAAACAATGGTGTTATACAGCTATGGCGCATGCCATTAAGGAACTCATATGGATACAGATACATCCACTCAAACTGGCAGAACTATAAGTCCACCAGTGTTTTATACATCTGCGATTCTGATTACTATTCTGGTTGGCTTCGCCAGCATTTTCCCAGACGTATCGCAAGATTTTTTTAGTCAAGTGCAAGCTTGGATCGTAGAAAATGTAAGTTGGTTCTACATTCTGACCTTGGCTTTAATTCTAATAGCCACCGTATTTATGGCCGCAAGCCGCTATGGCGATATCAAGCTTGGCCCTGATCATAGTGAGCCTGATTACAAAAACGCCTCTTGGTTTGCCATGCTGTTTTCTGCCGGTATGGGAATCGGCCTGATGTTCTTTGGTGTTGCAGAACCAGTGATGCACTTTATTGCACCGCCGGTCGGCGAGCCCAATACTATTGAAGCTGCGCGGGAAGCGATGAAACTCACCTTCTTCCACTGGGGTTTGCATGCTTGGGCAGTGTATGCCGTTGTAGCATTGATTCTAGCGTTCTTCTCCTACCGTCACGGCCTGCCTTTGACCTTACGCTCCGCCCTTTACCCATTAATTGGCGATCGTATCTACGGTCCGATTGGCCATGCGGTGGATATCTTCGCGATTATTAGCACAGTGTTAGGTATCGCCACCTCCCTCGGTTATGGCGTATTACAGATTAACAGTGGGTTTAACTATTTATTTGGCTTGCCCATTGGCACCAATGTCCAAGTGATTCTGATTATCAGCATTACCGCTTTGGCCACCTTATCGGTTGTCACGGGTTTGGATAAAGGCGTAAAACGGCTGTCAGAATTAAACCTGATTTTAGCGGTTATTTTATTAACTCTAGTTCTGATTCTGGGCCCTACAGCGTTATTGTTAAAAAGCTTTGTAGAGAACACCGGCGGTTATTTATCTGAAATTGTCAGCAAAACCTTTAATCTCTATGCCTATGACCCAACCGACTGGCTCGGTGGCTGGACCTTACTGTACTGGGGCTGGTGGATTTCTTGGTCACCGTTTGTGGGTATGTTTATTGCCCGTGTTTCTCGCGGTCGTACGATTCGTGAATTTATTGTTGGTATTTTATTAGTACCATCGGGCTTCACTTTTTTATGGATGACGGCATTTGGTAACACCTCGATCTATATGATTATGAAGCAAGGCATAACCAGCCTAGCCGATACCGTCAGCGCTGACACATCCTTAGCGCTATTTGCTTTCTTAGAACACTTCCCCTTTTCAACCGTCCTCTCCATGGTTGCGGTGTGTATGGTGATTTTGTTCTTTGTGACTTCAGCAGACTCAGGCTCTTTAGTGATTGATATGCTGGCGTCCGGCGGTAAAACTGAAACACCTATTTGGCAACGTATTTTCTGGGCATCATCCACAGGCTTTGTTGCTATTGCACTGTTAATCGGCGGTGGTTTAGCGGCGCTACAAACCGCCACTATTGCCAGTGCTCTGCCCTTCTCAGCGATTCTATTGGTTTCCATTTGGGGCTTATTAAAAGCTCTGGATACGGACTCCACCAAGCGCATTCTCAGACAACAAAGCGCTACACACCATCCTCGCCTACAACATTCGGCCGGTGGTTGGCAGCGACGTTTACGCAGCATGGTCATGTTCCCACGCCGCTCACACGTCAACCGTTTTATGGATGAAGTTGTGGTGCCGGCTTTTGAGGAGGTTGCCGAAGAGCTGCGCAAACAAGGCTATACCGCCGAAGTTGAAGAGCGTGAAGATAAGCGTTGTAAACTTGAAGTGCAGCATAATGTTGAAGCTAACTTTGTTTACGAAGTACGTGCGCGTGCTTATATACGTCCTGACCATATGTCACAAGACAGCAGTGAAGAGGATGCCGAGGAACGTGAAGAGCGTAAATACTTCCGTGCTGAAGTGCACCTTATGGAAGGCGGCCAAGATTACGACATCATGGGTTGGTCACGTGGCGAAGTGATTGAAGACATCCTTGATCAGTATGAGCAGCACATGCATTTCTTACACGTGGTGCGTTAATGCTAGGAAGGCACTGATTCATTCCATCATTGCGGCGCAGCGAAGCGCTGTGGCAAGCGCTTACAGGCTGATACAGCAAGCCAATTAGATTGCTGCGCTACGCCTGCAATGATGTTGTGTGAAGTCTTTAGCATCGTCTTCGCCGAGTTACTGAGGCGCTCTGTATGAGCGCCTTTCTTTTTTACCGTAAAACTTACCCAGCCGCACTGAATAATCCCGCGCTCCGCTCAGTGAGCAGGGCCTGATTCAGCCGCCGCATAGCACTTCAATGCTAGAATAATGATTTTCACGATTCTGGTTTATTCATGTCTAAGCTCAACCCTCGCCAACAAGAAGCAGTCAACTACATCAGTGGCCCTATGCTGGTGCTGGCGGGTGCCGGCTCAGGTAAAACCAGTGTTATCACGCGCAAAATTGCTTACTTAATTCAACAGTGCGGCATCTCCGCACGCCATATTGTCGCGGTCACTTTTACCAATAAAGCTGCTCGCGAAATGAAAGAGCGGGTCACCTCTCTGCTGCGCGGCGCTGAAGGCCACGGTTTAACTGTGTCCACCTTCCACAACCTCGGCCTGAATATCATCCGCCGTGAGCATGCTCTACTGGGTTATAAGCCTGGCTTTTCGATTTTTGATGATTCTGATGTTAAAAGCTTACTCACCGATATCATGCAAAAAGAATACGCCGGTGATGACGGCGCTGACGAAGTTAAAAACCTCATCAGCCAGTGGAAAAATGATTTAGTGTTACCCGAAGAAGCGTTAGAGCAGGCCCGCGGCGCTAAAGAACAAACCGCAGCCATTGTTTACAGTCACTATCAACGCACGCTCAAAGCCTACAACGCAGTGGATTTTGACGACTTAATTCTGCAACCGGTGAAACTCTTTCAAAACCACCCTGAAGTACTGGAAAAATGGCGTAACCGTATTCGTTATATGCTGGTCGATGAATATCAAGACACCAACGCCAGCCAGTACCTGCTGGTTAAGTTACTGGTGAAAGAGCGCGCGCAGTTCACTGTGGTCGGTGATGATGACCAGTCGATTTATGCGTGGCGCGGCGCACGACCGGAAAACCTAATGCAGCTCAAAGAGGATTTTCCCTCGTTAAAAATCGTCATGCTGGAGCAAAACTACCGCTCTACTGGCCGTATTCTGAAATGCGCCAACACCTTGATTGCCAACAACCCCCACGAGTTTGTCAAAGAACTGTGGAGTGAAATGGGCCACGGTGATGAAATCCGCGTGATTCGTTGTCGTAATGAGGATGCTGAGGCGGAGCGTATTGCCCTAGAGATCCTCACCGAACATATGCGCACTCAACGCCCGTATAGCGATTTTGCCATTTTATACCGTGGCAACTACCAAGCAAAAATTATGGAACTCAAGCTGCAGGTGCATAAAGTGCCTTACCGCTTATCAGGCGGCACCAGTTTTTTTGGTCGCCAAGAAGTCAAAGACCTGATGTCGTACTTTCGCTTACTGGTCAATCCAGACGACGATAACGCTTTTTTGCGGGTGATTAACGTGCCGCGCCGCGAAATCGGCTCAACCACTTTAGAAAAGCTCAGTGCTTATGCCACTGAACGCAAAGTTTCTATGTATGAAGCCTCGGCAGAAATAGGTCTCGGCGAGCATTTAGGTGCACGTTACACCGAACGTTTAGCTCGCTTTAAGCACTATATGGATAAGTTGCGCCAACGCTGTTTTAGTGAAGACCCCATCGCTGCTTTAAAAGAGATGATCATCGATATTGACTATGAAAACTGGATCAGACAAAACAGCTCCAGTGAAAAAGCCTGTGAATACCGCATGAGTAATGTCTGGTTTTTAATTGAGGCATTAAAAAACACCTTAGAGCGCGATGAAGAAGGCGAAATGACCATCGAAGAAGCCATCGCCAAATTAGTCTTGCGCGATATGCTCGAGCGTCAAGAAGAAGACGAAGACGGTGCTGAAGGTGTGCAAATGATGACCTTGCACGCCTCAAAAGGCCTGGAGTTCCCCAGCGTTTATATCATGGGCATGGAAGAAGAGATTCTGCCCCATCGCTCCAGCATTGAAGCCGACACCATCGAAGAAGAGCGCCGCTTAGCTTATGTCGGTATCACCCGCGCTCGTCGTAATCTAACCTTTACTTTTGCCAGCAAGCGTAAGCAATATGGTGAAATTGTAGAATGCACTCCCAGTCGCTTTCTTGATGAACTTCCGGCAGAAGACTTACAGTGGGAAGGCCTTGAAGAAGCACCTGTAGAAGTTAAAGCCGCACGTGGTAATAGCGCTTTAGCGGATATTCGCGCCATGTTAAAAAAATAATTGACTCAAATTTAAGGAATAACATTATTTCTCAAGCAGCAGCCAAAAATACCCTCAGCGTGCAACTGATTATTCTGCTGGCCTCGCTAAGTGCTCTGGTGGCTGCAGCAATTGATATGTACCTGCCTGCTTTTCCTACAGTTGCTACGAGCCTGGATATTACCCCTGGGCAAGTCCAGCAAACTCTTTCAGTATTTTTAATTGGTTTAGGCATCGGCCAAGGCTTGTACGGCCCCCTGCTAGATCGTTTCGGGCGCAAGCCACCCCTGCTCTTTGGCATCACCTTATTCACTATTGGCTCAGTGGCCGCAGCACTGACCACCAGTTTTGAAGGCTTACTGATCGCACGCTTTTTACAAGCACTGGGCGCTGCTGCAGGTTCTGTGGCATCACGTGCAGTGGTTACTGACACCTGCGACCCACAAAGTTCAGCACGCATCTACTCGATGCTGATGCAAGTGATGATGATCGCTCCTATCACTGCCCCGATGCTAGGCGGACTGATTTTACTCTATGGCCAATGGCAGCTCATTTTCTGGGTATTGGCCCTGTTCGGGATGATCTGCGCTGTATTTACCCTACGTCTACTGCCCGAAACCTTGCCCGTTGCACGTCGTGTCCCCTTATCAATCCGCAGTATTGTGCGCAACTACGCTATACAACTGAGCAATCCCAGCTTCTTTTTTTACACTCTGGCAGCCAGCTGCACCTTGGGTTGTTTGTTTATTTATATCAACAACTCCCCTTTTGTATTTATTGAAATGTTTAACCTATCGCCTAACCAGTTCAGCTATATCTTTGCCGCCAATGCCTTAGTCATGATTGGTATCAGCCAAATCAATTTACGCTTATTGAAGCTGTATAGCGTGATCCGCGTACTCTTTATTGGCCTCGGCGGTTTTATCACAACAGGTCTAGTACTCCTCAGCTTAGTGCAGCTGAACTGGGAGTCACTGTGGAGTTACAGCATACTGCTTGGTTTAGGCATGGCGATGCTCGGCTTAATTACCGGCAATCTGACCGCTTTAACTATGGCGCACACACAACAGTATGCAGGTATCGCTTCAGCGCTGATGGGCCTTATTCAATTTTTACTCGCTGCCACTATTGGCTTTTTAGCGAGCATCGCAGCGCCACCCTCCCTCTCCACCTTACCTATTGCACTGCTCGTGCTGGGCTTGGCTGCTTTAGCTTTGTGTCTGCTGGGTAAAAGCATGGCGCAACAGGCTACGCCAGACCCTTAAGCCCGACAGTCGGCACTCTAGCCCCCTTGCCCAATCATCAAGGAGCGGTTTAATGCAGCGAAAACATCAACGCTCATCGCGCAAATACTGCTAGGCTGGTTAGCGCAGCTCAATAGTTAAGTGAGACGTTTATGACCCTTGAAATTATTCTCGTTTTACTGATTACTCTGTCAGCAATGGTACTCTTTGTGACAGAAAAACTACGTATTGATGCCATTGCTATTCTAGTTCTAGTCAGTTTAACGCTACTGAATCTGGTCAGCCCAAGCGAAGCTTTAAGCGGCTTTAGTAACTCAGCCACCATTACCGTGGCCTCTATGTTTGTTCTTGCAGCAGGGCTGCAAAACAGTGGTGCGCTTGCAGGCATCCAAAAATTACTGAGCGCCGCCCGTTCACCGCTGCAGTTTATGTTAATGCTATTTGCCTTATTGGCAGTCATCGCGCCCTTCGTCAACAATACTGCGGTGGTCGCAATCTTTATTCCCATCGTGATTGCCGCCAGCCTCAAAGTTGGCCTTGCACCCTCGAAAACATTAATTCCACTGTCCTACGTGGCGCAGATGATGGGCGTGATGACCTTGATTGGCTCTTCCACTAACCTGTTGGTCAATTCCATTGCCAAAGATCTGGGTCACCCAGGCTTTAGCATGTTTGAATTCTTACCCCTAGCGGTAATTTGCGCGCTCGCTGGTTGCCTCTATTTACTAACCTTAGGCCGCTGGTTATTACCTGACGTACGCAGCGCTGATTTAGAAAACCTCTATGAATTTGGCCACTATATAAGCGAGTTAAAAGTCACCAAAGACTCGAAACTATTGGGTATCAGCGTTGAAGAAGCCAAACTCAGCACAGGCTACAATGTCTATATTCTTGAGCTACTGCGTGACGGGGAAAAGTACTGGTCACCGCGTTCAGAAGAGTTACGCGAGGGCGATATTTTACTCGCCCGCGGTGTGTGGTCTGATCTGGAAGCCCTGAAAGATGAGCAAAAGCTGGAGTTCAATACGCAAACCGATTTTCAGCTTAAAGGCGCCAAACAGGAAAAGTCCGTCCTTGCCGAAGTGATGATCGCCCCGCAGTCTCGTGCCGCTGGACGCCTACTGGCGGTACTGAACCGCAGTTGGCGTTATAACGCCTCGGTGATGGGCGTACAACGGCGTGGACAAGTGATACGCAAACAACTCAATAGTTTACGTTTGCGCATCGGCGATATTTTGCTATTAGCCTTACCGGAAAAAGACTTAATCGCGCTGCGTAAAGATAAAAGTGTCATTGTTATTTCGCAGCGTGAAGCCACGCAGGCGTTCGGTTGGCGAGCGCCTTTTGCCATCGCTGTAATGACTGCCGTCGTAAGCGTCTCGGCGCTGGGTTGGTTACCCATTGCCCTATCTGCACTGACCGGTGCCGTGGCCATGACCTTAGCGGGCTGCATCCATGCCGATGATGTCTATGAGAGCACCGACTGGTCGATTGTGATTCTAATTGCTGGCCTGTTACCGCTGGGACTGGCCATGAGCAGTAGCGGTGCAGCACAGTTTTTAGTGGATAACAGCATTGGTTTAGTCAGCCATTTGGGACCGCATGTGGTACTCGCAGTCCTCTATTTGATGGCTCTGGCGTTGGGCGAGTTAATGAGTAATTCAGCCGCCGCGGTACTGCTGACACCCATCGGTTTTTCGACCGCACAACTGATGGGCGCCGACCCAACCCCGTTTTTAATAGCCATCACTTTCGCCGCCTCCACCAGCTTTATGACTCCTGTGGGTTATCAAACCAATATGATGGTGTATAACGCCGGTGGTTATAAATTCAGCGATTTTATTAAGGTGGGCTTACCGTTGAATAGTATTTTCTGGGTGTTGGGGGTGATTTTTATTCCGATGTTTTGGCCGTTTTAAGGCGGTGGACACCCTGTAACTGAGAGCACGACAGCATCTCTAATGAGGCGAGCAACTTCACCATGCCACTCCAGCCCATGCAGATTTGATTGTGCAAATGGAGGCCGTGAAACGGTGTTGCAAAATACAATTACCGACGTCCTTTCTATGATTTGCAAACCCTTCGCCCCATAGCGACTGGTTCAAAGTGTCTTTCAAACAGCATTTAAAATGGCAAAATACTGCCATCCCAATTCAATAAAGAACCACTCACCTCAAGTGTCAACTCATCACGCACCTTTAACAGCCGCTGCGCGGTCTGCTCGGCCGTTTGCAACTGGCCTTGTGGCAGATTGCTTTGAAAAGGCTCAGATAACGGAGTGTCGGTTGTGCCTGGGTGTACGCTAACAATGCAGGCGCTGGGATTAAGTCGCCTTACTTCGAGGCTGAAGTTTTTTACTAACATATTCAGCGCAGCTTTACTCATACGATAGCTGTACCAACCGCCCAATTGATTATCCGTGATACTGCCAACTTTGGCGCTCAGCACTAACACTTTAACCTGCGGTGTACGGGTCAAATAGCGAAATAAAGCGCGTAAGTATTGCGCAGGGATAATGACATTAGTGTGTAAACGCTGCGCCAATTGTTCACTGTTCAGCTGGCGAATGGTTTTCTCTGGCATAGCCGCTGCATCATGCAAGACACCATTGCAGATAAAAACTGTATCAGGCAGTTGTTGTAGTGCTTCCTCTACGCTGTGCTGGCAGCTGTCTTCACTCTGTAAGGCATCTTGCTGCCAAATGTAGGCGCTAGTGCTTGGTGCAGGCTGACGACTAATGATACTCACCCGTGCGCCTTGATCATGACTCTGCTTGGCGATGGCTTGGGCGATCTGGCTACTACCGCCAATAATCAAAACTGATTTAGACATAGTGTCACCTTAGTCTGCGATGTCATGCTTAGCGCTTTCACCTGAACAATTGAGCCTATTATTGCTCAGCCAGATGAAACTTAGCATGCCCTGCGCAACAAATGCGCATTGTTCAGACAATAAAAAAGGCGACTATGAAAGTCGCCTTTGATCACCCGTTAGATACTACTTACGCAGCAATACTGCCTTTAATTTTCTTCATCGCATTTTTTTCAAGTTGACGAATACGCTCAGCAGACACACCGTATTGTGCGGCTAGATCATGCAGAGTCACTTTTTCATCCGACAACCAACGCTGCTGTAGAATATCTCGGCTACGCTCATCCAACTGGCTCAATGCTTCATGCAAACTGTTGTTGGCACTTTCAGTTTCATCAGACGCCTCCAGCTGCAAGGCTGGATCATAGCTGTGATCTTCTAAATAATTGGCTGGCGACTGGTAAGCGTTATCATCATCGTCATTATCTGCCGGATCAAACGACATATCATGACCGGCTAAACGGCTTTCCATTTCCCGAACTTCACGTGCTTCCACACCTAAAGAATCAGCTACAGCTTCTACTTCTGCATTGGTCAGCCAAGCTAAACGCTTTTTCTGGCTACGCAAATTAAAGAACAGTTTGCGCTGTGCTTTAGTGGTCGCAACTTTAACAATGCGCCAATTGCGTAATACATACTCATGGATTTCAGCTTTAATCCAATGCACTGCAAACGAGACTAAGCGCACACCTACTTCTGGGTTAAAGCGCTTTACAGCCTTCATTAAACCCACGTTACCCTCTTGGATTAAATCGCCTTGCGGTAATCCATAACCTGAATAGCTGCGCGCAATATGTACGACAAAACGCAAATGAGCCATAACTAATTGGCGGGCAGCATCTAAATCTTGGTGATAATACAAACGTTCACCTAAATCACGCTCTTCCTCTACGCTTAATACGGGAATAGCGTTTACCGAGCTCACATAAGCTTGCAGGTTTGAACCTGGACTCAGCATATGAGCGGTTTGTAATGCGGTCGTGGTGGTCATAAATATCCTCCAACGGGTGACAACATCTAAATTATACAACTAAATATATAGATGGCTTTTTACTGAAAAAGTTCCGTATATTTCAGCTAAACAACAGGACATCCATCTCGGCAACAACTTTACTTTTAACGCGGAGATAACTCACGCAGGTGCCGTGCCACAGCTAACCAAGCACCGATGTACCCCAGTAATACTGCACCAAGTAGCAGTGAAAAGCCATCTTCTATTGGGACACCGGATAAACTGAAGTCACTGCCATACAGTTGCGCCAGCTGCACCACTGACTCATTAAGCCAATCCAGCCCGAAAGCCAGCAACAACCAAGCTAAGAGGCCACCCGCCAAGCCGTATAAAACGCCCATATATAAAAACGGTCGACGCACATAGCCATCAGTGCCGCCCACCAGTTTAATCACTTCAATTTCAGTGCGGCGGTTTTCAATATGGAGGCGAATGGTATTACCTACCACCAATAACAGCGCAGCAATAAGTAAAACCGATAGCGCAAAAATAAAGTTTTCGCCCATGTGCAAAATTGCGGCTAAACGCTCAATCCACATCAGGTCCAGCTGCGCTTGCTGCACCTTAGGCATATTTTTCAGCTCTTCAAGCAAAGCGACTAAGGTGTCTTTATCAATCACTTCTGGGGTCACTAAAATACTTCCGGGTAAAGGATTCTCCGGTAGCTCGCGTAACGCCTCACCCAGTCCCGACTGCTCCTGAAACTCTGCCAGCGCTTGTTCACGACTGATCCACTGCGCCTCAGCGACATGCGCGTGAGCGGCAATTTCATCACGTAATAACTCGCCGTAGGCATCGCCGGAATCCAGCTCTAAAAATAATGAAATTTGCGCAGCACGCTGCCAAGAGCCGCCCAACTGACTGACATTTTCCAACAATAAGGCTAAACCCATCGGTAAACTTAACGCCACGGCCATCACTAAGCAGGTAAAAAAACTGCCCAGCGGTTGACGAACTAAGCGTGTGCTGCTGTCTTGCAAGCTGGCCCGATGACTTTCAAGCCAAGCACGCAACTGATTACGAAACCCTCGGGTATCCGACAATGAAGCTTCAACTTGATGCTTGGCCGTAGCACCAACACGCTCACCCGGCTGATTAGGTGTTATACGAGCACTCATTACACCGCCTCCCCATCGCCAATCAAACGGCCACGCTGCAAGGTCAACATGCGGTGGCGCATGCGCGCAATCAAAGCCAAATCATGGCTGGCAATTAACACTGTTGTGCCCAATTGGTTGATATCTTCAAACACCGCCATAATTTCTGCTGCCAAGCGCGGGTCGAGGTTTCCGGTGGGCTCATCGGCCAGCAGTAAGGCGGGCTGATGCACAATAGCCCGGGCAATGCCGACACGCTGCTGCTGCCCCGTGGACAAATCCGCCGGTGCCTGCAGGGCTTTATCTTTTAAACTCACGCGCTCCAGCGCTAAGCTGACGCGCTGATTAATTTCTTCTTGCGGCAAGCCCAAAATTTGTAATGGCAAGGCAACATTAGCAAACACACTGCGATCAAAGAGCAATTGATGGTTTTGAAAAACCACGCCAATTTGGCGACGTAAAAAAGGAATCTGCGAATTGGTGATTTTTGCTAAATTTTGTCCTGCTAAAAGCAATTGACCACCGGTGGGACGCTCCATCGCTAATAACAAGCGCAGCAAGGTGCTTTTACCGGCGCCAGAGTGACCTGTAACAAATAAAAATTCACCACGGCGCACACGAAAACTCAACTCATGCAAGCCAACATGACCATTGGGGTAACGTTTTTCGACCTGCTCAAATCGAATCATGCAGAATCCTTCTCGGCAAACAGTGCAGCAACAAAATCATCAACAACAAACTCACGTAAATCTTCGATGCCTTCCCCAACACCAATATAGCGTACAGGTATGCCGAAGTGCTTCGCTAAAGCAAAAATAACCCCACCTTTAGCGGTACCATCTAATTTAGTTAAAGCGAGACCCGTCACCGCAATGGTCTCATTAAAGTGGCGGGTTTGATTGATGGCGTTTTGACCAGTGCCCGCATCCAACACCAATAACACTTCATGGGGCGCGCTATCATCTAAACGACCCATCACGCGCGCCACCTTGCGCAACTCTTCCATTAAGTTGTCTTTGGTATGCAAGCGCCCTGCTGTGTCAGCAATCAATACATCAATGCCACGCGATTGTGCAGCTTGCACCGCATCAAAAATAACGGAAGCTGAATCGGCCCCCGTATGCTGGGCAATCACTGGAATCTTATTACGCTCACCCCAAACCTGCAGTTGTTCAACTGCAGCGGCTCTGAAGGTATCACCCGCAGCCAGCATGACTTTTTTGCCTTCTTTTTGCAGGCGTTGCGCCAACTTGCCAATGGTGGTGGTTTTACCGGCACCATTGACGCCCACCACTAAAATCACATAAGGCTTATGGTTATTCGTAACACGCAATGGCTGCTCAACAGGCCGCAATAACTCTGCCATTTCCACCTGCAGTGCTTGATATAAGGCGCCACTATCAGCCAACTCTTTACGGGCCACACGTCGGGTTAAATTACCCATAATGGCAGTGGTCGCCTCCATACCTACGTCGGCGGTCAGCAATCGCGTCTCCAGCTCTTCGAGCAGGTCATCGTCAATTTCTTTTTTGCCCAAAAACAGGCTGGCCATGCCCTCGCCTAAGCTGGAGCTGGTTTTGGCTAAACCTTGTTTTAACCGAGCAAACCAACTGAGCTTATTGCCTTGCGGCTTGCTTTGCCCTGCAAGATTAGCCTCAAGCGCAGGCTCTGTTGCTGCTGAAGCGGCCGGCACTTTGGCAGTTGGCTCTGGCTCTGGCTCTGGCTCTGGCTCTGGCTCTGCTTTAGGCTCGGCCACAACCTCGCTGCGCACAAGCGCTGGTGCAACACTCTCAGGCTGCAGCTCTGGCACCGCGTCTGAAGTCTCTGCAGCCGCACTGGTCAGTTCTAAACCTGCTGCCGGTTGATCCGTAGCCACAGATACATCAGCTTCAGCCACAGTATCGACGGCTGGCAGCTCGGTCTGTTCTGCTAATTGCTCAAGCGCTTCAGGAGGCGTAGGCTCAACTGCGTTAGCGTGATCTTCTTTTACTGCAGCTTTCTTTCTGCCAAACCAAGAAAACAGACCTTTTTTGGCCGGTTTTTCTGGCGCAGCTTCAGTGTGCAGCTCTTGTACAGGAGTTTCAGATTCAGCGCTTGGCGCTGGTTTTTTTGCTTTGTCGTCGCCGGAACCAAACATAAAAAAGGCTATCTCAGCTAATCACCAGACTGACAGGTATTTTTCAGTCAAAATATGCCAATCTGGTTGTTAATAAAATGGTTGCGTATCCTAGCACCTCTAAGCCCTTGGTAGCTAAACTCAAAGGGCCGTTTAAAAGGTTTAAACATGAATACTTATTTGCGTTACATCGTACTACTTTTCTCAAGTACTTTTCTTGCCCCAATCATGGCACAGACCGCCACCACCGAGTTTAGTTTAGATAACGGGCTCAAGGTCATTGTGCGCGAAGATCACCGCGCACCCGTTGTGGTCAGCCAGCTGTGGTACAAAGTGGGCTCCAGTTACGAAGTTCCAGGGAGCACTGGTTTAGCGCACGCCTTAGAACATATGATGTTTAAAGGTAGCAGCAAACTTGGGCCGGGCGAATCTTCGCGCATTTTACGGGAGCTGGGTGCTGAAGAAAATGCCTTTACCAGTGATGACTACACCGCTTATTACCAAGTGTTAGCCCGTGACCGCTTAGCGGTTGCACTGGAAATGGAGGCTGATCGCTTAGCCAGCCTAACTTTACCAAAAGAGGAGTTTACTCGAGAAATTGAGGTGATCAAAGAAGAGCGTCGTATGCGCACCGATGATCGCCCCAGCGGCTTAGCCTATGAGCGCTTCAAAGCCTTGGCTTACCCCGCCAGTGGTTACAGCATTCCGACCATTGGCTGGATGCATGACTTAGATCGCATGACCATCGAAGATTTACGGGACTGGCATGAGCGCTGGTACGCACCCAATAACGCCACCCTCGTCATTGTTGGCGATGTGCAACCCAATGAAGTGAGAAGGTTGGTGACCCGCTACTTCGCGAAGATTCCCGCCCGCCCTTTACCTGCGATTAAGCAGCCAATTGAGCTGGATGAGCCCGGTCAGCGCAGCATCACTTTGCACCTCAAAACTCAGCTGCCCAGTTTAATCATGGGTTTTAATGTGCCCGCTTTAGCCAGCAGCAACAACCCCACTGAAGTGCACGCCTTACGCTTAATCAGCGCATTACTGGACGGCGGTAATAGCTCGCGCATACCAACGCAGCTGGAACGTGAGCAAGAGTTAGTTGCAGGCGCTTCTAGCTGGTATAACGCCTTCACCCGCGGTGATAGTTTGTTTGTTTTATCGGCCACGCCCAACGTGCAAAAAGGTAAAACCCTCGCTGAAGTTGAAGCGGGCCTGTGGCAGCAATTAAAACAGCTGCAAGAAACGCCACCGAGCAGCGCTGAACTGGCCCGCGTCCGTGCCCAAGTTCTCGCCAGCGAAGTGTATGCACAAGACTCCATTACCAGTCAGGCCACGCAAATTGGCCAACTGGAAACAGTCGGGCTGTCATGGCGCATCCAAGACAGTAACCTCGCGGACTTAGAAGCGGTCACCCCTGCGGATATCCAAGCTGCGGCCCAAAAGTTTTTTATCCCGACTCGCCTAACCACGGCATATATTCACCCTGAGGAGGCGCGTCCATGAGGTTCTTGCGTAGCTTTACTGCTGGTCTATTAAGTTCAGCCCTGTTGTTAAGCGCTGGCTGTCACACCCTAAACACCGCGCAAACACTGCAAACCGGCTCAGCTGAACAACGTATTAGCAGTTTGGCAGCCTTGTCCAGCCAAGAGCCAGTGACCCGCACCCTCGAAATTCAAGAGTGGTACACCACGGCTGGCACTAAAGTTCTGTTTATGGCAGCACCGGAACTTCCCATGTTTGATTTGCGCTTAACCTTCGCAGCAGGCAGCAGCAAAGACCAAAAGGCTTACGGTTTAGCGGGGCTGACCAATGCCATGCTCAATGAAGGCAGCGGCACACTCAATGCGGGCCAAATTGCTGCGCGCTTTGAAGATTTAGGCGCCGAGTTTTCCAACGGCTCCTACCGCGATATGGCCGTGGTCACTTTACGCAGCCTCAGCGACCCCAAACTGAGCGCGCCGGCTTTAGAGCTGTTTAGCAACGTAGTCGCACAACCCAGCTTTCCAGCAGACTCGCTCGCCCGAATTAAAAATCAGCTTTTGGCAGGCTTTGCATACGACAAACAAAACCCCGGTAAGCTGGCATCTTTAGCCTTATTTGAGCAGCTGTATGGTGAGCATGCCTACGCTCACTCAAGTTCAGGCGATGCACAAACAATTCCCGCCATTAACCGCCAGCAACTGCAGGATTTTCACCGCCGCTATTACACAGCAAAAAACGCACAAATTGCTCTCGTCGGCGATTTAACTCTGGCACAAGCCAAAGCCATCAGTGAAGCCGTCTCGAGCAAACTGCCCCGCGGACCTGCGGCAGCAGTCACAGCCAAGCCCAGCAGCAGCGGCGCCTCTAAGACCCATATTGAGTTCCCCTCAAGCCAAACGCATATCTTATTGGCTCAGCTGGCGGTAGAGCGCGGCGATCCAGATTACCCGGCGCTGTTTTTAGGCAACCAGATCCTCGGCGGCGGCGGTTTTGGCACCCGTTTAATGGAAGAGGTGCGTGAAAAGCGTGGCCTCACCTACGGTATCTACTCCAGCTTTAGCCCAATGCAAGCCACCGGGCCCTTTATGATTAATGTGCAAACTCGCGCGCAGCTCAGTGAAGCCACCCTAGAGCTGGTGCAAGACCTACTGCGCGACTATATTGCCAACGGCCCAACGGAAGCCGAACTGGCCAACGCCAAACGTGAAAGCCTCGGCAGCTTCCCACTCAGCGCTGCCAGCAATGCAGCCGTGGTTGGACAGCTGGCGGCCATTGGCTTCTACAATATGCCACTGACGTGGATGAGCGACTTTATGCAAGATTTGCAAAAGCTCTCCGTAACCGATGTGCATGAAGCCTTTAAGCGTCACCTCGACCCTGAGCAATTGGTGATTGTCACCGCAGGTCCAACAGTTGAGCAATTACCTCTGCCAGAACCGGTGGATCGTGCAGAACCCGCAACAATGGAGCGCCAACACTGATGGCAAAAAAACCTATGCAGGCAGCCCGTGGTAAAAATAACCAAGTGCGCATTATTGGCGGTCAATGGCGCTCCCGCAAACTTAACGTACCTGATGCCCCAGGCTTGCGCCCGACCCCTGACCGCGTGCGTGAAACCTTATTCAACTGGCTGGCGCCCTATATCCAAGGCGCACGGGTGCTGGATGCGTTTACCGGTAGCGGTGCTTTATTTCTTGAAGCCATGTCCCGTGGCGCCAGCACTGGCTTAGCGCTGGATTTAAATGCTGAGGCAATTAACAACCTGCGCAATAATCTTGCGCTGCTGCAATGCACTACGGCTACAGCGCTCAAAGCCGATGCCCTGCAACACCTAAGCAGTCACGCGGAACAAGGCTTTGATATCGTCTTGCTCGACCCACCCTTTCACCAAGACTTGCTAGCCAATGCATGTCAGTTGTTAGAGTCCAATAACTGGCTCAATCAACACGCGTGGATTTACACCGAAAGCGAGCAAGCACCGTCCAGTTTAGACGTGCCGAGCTCTTGGCGCTTACACCGTGAAAAACACACCGGACAGGTGTATTACGCCCTCTGGCAAAAGCAGTGCTAAGTTTTGCTTGCTGACTTAACGCAACAAATCCAGTAACTTACTGGTTTTTTAATGGTGTCATTGAGGTGATACGTGGAAGCTTTAAAAGGCCAGCTGGCACTGGGTGTGTTAAAACTGATTGCTTTGTTGCCATGGCGCGGTGTGCAAGCCTTAGGTAATGCAGTCGGTTGGCTGATGTGGAAAATCCCCAACCGTTCACGGGACGTCGCACGCACCAATCTTAGCCACTGTTTTCCCGAGCTGAGCGCGGCTGAAATCGATCAACTGACTGCTCGCAGCCTCAAAGGCATCGGCAAGTCGTTCACCGAAAGCGCTTGTGCTTGGATTTGGCCGCCGGCAAAAACTTTAAAGTATGTGCGCGAAGTTGAAGGCTTAGACATTCTGCACGAAGCACTGGCCAGCGGCAAAGGCGTGGTGGGGATTACCAGCCACCTAGGTAATTGGGAAGTGCTCAATCACTTTTACTGCGCACAATGTAAGCCCATTATTTTCTACCGCCCACCGAAATTAAAAGCGCTGGATGAACTGCTGAAAACCCAGCGAGTCCAGCAAGGTAACCGCGTGGCACCCTCGACCCGCGAAGGCATTATCAGTGTCATCAAAGAAGTACGCAGTGGCGGCTCGGTGGGTATTCCCGCTGACCCTGAGCCCAGCCGTAGTGCTGGCGTCTTTGTGCCTTTTTTAGGCACCACAGCCCTGACCAGTAAGTTTGTTGCGGGAATGCTAGGCGGTAAACAAGATAAGGTCGTGGCCGTTTTTTTACACGCGATTCGTCTCGAAGATGGCAGCGGCTTTAAAGTGATTTTAGAGGCAGCACCCGAAGCCATGTACAGCAGCGACACCTACACTGCAGTCAGCGCCATGAGTGACGTGCTGGCCAGCTACGTTCAGCGCTGGCCTGATCAGTATATGTGGACCATGAAACGCTTTAAGCAGCGCCCAGAAGGCGAGCAACGCTGGTATTAAAAAGTCCTATTGCTAGATTCAGGCACAGCAGTTTAAAGTCAACCCATATAAAAACCACAACAGGTATACAGTTATGTCTTCACATATGCGGCAACATATTCGTACTGCGATGAACTGTCGGATTAAAATCTGCCACCCATTACTGGGCGAAATCTTTGCCAGCACTGAAGACCTGTCGGATGAAGGTGTGTTTGTGAAACACCCCGATATGATCAAACTAAAAAAAGGCGATATCGTCACCGGCCAAGTACAAGACCTACCCATTGCCGCACCCACTCTAAAGATGGAAGTGATGCGCATTACTTCTAGCGGCGCAGGTTTACGCTTCTGCAAAGCAGAAAACGGCCTTTAACGGTTAATCACCTAAACGCCTCGCTGTCAGGCAGTGAGGCTGCGTCTAAAACGCATTAAAGCAATTAAAAAGAACGCCAAGCCAATACCCGCCAACGCCAGCATTTCTGGCCAAACTAAAACAAACTCCGCATCACGGAATAAAATCGCCGTGGATAGACTGACAAAGTGCGTGGTGGGTGATAGCTGCATCACTGTCTGCAACCACACCGGCATACTGTCCAGCGGCGTTGTACCGCCTGAGAGCAACAACATCGGCATCACCACCGGAATGGACAACAAGCCAAACTGCGGGATGGAGCGAGCCAAGGTGGTTAAAAACACCGCCAGCGATGTGCTGGCAAAGAGATAAAGACCAGTCACCAGCAAATACAACAACATAGAACCGGCCAAAGGCACACCGAGCGCTTTTTTCACAATCAGCTCTAAGGACAGCCAAGTGCACAACACCACCATCAATACACTGGTCCAAACTTTCGCTAACATAATTTCAAACGCAGTCAGCGGCAGCACTAACAAGTGCTCCAGCGTGCCATGCTCACGTTCACGTAAGAGCGCTGTACCTGTGAGCAAAATCGCCAAAATAGTCACGTTATTAATGATTTGAATAATCGCCAAAAACCAGCCACTTTGCATATTGCTGTTAAACAACGCACGGGTATTGAGTTTGATCGGCGGCTCAATGCTGCCACCGCTGAGCTGTTGTAATTCCCGCTGAAAGATCCGCCCCATATAGCCTGCGCCCATAAAGGCTTGGCTCATGGCGGTGGCATCCACATTCATTTGCAGCTCAGGTTGCTTACCGGCCAGCAAATCTGCCTGAAAGCCCACGGGCACATTAATGACAAAAGTATAGCGACCACTGTCCATCACCTCATCGATTTGTCCATAGGGCAATAAGACCGGGGTTTGAAACTCGGGCGGGCGCAAAACCTCAGCCAACTGACGGGATAAGCGACTGTCATCTTCATCGACAATCGCCACACTGGCATTGTGCACCCCGACTGCTGAGCCGGATGCCGGCATATAAATCGCCGCACTAAAGGCATACAACATAAACAGCAGCAATACCGGGTCATAGCGTAAGCTAATCAGCTCTTTGATACCTAAGCGGAAGATATGCGATAACTTATGCATCACTTAAGCCTCCTGCTTTTTCAAAAGAACGAGGCTTAAACCCGTAAAGCCGAAGAAAAAGCCCAGCAAAGCCAAACATTGCGGCCATAAATCGCGAAAACTCAATGCCTTGGTAAAAGTGCCTACAGCAATATCCAAGAAGTAGCCCGCAGGGAATAAAACCCCCATCAAGGCAGCTCCACCATCCAAGGAGGATCGCGGGGTAATTAACCCGGAAAACTGCACAGTCGGCAGTGTAGTTAAAATCATGGTGCCTAAAATGGCGGCGATTTGTGTCTTGGTCACTGTCGAAACCAGCAGACCAAAACTTGTGGTCGCCAACACATAGAGCACACCACCCACAGCCAAAGCCACACCACTGCCTTTCAGTGGCACACCAAATAACCAAAGGTTAATCGCCACCAATAGCGCAAAGTTTAACAAGCTGACCGCCAAATAAGGGATTTGCTTACCCAGCAAAAACTCTAGGCGGGTGAGTGGCGTGGCGTAGAAGTTGGTAATTGAACCCAGCTCTTTTTCCCGCACCACACCCAGCGCCATCAGCATGGAGGGAATAAACACTAAAATCAGCGCCATCACCCCAGGTCCAATGGCATTCACACTGATGACATCTTGGTTATAACGAAAGCGCGTCTCTAAGCGGGCCGGCTGCGCTAAAGCAGGCAGCGCGGCACTGCCTTCATCTTGCAAACGCTGCAAGCTCTCTTGATGCACAGCCTCCACATAGCCACGACTGGTTTCTGCTCGGAACGGCGAACCACCATCCAGCCACACAGCCACTTCTGGGTGACGGCCAGCATATAAATCACGGCCAAAACCGGCAGGTATTTCAATCGCCATTTTAATATCAGCACGCTGTAAACGCGCGTGTAAATCTTGCATATCGGTTAAAGGCTCGCGCTCGGCAAAATAACGCGAACCGCGAAATGCCTCTAAATACGCACGACTTTGCGCGGTATTGTCTTGATCAAGAGTGGCAAAGGCGAGGTCTTCCACATCTAGGGAAATCCCAAAACCTAAAATAATCATCATAAACACCGCACCCAGCAAGGCAAACCAGAGGCGCACACGGTCACGCAGCAACTCTTTGCTTTCGCGCACGGCTAAGGCTTGGGTACGTTTTAAGCTAAAGCCGCGACGCGGAATGCTGGTTAAGGCTTCGGTGGCCGTGCTTTTCACCTCCAGAGCATCGTCATTTAAGCCTTGCGCTTCTTGCAGGCAAGCAACAAAAGCATCTTCCAGTGTTGCGCCGCCGTACTGTGTTTGCAGCTCAGCTGGAGTGCCCACAGCTAACACTTTGGCCGCGTGCATCAGTGAAATACGATCACAACGCTGCGCTTCATTCATAAAGTGGGTGGAGAGGAAAATCGTCACCCCCTGCTCACGGGACAACTCAAACAGCAAGCGCCAAAAATCATCACGGGCAGCAGGGTCAACCCCTGAAGTAGGCTCATCCAGAATCAATACTTCCGGCTCATGGATCACTGCCACAGCCAAGGATAGACGCTGGCGCAAACCTAAAGGTAAAGCACCGGCTTGCTCGTCGATATATTGGTTTAAGTCAAAACGCTCAATCAGTGCTTGCGCACGCTGAGCACCGACTTCTTTTGGAATATCAAAAAGATGCGCATGCAACTCGAGGTTTTGCCGGACAGTCAGCTCACCGTAGAGGGAGAAACTCTGCGACATAAAGCCCACGCGCTTACGGGTCGCCAAATCATTGGCATCTACAGATTTACCCAACAACCAAGCCTCACCTTCAGTGGCCGGCAACAAGCCGGTGAGCACTTTCATGGTGGTGGTTTTACCGCAACCGTTGGAGCCTAAAAACCCAAAAATCTCCCCACGTTCAATTTCAAAACTGACATTATTGACTGCAGTAAAATCACCAAAGCGCAGAGTTAAATCCGTGGCCTTAATAACAATTTCATGTTTTTCGGGTGCAAAAGGCGTGATCTGCAACGGCTCAACCTGAGTCGCACCCGCCCCTTGATAATAGGTAAAAGCATCATCGAGCTTACCGCTTGGGGTGACCGCTGCTAGCTCTTGAGTTAAACCCGAGGCTAATAAGCGACCCTTATCCATCATTAAGCAGTGTTCAAATTGCGCAGCCTCATCCATATAGGCGGTGGCCACCAGCAAGGTCAGCTGAGGTCGATCATTGCGCACCTGCTCAATCAAATCCCAAAAATGGCGACGAGCCAAAGGGTCGACACCTGTGGTGGGCTCATCCAGAATCAACAAGTCAGGATCGTGGATTAAGGCGCAACACAAACCCAGCTTTTGCTTCATGCCACCGGATAATTTACCGGCCGGACGTTCAGCAAACTCCGCCAGATCCGTGGCCTCCAACAGACTGGCCATGCGTATTTCGCACTCTTCACGGCTCAAACCAAATAAGGCAGCGAAGAAACGAATATTTTCCACAATAGACAAATCAGGATAGAGGTTATGCCCCAGCCCTTGCGGCATAAACGCAATACGCTGATATAAGGAAGCACGGTGCCGGCGTTTATTGATAGGGCCGCCTAAGACTTCAAGCTCGCCTTGCTGGAGGATTTTCACCCCAGAAATCAAACCTAATAAACTGGATTTACCCGCACCATCGGGGCCTATCAAACCGCAACGGCTCCCTACCGGCAAACTAAAGCTCACATCTTCCAAGGCGCGCTGCTTGCCATAGCGATGATAAATATGTGCGCCATTGATGACTTGTGTACTCATGCTTTACCTAATCACCTTAACCCTGCACGGTTGCGCCGCAGTCACAACTGGAGCGGAATAGCGCGCAAACCTTTACTGATCCGCCAACTTTAAAACGCTTATAGCAACATCACTGTAACGTTTGCGGCCAATCGATGGTGTTCTCTCGACGCACATAAGCAGAGCCTGGCATACCGGGCTTCGCTTGCGGCACAGCGGCAGGATCGGTGAGGCGCAACTTGACGCGAAACACCAACTTCTGCCGCTCATCGCGGGTTTCGACTTCTTTTGGCGTAAATTGCGCTTTAGCGGCAACAAAAGCCACTTGCGCAGGTAACGGCTGTTCACGAAGTGCATCTAACACAATGCGTGCCTCATCATTTGCTGCTAAACGGCCAGCCACCGCAGACGGCAGATAGACATTCATATATTGATCCGATGGATCAATCAGTAAAAACACACGCCCCCCTGCTCCCAGCACTTCACCGGGTTCAGCTAAGCGTAATTGCACCACAGCATTCAAGGGTGCGCGCAGACTGCTGTCATCAATTTCACTGGTTAACTGCGCAACCATCGCTTGGGTCGCCGCAATGGTTGCCTGCGCAGCTTGGACTTGGGCTTTGGCTGCCTCTAAAGCGGCGGACGCTGTATCAAAGCGGGCTTGTTGTTGATCAATCTGCTGACCGCTGGCATGACCACGTGCATACAGCTCACGAAAGCGCTTCAAATCTTGTCCTGCCAAGCGGCGCTCGCTCTCTCGCAAATGCACCGTAGCTTGTGCTGCAGCGACATTTTCTCTGGCGCGATCAACTTCTGATTGCGCTTGGGTGCGCTGCGCTTCTAATGTTCGCGTATCCATACGCGCCAGCAACTGCCCAGCCTCTACCTTATCGCCCTCGGCGACCAAGACTTCGGCCAGACGACCGGGGTATTTCGTAGCAACCTGCACTTCAGTTGCTTCAAGTCGGCCATTGGCCTCGTACACCCCTTCCGGCAGGCGGTCTTGCAAAGACTTCCAATAACCAAAGCCACCGGCAGCCAGCAAAACGATTAACAGGGGAACGATATATAAACGGGACGGGCTTTTCTGCTTAGACATGCTTGCTCCTAGCAAGTTTGAACACGGCAATGATTGTTAGTACTGCATACTGTATCAACTAAATGACCAGTTGACCCCATGCGCAACATATGGCTTTTCAGTTTTCACACTACCTAAAAAGTATAAAAACATTGTACTCTGTCGTGCCAAATCGTCTAGGCACAGAGTTCAATACGTAAACAACAACTGCATGCTTAGACAGAATAGGTTCAGTTTTAAAAAAATAGTCATTTTTACAGTAAATTGAACTTTTACGAACAACGGCAATCAGTGTAAATTAGCGCTTGATTAAGGCCTACCCAAAGCCAAGCACACTACCATTAACCCAATGCAGCCACCTAAAGGCGCTGTGAAGAATTTGCCGGAGAGCAAAATACCTATGAAACGCAAACCTGACTTACTCTGGGTCTTAGTTATTATTTTTAGCTTAGGTGTGGTCACCACTGGCTACACGCAAAGCATGCGCGATCGCAATGCTGCACAGGCACTGCCCTCACACTATGAAAGTCAGACTATGTTGGCACCGCATACCACTGCCGATCGGTAACCACCGCATGCAAAGGCACATCCCAAGCGGCGATGGGCAAACGCTCAACGCGCTGACAGTCATGCGCCAAACCAATACGCTGCGGGGTCAGCAAGTGATCACGCTGAGACAACTCAGCAAAACAACGATCATAAAAACCACCGCCCATCCCTAAACGCCCGCCATGCTGATCAAAACCCACTAAAGGTAAAAACACTGCATCCAGCGCCCAGACTAAACGCTGATCAGCGACGCACCAACGTGGCTGTAAAATTCCAAAACGGTTTCTTTCCCACTGCTGTACCGGCCGTACGCGCTGAAAGACCATGGCTGTTTTGGGCCAACGCGACAAAACGGGCAAATAGACATGCTTACCACGCCGCCACGCTTCATGCATCAGCAACCGCGGATCGATTTCACCATCACTGGCACTATACAAAGCAAGGTGTTGAGCACGTAGAAATAAAGGATGCTGGACCAACTGCCGATACAACTGTTGCGCTGCATAAGCCTGTTGACTCAAAGTCAGACTGCGTCGTTGTTGACGTAACTGTGTACGCAACCGAGCACGGGACAAGGAAAGATTATCGGGCATAAAAAAGACTCCCCGGATGTGCCGCTGTCGGCGTAGCCCTTGAACCCGAAAGTCCAAGGCGGAGATCACATTAAACCTTTAGGCGTTCCGCAAGCGGACTGCTCACCGGTTTAGCTATGCAATCCCCTGTATTGCATGAATCGGCTCTGGGACATTGCCAACTGGCGCACACACTAGGGAGCTGGCACCAGTATACACAGTTCTTAGAGCGCCTCAAGGGCAGATCACTCTGCGCTATCCAAACTCTGCTGTACACGGGTAACCAGCTGCTGAATTTGCTCAGTACCCTGCTCATCGTGGAGCGCAGCATGCTGCTTATTATGCAGTTCGTGGGTGATATTGAGCGCAGCCATCACGGCAATACGCTCAGCACCAATCACTTTGCCTGAGCGTCGGATTTCACGCATTTTTTTATCAAGATACTCTGCGGCACGCTCCAAGTTAATGCTTTCTGAGGCGGGACACGCAATGTGATATTCCTTATCTAAGATGCGCACAGTTACCGTCTGGGATTGAATCATGAATCCTGCTCCAACGCTTTCAGCCGAGAAATCATAGCCGCAACTTTTTGCTGTGCTATTTCGTTTTTTTCGATTAATTGTCCACGCTCTGCGCGTAACGCTTTATTCTGCTCTTTAAGTTCAGTGTTACGTTGAATCAGTTGCTCAACGGCCTGCACCAAGGCTTGCAAATCAGTATTTTTCACGAGCCCTCCAGTTATCACTCAGCCATATCACCCTGCCATCATAGGTACTATTCTAGCGTTCGCTGAACATTGCGCACAGTGTTATAAGGCACATCTAAGAAATAAAAATATATATTGCAATATAGTGTGCAGAGCGCACAGCGAAAAGCAATAACACCTCAAGTCTATTGTATACAATGCAACACAGGTCGGATTCAGGGAAAAACCTATGCAAGCTGCACAGACCGATATTTCACGCCATACTCAACAACGCGATATACTTAAACATCTAACTTAAACGACCTCCAAAACCACGTATCAGTTCCATTACTTCGGATTTTTCATGTCTCAATCTCAATCTGCTTACACCTCATTTGCTGAATTACTGGCCGCCAGTGGACACCCTGTTTCACCTGCCGAACTGCAAGGTTTGTTGCTCGGGCGCTGCTGTGCGGGCGCAGGCTTTGCAGGCCCTGGCTGGCTTGAAGAAGCGCAAGACTTATTTGCTGGCGAGGTTCCCAGCAGCCTGCATGCCGCTTTGCTAGGCCTACAAGAAATGGTCAAAGCAGAACTCCTAGCCGACAGCAGCGTTTCGCTCACTTTACTGCTGCCCAGCGATGATGACTCACTGCAGTCACGCAGTATTGCCATTGGCCAGTGGACACAAGGGTTCTTAAGTGGCTTTGGCGGCAATATTGGTAACACTGAGCTTTCCAGTGAGGTGCGCGAGGTTCTTGAAGACTTAATCTCCATCGCACAAATTGAGCCCAGCACAGAAGAAGACGAAGAAGCCGAAGTGGCCTATATGGAAGTCAACGAATACTTACGCGTCGTGCCTTTATTTTTATTCACTGAATGCGCGCATTACACAGCACCGAGCACTGACGCTAAAAAAACCGCTGTACACTAAATTTAAGGAGCCGCACCCATGAGCTCAATCAGCACCTCTGAATACGCACAACGCCGCCAACAGCTGATGCAACGCATGACGCCCAACAGTATCGCCATCTTACCGGCTGCGGCCATCAGCACCCGCAACAACAGCGTTGAATATCCGTATCGACAAGACAGCAACTTTTTTTACTTGTCAGGTTTTGCTGAGCCCGAGGCGGTATTGGTGTTAATACCTAAACGCGAGCACGGTGAGTTTATTTTATTTTGCCGCGAACGTGATCCGGAGCGCGAGCTGTGGGATGGTTTACGCGCAGGACAAGAAGGCGCCGTTGCCGACTATCAAGCGGATGACGCTTTCCCTATCAACGATATTGACGATATCTTGCCGGGACTGATTGAAGGCCGCGAGCGCGTCTATTACTCCATCGGTAATAATCCTGAATTTGATCAACAGATGATGGAATGGCTCAATAGCATTCGCAGCAAAGCACGCATGGGTGCGCAACCACCCAAAGAATTCGTGATGCTCGATCATCTACTGCACGATGCACGCCTATATAAAAGCCCTGCAGAAATTGCCACTATGCAGCAGGCTGCAGATATTTCCTGCCGCGCACATATCCGTGCCATGCAAGCCGCGCAACCTGGGCTCTATGAGTACCATCTAGAAGCTGAACTGGATTATGAGTTTCGCAAAGGTGGCGCCCGTCTGCCGGCCTACTCGTCCATTGTTGCCAGTGGTAAAAACGCATGCATTCTGCATTACACAGAAAACAACGCCCCCCTACAGGATGGCGATTTAGTCTTAATTGACGCAGGTTGTGAGTTGAACTGTTATGCCAGTGATATCACGCGCACCTTTCCGGTCAATGGTCGTTTTAGCGCTGAGCAAAAAGCCATTTATGAAATCGTCCTACGCGCTAACCTTGAAGCCATGAACTATATTTCACCCAAGCACTACTGGAATGATGCCCACGATGCCACTGTACGCGTGATTACCGCTGGCTTACTGGAGCTTGGTTTGCTGCAAGGCAAACTCGACGCGTTGATCGCCAACGAAGCCTATAAGCCTTTTTATATGCACCGCGCAGGGCATTGGCTGGGCTTGGATGTGCATGATGTGGGGGATTATAAAGTCGATGGCCAATGGCGTCAGCTTGAGCCGGGTATGACCATGACTGTTGAGCCGGGCATTTATATCGCCGCCGACAACCTTAATGTTCCCGCCCAGTGGCGCGGTATTGGTGTGCGCATCGAAGATGACGTTGTGGTAACCGAAAACGGCTGTCATATTCTCACCAGCGCGGTTCCAAAAACAGTCGAGGCCATTGAAGCATTAATGACTGCCACACAACCCGCAGGAGTGTAATCCATGAGCCGAGTGCAGATCGCAATTATTGGTGGAGGCTTGGTTGGCGCCAGCTTAGCCCTGGCCCTACAAGCCGGTGCACGTGAACGGCAATGGAAAATTGTTCTGATTGAACCCTACGCCCCGGGCGACAGCTATCAACCCAGTTATGATGCGCGCGCCTCAGCGCTCTCTTACGGCAGTCAACTTATCTATCAACAGCTCGGCGTCTGGAGCAGCATTGCACCACGTGCGGAAGCCATCCATGATATTCATATTTCTGATCGCGGCCGCTTTGCCGCTACGCGGATCAGCGCGACGGCAGAACAGGTGCCAGCACTAGGCTATGTGGTGGAAAACGCTTGGCTCGGCCATTGTTTATGGGCGGCCTTAGATAGCGATATTGTCGAATGGCGCTGCCCGGCGCGCGTGGAAAAAATGCGCACGCTCGATAAAGGTTATCGCCTGTATCTGGATGACGACAGCAGCCTTGATTGCGACTTAGCCATCCTCGCCGACGGTGGCCGTTCTGGTTTGCGCGAACAACTGGGGATTTACGCGCAACACACGCCCTACGGCCAAACAGCGCTGATTAGCAATATCAGCAGCAGTCTGCCGCACCAAGGCGTTGCCTTTGAGCGCTTTACGGAAGCCGGCCCCATGGCTTTACTGCCCCTACCCGAGAACCGCAGCGTGCTGATCTGGACTCGCGAACCCAATGAAGCGCAGCGCCTTTACAACTTAGCAGACCACGAATTTTTGCAAGAACTGCAAGCGTGTTTTGGCTATCGTTTAGGCGCGCTGCAGCAGGTGGGCAGCCGCCATTTGTATCCATTAAGCTTAGTGCAAAGTCGCGAACAAGTACGCGCGCACTTGGTTGTGCTGGGTAATGCCGCCCACAGCCTGCACCCCGTTGCCGGCCAAGGCTACAACCTCTCCTTGCGCGACAGCATGGCGCTGGCTGACTGTTTATTAGCAAGCCCCCACACGCCAGGCGACTTAAGCACATTGCAACGCTACCAGCATATGCAGCAATTTGATCAAGACCTTACCATTGGTTTCTCAGATCGAGTCACCCGCTTATTTTCCAACGGCAAACCTCTGTTAGCCGGTGGTCGTCATTTAGGCTTACTGGGTTTAGATCTCGTGCCTGCTGCCAAACACTGGTTTGCCCGTCAAGCCATGGGCTTGGGTGTCCAAAATACACAAGATATAGGCTAACGATGCAGAAGAAACAGCTGGCGCGTAAGGCTCGCATATTGCGCTGGGTCATGAATCTGTACCCGCCTTACTTAGGAGCCGGGATCAAAGTGCGGCATATCAGCCCAGATTTCCGCAGTGTACAAGTCAGCATGGGGTTAACTTGGTATAACCGTAACTATGTGCGCACACAGTTTGGCGGCTCACTGTACTCCATGACCGATCCTTTCTATATGTTGATGCTCATGGAGAACCTCGGGCGCGACTATGTCGTCTGGGATAAAGCGGCACATATTGAATTTATCAGCCCCGGTAAAGGCACCGTTTATGCTGAGTTTGCAATTGATGAGACCATTCTTAGCGATATCCGTCAGCATACCGCTCACGGCGAGAAATACCTGCCCAAATATAAAGCGAGCGTACGCGATGCGCACGGCACCTTGGTTGCACGCGTGGAAAAAACTTTATATATCCGTCGTAAACCTCAAGCGCAGCTTGCTGGCGCTCCACAGTAGGATTTCAATATGCACGCAGACTTAATTATCGTTGGCGCTGGAATGGTGGGTAGCACCCTGGCCTTAGCGCTTAAAGACAGCGGCCTCAATATTCTCCTGATTGACGGCAGCCCCATGAGTGTTGCGCCATTTAATCCAAAACACGCTTTTGAACCTCGCGTCAGCGCCCTCTCCATTGCCAGCCAGCGCATTTTACAGCGCGTGGCAGCCTGGCCAGGCATTGTGCAACGTCGGGCTAGCCCTTACCGCAATATGTATGTCTGGGACGGCTCGGGCACCGGTAAAATTCATTTCTCAGCCAGCAGCGTACATGCCGAGGTACTGGGTCATATTGTTGAAAACCGTATTGTCCAAGACGCTCTATTAGAGCAACTGCACGACTCTAAAATCGATTTACTGGCACATTCTAGAGTGGAAAATTTACGCCGCTCGGGCAGTGGCTGGCTATTGCAACTCGAAGGCGGCACTCATATACGCAGCCCTTTAATCATTGCCGCCGATGGCGCTAACTCCACCATACGTCGTCTCGCAGGTTGCGCCACTCGCGAGTGGGACTACTTGCACCATGCCATCGTCACCAGTATTCGCACTGAAAAGCCCCATCAAGCAACCGCCTGGCAACGCTTTACCGATGACGGCCCCTTAGCTTTATTACCTTTACAACACCAAGATGGACGCAACTGGTGCTCGATTGTCTGGTCAGTTCCGCCGCAACACGCACAGCAGCTTATGGCACTCAATGACGCCGATTTTTGTCAGGCACTTGCTGACGCCTGCGAACATCGCTTAGGAGCCATTGAACACGCTGATCAGCGCTACAGTATCCCCCTGCGCCAGCGCCACGCTAAACGCTATATTCAACCCGGCTTAGCACTTATCGGTGATGCTGCACACAGTATTCATCCACTGGCTGGGCAAGGGGTGAATTTAGGTTTTTTAGATGCAGCTGTATTGGCTGAAACCCTGTTACATGCATTACAGCGCGGTGAAAACATTGCTAGCGAGCCTGTTCTGAGCCGCTTTGAACGCCGCCGTATGCCGCATAACTTAGCCATGATGGCGGCCATGGAAGGCTTCCAGCACCTGTTCCAGGCCGATGCCCTGCTGATGCGCTGGTTACGCAATAGTGGCCTTAAAATGGTGGACAACCTCGATGAAGCGAAAGCTTTATTTATTCGCCAAGCGCTCGGTTTAGGTATTGATCTGCCCAATCTAGCCAAGCCTTAGCGGGCACTTGCTGCAACGAACACTATGAAAATGCTGCGACTCTCGCAGCCTTGATCTAAAGCAAGGGAATGCAAATTTATCAGCAATTCAGTTGATAAACTAAATGCAAGTAACTATCATTTACATGTATTCAAACCAACTTGAGGTTGCTATGTCGATTCGTAAACCCATTCTCGCGGCGCTTGCCTTCAGTGTCATCGCCGGTCATGTCCAAGCTGCAGACGATATCGTTGTTTACTCATCACGTATCGACGAGCTGATTAAACCCGTATTTGATAAATACACTGAGCAAACCGGTGTCAATATCAAATTTATTACGGATAAAGAAGCACCTTTAATGGCGCGTCTCAAAGCTGAGGGCGCTAACACTCCTGCGGACCTGTTAATCACGGTCGACGCAGGCAACCTCTGGCAAGCCGAGCAAATGGATATTTTGCAAGCGTTCAACTCTGAGACCATTAAAGAAAATATTCCAGCGCAATACCGCTCAAGTCACGATAAATGGACCGGCTTATCACTGCGTGCACGCACCATTGCTTACTCAACCGATCGCGTCTCACCTGAAGAGCTCAGCACCTATGAAGCTTTAGCCGACAAAAACTGGGAAGGTCGCCTGTGCCTGCGTACCAGCAAAAAAGTATATAACCAGTCATTAACCGCTACATTGATTGAAACGCATGGCGCCGAAAACACTGAAAAACTGATTAAATCTTGGATCGGCAACTTAGCCACTGACGTCTTCTCTGATGACACAGCGCTGCTGCAAGCCATCGATGCGGGTCAGTGTGATGTCGGTATCGTCAACACTTACTACTACGGTCGTTTGCACAAACAAAACCCAGACCTGAAAGTGAAACTGTTCTGGCCTAACCAAGATGATCGCGGTGTACACGTCAACTTATCCGGTGCGGGTATTACTAAATACGCCCCTCATGCTGATCAAGCACGTAAACTCTTAGAGTGGATGACTACCGGCGAAGCACAAAGCATCTTTGCTGGCGTTAACCAAGAGTTTCCTGCCAATCCAAGCGTTGAACCTTCCGCAGAAGTAGCTGCTTGGGGTTCATTTAAAGCGGACACTATTCCAGTGGAAGTGGCGGGTCAGCGTCAAGCTGAAGCGATTCGTTTAATGGATCGTGCGGGCTGGCGCTAATTTCTGCAGCGCACAACTGTTGATACAAACCGCCTTAGGGCGGTTTGTTGCATTTACAGCTCGGTCACTTTTTGCAAAGAACGGCTGCCGCGCGTGGCTTCCCGCAGCGCCTCTTGCAATACAGCAACTTCGGCCTCAGGCACAGCTAAACTAAGCCAAGCCCCTTCGGCATCAAATTCTTCACTCTGAATAATGCCTCCGGCCTCGCTAATCCGCACCTTAAAAATATCCAAGTAGGTGTAAGGGCAATGCCCTGCCAAGCCTATACGTGGCACCCGTAGCTCACTGTCTGCTGTCTGCAAAACCTGATGTGCACAGCCGCCATACGCACGCGCCAAACCACCTGTACCCAGCTGAATACCGCCATACCAACGCGTTACTACAATTAAAACCTGATCAAATTGTTGATTTTCAATTGCAGCTAAAATTGGACGCCCCGCTGTACCGCTGGGCTCACCGTCATCATTAAAGCGGTATTGTTCTGCACAACGCCAAGCCCAACAATTGTGTGACGCCGCCGGCGTACTTAACTGCGCAATCAGCTCTGGGGCTTGCTCTGCACAAGGTAAAAAAACCGCTTGAGCAAGGAAGCGGCTTTTACGAATGTCCTCTTGATAGCTGTGTGCTGCCTTGATAATGCGCATCTTGATTCTCAATAACTGTCAAAGGTTTTACTGCACAGCCTAGCTGCTGGGCCATAGCACAACGCAAGCCCTAGCAAGCAGCCTGCGTAACTTGCCACCACGCACAGTCATTTTAGTTAAATTACAGTGAAAATCTCATCGGCTGCTAAGCGTGATTTAGGCAAGGTCGCGTTAAAGTCTGCCGCAGCATGATAGCCCAGCGCCACTGCTGTCACAGCGGTGAGGTCACGTTCATTTAAGGCAAACTCTGCATTGAGCACAGCCTGATCAATGCCTTCCAAGGGTACCGCATCAATCCCGAGCAACCCCGCACCCAATAAAAAACCACCCATATTCAAATACACTTGTTTTTCCAACCAGTGCGATACATCTTTTTTCAGATATTGATGCTCATTAAGATAAGCAACACGGGTGTTATGCGCTGCAGCTTTAATATCCGGCGATGCAGCAAAACGACCATCACGCTCTTCTGCAGCCAGCACCTTCTGCAAATGTGCTTCATCAATCTGCGTACGCGAGCAAAACAACACCACATGCGAAGCATTAAGAATTTTAGCCTCGTTATAGCTGTAACTACCGCCCGCGCCCTTAGCCACACGCGCTTTACCTTCATCACTACTGGCGACAATAAAATGCCACGGCTGAATATTAGTACTGGATGGACTTAAGCGCAGCAAGGCAAATAACTGCTCAACAATAGATTCAGGTAATTTCTTTGTCGCATCAAAGGCCTTAGTCGCATAACGACGATTTAACGCAGCAATTAATGACATACAACACCTCTTTTAACAATGTATAGATTCATATTTTTAATTAACACACGCACCATAAGCAGGTTTAAATAGAAGGTATATAAACCCACACTTGCAGACTCAGCCTACAGGTATTTCGCCACAGGCTAAAAATAACAGATACATCTAACTATACACATGATGCCTTTGCGAAACATATTTCACTGCAACGTGTGGCGCAGCCTGAAGAAGTCAGCGCATGAGTGCTTTACTTAGCTGCAAATGACTCCAGCTATTCAACGGGCGCTGAGTTTATTGTTGATGGCGGTTTAACCGCGTAATAATACTTACAAGCGGATAAGCAGCCTTGCTGCTGATCCGCTTGTTATACCTATTGTTTGGGCTGAAGGCAGATAAAAATACACAGGCCAGCCCTGTGGTCATATCCAGCCTTGGCGCCAATGCGCACTGTTTTTTAAGATCTGCCAGTCAATGCTTTCTGCACGTTTAGATAAGATGGCTTCGAGCACACAGTGCTCAACATGACCCTCTTCAGAAAACTTCACTTCTGTGATGAGAAAGTGTTTTTCTTTATTGACGGGAACCACAGCTGTCCATTTACTGTGTAGCAGTTTTTTAGGATTGATTTGATGCACGCAACGCTCCTTATTAGGACATTCAGTTAAATCACTTGCTGTAGCGCCATTGAGCCAATACCCGCCTGCCACTCTACAGAACATGTCTGCTATCTTAGTCCTATCAATGACTCACTGTGCAAGAAAGGTCAGCGCTGTGCAAACGATTCTCCCACCCACTGAAAGCCTTACCGTTGAATTTAAAAGTGATCGCAATGGTTATCCGGATCGCGAACTGATCGAAGCCTTAACCTGCCTTGCCAACAGTGCGGGGGGAGAATTGTGGTTAGGGGTGGAAGATAATGCTACGCCCAGCGGTCTGCACAGAAAACATCGCAACATAAAACAACTGACCGCATTAATTGCCGAGCAAACACAGCCGCCATTAATGGTTGCAATTGAAAAATACGCCATTGACAACATCACCGTAGCAAAAATTACTGTGCCACGCTCCAAGGTCTGGGTTGCCACCTTAGAAGGCATCTATTTACAGCGCCGCCTAAAAGCCGATGGCAGCCCTGAATGCATCCGGATAACACCCGACAGCCCATGCCCTTCTGCGCGATGCACTGCGACTGCTGAGCAACAAAACATAATATAAAAATATAAAGCAACTAATAATCAACCAGCCTATTAAAATCTTCTCGATCTATACGCTGAAATCATAATAAAATCATTGCACTAAAAAGTTTATTTTCAACAAACTAAATTTAAATCACGCTTATATTACCGAGCGCTGCCTTAGCATGAGCTAAAGTTAAAAAACCTCACTTAAAGCAAGCATTTTTGTTTTATATGAGCCTATACACTGAGCGACTCTTTAGGGATAAATTTGGGTCTTTTTTATTCCATATCTGCTGTGGGTTTTAGACTCAGCAAACACCCAGCAGATACCAAGCGAGGCTTTATTGCGATGCGAAAGTCGATAACCAACATGATTCAGTGGGCCTTACACAGTATTGGCATACGCAGTATTGATAAGCAGTTTCTATTTTCCTACAGCTTAATCGCGTTTTTCACCTCTGTCGTTGCTGTTCACTTATTCTTATCAACGAGCAATGATGCCGCAGGCATCAACCTCGCTGGCGCACAGCGGATGCTCAGCCAGAAAGTTGCCAAAGAAGCGTTATTAGCCGGACAAGGGTTAGGCAATAAGGATGCGGTGCTGGCCACCATAACTCAGTTTGAAAACGCGCATCAATCCTTACTCAAAGGCGATCCACAGCTGAATATTTCCGCGATAACCGATAAGCAAGCTTTATCGCAATTACACCAGGTCGAACAGCTCTGGCATAACTATAAACAAGCGATCTTGAACTATATTGACAACCCGTCAAACCCTACCTTTATGCAGGATGTGTATGAACAATCTCCCGTACTGCTGAAGGAAATGAACGCTGCTGTGTTAATGCTGGAAGCGCAAGCCAACCGCGATAGCAAGTTACAAACGCTATTGGCTGCCGCGGCTTCAGTGGTTGTTTTAATTCTTGTCACTTTAGGCCGTATGTTTGGTATGACGGTACTGATGCAGCAAGTCACTTATTTGCAAAAAAATCTAGAAGCTGTCGGCGATGGTGACTTCTCCAATACCTTGATAATCGACAACCCAGACAATGAAATGGGCCGCATGTTCAGCGCTTATAACAATATGATCACCCATATTGGTGAAATTGTCGGCGGGGTGATCCAGTCAACGGCAGCGGTGAGCGGGCACATTGATAATATTGGTCAACGTCTAGAAGCCACAGTTCGCGGTGTCGAGCGTCAGCACTCTGAAATTGATCAAGTCGCAGCGGCGATGAATGAGATGGCCGCAACGGTTCAAGAAGTCGCACAAAACACAGTACAAACCGCCGACTCTGCCCGACAAGCGCGCGAAGAAGCCGTGAGTGGACATCTTGTTGTCACCCAGACCATCCAGAGCATCAGCGCTTTAGCACAACAAATTGAGGAAGCTGTACAGGTTATGTTGCTGTTACAGCAAGACAGCCTTGAAGTAGGTCAAGTGATGTCCGTGATCAGCAGTATTGCTGAACAAACCAACTTATTAGCGCTCAACGCGGCAATTGAAGCTGCACGCGCCGGAGAGCAAGGTCGCGGCTTTGCGGTAGTCGCTGATGAGGTGCGCAGCTTGGCACAGCGCACACAAAAATCCACCGAAGAAATTCGCGTGATTATTGAGCGCCTGCAAACACAATCCACTAAAGCCGCAGATATGATGAAGCACAGCCAAGAACGTGCACAAGACACCGTACAGGCAACCAACACAGCGGACACGGCTTTAACCCAGATTGTCGATTCAGTCTCTTTAATTACGGATATGAGCAACCAAATTGCCACGGCCGCAGAAGAACAAAGCCAAGTGACCATAGAAATGGATAAATCCATTACAAATATCAAAGGTATTGCGCAGCAAACCATGACAGACGCCTCGCAAACCGTACAGGCATCTGCTGAAATCCATGCGCGCATGAAACAACTACGCGAACTGATTTCACGCTTCCGCACCCATGTTTAAAATCAGGATTCACAGTTGAGTCCAACAGAGCAGCAGCGCTAAGCCAAGCGCTTTAACGCTGCTACTCTGTGGCAATGAAAAAACAGCGCAGGTGCCGCTCTACGCAAGCGATGACGCGGTTTAATCAACTCAGCAACGCTTGCGTTTGAGTTAAAATTGCAGTAAAAGCCGTACCCAATTCAATAAACTCGATACATAGACCAGCAAAGTAAACCGTAAAATATATAGAACGGCCTAAATAGACAGGCTTTATGACCCCAGTCAGAACTGACTACATTCATATTTTTAAGATCTTAAAACATGCCAATCAACACACTACCAGCCTATCGCATCGGTATACGCTTAGGCCTTATTTGGCTGGTATTTTTATTATTAATGACCGCTTACTGGCTGCGCTTAGATTCCATCCATAAAGACCAGCTGCTCGAAGCCGAAGAACACGCTCAGTTACGCGCCAAACAAGCTGCCCATGCTCTAAGCCTGCAAATGCATGCTCTCTTACTCAATATTGACTTTGTGCTCGAGCATTTAGCCGAACACTGGCTCGATCATGACGAAAAAGTATTTCGCAAGCTGATTGATCTGGCCCAACAGGGTGTATTTAAAGGCTCGTTGGACTTAATTGCCGTAACTGATAAGAAAGGGAATGTACTCTTTAATAGCCAAGCGCAAAATGAGTATTCGCCACATCAACTTTCTATTGCTAATAGAGATTATTTTAAGCAGCTGACCCAGCAGGACGAACATAGACTCTTCATTAGTTCCCCCATCCAAAACCTCGTTACAGGGCGCTGGACCATACAATTTAACTATAAACTTATAGTCAACGGTGAATTTGCAGGAGTTATTATTGCGGCAGTATCGGCTGAGCACCTCTCAAATGCATTTAAGACTGTTTATCCTGCAGAGGACGACGTAGTACTGCTCACGCTAAATAATGGACAATACCTTGCTCGCACCCACGCGCAGGAAATCGCCTTAGATAAAAAGGTGCCGTCCAATCGAGAGTTTATCCAATTCCCCAACAAGCTCAGCGGCCACTACAGTGTCGTAGCGCCCATTGATGGTATAGAACGCTTCTATGCGTGGCGCCGCATTCCCGACTTTCCCGTCGTATTAAGCTTAGGTTTAGGCAAAAATAAAGTTCTAGCACCCGCCTTAAAAGCAACTCAAGCGAGCAAAAGACAGAATCTACTTGGCAGTATTCTACTGACCCTTGCGGCGTTATGGATTAGCCGCTTAATTTTTATTAAAGCCAAACAAAATAGATCCTTACTACAAAGTCAAGAACGCTTTGCAACGCTACTCAACCGTGTACCCTCTGGCGTTTTGCTTGAGGATGAAAACAATATCATTGTTACAGTCAATGACAACCTGTGTGCACTACTCAACCTGAACGTCACACCCGCAGATTTAATTGGCCTACACCACCAAGAACTGCTCAATATGCTGCAACCGGACTGCGTTTCTTGGTTACCTGAACCGCAGTTCAAGCCCAAACAACGGCAACGTAACGAAGTCATAGATCAGGCTGGCCGCACACTTGAAATTGACTGGGTTCCGATTAAACATCACGCGCGTTTTTTAGGGCATGTATGGTTTATTCAAAATATCACTGCACGTAAACAAAAAGAGCAAGAGCTCCTGGCTTTAGCAACCACAGATCCACTCACCGGCTTACATAATCGTCGGAGCTTTATTGAGTTTCTTCAAGAACAGCTCAACCTAAGTCAAGCTAACGCACCGGGTGCCTTACTGTTGCTGGATATTGATCATTTTAAACACGTCAATGACACATACGGCCACCCAGCGGGCGACCTCGTCATCCAGCACACCGCGCAGGTGATTCGCACAAGTTTGCGGCAAAATGATTTTACTGGGCGCTTAGGCGGTGAAGAGTTTGCAGCACTGCTGCCTCACACTACTTTGCCGCAGGCGTTACAGCTGGCTGAGCGTATTCGTGAGCATATCGCTACAACCCCGATAATCACTGCAACAGGCACCATTAACATCACCATCAGTATTGGTGTGGCGCTGTTATATGGGCAGGATGAGGAAAGCGTACGGGAACATGCTGACCAAGCACTGTACAATGCTAAAAAATCTGGCCGTAACTGTGTACGTGCTGCTCAATACAGCATGGATGCCATAAGCACATAATGATGTCCGCCTGCTGCACAGCCTCGGCGCAAGCAGCACGGGCACCTGTGTAACACTGGTTTTGCACGCTGCAATCACACGCGCTCACTGGCACTCTTTGCAGGATCCACACATGCCAACATCCCCCCGTCACACCCTTGTCCTCGGCGGCATCCGCTCCGGCAAAACTGGCCTCGCCGAAGCGCAGGCGTTCGCTCAGAATCAGCCGGTCGTCTATGTCGCCACAGCCACCGCAGGCGATGATGAAATGGCGCTCAGAATCAGCCGCCACCAAGCCATTCGCCCCGCTGCCTGGGGGCTGGTCGAAGAGCCGCTGAATTTAGCTCAGGTATTAAGCGAACATGGGCAACAGAGTCCAGCACCCTGCCTGTTAATTGACTGCATGAGTTTGTGGCTTAGCAATCTATTGCACGCCGGTGCTGAACAACTGAGCGTACAAAAAGAGGCGTTCCTTGAGCAGGTTGCAGGCTATCCAGGATCCTTGATTATTGTCAGCAACGAAACCGGGCTGGGTACCATAGGTATGGATCCATTAACCCGTCAATTTTGCGATGAGCTGGGCTGGCTTAATCAAGCTCTGGCGCAGCGCTGCCAAAGGGTTGTCATGGTATTGGCGGGATTACCGCTGATCATGAAAGACTCACTTGCTTGACCGCGACCTACCATCACGGATTGCACTGCGCCCACACTGTAGGTCGCTCATTTATGAGCGACACACACCACCGCGTACTATGTATAAACGACACATACCACCGTGCACTATTCATGTCGACCATAAATGGGCGACCTACGATAATGGATCGCACTGCGACCTACCATCACGGATTGCACGGCGCCCGCACTGTAGGTCGTTCATTTATGAGCGACACATGCGACCGCCCAATATTTATGAGCGACACACACCACCGCGTACTATGTATGAACGACACATACCACCGTGCAATATTCATGTCGACCATAAATGGGCGACCTACGATAATGGATTACACGGTGACCTACAATTTGGCCGCCTACAATTGAGCAGAATCAGGTAGGCTTGCGCGCCTGATTATGTATTTTTGTTAAGGACCTGCGGTGTCGCTATTTGCCCCTTTTATTGTCTGCGCCCTTGCGCTGATTCTCGATCGTGCGCTGGGTGAGCCCTCACGCTGGCATCCGCTGGTCGGTTTTGGCCGCATGGTGACGGCCATAGAAAAGCAGCTCAACACCCAGCCTGCGCGTGCTTGGCCGAGCATACTAAAAGGCTCTGCAGCACTGCTGCTGGTGACCTTGCCAATCCTCGGCGTAGCAGTATGGCTGTCTATGCTGCTCGATGGCGTTTGGCTGCTCATCACGCAAGCTATTGTGCTGTGGCTGGCGCTATCGCTGCGAGGTCTAAGCGAACATGGGCTGGCGGTTGCCGAGCCGCTACACAGCGGTGATCTGGCCACTGCCCGAGAGCAAGTCAGTCGTATTGTCAGTCGCCAAGCCAGCGCACTGGATGAACGCGGTGTAGCTGCTGCAGCCACTGAATCCATGCTGGAGAACGGTGCTGATGCCGTATTTGCTAGCCTATTTTGGTTTCTGATCGGCGGTATTCCCGGCGTGGTGTTGCATCGGCTGGTGAATACGCTGGATGCGATGTGGGGCTATCGCAGCCCGCGCTTTCTTTATTTTGGTCGACCCGCCGCGCGACTGGACGACATTTTAGGCTGGCTGCCAGCGCGCCTCACCGCCCTGACTTACACACTACTGGGTCAGCGTAAACTGGCACTGCAGTGTTGGCGCAGCCAAGCACCACTATGGGACAGCCCCAATGCGGGACCGGTGATGGCGGCCGGTGCCGGCGCATTAAATGTACGACTCGGCGGGCCATCGCCTTATCCAAGCGGCATCAAACCACGGCCAGTATTAGGCGGAACGCAAGCGGCCAGCGCGCGCAGCATTGAGGCAGCCATTGGACTGGTACGGCATGGCGTTTGGCTGTGGTTGGCCGTGATTGGGCTGGTGACACTCTTGATTTTTGTTACAGGGCTAGCAGCATGATGCTTGAACACGGTGGACGCCTAAATGCAGCGGTCAAACGCTGGGGGATTCCTCATCAACAATGGCTGGATTTATCCACCGGCATCAACCCCATTAGCTGGCCCGTACCCGAGATACCAGCGCGTCTATGGCAGCGCTTGCCAGAAGCCGATGACGGGCTTAACGAGATCATTCGACACAGCTATGCAGCACCGACCAGCGCAGATTGCGAGCCTGTGGCCGGTAGCCAAGCCGCAATTATGGCGCTGCCACGTTTACGCCAACCCTGCCGCGTCGGCATCCCCGTTATCGGCTATCAAGAACATGCCTACAGTTGGCGACAGGCCGGGCACAGGATTGTTTCGATCAGCGCAGAACGCACCCACGCCGAGAGCGATGAATGCTGGCTAGATGAGTTGGACGTATTGGTGTGGATCAATCCTAACAATCCCACTGGCGAACTGATCCCTACAGCCACGCTATTGCGCTGGCATGCCCGCCTGCAGCAACGCGGTGGCTGGTTAATTGTCGATGAGGCCTTTATCGACAGCACGCCGCAGTTCAGCCTGTGCGCCCACAGCGGATTACCGGGTTTGCTGATTCTGCGCTCGCTGGGTAAGTTTTATGGGCTGGCCGGCGTGCGTGCCGGCGCAGTGCTTGGCGATGCCACCCTTGTTCAACCCTTACGCATCTTATTGGGGCCTTGGGCACTCAGCGGTCCAGCGCGTTATCTGATGGCGCAAGCGCTGCAGGACTTGGACTGGCAAGCACAGACTCGCACTCGACTGCAGCGTGACAGCCAGCGCTTAGCCAATATATTACACAACGCAGGACTCTCCCCGCTGGGCGGCACGGCGTTATTTCAAAGCGTGCGGCTCGATACTGCAACGCAATTGGCCGACCAGTTAGCAGCACAAGGTGTGCTGGTCAGATCCTTTGCCGAGCCTGGCATGTTGCGCTTTGGGCTCGCAGCCGATGAACAACAATGGCAGCGCTTGCAGAGCGCATTGCCAGCACAGCCCAGCGATTAATGATTGACCCAGCCTGAGTGCCTTGCTAGCCTGCGCCAGCGTTTTCAGGTGTTGTGATAGCGTGTTAAGCGTTATCACAATGAAACGGGAAGCCGGTTAAAATCCGACACTGCCCCCGCAACGGTAAGTGAGTGATCAGCAAGGCTACACGCCACTGTGCATCAGCAGAGAATGGCCTGCGCTGCTCAATATCCAACTCACAAGTCCGGAGACCGGCCTGTTAACACACCGAACGCTGCGGAGGGCAGTTGCGGTGGGAACAACCTGCCTTTTTTACAGGGTTACCCACCTGTTTGTCATATTTCGATCGCATATTAGATCGCACGCCTCTCAATGCAGCATTTTTTATAACTAAGCCATGCGGGTGGGCGTGGTGTCTGTGAGTCAGTGTATGCAAGCCGCCTATCTCATCGGCAGTTTTTGCCTGAGCTTCTTACCAAGACGGGTCATATGCATTGTGCTAAACGCAGATACACCCGCAAACACCTCGTGCTGAGCATGCTAAGGCTGCGAGTTAAATGATGAGATTATTACCTGTGCAAGCATTGCTTTGCACATTTCTAATGATGCCGCTGCTGCTCTGGGCGCAGGTGTGTGTGGACACTAAAGACGGCCAGCAACTGTGCCTGCCTGAAACAGCCAAGCGCATCGCTACTCTGTCGCCCGGCGCTACTGAGTTGATGTTTGCTGCAGGAGCCGGCGACAAAGTCGTTGCAGGTGTCAATCACAGCGACTATCCACCTGCCGCGCGCAAACTGCCTTTGGTGGGTAATCACACCAAAATAGATGTAGAAGCGCTGTTGGCGCTGCAGCCTGATTTAGTCATTACTTGGGTCACCGGCAACCCACCCGCACAGATGGAGATGCTGCACGCCTTGGGTTTGCCGATATTTGCCATCGAACCGCGCACCTTTGCTGAAGTGTCTACGGCGATTGAACAGCTCTCGATTCTGGCTGGTACGCAAGAGCAAGGCTTTGCTGAAGCTGAGCGTTTTCGCCTGGGCATCGCCGAAATCACTGAGCAGTACCGCGATGCTGAGCCCATTTCAGTGTTTTATCAGGTCTGGGAAACGCCACTGATGACCATTAACAACGAGCATTTAATCGGCAAAGTTTTGCAGTTGTGTGGCGGCACTAATGTGTTTGCCGATATGCCTCGCTTGGTGCCACGCATCAGCTCTGAAGTGGTGCTCGAAGCGGATCCGCAAGTCATTATTACTGCCAGCGTGGATGGCATGGCGGACAATCAGCTTGATCACTGGAAAAAATACTCTAATCTCAGTGCCGTGATTAACAACAATCTGTTTTTTGTGCCGGCTTCACCCATCTCTAGGCCGACACCGCGCCTGCTGGAAGCCAGTCGCGACATTTGCCAAAAACTGGATATCGCCCGTGCTCGTTAATCATCCCAGCCTGCGCTGGCGACTACAGGTTGATTGCCAATGATGCGCTCAATCACCATCCTCAGCCTGATTGCCCTGCTGGCGGGCTTATTCGCCTTGGCAATTGGCAGCGTCACTATTGCGCCAGCCGAACTCTGGCAGGTGGTACAAGGCGAAGGCAGCACCTTGCACCGCACCTTAGTTCTCGAGCTACGCCTACCGCGCATGCTGGCGGCCTTTGCCACCGGCGGATTGCTCGCCGTGGCCGGTGCGCTGATGCAAGTCTTGCTGCGCAACCCGCTGGCTGATCCTTATGTACTGGGCTTATCCGGCGGCGCCGCAGTTGGGGCATTGCTAGCGATGTTAACTGGACTGGGCGCGCTGCTCATCTCCGGCGCAGCCTTTGCCGGCGCGATGCTAGCGATGGTTTTAGTCTTTGGCTTGGCCCACGGCACGGGCAGTTGGACGGCCTCACGCTTGCTACTGACTGGCGTGGTTGTCGCTGCGGGTTGGGGCGCGGTGATTACCCTGATGCTGGCACTCACACCGTCTTACAAACTGCCCGGCATGTTGTATTGGTTGATGGGTGATGTCTCCTACGCGCGCACGCCTTGGCCAGCTGTTGTGGTGCTCATAGTGGCGAGCATTGCGGTGATGCCATTGGCGCGTAATCTCAATGTCTTGGCACGCGGCCCGCTGCAAGCGGCGGCTCTGGGTGTGTCGGTACGACCGCTGGAATGGACGATATATCTACTGGCCAGTCTACTCACTGCGACCGCCGTCACCACCGCCGGCAGCATCGGTTTTGTTGGTTTGATTGTGCCGCACATGTTGCGACTGCTACTGGGTAATGATCAACGCATTATTTTGCCCGCCAGTGCGCTGGCCGGCGGCACTTTGTTGGTATTAGCCGACACTTTGGCACGCACAGTAATAGCACCCGAACAACTGCCGGTTGGTGTGATTACCGCCTTACTCGGCGTGCCGACTTTCCTGTATTTGCTACACCGGAGTCGCTGATGAGCAGATTACACAGCCGCGACTTGATCATTAATGTACCCAACCGCCCCGATGGTTTTGCTCTGGATCTGCACATTGAATCCGGTCAAGTGTGGGGCGTTCTCGGTCCCAATGGCGCAGGCAAAACCACTTTACTGCACACACTGGCGGGACTGTTACCGGCGCGACGTGGCCAAATACTACTCAATGATGTACCCCTAATTGCACTTAAACGCCGCGCTATTGCTCAGCAATTAGGTTTAGTATTTCAGGAACGACAAGACAGCTTTCCGGCCACGGTATTGGAAACGGCGCTGATTGGCCGTCACCCGTGGTTATCAGCCTGGGAAAGTGAACAAGGTGCAGATCAGCATCGCGCGCAACAGGCCTTGGCCGCTTTGGATGTCGAGCATTTAGCGGAACGTTTACTCAGCACCTTATCCGGCGGTGAGCGCCAGCGCGTGGCGATTGCCACCTTGATGACCCAAGACCCTGATATTTGGCTGTTGGATGAGCCCACCAACCATTTGGATTTGCACCATCAGGTCAAAGTCATGAGCCTACTCAAAGCACAGGCAGCTTTAGGCAAAAGCATATTTATGTGCCTGCACGACCTAAACCTCGCCGCGCGCTGGTGTACTCATATTTTACTGCTGTATCCCAACGGCGATGCTTGCTGGGGCACGGCTCACAGCATGTTGCAGCCCGCGGCACTTGAGCAGCTGTATCAACAAAAACTTATCACTGTCGAAGTCGATGGCGCACCGGTGTTTGTCCCAGTGAGCAACGGCGCAGCAGCATCTTTTTATCCGAATAAGGAAAATCCCCATGCATGATCGTATTAAAGACCCCGAACGCCACGCCAAACGTATGGCCGCTAAACAAAAAATCATGCAAGAGCGCATTGCCAACGCCGATAAAGAACAAGGCATCTTGCTGGTTCTGACCGGTCCCGGCAAAGGCAAAAGCAGCTCCGGCTTTGGCATGGTGGCGCGAGCGCTGGGGCACGGCATGAAAGTCGGTATCGTGCAGTTCATTAAAGGTGCCTTCAGTACCGGTGAGCAAGCATTCTTCAGCACGCTACCCAATGTCGATTATCACGTGATGGGCCAAGGCTACACCTGGGATACCCAAGACCGCGAGCAGGATGTTGCCGCTGCCAATGCCGCTTGGGACATTGTCGCTGGCATGCTGCAAGACGACAGCTATGATCTGATTTTGCTGGATGAACTCAACATTGCTTTAAAGTACGAATACATTGATTTAGACCGCGTGCTCGACGACTTACAAGCCCGTCCTGAAATGCAGCATGTGGTGGTCACCGGTCGTAATGCTCCACAAGAGTTGATCGATATCGCCGATACCGTCACCGAAATGAAGGTGATTAAACACGCCTTCAAAGATCAGGGCATCAAGGCACAAAAAGGTATTGAACTGTAAATGATCACCTTGATGATTCAGGGCACCACCTCCGACGCCGGTAAAACGACGGTGGTGGCGGCTTTGTGTCGCTGGCTGGCGCGGCAAGGCGTTTCTGTCGCACCCTTCAAACCGCAAAATATGGCGCTCAACAGTGCAGTGACTGTGGATGGTGGCGAGATTGGCCGCTCCACTGCGCTGCATGCGTTGGCTTGTGGCCTTGAACCGCACAGCGATATGAATCCGGTGCTGCTAAAACCCCACAGCGATTGCGGCGCGCAAGTGATTTTGCGTGGGCAAGTGTACGGCAACATGGATGCGCTGGATTATCACGCTTATAAAGCCCAAGCTATGCAGTCAGTGATGGCGGCCTGGCGTGCGCTAAGTGAGCGTTATGATGTGATCATCGCCGAAGGTGCAGGCAGTCCGGCGGAAATCAATCTGCGCGCTAACGATATCGCCAATATGGGCTTTGCCGAAGCCGCCAATTGCCCTGTACTGCTGGTCGGCGACATTGATCGCGGTGGCGTGTTTGCGCAATTGGTCGGAACGCTAGACTTGCTGTCCGCAAGCGAACAGGCGCGCACCAAGGGTTTTATCATCAACCGTTTTCGCGGTGATCTGGCCTTACTCAAGCCTGGGCTGGATTGGCTGAGCGAACGCACCGGCAAACCGGTTGTGGGTGTTTTGCCTTATCTGCAAGGTTTGGTGATCGACTCTGAAGACAGCATTGGCACCAGCGGCTCCAGTACAACCGGAGCGCTCAACGTGATAGTGCCGGTGTTACCGCGCATCAGTAATCACAATGATTTTGATCCGTTACGCCTGCACCCCAAGGTCAATCTGCAATTTATCGGCCCGGATCAGCCGATTCCGCCAGCCGACCTGATTATTCTGCCCGGCAGCAAAAGCACCCGCGCCGATCTCGCTTGGCTGCAAGCACAGGGCTGGCCGCAAGCCATCGCTAAACACCTGCGATACGGCGGCAAGGTGCTGGGCATCTGTGGCGGTTTTCAAATGCTGGGCGAGCGCGTTGATGACCCAGATGGGTTGGAAGGCAAGTCCGGCAGTACCAACGGTCTGGGATTGCTGGCCATGACCACTAGCATGGTTGCCGGTAAACAGCTCAAAGACGTGCACGGCAGCCTGAATCTGCCTAGCGGAAACTCTACCGCAAGCATAGCCTTCAGCGGCTATGAAATGCACAATGGCGTCAGCCAAGGCCCTGCATTATCGCGGCCGCTGACCTGCATCAATGGCAACCATGAAGGTGCTATCAGTGCCGACAACCAGATCGCGGGCACTTATGTCCACGGTATTTTTGACCAGCCTGCCGCCTGCGATGCCTTGCTACAATGGGCCGGCTTAGAGAGCTCAGGCAGCGCAGTGGATTATCAACAGCACCGCCTTGAACAGCTGGACCGTCTGGCCGATCAAGTGGAGCAGTGTTTAGACACGGACTGGCTGCGTGATCTACTAGGGTTGAATCCATCCACTGAATGCGGAGCAAGCACAGCACCATGACCGATCATAATCTCCCCTTTAGCGATGCAGAACGCGCAGGCCTTTATCGTGCGATCTATGAGCGTCGCGATGTGCGCTCACAGTTTCTGCCCGACCCAATTCCGCGCCCAGTCTTAGCGCGCTTACTGAAAGCCGCGCACCATGCGCCCTCAGTTGGCTTTATGCAGCCGTGGGATTTTATTCTGATCGACAGCCTCGAACTACGCCAGCAGGTGCTGGCCAGTTTTGATGAAGAAAACGCCAAAGCTGCAAACAACTACAGCGGCGAGCGCCAGCGCACCTATCGCAGTTTAAAGCTGCAAGGCATTATCGAAAGCCCGCTCAACCTGTGCATCACCTGCGATCGCAGCCGTGGCGGCACCCATGTATTGGGGCGCAACTCGATTGTCGAAATGGACTTGTTCAGCACCTGCCTAGCGGTACAGAATCTGTGGCTCGCCGCGCGCGCAGAAGGAATTGGCATCGGCTGGGTGAGCATTCTTGATCAAGACACCCTAGCCAATATTCTCAACCTGCCCGATCACGTTTATCCGCTGGCCTATTTATGCATGGGCTACGTCAGCGAGTTTCTCGATCAGCCCGAACTCGAAGCCAAAGGCTGGCGCTCACGCTTACCACTGCAAGAATTGGTGCATCGAAATGGCTGGGGCGCTGGGCTGGATGATGAAGCGCTGCTGGAACAACTGAAGCCGTAAGCGAAGGTACGACATGAGGCTCTTGAGCGATTGCGATCAGCTGCCAGATAAGCCCTAGAGATCATTTAAAAATGACCTCTGCTTTTTAGAGACCTACGAAATGGTCTCAACTTAGAAAAAAACAGCAGCTGTAACATGCTGATTTTAAAGGGAAATGGCGCACTCGGCGGGATTCGAACCCACGACCCCTGCCTTCGGAGGGCAGTACTCTATCCAGCTGAGCTACGAGTGCGTGGCGCGCATTATACACAAAACGACCATCGCTGTAAGTACAGAATTAAGCGATGCCCCGCCCTCTGCCCTGCACCCTTCGATGGATGAGACCATAGGTTAAAATCCCGCCTGATGCACCACTCTCCCCATTAACCCTATGCCTAAATTCACTGGAATCACGGCACGTTCTCCGATTGAGAATTCAATATACTTTTGCCCCAACACCCTCGCTTGTGTTTCGCGAGGTGCGGTACTCAGAATTAAGCACTCACATCTACCGGTGTTAACTACGCACGATCAAAATCCGCCTCAAATAACTTACGCAACACATAACCAACAATAAAATAGCTTTCTTTGATATACAGCTTCAGTTTTTCACGCGTAGAAAAATGATTAAATTTTGAGCTTGGTGTGGGCGATAGCTGCACCTGCAAACCTAAATCTCGCGCCATAATGCCCGCGCGCGCCAAGTGGAAGTAGTCGCTGACCAAAATCACTGAATCAATATGCTCTTGTTGCAACAGCGCAGTAGCATTTTTTAAGTTATGCCACGTATCACGCGAGGTGGTTTCATACGCAGTATCTTGCGGCGCAACACCGAGCCGGATAGCCCAGCGCGCACCCACTTCACCTTCACTAGGAATGCCGTCACGCAATGCGCCGCCAGTGAAAACCAGCTTTTGCGTCTTCTGGGTTTGATACAGATAAACAGCATGACGGATACGTTCTTTAAATACCGGCGATGGTTTATTCCCCCAAGCTGCCGCACCTAAAACAATAACTGCCGGTGCCGGTGTTACCGGTCGCTCTTGTGCGCAATACCAAACATAGCCGACTAAACAGGCAAACATCAGCAGCACACCGAGCGCTAAGCTCAGTAATGTTTTAAGCAAAACAAGCCGAGAACGGCTGCGTACAGTCATGGCAATGGACAAGCCCCGCAAAGAAATAACACAACTGATTTTTACACAATACTGAGTAGCGGGTCATGATTTAGTTCTATGATTACGCTTAAAAAACCTGTCTTAGCGCCAAGCAGTACTTGTAATTATCCGCTTATGAACGCTTAATAAAACCCTCAGTGCTGATCGCTAACCCAGCAGCCAGCTCTAGTTTCCCACCCCGTTGCCCGGAGACCATTATGCAGCTCAAAGACCCGTCCCTTTTTCGCCAACAGGCTTTTATTGCGGGTCAGTGGTGTGCTGCTGATTCCGCGCAAAGCTTAGCTGTGCATAATCCGGCCAACGCAGAGCTGCTCGGTTCAGTGCCTAAGATGGGCGCTGCAGAAACCCAACGCGCCATCCAAGCCGCTCATACGGCCCTGCCAGAGTGGCGCAGTAAAACCGCCGCGCAACGTGGAAAAATTCTGCGGCGCTGGTTTGAGCTGATGCTGGAAAACCAAGACGATTTGGCATTATTGATGACCCTTGAGCAAGGCAAACCCTTAACCGAAGCGCGAGGTGAGATCGCTTATGCCGCCTCCTTTATCGAGTGGTTCGCTGAAGAAGGTAAGCGGGCCTACGGTGATACCATTCCCAGCCCTGCTAGCAACTCAAGGTTAATGGTGATTAAACAGCCCATTGGCGTGTGCGCAGCCATTACACCTTGGAATTTCCCTTCAGCGATGATCACTCGTAAAGCCGGCGCGGCCTTGGCCGCAGGTTGCACCATGGTGATTAAACCGGCCTCGGCTACACCTTTTAGCGCGCTGGCACTGATGGTCTTGGCACAGCGTGCAGGTATTCCAGACGGCGTGCTATCCGTTGTGACCGGTAGCGCCAGGGCCATTGGTGCTGAACTGGCCAGTCATCCGCTGGTACGTAAGCTGTCCTTTACCGGCTCCACTGAAGTGGGCCGTCACTTGTTAGGCCAATGCGCCGAGGGCATTAAGAAAGTCTCCTTAGAGCTAGGAGGTAATGCGCCCTTTATTGTTTTTGCCGATGCTGATTTAGAGGCCGCGGTTGCGGGTGCCATCGCAGCAAAGTTTCGTAATGCTGGGCAAACCTGTGTCTGCGCCAACAGGTTTTATGTGCATGATTCAGTCTACAGCGAGTTTGCTGAGGGCTTAACCGCGGCCGTGCAAAAACTCGTGATGGGTGACGGCCGCAGCACTGGCGTCACTATTGGCCCACTGATTGATCAAGCTGCGGTGGCAAAGGCGCAAGCGCATATTGCCGATGCGCTGCAACGGGGCGCGTCTCTACAGTGCGGCGGCAAGGTCACTGAAGGCACTTTCTTACAACCTGCAGTGCTCACCGACGTGCCGCACAATGCCCTGCTGGCACGCGAAGAAACCTTTGGCCCCGTCGCAGCACTTATACGCTTTAACGACGAAAAAGAAGCGATTGCTCTGGCGAATGACACTGAATTTGGTCTGGCTGCATACTTTTACAGCCGCGATATAAATCGCTGCTTCCGAGTGTCTGAGGCTTTAGAGTACGGTATGGTCGGCGTTAATACCGGTCTGATCTCCAACGAAGTCGCACCTTTTGGCGGCATTAAAGCCTCCGGATTGGGTCGCGAAGGCTCGAAATACGGACTGGATGAGTATTTGGAAATTAAGTACGTTAATTTTGGTGGCATCAATTAACTACTCTATATGCAGCTGCGTGCTTACTCAGCAACGGCTCAATTCGGTGTAGCACAACTTAATCCTGCACCAACAGCGGCAAAATCTGCCCAGCAACGCCGACTAAACTCAACTCGCGAGCATGTTGACAGCTGACGGGCTCAAGGTTGATATGCGCGACCAACGCACCGCTGCGCAATGCCAATTGCGGAATTTGCGCAGCCGGTTGCACCACACCTGAAGTGCCGATCGACAGCAACACATCACAGTTTTCTGCAGCAGCAAAGGCAGCTTCCATCTCCGCTTGCGGTAAAGCTTCGCCAAACCAAACCACGCCAGGGCGAATCATGCCTTGGCAATAACTGCAGGTAGGCGGCGGTAACGCTTGCTCATGGCGCATCGCTGGTGCCTGCTTTAATGGGTAAGGCTGGGCACAACTAAAACAGCGTGGATTAAAAATACTGCCATGCAGATGTAATACATCACGACTGCCGGCTCTTTCATGCAAATCATCGACATTTTGCGTGATCACCGTCAGTTTCGGCACCTGCTGCGCCAGCTTAACAATGGCCTGATGAGCAGGATTAGGATGCGCTTTAAGCAATAACTGCCGTCGCCACTCATACCAGCCCCACACCAAATCGGGGTCAGCCAGAAAAGCTTCAGGCGTGGCCAGCTGCATCGGATCAAAGCGCGCCCACAAACCGGTTAGCGCATCACGAAAAGTGCTGACACCGCTTTCTGCAGACACACCCGCACCGGTAAACACCACCACATGCTGGGCATCAGCGAGCGCGTTCAACAGCTCAGTGGGTACTTGAATCGTTTTTTTCGGCATACTCTTTCTCCAGCAAAAGCTATTTATCCGCAAGCAATCTATCTACAACCATCATTGCGCACTAAAATAATGAATTAATTTTTTATTTACAAATCAATAGGTTGCTGATTTGCAGTGGTTATTGTGGTCCATAAATGAACGATCTACCGTGCACATTTACGATTGCCGATTTTAAAAAATCGACCTACCGGTGTCATTGCGAAAAATATGCCACGTCAGCATAGCCTTACTGCTGAATAACCTTCAAAATAGCTCACCTCTGGCACAGCTTAACTGCCTGCTGACGATTTAACTTTCCGCTCGACCCCACTCCATAGGCTGCTACGTGCTCAACTTTTATTCTGCTCGCGTCATATTGATTACCACTCTTAGCTTTATCCTCCTCAGCGGTTGTGCTGGGGTAAAAACCGTGTCCGTCAGCACCAATGACTATATGACACAACGCCGTGGGGATATTTTAACCACTGGAGAGATGAGCTCTGCTGTCGGCGTCGCATTGCAAGTGGCTGGCATCAATAACAAAGAATGCCGTAACGAACCGCAACACTGTCGCCGTCAGCTGGCCGACAATATCGGTTTAGATGATGAGCAGCGCATGTCCGCTTTGGCCGAGCTCTGGTTGCAAGAAGCGCTCTCTATGGATAAAAAAAACAATGACAGCATCCTGGCTGAAGATGTATTAAACGCTTATCTGGAAAGTGCGCGTCACGCCTATGCCTATTTATTTTTAACGCCACGTTCACCCAATGAGCGCGCCTTAGAAGACCGGCAAACCCAAGTGCGTGATTACTATAACTTCGCCGTGCAACAAGCAGTGACGCGCGCATTTAATCACCGCCAGCGCAACTTGCTCAATAGCATGGATGCGCAAGGGCAATTCACCATAGCGTCAAAGCAGTGGACCATTAAAGGCCAACTCAATGAAGTGCGCTTGGCCGAACACCAGCGCATACCAGAAAAACTGATTCCTGCTTCATCTTTAACCTTTAAGGGGCTGCGTAATCAATACCGCCGCGATGGTATTGGTGCCGAATTAGTGGCAGTGACCGCGAAGCGCGTTGTGAACAAAAACAGCCGTGAAGAAGTGTTCAGCGAAACCCCCTTCCCTGCAGTTACCGCGGTGTTACGTTTTCCCGGTCACACATTACATGAGGTGCTCGACACGCAAGACGTCGAACTGCTCGGTTTTGACCCTTACAAACGCGACAGCGTGCGCTTAGCCGGCACACAGGTACCGCTCGCTGCCAACTTTACTTCAGGTTACGGTTTATGGTTAGCGCGCTCAGGCTTTGCGCGGCAATCACTACTGACTTTAGTAGGCCGCGGTGAAGTGTTAGAAAAGCCGCGCGTATATCTGATGCAGCCTTATGATCCGAAACGCCGCATTATTATTATGTTGCATGGTCTGGCCAGCAGCCCCGAAGCTTGGATTAATGTCGCCAACGAAGTATTAGGCGATGAAACCTTGCGTAAAAACTTTCAAGTGTGGCAAGTGTATTATCCAACCAATGCACCACTGGCCTTTAACCAACACGCCATTCGCCAAACCATCCAAAGCACATTAAAGGCCTTTGATCCTGAAGGGCAAAACCGCGCCTCGCAAGATGTGGTGCTGATAGGCCACAGTATGGGTGGTGTTTTGGCACGTTTAATGGTGTCGGAATCAGGCGATCGTTTCTGGGATCCCATTGTAAAAATGTATGACTTAGAAGGCGAACGCAAAGAAAAAGCACGGAAAAAACTGCGCAACTATGTGTGGTTTAAACCCATGCCAGAAGTCAGCCGCGCAGTCTTTATCGCGGCGCCACACCGCGGCACTCCTTTTGCAGAAAACCGTTTTTCACGCTGGGCGGCAGGGATCGTTAAACTCCCTGTATCGATGCTCAGCCGCGTCACCGAAATTGCACAATTACTGGTCGATCCCAGCTCAGCCAATGCTGCGCCGCTGACACGACCGCTCAACAGTATCTCCAACCTCAGTAATCAAGACCCTTTTGTACGCTTAGCGGCAAACTTGCCCATTGCCGAACAGGTGCCCTATCACTCCATCATCGGTAACGATACGCCGGACCGCGATTTAACCTTGTCCACTGATGGTGTAGTGCCTTACAGCAGCGCCCATCTTGAGGGCGCACAGTCCGAAAAGGTGATTCACTCATGGCACAGCGTGCAGGAAACGCCAGAAGCCATTGTGGAAGTCAGACGTATCCTGCATCAACACTTGCAAGACACCAATGGTATTTCTTATGTCAATTAAGCCGCATTCTACTTGGCGCATCAGCTTACAGCTGCTGTTATCGCTGCTCATTCTCTGCGCCGGCCTCTGGGCGGGTGTCGCACTCTATTATCAACTGCCGCTGACGATGCCATGGCTGGCGGGCGGATTACTCTTCTGGGCCGCTGTAGTGTGCTTTGTTTTAGTGCGCCTGTGGCGTAACAGCCTTTGGCACGCTGTATTGATCTATCTAGCCCTGCATGCTGTCTTATTGCTGTGGTGGAATAGCTTAACCCCGAGCAATAACCATCAATGGGAAGATGATGTTGCACAGATGACCTCAGGCCGTATCGAAGGCGATCAGGTCACGCTATTTAATGTGCGTAATTTTGATTGGCACTCAGAAACCGAGTACACCCCGCGCTGGGAAACCCGTCACTATGATCTGAGCAAACTCACCTCGGTAGACATGCTGACCTCACATTGGGGTATGGATGCGATTGCCCACGTTCTCGTCTCATTCGGCTTTGATGATGGCCAGTTCGTTACCTTTTCGGTGGAGATTCGCAAAAAGAAAGGTCAGCAGTTTTCCGAAATTGCCGGTTTTTTCAAACACTATGAGCTGAGTATTCTCGCCACCGATGAGCGCGATGCGATTGGCGTTCGTCCTAATGTGCGCGGTGAAGATACCTTTTTGTACCGTATTGATATGCCCGCCGACATTCGTAAAAAACTGTTTTTGTCCTACATCGAGCAAGCCAATCAGCTGATTGAAGAGCCACGTTTTTACAATACGGTCACGGCTAACTGCACCACTTTGGTGTTTGGCATGATGCAGCATATCAGTGGCGGTTTACCGCTGGATGCGCGCTTACTTTTGACCGGCTACCTGCCCAGTTACGTCCAAGAGCTCGATGGCCTCACCGATGGCTTTGATTTAGCGCACTTGCGCAGTGCCGGTCGCATTACCGAGCGTTCAAAACAAGCAGGAAACAGCTCTAATTACTCAGAAATCATCCGTCAGGGTGTGCCTGGCTGGTAATTGGAAAAACACAAAGTGGTAAAAAAAATCATTTTTAGTGTATTTTTTCTGATTAATTAGCCTGCTAAGTATGTATTTATGCTAATTTTTAGTGAAAAAAGTGCCTTTTATCGCAAAAACCAAAAATAATTTAAATATTTTTTCGAAGGCTTTTCTTGCTACTTTGCAATTGCCGTTTCGCAGCGCTATAGCTTGCCGAAACGGCAATTTCATCTGATCAAAAAACAGCCACTCAAACGTCCTATATAGCCATTTCTGCACAAATCCGCGGTTGTTATTATTTTTTTAGCTGCCTACCCTAAATGGGCCAAACCAATAACCACAAGGATTTATTTTGAGTTTTGCTCCCGTCAAACTCCGTCAACCTACTGACGGTGACGGCCATGCCCTGCATCAACTGGTCGCTCGCTGCCAGCCCCTCGACACCAACTCGGTGTACTGCAACTTACTTCAGTGCACTGACTTTGCGGATACTGCTATTGCGGCAGAAAACGCCGATGGAAACCTGGTTGGTTTCATTTCCGGCTACCGCCCTCCAGCCCGCCCCGACACTCTTTTCGTCTGGCAAGTTGCTGTAGATAGCCGTATGCGTGGTCAAGGTTTAGCGCTGCGCATGCTGTTAGCCCTCATTGCACGGGTTGCCGCGCAAGGCGTTCGGTTTATTGAAACCACCATCTCACCGAGTAACGCCGCTTCTCAGGCTTTATTTTTAAAAGCCTTTAATCAATTAGGAATCTCTCACAGCACCTCAGTACTGTTCTCGCGCCAGCAGCATTTTGCCGGCCTGCATGAGGACGAAGTGCTGTACCGAGCGGGGCCATTGCCTCTCGATTCCGATAAGAAAATATCATAGGACTAGACATGAAACTCTTCGAACAGAATTTCGAACAGAACGAATCTGGCGTAAGAAGTTATTGCCGCTCATTCCCCGTTATGTTCAAACAAGCACAGGGTGCTGAACTGATCACAACTGACGGTACGCGTTACATCGACTTCTTAGCCGGTGCCGGTACCCTCAACTACGGTCACAACCACCCTGTGTTGAAAAAAGCTCTCATTGAATACATCGAAAACGATGGCCTCGCCCACGGTTTAGATATGTATTCCGAGGCCAAAGAGCGGTTTTTAGACACCTTTAATCGCCTGATTTTAACGCCGCGTAAGATGCAAGATTATCTGGTCCAGTTTACTGGCCCAACCGGTACTAACGCGGTTGAGGCAGCCCTCAAACTGGCGCGTAAAGTCACAGGGCGCAACAATATCATCAGCTTTACTAACGGCTTCCATGGTTGCTCGATTGGTGCCTTAGCCGTTACCGGTAATCAGCACCACCGTGGCGCAGCTGGCGTGACTTTGTCTGATGTCAGCCGTATGCCCTACGCCAACTATTTTGGCGACAAGGTCAACACCATTGCCATGATGGATAAAATGCTCGCCGACCCAAGCAGCGGTATCGACAAACCAGCTGCCGTAATTGTTGAAGTCGTGCAAGGTGAAGGCGGCCTTAACGCTGCTTCTGCTGACTGGGTGCGTAAGCTAGAAAAACTCTGCCGCAAGCACGACATGCTATTGATTGTCGATGACATTCAAGCAGGTTGTGGCCGTACTGGTACTTTCTTCAGCTTTGAAGAAATGGGTATTAAGCCGGACATGATCACCCTGTCAAAATCCATCAGTGGTTTTGGCCTACCCTTCGCCATAGTCTTGCTACGCGAAAAACTCGATGAGTGGACGCCAGGTGAGCACAACGGCACTTTCCGTGGTAACAACCATGCCTTTGTCACCGCGGCGGCGGCGCTAGAAGAGTTCTGGCAGGACGATAGCTTCGCCAAAAGCGTGCGTGAGAAAGGCGAAATGATTGCCAAACGCATGCACAAAATCACCCGCCGTCACAGCGAGCACAATTTGTTCGTTAAAGGTCGCGGCATGATGATTGGTATCAGCTGCGCCAATGGCGAAGTAGCTGCCGAGATCTGCCAGCACGCCTTTAAAAATGGTCTAGTCATTGAGACCAGTGGTAACCACAGCCAAGTCGTTAAGTGCTTGTGCCCACTGACTATTACCCATGAGCAAATTAACCAAGCCATGGATATTCTTGATGATGCTTTTGCTGCGGTATTACCGAGCCAAGCCGCCAATAAAGTTTCATAAGACGCTGCGTCTCTGTTCGCACAGACCCGTATTGAAACTCACTGAATAAAACACTGCCGCCGCTTCGAGTGCATCGAAACGGCGGCAGTAGTGGAGATTAAAAATGATTGTTCGTACCCTTAAAGATGCTGAAAACAGTGATCGCCGTGTTGTCACCAAAACCTGGGAAAGCACCCGCATGTTGTTGAAAGAAGACAACATGGGTTTCTCCTTTCACATCACCACTATTTATGCCAACACTGAAACTCATATTTGGTATCAAAACCACCTGGAGTCGGTGTACTGCATGAGCGGTAATGGCGAGATTGAAACCCTAGCAGACGGTAAGGTGTACCCGATTGAAGCAGGCACTCTGTACATTCTTGATAAGCACGATGAGCATTTGCTGCGTGGCGGTAGCGAGGACATGAAAATGGCTTGCGTGTTTAATCCACCGCTAAACGGTAAAGAAGTGCACGATGAAAACGGTGTTTACCCGCTTTAATCGCCCCTATATTGCAGTTCAGCGTGAAAAATCTAAGCGGCTCTCTAGTCATTCAGACGCCGCTTAACTACACTTCGAGTGTCCGTGCCATCTACACGCCCGGTGGCGACACTCAACTGCATGGGTTACGCTCTCGACGCCTAACTCATCTTTCTTGATTAACCTACTTATGACGGACGCACATACATGCATACCGTAGAGAAAATTGGCGGCACTTCAATGAGCTGCTTCAAGGACGTTTTAGAGAATATTTTCTTAACCGAACACCCTCAACACGGCCTGTACCAACGTATTTTTGTGGTGTCTGCCTACAGCGGCATGACCAACCAATTGTTAGAGCATAAAAAAACCGGTGAGCCGGGCGTCTATCAACGCTTTGCTGAGGCCAGCGGTGAAGCCGCCTGGCAAGAGCCGCTAAAAAAAGTACGCGAGGCCATGCTGGCTAAAAATGCTGAGATATTCACTGATAGCACCCATGCTTTAGAGCAAGCCAATCAGTTTATTAACAGTCGCATTGATGACTGCGCTGAAGTGATGCATAGCCTGCACCAGCTGTGTAATTTCGGACATTTTCAGCTCACCGAACACCTGATGAAAGTGCGTGAAATGCTGGCCTCCTTAGGTGAAGCGCACAGTGCATTTAATACGGTTCTGGCGCTCAAACTGCAAGGTATCAATGCACGTTTTGTTGATCTAACTGGCTGGCAAGCGACAACGCCATTGCCCTTTGTTGAGATGATTGAGCACCATTTCCAAGGCATCGATTTCAGCAAAGAACTGGTAATCGCCCCAGGCTACACCCACTGCACCGAAGGCTTAATGAACACCTTTGATCGCGGTTACACCGAAATCACTTTTGCCCAGATTGCCGCGACAACCGGAGCCAAAGAAGCCATTATTCACAAAGAGTTTCACTTAAGCACCGCTGATCCAAACTTGGTTGGTGCAGATAAAGTGGTCACTATCGGTATGACCAACTACGACGTAGCCGACCAACTGTCGAACTTGGGTATGGAAGCCATTCACCCGCGTGCGGGTAAAACCTTAAGACGGGCGGGTGTTGAGTTACGCATCAAAAACGCTTTTGAGCCTGAGCATGCTGGTACTCTAATCAGCCAAGACTATGCCAGCGTTACCCCGCGCGTGGAAATCATTGCCGGTCGTAAAGATATGTTTGGTATCGAAGTCTTCGACCAAGAGATGCTTGGCGATTTAAGCTACGACACTGAAATCACCGATATCATCAAAAAGCTTAAACTCTATGTGGTGAATAAATCCCGCGATGCCAACAGTATTACCTATTACTGCGCAGGTTCACGCAAAATTATTAATCGCGCAGCCCGCTTAATTGAAGAACAATATTCAAGCGCTGAAGTAACAGTGCACAATGTGGCAATTGTTTCAGCGATTGGCTCCAATATGAAGGTCAAAGGTATTCTGGCAAAAACCGCGACAGCCTTGGCTGATGCAGGCATCAGTATTCAGGCACTGCAGCAAACCATTCGTCAGGTGGAAATGCAGATTGTGGTGCAAGACAGTGATTACGATGCAGCCATTATTGCTCTACACCGTGCACTGATTGAGCCGGAAAACTACACCGACGTCATTGTTTTCCCCGACGCATCCAGAGCCTAAGGCCTGACTGCCTCAAACAAACCCGTGCTAAGGCTTAACAACATAAGCCGGCATGGGCTTGTTTGATTAAACACCTCTAGATTCTGTACGAACCCCCACCGGGTTAAACCTTTTTGCGCTTAGAGTATTGCTGCGTTAACATTGCACAACTTTTAAAGCTCCTAAAGGACGTCGCAATGAACCGTGTTTTGTACCCGGGAACCTTTGATCCAATCACCCGCGGCCACAGCGACCTCATTGAGCGCGCGGCACGTATTTTTGATCATGTGATTGTCGCCGTAGCGGCGAGCCCGAAAAAAGGCCCTTTGTTTAGCTTAGAGCAACGTGTTGCCTTAGCTAAAGAAGTCACAGCTCATCTACCTAACGTTGAAGTGCTCGGTTTTAGTAACCTTTTAGCGCACTTTGTTAAAGAAGTGGATGCCAACATCTTAATGCGTGGTTTACGTGCGGTCTCTGACTTTGAATACGAATTCCAATTGGCCAATATGAACCGCAAACTGGCCCCCAATGTAGAAAGTTTATTTCTCACGCCGTCAGAAAAGTATTCATTTATTTCATCAACTTTAGTGCGCGAGATCGCTGCACTCGATGGTGATATTTCTGAATTTGTTCACCCAGCAGTAGCCAGCGCCTTAGCAGAACGCTTCAAAAAATGATTTATAGCAAGCTTAGTGCTTGCTGATGCTGCGCAAAGGCTTCGATTACGGCACAATGCGCACATTCATTTGGCATTGTGCCCTTACTGCTCTAGAGGAGTCGCTCCATGTCGTTAATCATTACGGATGACTGCATCAACTGTGATGTCTGTGAACCTGAATGCCCCAACAGCGCTATTTCACAAGGTGAAGAGATCTACGAAATTGATCCAAACCTGTGCACCGAGTGCGTTGGCCATTACGATGAACCACAGTGCGTACAAGTTTGCCCTGTTGACTGTATTCCGCTGGATCCAAACAATGTGGAAAGCAAAGAAGAGCTGATGGAAAAGTACAAAATCATCACAGGCCAAGCTTAAACTTGGTGATGATTCGCTTTTCACGTGCAATGCTGAGCATTGTTTTATGCTGGGTGTTTGTCGCTACAGCCGAGCAAGCACCCAAGCAGGCCTATGTCAGCAGCGCCCATCCTTTAGCCAGTGCGGCTGGGATTCAAGTTTTACAGCAAGGCGGTAATGCCATTGATGCCGCAATCGCTGTCACTGCGGCTCTTGCAGTGGTGGAGCCCTACGGTTCCGGCTTAGGGGGTGGCGGTTTCTATTTATTACGTCGCGCGGGTACAACCCCTGACTATCAGTTTCTCGATGCTCGCGAACGTGCTCCCCTTGCCGCCCATGCCGATCTGTATCGTGTCGCAGGCGAAGTGAGGCCTGAGTTATCACTGGACGGCGCTCTCGCTGCAGCCATTCCTGGGATTCCTGCAGCACTGGACGCGCTCAGCCAGCGTCATGCACGTTTATCTTTAGCAGACAACCTCGCCCCGGCAATTGCTTTAGCCCGTGACGGTTTTGCAATTGATGCGGTCTATCAGGAGCGCGCCAGCTGGCGATTATCGGCCCTGCAAAAAGACCCTGAATCAGCGCGTTTATTTTTAGATCAGCAAGCGATTCCCAAGCCAGGCTGGATCTTACGGCAACCGGAGCTCGCCGCAACCTTAAGCATGCTCGCAGAACACGGTGGCCAGAGCTTTTATCACGGCCCTTTTGCAGAAAAACTGGTTACTGCGGTGCACAATGCCGGTGGCATTTGGTCATTAGAAGATCTTGCTCAATACCAGGTTAAGTGGCGAACCCCGCTGATTGTAGCTTTAGCTGGGCAACGGCAACTGATTAGCGCACCCCCGCCGTCTGCCGGAGGTATTGCTATTGCGCAAAGTTTATTGATGCTACAACGCTTGCCTTGGCAGCAAGCCGAGCCCGCTCAGCGTGCTCACTATATTGCTGAAGTCTTGCGCCGCGCTTACCGTGACCGTGGCTTGCTGGGCGATCCAGACTTTATAGATAACCCCACGCACACCTTGCTTGCACGCGCACATATCGTGCAAATGGCCAACAGCATCCAAGTCGACCGCGCCACCCCCAGCAGCAGCTTGACACCCGGCCTCCAGCCCCATGAAGGCGATCACACCACACATTTTGCAGTACTGGATCAACAGGGTAATGCTGTGGCGGCAACCTTATCCTTGAATATGATGTTTGGCGCAGCTTTTACTGTGCCCGCTACTGGCGTGCTATTAAATGATCAAATGGATGACTTCGCAGCCGATGTGCAAGGCAGTAATGCTTACGGCTTAACCGGTAGTCTGGCCAATAGCATAGAAGCCGGCAAACGTCCTTTATCCTCCATGAGCCCAAGTTTTGTCGAAGGCCCCGATGAGTTTGCCGCATTTGGTACGCCCGGCGGCAGCCGTATTCCCAGCATGAATGTATTGGCCATGCTCGAGCATTTGGCCGGTAAAGCACCGCAACAGTGGGTTGCCAGTCCACGCGTGCATCATCAATATCTACCTGATGAGCTTGGTTTTGAACCTGGCGCGCTCTCCGCGCAACAGCAGCAGCGTCTACAAGCTAAAGGCCATGTATTGAAAGAGCTGACGCGCAACTATGGCAATCAACAAGTCCTATGGTGGCACAAAAGCTCAGGCCAGAGTGCCGCGGCCAGTGATCCGCGCGGACAAGGCGTAAGTCTCAGCAGTCCTGCCCCTTAATTAATACAGTTGAATTAACGGAAGATCATCGTCATCACCACCGAGACGGCGCACCTCACGTAACAACTCATTTTCGCCAACTAAACCCAACTGCAAAACATTGCGCAAACTTTGCGTTATGCGACTGGCATAGCCCAAATCATTCATCAAGGAACTGGCTTGTAAGTTATCCAGTTGTTGATTACGCACCTCAAGGAAAATGCGGAGACGGAAATCAGCATCAAACTTGGCCGCCTGTCCATCGACCCATTCCAAACGGCTGCGCCACACATCATCAGGCAGGTCTAACCGGCTGACCTCACGTATTTGGCGTAATACCCACAGCACATGGCGGCGCAAATCCAAGTAATGCGTATGCACATGGGAACCCTCATCACGCAAGTAGCGGCCTAAATTCTTCTGTAAATGTTTAGCGTCCTTAACCGCATCGACCAATTGCAAAGCCACCACTTGGCAAGTCATCCAAAACTTTTGGTGCTCCTCATCCATTTCAGCGTCAAGGCGACTCATAAAGCCTAATAAATCAGAGTAAACGCCTTTAATATGGCGTTGATACAATTCTTCAGCATCTAAACACTCCGCCTCATTGGGGCGCGCCTCTAAAAGTGCCTCATCCAACTGCACGCTGGATAATTGACTGACCGGCTGATACAACGCATGACAAATCACTTCCAAGCTTAAGCGGCCCAAATGCTGGAGCTCATGCACCACCGCACGCGAGGCGGTATCAACCGAAGCCAAGGCTGCATCATTTAAATAACGCGCACGGGTTTCAGTGAGTACGCGCTGCTCAACCATCGCACGCTGCCCGGTTTGTGTTTCCATAATTAAGACACTGGGCTCTTTGCGATCCGGCAAGAAACGACACAGCAACGCTTCTAACTGTCGTTGCCACGGCCAAAATAGCAGTACGCCAATGATGTTAAATAAAGTTTGAAACATCGCCAGTTGCAGCAAAGTATTATTCCCTGCACCTAGGCCGCTCATTAACCAATGTGACAACCAAGCCAAAGGCGTGAGCAAGAGCAAGGTGATAATGCCAGTGACTATATTAAATAGTGCATGCACCAAAGCCAGGCGTTGCCCGCCTCGGTTGCCACCGAGCCAACCAACAATGGCGGTAGTCACGCTGCTGCCAACGTTACCGCCAATCGCAATCGCCATGCCCTGCCAGAGTTCAATTTGGCCTCCGGCTAATGCCGCCAAAATCAACATTAAAGTGGCATGACTGGATTGCAAAACCGCAGTCAATGCTAGACCTATTGCGACAAAAGCCAGCTGACCAAGTAAGCCTTCGCCCATCTGTTCGGTCAGATCAATGCTGCTGCCAAAGGCGTTAAAACCGCCTTTAATTTCATCAATACCTAAGAAAATAAAGGCAATACCCAGCACAATGCGCCCAGCGGCTTTGCTGTTTGGGCCATTAAAACCCGCCAGCACCCCAAAGACCAATAACGGCAATGCAAGGGGGCTTAAGCTGAAGTTTTGCCCGGCTGCCGCCAGCAACCAAATACCGCCACTGGTACCTAGGTTGATACCCAATAAAATCGAAATACCACCCGCCAGTTGGATCAGGCCGGTACTGATAAAAGCAATGGTCAGTAATGACATTAAGGTGGTGGATTGCAGCACCATGGTGCCACCCACACCAAATAGAAAGCCTTTAAAAGGCGTTGCCGTACTGCGTTCTAAGAGCTGCTCTAAGCGTCCGCCAGCTAATTGTTTTAAGCCTTCTTCGAGGCACTGCATGCCAAACAAGAACAACGCCAAACCCGCACACAGCTGCAACCAGCCGGCGCTATACCAAAAACTAACTGCCAATATGGCAAGCGCTAACACCGGCAGTAAAAACGATTTAAGCTTGCCCATACACTCACCAAAGCGCAGACGATTAATCAAGACAATCCAGTTTATATGCTGCACACAGCAGATTTTGCCCTGCATGTGCGCAGCGCAGTAATCTCTAAAGCGTAATAAACAAGAATTCAGCAGCGGACTAAAATAACACTAAATGCGACGTCACACAGAAGCAAAATATTATATATACAACACTACGCAAAAAAGGCCACTCTCACGCATGAGGCAGCCTTGATAAATGCGTCGACGGAGTTTATTCGTCGTGGTTGTTATAACCGTCTTTGGTGCAACCGAGGCAGCGTACAAATGCGGCTTTGCCTGGCTCAACTACAAGCGCATGGCCGGTACGCCCAATACCACCGCCCATCGCGGTAAAAGGTAAAGTCACGACAAACAAGCCAGCACCGATTACCGTTGCGGCAATGAGCAGTGGCCGAGCGATGACGACGTCAGCGACAATAGCATAAGCATGAGGCGCTTCCACCTCATAGACTGGATTTCCGCTCGAATTGGTATTAGCTGCAGAAACAGTCACACTCATTAAGCTCATGCTTAGTACTAACAGTGCAGCGATACTTCGAAACATATTCATAATAGCGATCCTTCAGCAGATATTTATTAGATATAAGCGACTATATACGGCAGCAGCAGATTTGTCAGCGTGGGCAACTGCTAGCAGTTAACAAAATCAACTTTTAATGCGTATTTTGTTAACTTTGACACTGACTGCAATACACACTGGCTCTTTGCCCCAACTTTACTTCGCTGAGCGCGCGCCCACAAGATAAGCACGGCTGGCCAGCGCGACCGTAAACGAAGAGCTTTTGCTGGAAGTACCCAGGCTTACCATCACCACCGACAAAGTCACGCAAAGTGGTCCCACCCTGCTCAATGGCGACCGCGAGGATGCGTTTAATTTCTGCCGTCAATGTGGCATAGCGTGCTTTGGAAACGCTACCGGCTGCACGGCGCGGATCAATCCCAGCTGCAAATAACGCTTCGCTGGCATAAATATTACCCACACCCACCACCACAGCATTATCCATAATAAAAGGCTTGATTGGCATACTGCGGCCGCGCGAGCACTCATACAGATGATTAGTAGAGAAATCATCCAGCAGCGGCTCTGGACCAAGCTTTTGTAGAAGTTTGTGCTGCAGAGGCGGCTCAGTACTCCAGAGCATGGCGCCAAAACGGCGCGGATCGGTGTAGCGCAAAACCAAGCCTGACTCCAGCTCAATATCCACATGGTCATGCTTGGCTACTGGCGTGCCCGCCGCAACCATACGCAAGCTGCCGGACATGCCCAAATGACTGATCAAAGTGCCTACTTCAGCGCCGATCAACAAATACTTAGCACGGCGCTCAACACTGACAATCTGCTGTCCCGACAGCCGCACATCCAAATCCTCTGGGATCGGCCAGCGCAAGCGCGGATTACGCACCACCACCCGCTGTACACGCTGCCCAATTAAGTGCGGCGCGATGCCTCGGCGAGTGGTTTCAACCTCAGGAAGCTCAGGCACAATCAGTTACGCGGCAGAACATAAGTGCTGCACTCTGTGTAGCCTGGCAAGGCCATTAACAGCTCATCACCGGCCTGCAAAGGCCCCACGCCAGCTGGTGTACCCGTTAACACCACATCACCCGGCTGCAAGGCAAATTGTCCTGCCATATGCTGAATCAACGGAACAATCGGATAGAGCATTTCACGGCTATTGCTGTCTTGGCGCACTTCACCATTAATGGTCAAACGCACATCAATATCTGCCGTATCTTTAACAGCAAAACCCGATACAAAAGGCGCCAATACACAAGCACCATCAAAAGATTTCGCCACTTCCCACGGCCAACTCTTTTCTTTGAGGCGCTCTTGCACATCACGCAAGGTCAAATCCAATGCCGGGGCAAAGCCAGAAATAGCATCTATCACTTCTTCTTCACTGGGCTGACGCGATAAAGGCTTACCAATCAATACGGCAATTTCAATCTCATAATGCACAGCACCGCGATTGTGCGGAATATTAAAGCCGCCCTCCGCAGAAACCACACAACTACCCGGCTTAATAAACAGCAAAGGCTCCGTGGGTACTGGATTATTGAGTTCTTTGGCATGCGCGGCATAGTTACGCCCCACACACACCACTTTACCTACAGGAAAATGAATCCGTGTACCGTCGATGTATTGGTGTTGATAGCTCATAAAAAACCCTTAAATACCTAGAAGTGATCGACTGCGCGGCAGCCGATCCAACCGTTAAACTGGGAAAATCTTACCTGGATTCATAATGCCATTGGGATCAAAAACCGCTTTAATCGCTTGCATATAAGCCACTTCTTCTGCGGAACGGCTGTAATGCAAGTAATCGCGCTTGGTCATACCGACACCATGCTCTGCCGAGATGGAGCCATTGTACTTCTGCACGGTTTCAAAAACCCATTGGTTAACAGTCGCACATTGGGCAAAAAACTCATCTTTAGTGAGATTGTCCGGCTTAAGAATATTGAGGTGCAAGTTGCCGTCACCAATATGGCCAAACCATACCACTTCAAAGTCTGGATAGTTTTTCGCAACAATCTCATCAATATCACGCAAAAAGGCCGGCACCTGCCCCACAGTCACCGAGATATCGTTTTTATAGGGCGTCCAATGAGCGATGGTTTCGGAAATATATTCGCGCAGCTTCCACAGATTTTCTAATTGCTGCTCGCTTTGACTCATGACCCCATCCAGCACCCAGCCTTGCTCAACACAATGCTCAAAGGTTGTTAATGCGCGCTCAGCCACTTCATCGCTGACCGACTCAAACTCAATCAATGCATAAAATGGGCAGTCCGTCTCAAAGGGTGCCGGCACATCGCCGCGCGCCAACACTTTAGCCAAAGCTTTATCGGAGAAAAACTCAAACGCAGTCAGATCTAAAGTGCTTTGGAACGCATGCAGAACCGGCATAATCGAATCAAAATCTGGCGCACCCAATACTAAAGCGGTGAGGTTTTTCGGCGCGCGATCCAGACGCATGGTCGCTTCAACAACAAAACCTAAGGTGCCTTCAGCACCAATAAACAGCTGACGCAAATCATAGCCGGTGGCGTTTTTAATCAGGTCTTTGTTCAGCTCAAGCAGATCACCTTTACCGGTGACAACTTTCATACCGGCAACCCAGTTACGGGTCATACCATAACGAATTACTTTAATACCGCCGGCATTGGTACCTATATTGCCGCCTATCTGGCTGGAGCCTGCGGAGGCAAAATCCACCGGATAGTACAAACCTTTATCTTCAGCAAACATTTGTAATTGCTGAGTGGCCACGCCCGGCTGACACACCACAGTGCGATCCGTCGGATTAAACGCCAAAATCTGATTCATATTGTCAAAAGACACCACCACTTCACCATTGGCTGCAACGGCACCCGCCGATAAACCGGTGCGTCCACCGGAAGGCACTAACGCCACCTTGTGCTGGTTAGCCCAGCGCACAATGGCTTGCACTTGCTCAGTGCTCTTTGGGAAAACAATCGCTAATGGTGCTGGAGCAAAATGCTTAGTCCAGTCCTTACCGTAGGCATCTAATGAATCCGCATCGGTCAGTACTTTACCTGCATCAACCAGGGTTTTTAGCTCTTCTATAAGGGCAAGATCGGTCATTTTGGGAACTCTCACACTGTTCATGGTCTGCCTGAAGACTCTTCACGTCATAAGGCGGGCTGTTTTTTCTGTTGCTTATGGTAGCATGGGCACCCCGCTAGTCGCGCCTCACGCCGATTCCCGGGCCGGCTTTATTTTTTTTGCCGTTCCGGTCAGTTCTCACTGTCCGTCAACTTGCCATTCACATTAGGACAACAGGTCTACGCAGATGAGTAAAACATCGCTTGATAAAAGCAAAATTCGTTTTCTTCTTCTTGAAGGTGTTCACCAGAACGCAATTGATACATTAAATGCGGCTGGTTATACCAATATTGAGTATATTACCGGTGCCTTACCAGAAGCAGAATTAAAAGAAAAAATTGCTGATGCCCATTTTATTGGTATCCGCTCACGTACCCAACTGACTGAAGAAGTTTTTGAGTGCGCAGAAAAGCTGATTGCAGTGGGTTGCTTCTGCATCGGTACCAACCAAGTCGACCTCAATGCCGCCCGTGAGCGTGGTATTGCAGTGTTTAACGCACCTTACTCCAACACCCGTTCAGTCGCTGAGCTGGTATTAGCCCAAGCCATTATGCTGATTCGTGGTATTCCAGAGCGCAACGCTGTTTGCCACCGCGGCGGCTGGATGAAAAGCGCCACGGATTCCTATGAAATTCGTGGTAAAAAACTGGGTATCGTTGGTTACGGTTCAATTGGTACGCAGCTGTCAGTCTTAGCTGAAGCGCTGGGTATGCAAGTCTACTACTATGATGTTGTAGCTAAACTGCCGCTGGGTAACGCGACACAAGTGGCAACCCTCGATGAATTGCTAGCCATGTCTGATGTGGTATCACTGCACGTACCTGAGTTGCCATCCACTCAGTGGATGATTGGTGAGAAAGAAATTCGCACCATGAAAAAAGGCAGTATTTTAATGAACGCGGCACGCGGTACTGTCGTTGTCATTGAAGCCTTGGCTGCAGCAATCAAAGACAAGCACCTGTTGGGCGCTGCCATTGACGTATTCCCAGTTGAGCCTCGCGCCAACGGCGAAGAGTTTGAAAGCCCATTGCGCGGCTTTGATAACGTGATTTTGACGCCGCACATCGGTGGCTCAACCCAAGAAGCACAGGCCAATATTGGTCTGGAAGTGGCTGAGAAGCTGGTTAAGTACAGTGATAACGGTACTTCAGTGACTTCAGTAAACTTTCCTGAAATTTCTTTACCGTCGCATCCTGGTAAGCACCGTATTCTGCATATTCACCAAAATATCCCAGGTGTTATGGGCGCGATTAACAAAGTGTTTGCCGATAACAAAATCAACGTGTCCGGTCAGTTTTTACAGACCAACGAAACCGTGGGTTATGTGGTGATTGATATTGATGCTGAACATTCTGAGCTGGCGTTAAGCAAGCTGCAAGAAGTGGAAGGCACCATGCGCTGCCGTATTCTGTACTAAGCACTGCATCTGCACCATCCAAAGGGAAGCTGAATGCTTCCCTTTTTTAATCTCAGCACAACTGCAACGTCATGGCATGTAGAGCGCTGCACCTGCGCGCAGCCTATAACTGAGTCCACTGGGCTGCGCGCTGATTTTAAACACTATAGCTAAGCGCGGCGCCGCAACCAGCCGGTAATCGATAGGCGATCACGACGGGCAGGCAAAACCTCGTGCGGCAACTGCGCGGACATAAACACAATAAAAGTCCCCGCTTGCGGAAGCACATCATGCACGCGCCCGTTATCTAAATACATTCGCAACTCACCGCCGTGCTCAGGCAACCATTGTTCATTTAAGTAAGCAATACAGGTCACACTGCGCCGGTCATCATCACGAAAACGATCCAAATGTTTTTTATAAAACGCGCCGGGCGGGTATAAAGCAAAATGCCCCTCAAAATCTTCCAAGCCCAAAAACAGCGTTTGATTTAAAGCGCGGCGCAGCTGCTCGATGAGGGCTAAGTAGCGATCAACCGCCTCACTTTGACCGCCATCCAACCACTGAATCTGATCACCACGAATACCATTATGTACAACTTTAGCGTCGCCACGTCCGACACCCGCCGACTCTAATTGACCTTTCAAGGCACGTTGACGGCACTCTTGTGCCAACTCTGTGGTCAGATCAGTAGGGATAAAAATACTTTGCTGCGACCAGCCATGTGTGGCCAAATCATCAACAATCCGCGCAAACAATGGTGCGATAGCTAATGTATTCATTTTCAACCCAAATTAAGTACTTAAAAATGTTCGTTTTAAAGGTTGCACAGTGAGGATCCACTCAACATGCCGTCCCATATTTACTGCATAATATGACACAGGTTTTTGGCTCTATATGTATTAAGTAACCCCTTAAGAACGTGCTGATTCATTCCATCATGACAAGGAGCGCAGCAATCACTGACTCATTGATATACACAGCCCATTGGATTGCTACGCTACATTGGTAATGACCTGTTTGACTGATGCAACAGCTCCTTAATCGAAGCCCCAAAAAGACTCTTTCTAGGGCATAAACGCACTTTTCACAGATCTATGTACGGGGATAACTATGCGTTTTTTAGTGTTTTTTTCTATTTTATTCAGCAGTTCAAGTATTTTTGCTGATGCGTATTTTGAGCTGTACCAAAATGCGGGTTGGCCACAACAGCAGGTGCATTTTAGCAGTGCCGTACAACAGGCACAGCTGCGCTATAAAGACACCCTACCCCAGGCTATTTATCAAGCTTTAGTCGACAGCAGCAATAAGCGTTTTGCTGCTCAAGCCATGCAACAGCGTGGTCAGCGCGCCTTACGTCAACATTTAAACAGCCCCACCCCGGCCTTAGATTTTTTTAACTCCAGCACAGGCAAAAAAGTGCGTGATGCAGAAGTCGCGGCTTCGCACCCGCAACAACTGCCACGCTATACGGCAGGCTTACCCACTATCGAGGCCGATGCTACACGCCGCTTACTGATTCGCCACCTCGCCAATGCTCTACCTGCCAGCGAAGCCGGTGCCGAAGTGACTCTAGCCTTAGGCAGTATTGCTGCCGACAGCTTAAGTCAAATGTTGCCCGGGCTTATGGCGGCACAACAAGCCAATGCGTTACTAGACAGCCAACGTCAGCGTTTAATTTCGCAAATCAATCCGAATATTGATAATAGCTTGCTGTATATTTACCAAGATTTATCCGATGCCGAACTTGAAGAGTTTGTCAGTTTTGCTCAGTCAGAGCAGGGGCAGGCCTACTACCAAGCCGCCTTAAAAGCTCTGCAAGCCAGTCTGCGCGATAACCCCTAGCCCACAAGATCAACGCAGCTGCTGGCTTAAAAAACTGAAGTATTGTTCACGCAAATGCTGACTTTCATTGGCTAAGTGATGGCGCGCCTCGGGTAATAATAAAACCCTTGGGGCGCTAAACTTACTGTCTAAAACATCTAAATTGTGCGGCCAGTCTACGGTCATATCGGCTTGCCCTTGTACAATAATTGGGCTGCAACTGCTGCGCTTGGCGTGCTCAATATGGGGAATCCACCGCGCCAGTGCACCCACCCAAGCCGTAGGTAATATATGTGCTTGCAGCGGGTCATGGCGAACAAACTCAATAAAAGCTCTGTCGTGTGAATTATCCGAATAACGTCTAGGCACACTCGAACGAAATGGCTTGACCAGCTGATAGAGTAATTTGGATTGCTGCCAAGCCCGTGGTCGCACTAAAGGCGCCAGCAAAATTGTCTCCCCTAAATCCGAGCGTGGTTGTTGGGTCAGCAGATAATCTACAGCAATTGCAGCACCGGTACTTTGCCCCAACAGATGCCAAGGCTTGGGTAAGCGCAATTGCTCAGCTTTCGCCAATAATGCTTGCAACACCTGCTGATACTCTTGAAAACTCTTAATACTGGCGCGCGCACCGCTGGATAATCCATGCCCCGGCAAATCGCAACTGAGCACAGCAAAGCCTTGACGAAAAGCCCAGTTATACACATGACCATACAAGCCCATATGGTCGTAATAACCGTGCAGCAGTAATACCGTGGCCACGGCTTGCGCTGGCCGGCACACTTGCATGGCAATGCGATAGCCCGCCACCTGAACCCGACCTAAACGACACTCCACCTCCAGCGCCTGCTGGGCAAGATCAAGCTGATAAAACTGCCGCCACACAGTGGCCAGTGCGGGGTCAACACTCTGCGTATCGAGCTCAGGTAAAGCACGGTATAAGGCTTGCGGATCAAAGTGAATCATGTGCCTGCACTCTTCAGCTAAACAACAGGGGCTGCGACATTCTGGGCATATAGATTTTTCGCCACTCATGGCACTCTACACTACCTGACATATGCGCTATTTATGAAACGATCAACTTTAAAAAAACTACTGATTACTCTCGCTATTATCCTGTGGCTGGGATCAATGCTGACTGGATTGTGGTGGTATAAATCTCGCTTTATTCGGCCCTTTAGCGAAACCACCGCGGTCTTTAGCGGTGAACAATTACGCTTGCCCGACAGTCTAGCGGGAGCAGGCGCCATTCGCTTTGTACATTTTTGGGACCCTGCCTGCCCATGCAATGTCGGCAACCAACAACACTTAGTAGAAATGCTAGAGCGCTACGCTGATACAGTGGATTTTTACCATGTACAAAAACCAGGTAGTAGCGGCCAGCTACCCAAAGTGCTGAGCAGTATGCGCCATTTAAGCGGCCTACCTGGCGCAGAAGACTTACCGGCCAGCCCTGCCGTGGCCATTTGGGATAATGCCGGACACTTGGCCTATTTTGGTCCTTACAGTGAAGGCGCCGTATGCAACTCCAGCAATAGCTTTATTGAGCCCGTTTTAGACGCCCTTATAGAACAACGTCCCGTGGCCGCCGCCAATACCTTAGCTGTGGGCTGCTTTTGTGACTGGTCTACCCATTCTGAGCAATAATTGCCCAAAAAAACTGTGCTAGTATGCTTAGCCATACGGCTAATAAAAAAACAACAGCCACTCACTTACCCAGACCAGTGGAGTAAATAATGGAGCCGCATCCTTTATATCAAAAGATTTTGCGTGAACACCATCTTTTTTCAGCGCTCAATGATAGCCAAATCACCCAGCTGATTGAAGAAAGCCAATTATTAAACCTTGATAAAGGCGCCTATGTCTTTCGCCAAGGAGATACCTGCAATAGCTTTGGTTTTATTATTTCAGGCAGTGTGAAAATCTACCGCCTGACGCCCGATGGCCAAGAAAAAGTCTTTGAAGTCATTGGCGATCGCAACACCTTCGCTGAAGCCATGATGTTTATGGGTACCGGCGCCTATGTCGCCACCGCGCAAACGGTGCTGCCAACCCAGTTACTGATGCTATCCAATACCACCTATACCCGCTTGCTGCGTGAAAATACGGAAACAGCGATGGCCTTGTTGGCAGCACTGTCGGTGCGCATGCACCAGCGTTTAAATGAAATTGAAATTCTGTCGTTAAAAAACGCCACCCACCGAGTGATTCGTTACATTTTGGCGCAAGCCTTACGCGCCTGCAGCAAATGCAATACACCGAGTTTTGAGCTGCCGATGGCCAAGCGTTTAGTCGCTGGACACTTATCGATTCAGCCAGAAACATTCTCGCGCATCATTCACCACCTCAGTGATGAAGGCATTATTAAGGTTGATGGTCGCCTGATTTGCATCATAGATCGTGATCGCTTAGAAAATTACGAATAAAAAGCTTACTTGATAGCTATCAAGCCCTCCGCTGTGCAAGCTATGACAGGATCTGCAAAAAGGAGGGCCTGCTTATGACAACCTGTTTGTACTGCCAACACGACAATCCTGCCGAACAATCTGCATGTGAAGATTGCGGAATGAATTTGCCCGAGCACACCGAACGTAATCAGGCGCAGCGTTTATTGCGCTTTAAACTCTTTGTGATTGGCTTGACCATTTTTTGTGCCATTATGATTGTCTGGTTACCCCGCAGTAATCCAGCTGGAGGCTAACTTAAGCGTTTCAGCGTCTGACCGGCACGGCTCTGCCAAAACACCCGCAATAGCAACAGAAAACTTAGCGACCAACATACAGCAGCGCTCAACAGCCACAGGTGACTTTGCTGCCCTAGCCATGCGGGGATCACCCGCAATAACGCAGCACAGTTCACCAGCACACCAGCAACATGACTTAAAGGTAGCGCATTGGGGTCGCGAAAGCGCTGCAGCAATTGCGTACGCGCCATCACCGTCAAAGTCAAAGTCCCCAAGGCGCCAACAGTGATGGCATGCACCCCGGCACTCAGCAGTGCAGGCTTAAACAACAATGCACAACCCAGTAAAAATAAACCCAAGGCCAACCACCCGTAGCCTGCGCCCAGTAGTAATAAATCGGCTCGGTCTAAACAATGCCATAACTGCCAGCGCGCCAGACGCAGTGCGGTCAACAGGCCGCCGGTTAAAATCAAAACGCCAGCCAATTGCTCACTGAGCAGACTCGGCAGCGGATAAAGTGCTAACGCAACAAACAACAGAATCAATACTGCTCCTTCAATATTGGGCTGCACACGCGCCGATAAAGTGCGCTGCTGACGTAACAGATGCCCTGCTACGGCTGGCGCAATAATGCGTCCGCCCATAAAAAACATGAGCAAAGCTAAGCCCAGTAACAACTCCAGCAGAACATTGTGCCCTTGCCAAGTCGATTGCGCAGCGAACACCACCAGACTGCAGAGCACAATCAATAACGGCGCCGTGGTTTTATTGCGCCATTTTTTGGCTGAACGGGCAAAGCGTGGCACTGTCCAATAGGCTGTCAAACCAGCGACCAACAGCGCGCCAGTGACCGCCATCGGGCCGCCCGGCCAAACTAAAAAGCCAATCCGCGCTAACAGCCAAACACCGATCAATAACAGCACCTTGCGCCCCTGCAGCGGCCCTAATAGATAACCGGCGACCACCAGCATGGCATAACCAATCAATAGTTCATGGGCATGGCCGAAGACGCTGTACAACCCTGCCGGTGCGGACACGCCGTAGAGCAAGGCTAAAACTGACCATGGCATCAGCAACGCCGTATAAGCCGCTGCCAGCGGAAACAGATAATAACTGGCGGATATGACTGGCTTTTTCCGCGCGTGCGCTTCGACGTGACTCACACCTACACCTTCTTCATTGCTTAGCGACTGCTCACTACTGGGTCAACTGACGATACAA
>JAAYFI010000100.1 GCA_012728315.1 Gammaproteobacteria bacterium
AAATTTATAGGTGTATTAGGCAGCTATGGCCAACAGGTGCGGGCAGACCTCCCGAACCTTACTTACATCGCAAATAGCCCGGATATGGCGAAAGTCTATGCAGATACGGAAATACTTATCCAACCATCCACATATGAGAGTTACGGAAAGGCAGCATGTGAGGCACTATCCACCGGATGCGCTGTAATCTGCACAGACACCCCAGGGCTTCGGGAATCATTAAGCTATGCAGGCATTTACGTTGATCGCACAGCCGAGGCGTATAAGGCTGCTATTGAGAAAATGGACATTGAAAAACAGGTAAAGAAGGCCAAACGTAGAACGGCAGAACTTGTTAAGCAAACGGAAACCGATTTAATTGAACTTGAAAACTTTATACAATGGCACAACTCAAAGAATTAAAGGCGATAAGACCGTTTATTTATAGCGGTAAAGATTATAAGCGAGGGGATTTGTTCACCGCTCCTGAACCAGATGCAGCCGGGTTGGTGGTTAAAAATTGTGCTGTTTATGTTCCTGTTTCACCATATGATGGCGAAACCAAAGAACTGAAGAAGGTAACCAGATCAAAACCAAAGCACAAATGATAAGCTACACAATCACCCCAACGGCGGCAGCGGTTACAGCAGCAGAGGTAAAGACGTGGTTAAGAATTGACCACTCGGCAGACGATACGCTGATAACTGGCACCATCATTCCGGCAGCGCAGGCAGCCATTGAGCACGCCACAGGGTTTAGCCTATCAGACAAGGGCGAAGTGGTGGCCATTTGGGATGTTGACAGCAATACAGGATGGTTGGAACTACCTATATCACCGCTTCAGGAGATTGTTGAAATATTGGTATCAGACGAAGCCACAACCGGCTACACAGAAGGGGGAACACCGAACTATCCGACTATTAACATCACATCTGGGCAGAAGGTGCAGGTTGAATATTTAGCCGGGGCGGGAACAGTTGATCCTGAATTGAAGTTGGCCGTATTGATGCAAGCCGCTTACTACTACATGAACAGGGAAAGCAGCGATATTGCTCCGGCAGCGAAAAACATAATTTTGAAACGAGGCAGAAACCTTGCAATCTGATGAACACGGGCGAACTAAAACATAGGATATCACTTTACACCGTTACACAAATAACGGATGGAGAAGGTGGATTCACTTCAACCGAGGCGCTGGCATCAACCAGGTATGCTAAAGTTCGCCAATTGTCGCAATCAGAATCAACAACCAGCGGGCAGGTAGTTGGTGAAAATAATTTCAGCATCACGCTTCGCAGACCTGAAAATGAAATATTGAGCCGGTCATTACTACTTGTTTGGAACAATCGCAGAATGAACATTACCGGGATTGAAACGGACGACTTTTGGCATTACATAACCGCAACAGAAAAGTCATGAGCGATCAACAGACAATCGGTATTTCAGCGGCAGAAATGAAGCGGTTCCAAGCCCAATTGAAGAAGTTTAACGAAAAGAAAACTAAACAGCTTCAGGACTTAACGCAATTATCTGGAGTCAAGATTACCAGCGCGGCCAAAAGTAAGGCACCACGCTATCAATCGCGGTTAATAAACTCTATTAGACCGATTGCAAGTAAGAACAGGCTATCTGTAAGGGTTAATACGAATGTAGAATACGCTCCTTTTGTTGAGTTTGGTACGAAAAGTAAAGCGCAAATACCGGCCGAACTTGCTGAATACGCATCACAGTTCAAGACTACATCACCGGCTAACTTTGAGCAATTTTACAAAGATATTAAAAAGTGGTGCCAGAAGAAAGGAATTGATGAAAAGGCAGCCTACCCGATAGCTGTTAGCCTTATTAAAAACGGGCAACGCGCACAGCCGTTTCTTTATCCAGCATTCAAAGCCGAGAAGTCAAAATTCATAAACGCTATTAAGCAACTAATTGCAAAACCATGACAAGCCCAGATAGTGAGCTTAGGAAATTACTTCAAACGGTTGCAACGGCAAACGGTTTGAAGATTTACGACAGAGTGCCTGAATCGGAAGTGGGTAACTATGTTCACATTTCTGACATTAGTAGTGCCGATAACTTCACAGCCGATCAGGTAATTTGGGACACTGAAATATTGTTTGACATTGTAACCAATTTTGATACAAACAGCGGAGGCAGG
>JAAYFI010000119.1 GCA_012728315.1 Gammaproteobacteria bacterium
ATCGTAAACAGTGCGCTGTCATTCCGATAGGGAGTGAGGAGTCTGTTAAAATGTTGTGCAATTGCCAATGTAATTAAAAATTATATTGAGAGATATATAAAAGGCTGTACAGAAAGTTCCGCAACGCGACCCCCGGGTTGCAACCCGCGCGATCGTAGGGGTGAATGTTTTAATGTTATTAGAGATTACAGACTTTACTGCAATTGTAATGCAAACTAAGATAGAGGTGGCAGTATAGAGTGTTGATGAGGAATGGCTTTTAATGGCTAAATATAAAATGAGCAAGGAAAAGAATCGATGTTTGTTAGATCTAATTCAACTGTACTTATAGCCCCAATAGTACATTGATGCTATTATTTAAATCTACTTAAATTTAATGTTTTGATATTTATCGCAAAATTCAGATTAGCTTCACCATATCCACTCGTAGTTATTCCAATTACTTCACCATCCATATTCATCAAAGGGCCACCACTGCTTCCGTGTGTAATTTCTGCAGTAGTTTGAATTCTGTTGTTACTATCTCTGTATCCAGAAATAATCCCTTTAGATAGGGTGTTTGCTAAGCCTTCTGGATTTCCAATTGCAAAAACATCATCTCCAATTTGAGAAGTATGAGAAACTATTGGGATAGGATTTGCAATATGATAGTCTCCTATTTTGACTCTAAAAATTATATAATCATGCTCTTTACTTTGGTCTAATACTTCTGAAATTTCAAATTGTTTTTCATCTATTGTTTGAATTACCTCAAAGCCCTTTGTAGTTCCTTCAAAGACATGATAATTGCTTATTGCTAGTCCGTTTCTAGATATGAAAAAACCTGTTCCTTGATAACCTTTGCTCCCATCTGATGTGTAAATAAGAAAAACTGAGCTTTTGTATTTGTTGTATAATTCGTTTAATGGTTTAGTCTGTTGGGAACTAGTTGATGATGTTTGAGTTCTCCTACTCGAGGTTCTATTAGGGTCTGTATTTGATGTCCTATAAGGCACCTTTTTTTGATTAGCTTTTCTTCCAGATGGAGAAGATCCAGAACAAGCGCCTAGATTTAAAATTAATATAAGAGATAAAACACAACTTGATATTTTAGATACCTTATTCATTTTCTATTTTATTTTGAATCTTTGGTATAATTTGAATCGAAAACCGTTTGTTATTCTCTTCAATATCATCTCTACAGAGGCCATTAAATCCACTTCCACATATCAATACCTCTGTATTGTATTGTCTTAAATGAATATTATTCCTTTGCCACAGATTGTAAACTGCTAAAGCTCTTTCATAGCTTTTAGTATATCCAAATATATTATCTTGGCTAATTGAGTTGTCATATTTATTGGCCATATTACCTTCAATAACCAGTAAATATGATAATTCTGGATTGTTTTCACTTAGTTGTTTTAAAAATTTTTGAATTTCGTTTCCTATTTCTACAGTTATTGAAACGTATTCGTTTTTTATTGTTGATAGATTTGGATTAAATATTTCTATCCCCATTAAATCTTTAACAATATATTTTTTACAGTTTTCTAAATAATAGAAGTAGCCACTCTCTTCTAATGGTTTGAACTGGTCTTCTATTTTTAATATCTTCTCTTGTTGATCAACAGTAATATTTAATTCAATATTCGTATTTTCTAAGTCTACAAGGGCTTCCTTTAATTCTCTTTGAGAATTATTTAAATATCCAACAGTTACAACAAATAGAACAAGCATAACAAAAAACAAACTTGTCATTAAGTCGGAATAACCTATCCAAAATATATTATCTTTTTTCATCATTATGTTTTATTTCATAAATCCAGTAAATTACAATTAATGCTAGATCTATAATAAGAATTATGCAACCTAAAAGATAAGAAATAATATTCTGAGGTGAAATGATGAAAAAATAAAGTAGAGCTATAATAAATAGTTCCACAATCAAGTCTATTTTACAACCTATATGTTGTGATAGTTTGAGGTATGTTATAATGATATGTAAGCATAACCATAATAAGAAGATAATATATAGGGTTATAATAGACAAGTTGCCCAATGACATTAAAATTATTGGTAAAGATAATTCTGAGCTAAAAAGAGTTTTTTGATTGCTTAATTTAAAGAAATCTAATAAGGTGGTATTTTCAACAATTAACGAGTTGAAAGTACTACCATAAACAATGTATACAATTCCGATTAAAATAATCGGAATCATGCTTAAAATTAAAAATGCTCGCTTCCATTTACTGGCTGTTTCTAGTAAATTCATTTCTATTTATTTTTAAATAATTTCTTAAATACTTCAGTAATTGTAGTAATCGTATAATGAGTGGCAACTTCAACTTCTCTACTTATTTCCTCTTTAGGTTCTGCAAGCGGATTTTCTCTGTTTTTATTTACACTATTACTAACTGGAAGGCGTTGTCTTTTTAAACTATCCTCGATGGAGTCCAACTTTTTTATTAATACCTGTTTATCCTTTAAACTATTAAGTGATGCGTTTATTTCTTTCATTAGTTTAAGATTGTCTAGTTGATCAAAACTTGGAATTGAATTAGAATAAGCCTCTTTAAACTCATTTACATATTGAGAGGTTATACTATTAAGACTCTCTTCTATTTGCTTATAGATACTTTCAATACGATCTTCATGATTACCGGCACTCTTATATAATTCGTTTACCATGCCATCTGTTTTCTTTTTAAGTAATTCGATTGCATTTTCGAAATGAACTTCTGCTATACCTACAGATTTTAGAGCTGCATTTCCAGAACTCTCAATTTTCTCAAAATGAGAAGATAAAAATTTTGTAAGATCTCTTGATTCATTGAGTGTACTATCAATAACATTAACTACCTTAGAAATATCAGATGTCCTGTTTCCAAACTCTTGCAGTTGAAAAGTTATACGCTCCATATTAGATATATAAGAGGCAAACTGATTGAAGTTATCTATATTTTTATCCATTTTCTCAAAAAGCTCGAGATTCCATTTGGAAACTTTAAGCACTTGCATATTATCAACTTTCTCTATTATAGTATTTTGTAATTTAAGATTTTCTCTTGTTTGATTAGCTGAAATAAGCACATTATCTGAAATGACAGTTGCTACTCGAGCAAATCTATCTAAGCTTGCTTTAAGACCAGACACACCAGTGTCTTCTGCTTTTAATAATTCAGGTAATAGTTTTGCTTGAAGATAAGTTATCTGTTCATTTTTCTCTTTTAGTATAATGCGCTTAGCATTTTTATATGCAAAAGAAGATAAATATGTGGTACAAAGTAATCCAGTTAGACTACCAATCATTGCAATTTTAACTCCATTTATAAGAGTATTAATGCCTAAAGTAAAACCTTCATTATCTATATTAGGCATAGAAAAGAGTCCAAAAATAATACCAATCATTGTTGCAGCTAAACCTAAGTAAAGAGGTAATGGAATAGATTGTGAAATTTCATCATCTTTTACTTCAACTTCTCTATCAATAATATCTTTAATGATACTAAAGTTAACAGATGCTCCATGATTATTAATTAGATAAGTATTGATTGCTTCTTTAATTGTATTGATAATGGGGTGTTTTCCTCTAGTGTCAACTAGTGAAATCCTAATATTGTCATCTTCAAGGTCTGTTAATGATCCATCTTCTTTATCCAAGGTTTCTTCATAAATAATTTTTGCTGAATTGAAGTCTATGTTTCCTATTTCTTCTTTTTTAATAATTCCGTTTCTTAAAAACAGCTTTGATCTAAATACACTCTTGAGATGAATTGTATTTGAATGAACTTTTATGGTATGTATTATTTGATATATAATAACCCCAATTATGATTAGTATTTCTAGAATATGCCAGTAGTACTGTGTTTCCATTTCTTAGTTTAATTTTATTTTTACTTTATTGTCTAAGTCAACTACCCATTTGTCTATAACTAATGAGACTTTGCCACTTTCTAATAGTTCTATACTAGTTGCTGAGTCTGTATTAGCTATGTTTATGATATCGCATACAGGTTTTAAAATTGCCTCAAAACGGTTAATTGATCTTTGGTCTCTATCACTTGGAAGATATATTAATTCTCCTTGATTCGAGAGCTCTTCATATATTATGACATAATTCTTTTTACCGTCATTATTATCATCACCATTTGAGATGTTAAAACTTCCATCATAATTGGGCATAGTAAAAAACTTTTTGGTATACATTGTCTGATTTACAGCTTTTTCAGTCACTGTCACTTCTGGTTGATCAAAGATTTCTTCTGAATTGTTTGATTTATTATCAATGTTTTTATTTTCAAGCTTTTTACCTAATGAAATGTTTTCTTCAAAAAGTTGTTTGTTTATCTTTTTTTGATTTATTAATTCAAGTTGTAAGGTTTCATGTTTATTGTTGATTATCTCCTTTTCTTGTTTATGAAG
>JAAYFI010000015.1 GCA_012728315.1 Gammaproteobacteria bacterium
AAGAGCCAGCGAGCTGGAGAACGAGTGCTGCGCAGTATCAGTCAGTACTTGCAAAGCCGTTTGAAGTTAGTGGTCAACACTGACAAAAGTCGTGTGGTGAAAACCAATGAAAGCCAGTTCTTGGGCTTTACGTTCAAGGCGAACCGCATTCATTGGCATCCGAAAACGCTGCTGAAGTTTAAGCAACAAGTGCGGAAACTCACGAATCGTAACTGGGGTGTGTCAATGAAATACCAGCTGTTTAAGGTCAGCCAATATCTACGCGGCTGGATAAACTACTTTGGTATCGCCAGTGGCTATCAGCACTGCGTTGAACTGGATCATTGGATCCGGCGCAGGGTGCGAATGGCCTATTGGCGTCAGTGACGAAAGCCACGCACTAAAGTAAGAAACCTGATTAGGTTGGGCGTTCATGTGCAAGCTGCAGTTGCATGCGGTATTACCAGCAAAGGCCCATGGCGTAGCTCTAAAACTCCGGGGATTAATCAGGCATTATCAAATGATTACTTAAAATCTCAGGGTCTGTACGGATTACGAGATGGTTGGATTAAGCTTCACCATTCTTAGTGAAACGCCCTGTGCGGAGCTGCATGCAGGGTGTTGTGGGGGTTGAGGGCTAGAAACCCTCGGCTACCCGATTAGGTTTCATTTTCTAAGCCTCGCTCATGCAGTCCCGCTTTACTGAATTGGCTTGACGATTTACCTTGGCAGTAGAGAAGAATCAAGAAAACAACGACAACTATTAGAGTAGAAACTTTGTAGAAGTCTAACGAGAAATCAAGCGATACAGGGAGAAGAGAGCGCACAAAAAGAAGAAGCCAAACCGCAGCAACAAAAACACTAAGAATTTGGTTAATCTTGCTGACTGAAAATTGTGCTGGTGATATTAGTGGGTTGTTTCCTGAATTATCTTGCGTCACAGCAACAATTTTATAGAGAGGTCCAAGAGTGATGTCTTCTAGCAGGTCGACATGCCGCTCCCAGTTACTTTGCCAAAACTTACTACCTCGATTAACCAAATACCAAGCGAATGAAAAGACAAGACCGAGTGCTGCAAAAAGCATAGAAAGCCACGGTTCGGAGTCGGCTGTTTTATAGGTTAAAGCGTACCCTGCGAATGCGGCGGCTATGAAAGCCCAGAAATAGGTAGCTCGTTTCCAATACAATTCAATTTCGAATTTTCTGATATCGAGTGCATAACCCAAAGCTCTACCAGCTCGTGAGTCAGATTCTTTCTGCGCGCTGCCAGAGCTTGGTGTTTCTGGTTCAGAAAATCGCGCTCTGTATTCTTCCGTGTTCAATATGTGACCCCTTGGGATTAGTGGAGCATGAAAACCTAACGCCTTGCTTGCCAGAAAATTGAGAGCACAACAAGTAATTTGTCCGTGTGCAGGGCGTGTTGTTATAACTCTAACTCATCATATCTGACTGGGCTTTATCCGGCCATTTACCGGTTAAGTAAAACTTTGCAAGATTAGCAACAGTTTGAGTTAGGCGATAATTTGCATCTAAGTTTTTATTCTTACTTATCCGGTCATGGTATTGTTTAGCTAAGACTTTGGCTTCATTGATGTAACCTAAGTTTTCCATTACTCTGACATGACCTTCGGATAAAGTAATTATCGGATATCTGTCAAATGCACTAACATTTGCTGAATTTAATCTATTTAAAACAGTTTCAGCTTCTGAAAAATGCGCCATAGCAACAGTTTCATCGTTCTCATTACAAGCTAAAATAATTCTTTGTTGCGCAAGAGCATGCTCAATGTGTGGAGAATCAGGAAAAGCATCATGAGCAATTCTTAATTTTTCAAACGCTTGTTTATTCTCGTCAAATGATCTAAGTGCCAAACCATATTGAAGTAAGAATAAACCTTCATTTTCAAAAGTTTTCTCATACTCCTCATAAATAGAAAGAACACTATCTTTATCATTTTTTAAAATTCGTTTTAAGGATTTAGCGTTTACGAGATGTTTATAAATTGTAGCTTCATTTCTAGAAATATTTTTTACAATCGGAAATTGATAAACGGAAAATGCTTTTATATAGGAGTCTATTATTTTCAATAATTCTTTCTGGGGTACATAAAGATTAAATAGCCTTTCAACATATACTCTGTGGCGTGTAGTTATGCTTCCATTAATATAGGTAACGATACCATCCATTTTAGAAGATAACTGATGAACATTAGGGTTAAGATCTAAATATGATAATGCTCTTGTTAATGTTGCTTCGTTTGCAGGAACTCTCTGTGTAGTGGCTAGCCCAGCTAAAAGTAATAATGCTTTTTCTGACTCACAAGTTATAGCTTTATAATCCTTTTCAATAATCTCATTATAACCTTCACCAGAAGTTGCTTCTATTAGCCCAATAAGAAGCTGTCTTTTAGATTTTTTAATTAATTCTATTTTTCTATTTCTAGCAGACATCTTTGATAATCGAGTCCAATTACCGAAAGTTTCTAACTTATCTAATATTAAATCAGCGTCGCTTGAGCTTATTTGAGATATATCTAGTGAGGATGTCAAATACTCACCTAAATGTTCTTTTACTCTTGTTGTCCAAATCTTAGGGTTTTCTGAACTGATAAAAATTGCTTTTGTAGATTTTGTAGATTTTATTATTTCAGCAATTTGTGGTGCAACATGACCAACTCTTTCGATAAAAATATAATAAAGATCAATATTTCGATGATCTAGCTCTACCAAGAGTTCTTGAAAGTTATCCTTATACTCTTCAATAAAGTAAACATTTCGAATACCTTGATCTGCAACTCTTAGCGCAAGAAGCTTTAGAGCAGTGGTTTTACCACATCCAGCAGTTCCAAATAATACATGTAACTCTAACTTTTTTGCATTATTGCTTGCTAGTATACTATTATAAAAATTATCTATATTTGACAAGTTTGCTGGCACGCTATCAAGCACATCAAGCCAAGTAGGTTTAAATCCTTTATAAAAGTTTCTAATTTTTGATTTGTTTATATTATTATCAATTAAAGTTAGAGAAGACCTGTTCACAGGGGTTACCCCTGAAAACAAAGATAGATTTTTTGCTTGTTCTTTAGATTCGAGGTTAAGCTCTGGACGAGTATTTGCGACAATATCTACACCAGATGGAGGCTTTTCAAATTCACTTCCAAGCCAATTAGTAAAATCACTCAACTTCCCTTCTAAATGTTCAATATTAGAGGTTTCAAGGCTTTTTTTCTGAATTCCTGTAAGCGACGGTATTAATATATAACTTTTTAAATCATTACATTTTGCTTTGGCTTTATATTTTTCTATTTGATGGAAAAAAAGTGATTCTTTAAGCTTAGTCCCTATAAATATAAAAGTATATTTATGATAATCTTTAGCTAGTTCACTATACCAAAGAGGCTCAGTTGAAGAGTTTTCTGCATACTCCTGACTAGAAAATATGAACCCTTTTGAAGGATGATTTACATCTCCATTCAACTTAATGTAGTCGAGAGTTTGATAAAACTGATCAACTTCAGTAATATTATCGTTTCTGTTCTTAACATTAAACTTCAGGCCTGAGACTTGATAAGCGGCTTTCTCAAAACCATCATCTATATTTAGCGTATATATTCTAAAAAACGGATACTTAAGTAATTCATTGTATTCATTTGATGGGCGACAATGCTTATAATGCTTTTCAAAAACTCTATGTATTTGATCACCTAATACTTCCTTGGCGGCAGAGTAAACATCTGACAGATCCTCATCAGAAAATTCCTCTCCCATTTCATCTGCAAGTATTTTAGCCAAATCCCAACCAAGCGGAGGGTCTTGATGGAGACTGTTTTTGCATCCAACAGAAGCACCTGCACCAAACAAAAGGACCAACCTTCCATTTAGTAATGCATTTTTTATGTGTGGATTCAATTTCTATTCCTTTCTAAATTAATTTACACGTAAATTCGGTAGGGTTATAACGCTTAGATAACAGTCCTTGCTTCACCAAAAAAAGAGCCACTCGGGATCTTAGGACGTATTGTAAAAGCCACCCGCAAGGAGCGGTTCATCGACTTATTGTGCAGAGCCGCTGGCACACATGTTCAGCGCAACTTTATTAATGAAAATCTTTTGACCGACGTGACCAGCGGCAGCGGTGTAACAGCGTTGGTTCGCCACAGGTTTTGCAATAAACTACCATAGATAGCCTATCAACACTGCTTGTGCGCAGCATCGGCTCTAGCGTGCCATTTTGTTGCTGGCGGCGCTCATAGCGTAACTTGCTCGCTTAAGCATACAGCCCATAAGAACGAATGGTATGCAAACCTTTGGGCGATACATGCTGAAGTAGCCGGGTTATAAAACCCACCGACTTGAGTCGCTGCTCTTCAACTCGCTTGTCACGATGATCTAGATAGCTCTCCCTCACCACATTGAGATAATCTGCTTTAATTGTTGCGGATCAACAGCCCCGTCTTTAAGAGGTGCTGGCAAGCATAAGAAGCCAGATCAAGAAATACTTAGCTTAATAATAAACTAGCCGCAGAAACTATTATTTATTGATTTAAAAACCTCATACCTGCAACAGTAATTCTGTACTTTTGTTTTGGGCTAGTGGGCTTGTCTGGGATGGTGCGTTCAATTAATCCATCTGCAAGCAAAGGGTTTAAATAATTATTTTGAAAAGTTTCTCTATGCTTGATGCCAGTGACTTCTTGAATTTGACTGCGTGTGAGCTCTGAGCGACTACAAGCTTGAAGCACTTTCAGCACCCAAGCCTCAGCTTGTCCGGTGACTTGTCCGGTAGCTTGTCCGGTTTCATCTACCGGTTGACGGACATGCTCCTCAGGGAAATCAAATATTACCCACAAACCGCCTGGCTCAAGCTGCCACTTTGGCGCTGGATAGTTTCCCTGCTTGCACGTATCAACAATGCGTTCTATGCCACGCCCCCAAGACTCAATTAAACCTGCGCGGAAAAACGTGTTGGCGATATCTGGATTAAATGGGCATGACGCATGCTTGGACATTAGCTTATCTAGCGTCCAGCTTTCAGGGAGATGACCGGGATTCCAAATCATCAGCTTGTCAGGATACACACTGATTTGAATAGCAGTGGCACTTGAGTAATCCTTATGAACTACAGCGTTTAAAAGAGCTTCACGCAAAGCAGCGAGAGGAAGGGGATAGCTTTCTTTACGGTAAAGTTCGTCATAGCTAATCAAGGCTCTCAAGTATTTAAGTTTGAGCACCTCAATAGTATTTTCAATTTGGGTAAAGAGGTTGCCGACCACTTCATCATGATGCAGTAAGTCAGCATCATTGACGCCAAACGCACCGATTTTAATGCATGCGCCTGTGACAAACCGCTCTGGATCAGGATGGAACAGTAAGGCGACTGCGCGTTTTAAGTAATGATTCTGAGTTAAGCGTAAGCGCTCTAGTAGCAGCTGTGGACTGTCGTTGACGATGCTTGCTGGCAAACGCTGGCTGTTGATCGCGAGCTCGCTGAATTTCTTAAAAGTAGCTGTATCTAGGCTGTTAACTTCAAGCCCAGGCAAAGGAACTGCATCCCAATGTAAACCTTGCTTGCGAAGCAGAAAGCGATCTAAGGCAGCACCTTTAAGTTCCTGCTTGGTGCTACCACTGCGGTAGTGGTATTCCCCTTTATAACTCACTGGATAAGGGTAAGCAGGTACTTGAATGTGTAAGGTTTCTAGGTCGTCAGCAACCTTGAGATTCACATCCACAACAATGCCCAGTATGTCGCGAATTTTGTTGGGGATATCTTCCAACAATTTGCTTGCCTGCTCGACACCGACCACTTGCCCATGATCGTCATAACCGACCATCAGCACACCACCTTCTGCGTTAGCAAATGCACTGACCCATTTAAGCCACTCGTCTTTCCATTGACGCTTAAACTCGGTCTGTTGTGATTCTTTCATTGATGAGATTCCTGACTCTATCTGCGCGGTGAAGACTAAAGCATATCGACGATACAGTTGATAATTGAAATACTAGTAGTGATAAGCAATGCATACAGCTTCTTTATATGAGCCTATTGACTGCCCATGGCAACACTCGTCTGTATGCAGCTCCAGCGCATATCAGCTAGTTGCCTGCAGATTAACGCACCTACAACATAAGCGTCTGGCCGCCAAGCACTTAAAAGACGGTTTGATAACAAGCTTTCTACCTTAAGCTCCCAGCGCCTGTAATACATGCTTAGGGTCATTTTTAATTGCCGTCAATAACGCCTTGGCTGGGCCGGTCGGTTCACGGCGGCCTTGCTCCCAGTTACGCAAAGTAGCGACCTCAATACCAATGCGTTGAGCAAATTGGACTTGGGTCAATCCTGTGGCTTCACGAATTTCTTTTACCTGAATAGCATCAACATGAAACTCGCGAGACGACGCACGCTCGCCCTTAACTACGTCATCCATCTGCTGAACGCTTTCCAGTAGCTCGTCGAAGAATGTGCTCATGGTATTACCTCGATAATTTAATGATTTGCTTAAGTGCCTTGCTATCTGCCCGCGTTAAATCAACCTTTTCATTATTAGGCTAGATTGTCTGTAAGGCAAATAGCGTGGCGGCTACAAAGTAACAATAAATAACCTTTGAGCCTCCAAGCTGACTTCGACCGCTGAATGCACTCTGTATCTTTAGATATCGCCAGTATCTGCAATTACAGAGTCCGCATTATAGGTATGGGCGAGGGAACGCTGAAACTCTGCGTAACTGAGTTCTTCAAGAGTCCGCACAGTCGCTTGTTAAGCGCAGCCGTTTTGACAAAAACCATACTATAACACTGTGTCATTGGCGTACAATGCGCAACCCCAAAATAGCTGTGCATACTTTTGCAATCGCAGCATAATACGTGAGTTTTAAGAAGAACTTTTAGAGTCGTTATCAGTTTTTTACAGGCATCTTCTCTGTTCGGTTCAGCACCACCTTGGCGAAGTCGAACATTGTCAGATTAACCGGCCAAGGTAGTTGTTGCCTAATACTGCGGAGCAGAACGCTAACGGGAAATCCGCATACAGGTAAGGTGCTACTTACCAGCAGTCATTTGCGTGCTCTTGACGCTTGAGTTAGCCTTCTTGAGGAAGTCACCCAGTGTGATGGCCATGTGCTTTTCCAAAAGCTGGCTGGCAAATTCAGACGGAGCATGCTTATCAAAATCACCTTTTTTGTGCGGCAATACTTCAGCTACCTTATAAGGCTTTTCGTATAGAGTGCGGCCGCCATGAATGAGCTTATAGTTCACATCAAAGTCGGCAATGATTTCATAGCGTGAGGCGGCCATTCCCATAGTCAGCATGTTGGCACCAAAACTCTTTGCTGCTTGGTAGTCTGAATAGGCAGGACCGCGACGGTCACGGGCTTCCATTTCAACGACTAAGGTCATATCGCTGGCGGCATCAGATTGAACCATCTTAGCGTCAGAGGGTAGCTGGCTTTCTACTAGACGGGTCATCTTTTGCATAGCACGCGCACTGGCAACTGAAAGCTCAACTTTCTCCAGTGGCTGCATTGGCTGTTTTTCACCATTTTTGAAGTAACCAGGTTTTGGCTGGCTATACAGCAGCTCGTAATTCACTGTTTTTCCGGAAAAGCCATCCAACCCTGTATAGGTTGTGACAGGCATGTCGATTTGCGCATGAGATGAGCAGCCAGTCAGAACAGCAGCCAGCCCTAGGGCCGCGATAGTGGCAATTGTTTTTTTCATTTTGTACCTTTAATTGATTTTAGTTTTATTTAAATCGAACGTCGTAAAACCTGAGTTAAACTCCATGTTAAAACATATTCGTTGGTGGTCTAAGCGATCGCCTCTGGGGCAAGCTAAACCTACTGTTAACCCTTACCAATCCCATGGGTTGTCAGTCTGTTAGTTTTGTAATCACGAGATTGCACCAGACGATAGTTGTAATATAGCGTGTACCTGATTTTAAAATAGGGTACTTAAGTAATAGCGTATCGCCACTAGGGCTTAACTCTAGCCATGCATGTATCCTTTCATGCTGCATCAAACGCTCTAGAATTGACTGGATTCCCTGAGTGATCCATTCCTTCAGAGCAGCGTTAATATCTTTAACCCATTTTTTTTGCTTGGCTACGATTGCCAGGTAACTCTCCATGCTCACTTGTTTTATCTGTAATCAATCTGCGTATATTGCAGGTCAGGTCGATATCCTCAGAGAACCGATCAATTATTTTGTAAGCTTTTGATAAGGAAGTACCGCCCTTGAAGGTTAAGTCTGCTCCGGCTTGCGACTCAAACAACGCTTTAAGAGTCCAAACAACCCAGAGATCTTTTCTAGAAGATGTACGGGGCGACCTGATTGAGCACTAGCGTACTGAAGCGCTTCCTGCTGTTCATTGCTAGGAAGTAAGAAGTAGGACTCAGACACCCACAGCCTCCTGCGCGACCGCTTTAGCCATCCAGCCCGGTAGACAAGCTCTAGAGTTAACAAGCTGCAATCACTCGCCCTCAGGAACAGCACGTCGAGCTTTTTTAACAGCAGAGCTGGCATGTTCTTCCCCCATCCACTGCAGTGCTCGCGCGACTGCTCCGGCACTCAGCAACCAAAAAGATGCATGCTTTAGCAATACTTCAGAGTTACCTAGAGAGAGTGAGTGAGTTTTGCCTGATGTTAAATACAGCTCGCGCACAGGCACTTGCTGAGTCAAACCCAAATGGTTTGCAGAACTCGCGCCATGGGGTTTAATGCCGCTGACTGCTACGAGAGTTCATAACCAGAAATCCAGGAAGATGCAAAGCCTGCAAATCAGGCGAAAGTCACGAACAGTGCCCGAGAAAAAGACCAAAAATAGAAAAAGTTTTGTGAAGAATATTTTCGACTTTTGACGATTTGCAAATCAGCGGTAAAGGGCTAAAATCGCTTGCAGGCCTTGATTGACAGGGGGTGTAGGAATATGTACATTAGTGCCATATACGAGGTTTACGCACTCATAACCCGAAGGTCGTAGGTTCAAATCCTGCTCCCGCAACCAGACACTAAAGCCTTAACTTTCAATAAGTTAGGGCTTTTTTTATGCCTGAAATTCCTACCTTAAAAATCCTCTAAAAAGCCTCCGTGCCCAAACCGTGCCCTGTGCGTGCCCATTTTTAAATTCCCAGTTTTCAGCTTAAGTGAATTTTGACCGTAAGTCTTTTCAAGGCACGTTTGCTTTGCAGCGCACTCTAGTGCTGTGTCAGCCCCTATTCTTGTCGTCTTTCTTCGCGGCAATATCCAGTGGGCTCTTTTTAATATGGGGCGCCAACTGCTCAACATAGCAGCCAAAATCAAGCTGGGGAGAACTGCTGCATTAACTGTAAGTTGATGACTGGTTTTACTATGCCGCTACAGTTGCTAAAGGTGCGGCCAGCAGCGCAAATATTGATATGAAACGGTATAGTGAGCATTTAACAGAGCAATAGTGGGGCAGCTCAACATTAGCTGTGCTTGCTGACCAGTAATTCTATGTATTCATCACACGATTTTTGACCAGCGTGCTGGGTTCTAGTGCCCCGTGGGCCACAGCTCATTAAGTTTTTAGGGAAATATGTTATGGCGATTAAGAAAACCGAACTCTATTCATCACTTTGGGCAAGCTGTGATGCGCTGCGCGGTGGTATGGATGCCAGTCAATATAAAGACTACGTACTGACCTTATTGTTTTTAAAGTATGTGTCAGATAAAGCCAAAGCTAACCCTTACGCCATGATTGAAGTGCCCGAGGGCGCAAGCTTTGACGACATGATCAAGCTCAAAGGCAATAAAGGCATTGGAGAGGGCATTAATAAGGTCATTAACTTAATTGCCGAGGCCAACGACCTGCAAGGCGTGATCAACGTTGCCGACTTTAACGACGAAGACAAGCTCGGCAAAGGCAAAGACATGATTGATCGCCTGTCTAATCTGGTCGGTATTTTTGAAGGCTTAGACATGGGCGGCAACCGTGCCGGTGATGATGACCTATTAGGCGATGCCTATGAATATCTGATGCGTCACTTCGCCACCGAATCGGGCAAGTCCAAGGGTCAGTTTTATACGCCTTCCGAAGTGTCACGTATTCTGGCCAAAGTGATTGGTATTGATGATGCCACACCGCAAGATGCCACCGTGTATGACCCAACCTGCGGGTCGGGTTCTCTGTTATTAAAAGCCAGTGATGAAGCACCACGCGGTTTATCCATTTACGGCCAAGAAATGGACAACGCCACCAGTGCCTTGGCGCGGATGAATATGATTTTGCACGACAACGCCACCGCAAAAATCGTGCAGGGCAACACCCTCAGCAACCCTGAATGGAAAAATGCTGATGGCCAACTGAAAACCTTTGATTTCGCCGTGGCCAACCCACCGTTTTCCACCAAGAACTGGACCAGTGGGTTAAACCCCAATGAAGACGAGTTTGGCCGTTTTGTGTGGGGTGTACCGCCCGAGAAAAACGGCGACTATGCTTTTTTATTGCACATTCTTAAAAGTTTAAAAAGCACCGGTAAAGGCGCAATCATTTTGCCCCACGGCGTGTTATTCCGTGGCAATGCCGAAGCCCGTATTCGTGAGAATCTCATTAAGCAGGGCTATATCAAAGCCATTATCGGCTTACCCGCCAGCTTGTTTTATGGCACCGGTATTCCAGCCTGCATTATTGTGGTGGACAAAGAAGATGCCGCCCAGCGCGACAGCATTTTTATGATTGATGCCAGCAAAGGCTTTATTAAAGACGGCAATAAAAACCGTTTGCGTAGCCAAGATGTGCACAAAGTGGTGGATGTTTTTACCCACTCTTTGACACTCCCTGGTTACAGCCGCAGCGTGCCCTTGGACGAAATTGCCAGCAACGACTACAACCTAAATATCCCGCGCTATATCGACAGCAGTACCCCAGAAGATCTGCACGATTTAGCTGGGCACTTACAGGGTGGTATTCCCAATCAGGACATTGACCAGCTACAAGAGTTTTGGCAGGTGTTCCCCAACTTGCGTGACAGTTTGTTGACACCGTTGCGCGAGGGTTACAGCCAAATAAATTTAGCTGCGAGCGAGATTAAAACCCATATTCTGCAGCACCCAGAATTTACCGCCTTTGCCGAGCAAGCCTTACAGCCCTTTAGTGCATGGGCCCAGCAAGCGAATTTTCCAGCCATAGGTATTGATGATAAGCCCAAAGACATTATCCAGCGCATTAGCGAGGACTTGTTAGAGCGTTACCACAACATCCCTTTGCTGGATAAATACGATATGTACCAAATCCTGATGAACTACTGGGCCGATACCCTGCAAGACGATGTGTATGTATTGGTGCAAGATGGCTGGATAGCTGGCCGAGTTGTTCGTGAACTTGTTCCTAAAAAAGATAAAAAAGGAAAAAACGTGTGGCCGGAAGAGCATGACTTCGAAATTAAGAAGAAACGCTATAAGGCTGACTTGGTTTTTCCTGCATTAATTGTGCAGCGCTACTTTGCCGAGCAACAAGCTCACCTTGATCAGTTGCAAGCCACCTTAGATGAAATCGTGCAACAGCAAGACAGCTTGATTGAAGAACATACAGGTGAAGACGGATTGCTGAGCGAAGCTTTGAGCGATAGCGATAAAGTCACTAAAGCCACAGTCAACGCACGCTTAAAGTACGCCACCGATGCCGAAGAACGAGAAGTACTGGAGCAAGCCAAGCAGCTGTTTGATTTAGAAAGCAGCGCCAAAGCCCAACTGAAAACCGCACAAGAAAAACTCGATGCGGCAGTGCTGGCGCAATACGGCACACTCAGCGAAGCGGAGATTAAACAGTTATTGGTTGCAGACAAATGGCTGGCAACCTTGCAAGCGCAGATCGAAGCAGAAATTGAGCGCATCACTCAGCAGCTCGCCAGTCGCTTACAAGAGCTAAAACAACGCTACAGCGAACCCTTGCCCGAGATCACTGCAAACGTAGAACAGCTTAGCCTCAAAGTCGCCGAGCACCTCAAGGCCATGGGCTTAACGCTATGAGTCAAAGCATGCCAAACAACCTCAATGCGTTAGTTGAGCCGCTTGCACACATCATTGAGCAGGCTAGGGGACAAGTACGCCAAGCCGTGAACAGCGCCATGGTGCACAGCTACTGGCACATCGGCCAAATGATTGTTGAGCATGAGCAGCAGGGCGCAAGCCGTGCTGAATACGGCACACAACAACTGCAAGCGTTATCTGCCCAACTCACCGAGCGCTTGGGCAAAGGCTTTGATGTACGAAACCTGCGTAATATGCGTGCTTTTTACCAGACCTTTCCAGTTCGGGACGCACTGCGTACCGAATTGAGTTGGACCCATTACCGCAGCTTATTACGCGTTGAAAACCCCAGCGCACGGGAGTGGTATCTACAAGAAGCCATCAGTCAAAACTGGAGCGCCCGTGCTTTAGATCGGCAAATCAGCAAGCTCTATTACGAACGCTTATTGGCCAGCCAAGATAAAGCGCTAGTGGAAGCTGAAGCCAAAACCCACACCGAGCCTTTAGCCCAAAGCGTCAAAGACTATCTGCGCGACCCCTATATTTTAGATTTTCTCAATCTGCAAGATAAAACCTACCAAGAAAACCAGCTGGAGCAAGCCATTATCAGTAACATCCAGCAGTTTTTACTGGAACTGGGCAAAGGCTTTGCTTTTGTCGAACGCCAGCAGCGTATTCGTTTTGCCGACGAAGACTTTTACATCGACTTAGTGTTTTACAATTTTAAGCTCAAGTGCTTTTTATTGGTGGATTTAAAACTGGGCAAACTCAAGCACCAAGACATCGGCCAAATGGACACCTATGTGCGCCTGTACGACGAGCAACACAAAGGCAGCGACGATAACCCTACCATTGGTCTGGTGCTGTGCAGTGAGAAAAGCGAAGCGGTGGTGAAGTACTCGGTGTTGTCTGAACAAAAACAGCTGTTTTCCGCTAAGTACTTGCCCTATTTACCCACCGAAGAACAACTCAAGCACGAACTCGAACGCGAACGCGCCAACGCCATGGCCCAGCTGGCTGCTAAGGAGCAGGACAATGAATAAGGATGCAGTGGCAGAAATGAGCCAGCAGTACCAGGTTGAGACAGCGGAGAAGCTGGTGCCTGCGGGGTATAAGCAGACTGAGGTTGGGGTTATACCGGAGGATTGGGAGGTTCTAGCTCTTGGTGAAATAGGCACATTTAAGAATGGTATTAATAAAGGAGCAGATGATTTTGGACATGGTTCGCCATTCGTAAACTTAATGGATGTTTTTGGTAAGCCATCAATTAGCCATGCAGATCATTTAGGGCTTATCAACTCTACTGATCTAGATAGGAAAGAATACTCTCTTGAAGTTGGTGATGTGCTATTTATACGCTCATCAGTAAAGCCTTCTGGCGTAGGGCTTACATCAGTCGTATTAAAAGATCTTATCAATACAGTATATTCAGGATTTCTTATAAGATTTCGAAGCTCAGATAGTCTTTCCGTAAAGTTTAAGAAGTTTTGTTTTTATGAAGAAGAGTTTAGGAAAAGAATAATTTCAAGTAGCACCGTAAGTGCCAATACGAACATTAATCAAGATGCTTTAAAAGCTATTCCTTTAGCATTTCCTAGGTCGCTTAAAGAACAAGATGCTATCGCCAATGCTCTATCCGATACCGATGCACTGCTCAGCGAACTAGAAAAACTCATCGCTAAAAAACAAGCCATCAAAACCGCTACCATGCAGCAACTGCTCACCGGCCGCACCCGCTTACCCCAATTCGCCCACGACTCAGACGGCAGCAAAAAAGGCTACAAGCAAAGCGAGCTAGGCGAGATACCGGAGGATTGGGATGTTATAAGTTTTGATGAAGTGGCCCTGCGTATAAATACAAAGAAAAACCAGATATCTGCATCAGACTATCAAAGCTATGGTTCTTACCCAGTAGTTGATCAGGGGAAGAAAAAAATAGTTGGTTACTCTGATCTTGAATGTAAAGTTTTTAAAGTCAGTGATGCAGGGGTAATCGTTTTTGGTGACCATACTTGTATCGTTAAGTATGTAGATTTTTCGTTTTTAGTGGGCGCTGATGGCGTTCAAGTGATATCGGGAAGGGAAGGCTGTAATACAAGGTTTTTATCCTATGTTATGAGTTTTTTTCCTGTAGAACCTACAGGCTATAATCGGCACTATGGAGCTTTGAGGGAGTTTGTTTATTCATTTCCTAAACAGGAAGAACAAACCGCCATCGCCAGCATCCTTTCCGATATGGACGAAGAAATCCAAGCACTGGAACAACGCCTCAACAAAACCCGCCAAATCAAACAAGGGATGATGCAAGAGCTACTCACAGGTAAAACTCGTTTGCTTACAGCAGAGCTCAGCAAATGACGGCATCACTCGACAAAACTATTCTGTCCGTAAAAGGGCTCTTGAGCCTGAAAAATGTTGTTATCCCCGCTTATCAGCGCCCCTATAAGTGGACGCTAAAAAATGTCACTGAATTGTTTCAGGACCTGCTCACTCAACAGGACAAATCAGCCTATCGCTTAGGCTCAGTGGTGTTTCATCAGCACAAAACGGATGCAGGCGATCAGCAGCTGGATATTGTTGATGGTCAGCAGCGTACTTTGACCTTGGTCTTGGCGGTGTGGGCGGTTATCGAAACACGCCTGAGCAAGATCGATCGACAGGATCTTAAAAGTGCTCTGCAGCAATTAGAGCCAGAGATTAAGAGTTTTATGGCGCGGCAACATTTTGCCAGCCAAGTGTCGCAGTTCAACTTGCAGCAGAATTATCAAGAACTCAAGCGCCTAGTTTCGCGTAATGAATTTACCGAGAGTCATATCGATTTTTTGCTGCATAAGTGCCAAGTCGTGGTGTTTATTTTGCATGATGTGTCAGAGGCGTTTCAGTTCTTCGATTCACAAAATGCCCGTGGCCGTGATCTTGAGCCGCACGACTTGCTAAAAGCCTTTCACTTACGTGAGTTTGCTGAGCATGAAAGTGAACTCAAAGCCGCTTCGGTTTCCCATTGGGAAAGCTTAGACAGCGATGACTTGGCCAAGCTGTTTGCGACGTATTTATACCGCATACGCCAATGGGCCAAAGGTAATTCGGCGCGTTACTTTGGTAAGAGTCAGGTTGAGTTATTTAAAGGCGTGAACTTGGATAAAGTGGGGTATTTCCCCTATGTGGAAACGCTGCGCATTACCCATCACTTTGTGGATGACTACAACAACCAGTATCAACGCAAAATAGATGGGCAGAAGCAGGTGTTTCCGTTCCATCTCGATCAAATGATTATTAACGGTCGACGCTTCTTTGAACTGGCTGAACACTATCAACAGCAAGTCTCGCAAATTGTTGCTGGCGAGTATGACGCTGAAGGTCAGCAGCCTGTGATGATCCATGGTGCGGTACTTAACCAGCAGGCCAGCGAGATTATTCGCATCCTTAATAGTAATCATCGTTACCCAAACCGTACCCGTACCGGTGATCAGTATGTGCGGGCGATGTTTGATTGCGCATTGGTTTTTTACATTGATAAGTTTGGCGCACAGGACTTATCACTGGCCATCGAGAAAATATTTATCTGGGCCTACCGCTGCCGCATACGACAGCAAGTGGTGCAGTTAGCAACGATGGATAATTATGTACTGGACAATAATCTGTTTATTCACATCAAAGAAGCCACACAGCCCAAAGATGTACTGACTCTTGCCTTGCCAAGTATTAAGCATGCTGAGAACAAAAATAATCGCCAAGCAGATAATGCCACGGATGATCCGCTGGTGAAGCTCTTCAAGGAGATGAATTATTATGAAGAATGATGCTGATGTACAAGCATTCACTATTGAAGAGCTGCTAAGCGATGAGTCAAGTTATTTGATACCTATGTACCAGCGCAACTACGCTTGGGGCGAAGGTGAAATCAATCAGTTGATTCAGGACGTGCTGGATTACCAGAAAAAAGAGCATACCGGCAACACTCGACACACTTACTATATCGGTACTTTAGTGGTGTATAGACGCGTTGATGGCCGCTTTGAAGTGATTGATGGTCAGCAACGTTTTACGACCTTATCGCTACTGGCTATTTGGTTGAAAAACAATCCAAAAGCAAGCTTGCCCACGCCGCCGATGGAATGGTATCGCAATGTAAACCTCAACTTTGAAAGTCGACCCATATCCGCTGATAGCTTTACCAAGCTTTTCCAAGGCGTTGAGCCGCATAAGCTGCGCAGCAAGTTGTTTAACCAAGACATAGTCGATGGTTATGAGTTAATCGGCAAAGCACTTAAGCAAATAGTGGGGAATGGCTTGGCTGAGTTTTGTGACTATCTGTTTAAGCATGTGCAAATTACTCGTATTAAAGTGCCTGCAGACACCGATCTCAATCACTATTTTGAAGTGATGAATAATCGCGGTGAGCAGCTGGAAAAACACGAAATTATTAAAGCACAGCTGATGTCCGTGCTGAATACCATAAGGGACACACAAGATAGAGATAGCAGCCTCAACGCACTCAATCTTGTGTGGGATGCCTGCGCCAATATGGAAAGCTATGTCCAGTATGGCTTCAGCCCTGAGCAGCGCCACCGCATTTTTGGTGATAAAGACTGGGGGCGCTTTACGCTAGCTGACTTTAGTGAACTGGCTGTTGTACTAATGCCAGCAGCAACGTCAGGCAGTGAGCAAAATGCAGCGTTTGCCGCAGCTTCATTAAGTCTTGCAGCTATTATTGGTAAACCGCTTGTTCAGCAAAATAAAGAAGATGAAGATGATAGTGCTTCGGAACGATTCAATAGTGTTATCAATTTCTCTAATTTTTTGCTGCATGTACTGCGTGCTTGGAGCAAAGCTGATGTGCCGCTCGATGATAAACAGCTGATTGATGAGTTTAAGAAGCGGGTCATTGAGGCTGCAGACCCTATTCATGCAGTGAAGGGCTTTGTGTTTGCTCTGCTCAAATGTAAGTACTTGTTTGATCAATTTATTATTAAGCGAGAATTTACCCAGGGTCAGGATCGTTGGAGCCTGAAACGACTGCGCTGGTACTCCAAGGAGAGCCAAAGCTATGTCAATAGTTTTAGTGAGGGCGATGTTAATAGTGAGAATGGCTTTGATGGTTCTAATCGACAGATCTTGATGCTGCTGGCTGCGTTTCACGTATCAACGCCCACCTTAGTCTTTAAACATTGGCTAAACGGTGCACTGCATTATTTATTTGATGCACTGCAACCGGATCAGCCAATCCGAGCGAATGATTATCTGAATTACTTGGAAAGTTTGGCGCGTAAATTTGTATTTAAGCGTTTCCTTGCCGAAGGTGAGGGGCAGGCTTATTACCCAATGATTTACGGCGATGATCAGGGTGTAGATAAACAGCTTGCAGAGCGAGTTTCATTGCCCGCTGAGAAGTTATGTTTTGGCGCAATTGAAAATAACTTCGTATTTAACTATTTGGATTATTTGTTGTGGTTACAAGGTAAAAATAAGGACGTAGTTATTAAAGAGTTTGAATTTACCTTCCGCAGCTCGGTAGAGCACTTTTATCCGCAGCATCCAATCGATGGCTTTCCATCATTAGATGCTGATTCGTTGCATCGCTTTGGCAACCTGTGCTTGATCAGTCACAGTAAAAACTCACGCTTAAGTAATTTTCAGCCAAAAGCAAAACATGAGCACTTCGCAGCTAATATCAAGAATAAGCAGGTGGATAGTCTGAAGGTCTACGCCATGCTTAAGCTTTTGGAGAGTAAAGGGAAGTGGTGGACTGATGAGATCGTTCAGCATGAAAACGAAATGTTGAAAGTGTTGTTAGATGCAGCAAATAGTTAATACTATTGGTTTAAGCATATTAAATACGCGACTTGAGGAAATTCAATGATAGATGCGCATGTGTTTGATCAGTTCGCTCAAGCCCAAAACCCTATCTACTCTTTGGTGCTGCAAGAGCTAACCCAAGGCAAAAAGCGCACTCACTGGATGTGGTTTATCTTTCCACAAATTACTGGGCTTGGGCATAGCGAGATGGCGCAGCGTTTTGCGATTCAAAGCCTCAGCCAAGCGCGAGAGTATTTGCAGGATGAAATACTCGGCGCACGTTTAATTGAATGCGCTGAACTACTACTACAGCATCCAGATAAAAGCGCCTTAGAGATTTTCGGGCAGCCGGATAACTTAAAACTGCATTCGTCGCTGACTTTGTTTGCTTTAGCAGCAGAACAAAATTCGGTTTTTAAACAGCTATTGCAGCAGTTTTTTTCAGGCGAATCTGATCGAGCTACGCTGGATATACTCGCTGAGCAGAATAAATAAGCGCCAGAACTATATGTTTTGGTAAAGTGGTTTGTATTTACGTATTTGATTTTAATTACGGTCGCTTATGTGTTGCTGATTTAGACGATAAGCAAATACAGGCGATACGCACCGATTTATATTTTATTGTTTTAGTAAGGCGCTGAGTCGATGTCGATTTTACTTTACGGCCAAAAAGCCGACCGAACACATGAAAACAAAATGCTCAGGGCGTTTATCCAAGCGCTGAAAGCCGACTGGGGAGGCGCAGGTAAAGACATCACCCTGATTGCTAATAGCATGTGGGATGGACATGAAGTTGATTTGGTTTGCCTGCTCCCTACGGCTGTTTTGGTCGTTGATTTTAAGCATTACAGCGGTCATTTAATCGGTACTGAAAATGGTGAGTGGACAGTTGCTGGCGCTGAGGTAAAAGGCGGTAGTAATCACAGAACCAATCCCTTTCAGCAGGTACGTGACTATAAGTTTGCAATCATCGATTGGTTGAAAAGGCAGCGCTTACTGGAAAATCAAAATATTGGTCACATCAATGGTGCTGTTGTATTTACCGGGCCAATCACCGGTGAAATAGACCTTTCGATTAGGTCTTCCTACTGGTTTCATACCACAGATATAGAGCGTTGTCCGACTACACTCGCCGATCTTGCATCGGCAGAGCTAGGAGTTTACCCGAGAGACATAGAAGCAATTAAGAAAGCACTCGGGGTGCAGGCACTCGACTTTGATTTTGGGCAGGATAATTACCAAGCTAAAGCAGAGCCTGTTGCCCCAGTGCCAATAACCCGTAGTGATGCACTTGAAAAGCTTGTTGAGTCCACAGGTACAGAGTCGAGTGGGGCTTATAAGGCAGAAGTTGAATCAACTAAACGAGAGTCAGCGAAGCCAGCGTCTGTTGCACCCAAGCCAGACAGGCTTGCAGCCAGTCCATTACCTCCACAGAAAAGCCGCATATCTAGCATGTTTAAGTCTGCAATGGTGGTGGGTGGTGTGTTTTTAACCATGGCGGTGGTCAGTCAGATCTATCCGACTATTGGGCAAACTAGTCCAGCAGATACCAGCACTTCGCAGCAAGTGCAGCCAGTAGAGCCTGTAGTGCAGCAACAAGCGAATACGCCTGCTGTGAATGCGCAGCGTTACCAGCCAGCGGCTACACCTATTGCGATCAGAAACTCAGCAACCACGACTTACATTGAGCAAATCGAAGCGCGCTCAGCATCGCAATATGTCGGCCAAGAGGTGACTGCCTGCGGTACCGTTGCGCAGACCACGCCTTTTAGCAAAGGTGTGTATTTGAATTTAGATAAGCCGTACCCACAGCAAAGCTTAACGCTAGTGGTGTGGGACGAATCTTTAAGTGCTGTGGAAAATAAACTGGGAGGCTTATCCGGCTTAGTGGGTGTAGATATCTGCGCTCGTGGCCCTGTGGGTGAATACCGCAATCGACCACAGATTCAAATTAACGCAGCTTCTGCGGTGCATCTAAAATCCAACGCCCCGCAGCTTGCTGCTGCAAATCAGCAGAGCAATGAGATAAACGTTGAGAGAATTGAAGCTTTTCGAGCACCCTTTTATGTGGGTAAGCAAGTTATGGCGTGCGGTGTGCTGGCTGGCACTTCAAGGTTTTCTAAAGGTATGTATTTGAGTTTAGATAAGAAATATCCGAATCAAACGTTAACGTTGGTGGTTTGGGATGAAAGTATTGCGCCGCTTGAGAGCAAATTTGGCTCCTTTAATAGCCAAGTAGGCCGTACCTTTTGTGCGCTCGGCACCATAGAAAAATATAAGAAGAATCTGCAAATTCAAATTGAAAATCCACAGTTTTTACGCTTGATGCTCAATTAAGTAGCTTGAGTTCTTGCGAGCAAAAAGTTAGCTGTGCTTGCGCCAAGCCGTGTTAGGGATAGGGAAACCATGAGTAAAATTAATCAGCTTGAACGCATCACCCAAAACCGTGTCATTCAGCTTTTCCGCCAAGATTTAGGTTATGTCTACTTGGGTGATTTGCATGAGGCAAGAGCGCTTATCCGTAGAAAAACTGCCTTGTGATAAACGGAGGATAGTTATGGGTTACGATTACAGTCAAACGCTAAACCCGCAGAAAGCGCTGATTTGGCGTATTGTCCATCGCGATAATATTCCTTGGATTTTGGATAACGGTTTGCATTGTGGTAACAGCACCGTTCTGGCGCCTAACTGGGTTCAAATAGGCAATCCAGAGCTGATTGATAAGCGAGCTACGCACCCTGTTCCGGTGGGTATGGGTGGCTATTTAAATGATTATGTGCCGTTTTATTTCACTCCATTTTCTCCAATGATGAAAAATATCCATAGCGGTTGGGCTGGAATCAGGCGGCGAGCGAACGACGAAATTGTAATATTGGTGTCTGATTTGCATCAGATCAAAAGTCAGGGCTTGCACTTTGTTTTCACCGATGGCCATGCCTATTATGCGTGGTCAAATTTTTATACTGACTTAGCGCATCTTAATAAAATTGATTGGTCTATTTTGCAGGCACGTGATTTTAAGCGTGACCCTAATGACCCTGCTAAATTTGAACGCTATCAGGCGGAGGCACTGATTTATCAGCATTGCCCAGTCAGTGCCTTGATAGGCATGGTTTGTTACAGTGAGAAAACTAAACAACAATTGAATAGCTGGCTGCAGCAACGCAGCTTAACCATGCCAGTGCATGCTCGAACAGGGTGGTATTTCTAATGATTCATTACACACAAGGTAATTTGCTGGAGGCCGATGTTGAAGCATTGGTTAACACAGTAAATACGGTCGGCGTAATGGGTAAAGGCATTGCGCTGATGTTTAAAGAACGCTTTCCCAAAAATATGGAGGCCTATGCACAGGCATGTAAGAAAGGGGAGGTGGTAACAGGCAAGATGTTTGTTACGGCAACCAATGAGCTGGTTGGCCCGCAATGGGTTGTCAATTTCCCAACTAAACAACATTGGCGCTCCAAGTCTAAGATGGAGTGGATTGAAGAGGGCTTGCAGGATTTACGTCGATTTATCAATGAGAAAAAGATTAAGTCCATTGCTATCCCCCCTTTAGGCTCAGGGCATGGTGGCTTAAATTGGAATGACGTAAAACCAAAGATCATTGATGCTCTGAGTGACATGGACGGTGTTGATATATGGGTCTATGAGCCTACTCAAAAGTATCAAAATGTAGCTAAAAAGACGGGCGTTAAAAAGCTCACGCCAGCACGAGCGATGGTGGCTGAGTTGATTCGTCGTTATTGGATTTTAGGGATGGAGTGCAGTTTACTAGAAGTTCAAAAGCTGGCTTGGTTTTTACAGAGAGTTATTCGTTCTGCAGGCTTAAAAGACGAATTAAAACTGAATTTTGAGGCTAGAAACTATGGCCCTTACGCTAACAATCTGCAGCATTTGCTCAATGCACTAGACGGTAGTTATTTGAAATCAGATAAACGCATACCTGATAGTGACCCTTTAGATGTGATCGCATTTAATGATGAAAAAAAGACGTTGGTTGAAGCCTATCTTAATAGTGAAGGAAAAAACTATTTGCCCGCTTTGGAAAAGGCCAGCGAGATTATCGATGGGTTTGAGTCGCCGTTTGGCTTGGAGTTGCTGTCAACCATTGATTGGTTGTTAGTCAATGAAGGCTGTGAGCCGACGTTAGAGTCGATTAAGGAAGGGATTGCAAACTGGCCTGCGGGTGAAAAGTGGGCTGCTCGTAAGCTAGGGTTGTTTGATGACAAAAGCTTACAAATAGCAATTGATCGAATGAGTACCATTTCTTTGTAATAAGGGAATATATGTCCAGCCTCAACCAACTCGAACGCATCACCCAAAACCGTGTCATTCAGCTTTTTCGCCAAGGTTTAGGCTACGACTACTTGGGCAATCTGCATGACCAGAATAATAAAAACATTAACGCTGATCTGCTGACGAATTGGCTAAAAAAACAAGGCTACAGCGTAACCTTAATAACTAAAGCGCTGCGCCAACTGGACATGGCCGCTGCTTTAGGGGATGGCAAAGCGCTCTATCAAGCTAACAAAGAGGTGTATCGCTTACTGCGTTACGGCGTTAAAGAGTCTGAAGGTGTCGGTCATCAGAACGAAACCATTTGGCTGATTGATTGGCAAAACCCTGACAACAACCACTTTGCCATCGCGGAAGAAGTCAGCATTCAAGGTGAAAACATCAAGCGTCCGGATGTGGTGCTCTATGTCAACGGCATCGCCTTAGCTGTGTTGGAGCTCAAGCGTTCAACGGTGTCGGTCAGCGAAGGCATTCGCCAGAATGTAGATAACCAGAAAAAAGATTTTATCCGTAACTTCTTTACCACCATGCAGTTGGTGATGGCCGGTAACGATAATCAAGGCTTACGTTACGGCACCATTGAAACTCCAGAGCGCTACTTTTTGGAGTGGAAAGAAGAGGAGGTGACGAATCCTTATTCAAGCACCCTGGATTTTCATCTAAGCCTGATCTGCAGCAAACAGCGTTTCCTGCAGATTATTCACGACTTTATGGTGTTTGATGCTGGGGTAAAAAAGACCTGCCGGCATAACCAGTTTTTTGGTGTCGAAGCAGCAAAACAGCGAGTTGCGACGCGCGAAGGCGGGATTATTTGGCATACCCAAGGCTCAGGTAAAAGCTTAATCATGGTGTGGTTGGCCAAGTGGCTGCGAGAGAATCAAACCGCTGCAAGGGTGTTAATTGTCACTGACCGCACCGAGCTGGATGAGCAAATCGAAAAGGTCTTTAGAGGTGTTGATGAAGCTATTTATCGCACGCAAAGTGGCGCAGATTTAATTGCCGCTTTGAACCAGCCGAACCCGTGGTTGGTGAGCACTCTGGTGCATAAATTTGGCCGCCAAGGGGATGATGACACTGCAGAATCAGAGCAGGCCACCGATGAATTTATTGAGCAGGTCAGCGGCGCTATTCCTAAGGATTTTAAAGCCAAAGGTAATTTGTTTGTTTTTGTTGATGAGTGCCACCGTACTCAGTCTGGAAAATTGCATGCGGCGATGAAGACGATTATTCCAGAGGCGATGTTTATCGGTTTTACCGGTACGCCTTTGATGAAAAAAGATAAGCAAAAGTCCATCGAGGTGTTTGGTAGCTATATTCATACCTATAAATTTGATGAGGCGGTAGAAGATGGCGTGGTGTTGGACTTGCGCTATGAGGCGCGGGATATTGATCAGCACTTAACTTCACCGAAAAAAATCGATGAATGGTTTGATATCAATACCCAAGGTTTAACAAAAACCGCTAAAGACCAATTAAAACAGCGTTGGGGAACCTTGCGTAAGGTGCTTTCCAGTAAATCCAGACTTGAGAAAATCGTCATGGATATTTGGCTGGATATGAAAAAGAAACCCCGCTTAAAAGATGGTCGCGGTAATGCCATGCTGGTGTGCTCGAGTGTGTATCAGGCCTGTACCACCTATGACATGTTCAGCAAAACAGACTTGGCCGGCAAGGTGGCCATTGTTACCAGCTATCAGCCCACAGCCGCCAGCATTAAAGGTGAAGAGTCCGGCGAGGGGCAAACCGAAGCACTGTTTAAGTACGATACCTACCGTAAAATGCTCGCTGACTTTTTTGAGCAGCCAGAAGAGCAGGCGGCATCTCGCGTGGAAGAGTTTGAAATTGCTGTCAAAAAGCTGTTTGTGGATGAACCTGGGCAAATGCGCTTGCTGATTGTGGTGGACAAACTGCTGACAGGTTTCGATGCGCCCTCAGCAACCTACCTGTATATCGACAAACAGATGGCGGACCATAACCTGTTCCAAGCCATTTGCCGCGTTAACCGTTTGGACGGTGACGATAAAGAGTACGGTTATATTGTCGACTATAAAGACTTATTCAAATCCCTCGATAAAGCCATTAAAAGCTACACCAAAGGTGCCTTTGATGGCTATGACGAGGAGGATGTTGAGGGGCTACTAAAAGACCGCTTAGAGCAGGCAAGGGAAGATTTAGACAACAGCTTAGAAGCGGTTAGAGCCATGTGCGAGCCGGTCAAAGCACCGCGAGGTATTCTTGAGTATCAGCATTATTTTTGCGGGGTGTCGGGTGAAAATAAAGATGAGCTCCTTGAAAAAGAACCGCTGCGTTTAGCTTTTTATAAAGCCTTTGCCAAGCTATTGCGTGCTTATGCAAACCTCGCCAATGAGATGCAGCAGGCCGGTTACAGTGCCGCCGAACAAGAAAAAATCCGCCAAGAAATCGAACACTATGAAGCCGTGCGCGCGCAAATTAAGCAATTTAGCGGCGACGAAGTGGACATGAAGCGCCTAGAGCCGGCCATGCGGCAATTAATCGATATGTATATTCGTGCCGATGACAGTGAAGTGTTATTCGACTTCGAAGAACTGGGTTTGCTCGAGCTGGTGATAAGTAAGGGTGAGGATTTAATAAAAGACATACCTGAGGGTGAGCGCAACCTTGCCAGTACCATGAACGAAGGCATCGAAAATAACGTGCGCCGCACTCTGGTAGAAAACAACCCGCTTAATCCAGAGTACTACGACAGCATGTCGGTTTTACTGGATGAGCTGATTCAAAAGCGCCGTCAGCAGGCCATCGACTATCAAACCTACCTGAAAGAAATCCAAGCACTGGCCAGTAAAGTGGTGAAGCCCAACGAGGGAGCGGGCGATTACCCGAGCTCTTTGAATACGGCAGCTAAGCGCGCTATTTACGATAACTTCGGCAAAGATGAAGTGTTGGCAAATAAAATAGATACCACCATTCGCTACACCAAAAAAGCAGATTGGGTCGGTGATCGTTTTAAAGAAAAAGAAGTTGCTCATGCACTGAGTGAAGAGGTGGGCGATTACAATATAGATATTACGGCTTTAATGGAGCTGGCCAAAGCACAGCCAGACTATAAATAAGATGCAGCAGCACATTGGCAGCATTGAGTTTGAACTACTGCGTAAGCCGATTAAGCACATGCGTATTAATGTCTTACCGCCGGATGGACAGGTGCAAGTGATTGCGCCCAATAGTTTCACTGACACCGCGATACGTGTGGCTTTTGCGGCGCGCATCCCTTGGATTAAAAAACAGCAGCAGACGTTTCAGCAACAAGCTCGCCAAACGGAACGCCAGTGGGTATCCGGAGAGTGCCACTACCTATGGGGCAAAGCCTATCGCTTAGCAGTGATTGAACACAGCGGCGCTCACCAAGTGCAATTCGGTAAGGACAATTTTTTACAGCTGTGGGTGCGGCCCGGCACTAAAACAGACAATAGAGCGAAAGTGCTGCACAGTTTTTACCGTCAAGAACTCAGCCAAGAAATCCCAAAGCTACTTGATAAATGGCTGCCGCGCTTAAAGGTTGAGCTTAATGATTGGCGCATTAAACAGATGAAAACCAAATGGGGCAGTTGCAACATCGAAGCTCGCCGCCTGTGGCTCAATTTAGAACTGGCCAAAAAAAACCACGCCTGCCTTGAATATGTAGTGGTGCATGAATTAGTCCACCTCCTAGAGCGCAACCACAACGCCTGTTTTATGGCCTACATGGACCAGTTTTTACCCGACTGGCGGGAGCGCCGGCAGTTGCTGAATAGACAGCCGCTGGGTGCTGTTTAGCTTGCGATGTCTCGGCTAGCTGCTGGTTGAGCGAGGTGGCATTTTAGAAAGAACCAAAAGAATGTGGGAAGTCCAGACTGCTCAATTCCGCGGAAATAACTATACGCACTTAAACTTCGGAATCGAAAGATAATTTAAAATCATGGGCTTAGCTCTCGAGTAGGCTGGGGTCAACAGCTACATTATTGCGGCCAGAGTTTTTGGCGAGGTATAGAAACTTATCCGCTTGTTGGATTGCTGTGTCAATGGGCAGATAAAAAGGGCCTAAACCAAAGCTGGCAGTGATGCTAATTGGAGGGGATACGGTCATGCATTGAGCAGTGCTTATCGCTAGGCGTAGTCTGTTGGCCAGCTCAATTGCTTTTTGCGCAGAGCATGGCGAGTTGAGTAGGAAAATAAATTCTTCACCACCAATACGACCCATAACATCTTGTGCGGGTAAAACTTTACGAGCCGTACTGGCAAATAAACGTAGTACTGCATCGCCTACGGCGTGTCCGTAAGTGTCATTGATTTTTTTGAAGTGATCTAGATCTGCTAATAAAATATAGCGTTGCTGGTTTGAGGTATCAGGCGCCATGTGCTGTACGGCGGTAAAAAAACCTCGTCTATTCAAACAGCCCGTGAGGCTATCTTCGTCTCTTTCCTTGCGCAATAAATCAATACGATCAAGTAAGGCAACGATGATAATGAGCAGCGCAAGTAAGATTACAAATACGAGTAGGCTAATTTGCAAAGCCAGCCAGAAAATACTGGAGTTAAAGTGCTCAGTAGCCGTTAGCCCTTTGGCAGTCAATAGCGTTAAAGGGGTTCGAATAAAGAAATTTAACGTGAACGCTGCAAAGACCCAGTAGAAGATTTGCTCGATACGCTTGCCGCGGCGTAAATCGTTTAAAGCAATAAAGCAGCTCAACAGGGTCAAGCCAATTCCAAAGTTGAGTACATAAATTCGTGCTACAACATTCGCATCAATATAATAAAAATAATAAAGTCCCACTAAAACGGTTGCGCTGATCAATAGCTGAAGTCCGTAGGGGGTGTTTTTTTTGTGCCGCGCAAGAACCCCCTGACACAGCAATATAATACCGGCCAAATAGAGTGCCGCGGTTGTTATTGCATTAATACCGGGGTCAGCAGGGAGCTTTAAAATTTGCATGGATAAGCTAACGGCATATAAAAAATACGCGCCGCTAACAAGTAATAAATACCCTTGAGTGCGTTGGTATGACCAGAGTCCGTAAAAAATCAACGCGAGTAAAACTGCGATGCCTGGCCCGCTGAGCGTCAGTAGTTGAATTTCTTTTTGTAAACTCATTTTAGAGCCGCCGCCCTTTTTCAGGATGTGTCCATTCACTTAACAAAGGTTTGGTAACCTAAGTTTAAGTCTATAGCTTAAAGCCAATCAATGAACTGTACAGACTTTAGTGTTGGTTAGGGGCGATTTGATTAAGTGCTAGGCGTTCGACTTGGTGAAGATCGAGGCGGTTGATGGCATCCTGTATGCTATTTAAATATTCAATACAGTTGGGGTATTGGCTGGCCATGCTGCTGTGCCAATTCTCCATGTCAGTCAGTGCTCCATTGCGTGCCATGTTGGCCAACTCCTGACGGCGGTCTAAGGGCGGCATTATCATAGTGTCATTTTGGTTGGCGCTGTTGTTCGTCAAATCTTTTGTCTTAGCTGGCAGATCCAAACCATGGGATAAAGGCAAGTCAATAGCACCCAGCAGCGGCAGCGTTTGCGGCGCTTGCCAGCTGACTACCTGCTCATCAGCCAGCACATTAAACTCAAAGCTGAAGGTAGCCCCTTGGTTAGGGCTGCTATCTAAACTGAGCTCACTTCCCATACTTCGCAAAATACTTTGAGCGATATACAAGCCTAGCCCTAAGCCAGCGTTAACATTGTTTTGCCCTGCTTCAAGCTGGCCAAACTCTTGGAAAATCTTCGCCTGCTGTTCCGAATATATTCCGATACCCGAATCACTGACACTAAAATGCAGTCGCCACTGTGAATCCAGTTGAGTGGCAGTAACTTCTAGGCTGATCTCACCATTGCGCGTGAACTTCGCGGCATTGGATAACAGGTTAAGCAGCACCTGCCGCAAGCGACGGCCATCTAAATACACAGTTTTAGGGATTTGCTGGGTGACTGTGATATGGAAACTATTATTTTGTTGCCGGCTTAAGGCGGTGGCGTGTTGCGTAATTTCACCCAGATAATCGAGCAGTTCTGTTGCTTCTGGTGATAAAGATAAGGGTTTTAGCTCGGCTGAGGCGTAACCCAAAATATCCTCAATCAACGCCAGCTGATAATCCACGCTCCGGGTAATGGCGTTGAGCTTAAGCTTTTGTTGCGCGCTGGCATTTTTCTCCATCAGCTTGGTGTAACCGGCGATGGTGGCCAAAGGTGCGCGCAAGTCATGGCTGATATAGCCCACAATTTGTGTTTGCTGGCGGTTCTTTTCATCAGCATATTGCAAGGCTTCGTTTAAGGCTTTGGTTTGCCGCGCGACTTCTGCGGTAAGCCGAATGTTTTCCTCGCGCTGTAACTGGGAAATTTTCTCGAGGGCCTTTCTACGTTGCAGTCCTACATAAGCTATCCATCCAGCAAATAAAGCCAGATTGATTAAAAAGCTACCCAGTGCTAACGCTGGGTTCATGCGTAACGAACCCATTGACAGGCTGGCAATGGACTCTGGCAGCAGTCCGCTGCTCTCCAGAGCAATTAAGCTGGCGCGGGCAAGGGAAAAGGCTGCAATGGCTAAAATAAGGCCGCGGGTGGGTGCGTTTTGCCGCAGGAATAACACAGCTGTGGCCAGCAGCGTCAGGCTAAATAAAGGTCGGTGCAAATCCGCGAGCCAATATACGTGATACACATCACCAAACGCAGATATCAGCGCCAGTCCTGCATAGTAAACAGCCCAGCCGATCCATACCTTGTGCAGACTTAAGCGGACTTTTTCACTGCGCGCAATCTCTAAAATAAATACTACAAAGAGCATTAAAGTGAGATTGCTCAATACTAGCGGGCTGCGGTAGGAGAGCTCGACTAGGTTAACTATAAAATCCAGTTTTTCGTAGCCGCGCCTGATGCCCTCTACCAATAGGGTCAGTAGCGACAGTAGACCTAGCACTAAAAATACTCGGCTGCGCGCAAAGAGGGCTAACAGGATTGAGGTCCAGCCCAGTGCCAACAGGCCACCAAGCAGCAAACCATCCCAGATTGCATTACGCGCCACATACTCATTAAACCGCTCTTCAGAATACAAGTAAGGCGCGAGCTTATTGGGTGCAACGCCGGTGCTGCGGATCAATAGAGTTTTACTTTGTCCAGGCGCTAAGTTGACACCGGTCCAGTGCAGGCGCTTGCTGGTAGGCTCATTGGTGGTTGCACCCTCTAGAGTGTGGGCGGAGGGTATCCATTGCCCATCGCGCTGAGTATAAAAATTAACTGAGTGGAAATAGGAACCCGGATTTAAGATCAAACGCAACGAATAGTGAGTTTCGCTGCTGTTGGTCAGGGTGGTTTTGCTCCACCAAGCCGCTGGGGTTAATTGCGCTGGATTGTCGAGTTGGCTGATAGAGACAAAACCGTCAGTGCCATCTTGTAGCGCAGCGATTTGCTGTACATCCATACGCTGCGAGTCATCCTTATAGAATAGCGTCTGCTGGTACAGCTGTTCTTTCCATTGACTGGCTTGACCCACATCGACACTGGCGGCGGTCGCTGGTGTGACTGTAAAACACAGATACAGCAACAACCCCCACAGTGTCGAGCGCGCTACCATAGAATTTTGGCTCCGACAAATAAGGAGCGCTCTAAGCCTGGGTTAAATGCGGCCTGTTCAGTGTTTGCTTGGGCGATAAACTCAGTGGAGGCGGCATAGTTTTTATCAGCCAAGTTGCGCGCATTTAAAAATACAGTGAAGCAGCTGGAAGGGTGCGCGTAACCTAGGGTGAAGTTAACAATCCCATAGCCTGGTGCTTTTAGGGTGTTGGCCTGATCAGCATAGACGGAGGAAGCAAATTCCACATCAGGACCGACATACACACCGGATGGGTGCTGATAGGTGACGTGCACACTGCCAAAATGCTGAGGAATCACTGGTAGACGATTATTGTTAAAAGTATCGTCGTTTTTATGCTGGAAATGGTTCAGGGTATAGCTCAGCCCCCAATCAACTGTGCTGTTAAGCTTTTCTGCAGGTAACTCACCAGACAGCTGCAACTCCAATCCTGCGTGCACGGCTCTGGGGATATTGCCGCCCATATAGCTTCCGGGTTTACCGGGATCGGGGATTTTAAGTAATTCATTTTTAACTCGACTATAAAACACCGCCGCATCCCAGTGTATCTGTTCGCCACCCCGAGCACCGATCTCCCAAGTGGTGGCTTTTTGCGCTGTAGTGGTGCTGTGAGCGTTATAAAACTCGATTAACGAAGGCGGCTCATAGCTGCGACTGAGATTGGTATACAGCTGGTTGTGCTCATTCACTTGCCATAACAAGCCCAGCTTAGGGCTCCAGCCGTTATAGCGCTCGCTATGGTCAACGTTTTTAAAGTGCTGATAAAAAGGCGACTGCGGGATTTGGGGGAACGGGTTTCGCAGGGCAGTAATCTCACGTCTTCTTTTAGCTGTGACAGCCTGAGCTGCCGTAATCAACGCTAATCTTGGCGTGAGTGCATAGCTGTTTTCTAAGTACAGCTGGGTGGTTTCTGCGGAGGCTTTAATGTCTTCATACTGCTGGGGTGTTGGATCTGCAAGCTGACCTAAAGGAGGCGGTGGAACAAAAGGCCCATAGGTTTGACTATTACTGCTGCCCTGCGCGTGGCTGAAACCCCAGGTAAAGTGATTGTCACGGCCGCCCAAGGTGCGCTTGATTTCGCCGCGAACCGATACGCCATGATCCCGCGCGCGATACTCAATGGGCACCAGCGTACCCAGCAGGTCAAAGCTGGTATCCATATGGTAAGCGCCTAAGGTAATAAGATCGTCATCAGCGTAGTTAATACTGTGCTGATACGCCAAACGCAGGTGTGGATTGGTCTTAATGCGGTGATCAGGCCAGCTAGGTGGTGGGTCGTCTAGGCTAGCATTGCCGTGCAGCTGAGCGTGGGTCAGTGGACTGGTGATTTGCTGCTGCATCTCTGCGTAGTCCACATGCAGTCGGCCTATCGAGCGCTCATTAACCATAAAACCCAGATTGCCGTAAAAGCGCGATATTTTTTGCTCGGACTGAGGCGCTGAGCCATCGGTTTGGTAACGGCTTAGCGAAGCAAAGGCATCCATACCATTGTCAAATACCTGCCCAACTCGTGTTTGCAGCCGTAGATAATCATTAGAACCGCCTTCAAGCTGGGTTTCTACACCCGAATGTGAATAACCAGTGGGCGAAATAATATTGATCGCGCCACCCAAGGTAGCCGCACCGTAACGCAAGGCATTAGCGCCACGATAGATTTCCATATAGCGGGCATTAAAAGGATCAGCATAGGCGGGATCTAGAGTGCCATCGCTTTGATTTAGCGGCAGGCCATCACGCAACAAGACAACACCGCGTACTCCTAAGGGCGATGCTAAACCAGAGCCACGAATAGACAGTTTAGGTGAATGCTGGCCAGCTGCGGAGCGGGCATAAACACCGGGTTGGCGTGCAAGCACATCACTTAACCCCAGCACCGCACGGCGATCGTAATCGGACTCGCTCACCAAACTGACATTGCCCGGCCAACGCTGCAGCCTGTGCTGTGCAGACTCAGCGGAAGGTGATAATGCGTCCGAGGTGGGGTCGGCAAAGACAGTCTGCGTGCCTAATTCAGCGATAGAGTTGCTGCGAACATCGGCAAAAGAGGGCTCGCCCAGTGCTAATGTCGATAGAGTAATCCACACCAACAGAGGGCTGCTATAGTAGCGTTTACTGGCAGGAGAGCAAATAAACGCGTTCAGTTTAAAAACGTGGCTATTAATGAGCCTAATAAGGGTTGATGCAATCATTTTTGTATAAACACTAATTTTTATTGGATTTATGTGTAGAACCTAGCGGACCCGCGTTTTTGTTGCGCATGCCTTGTGTGTAAAATATGCTGATGTTTGACCAGCAAAAAATGGAATTTTGTAACCTATCTTATGTATAACGCTCATTCTCATACCCAGCCACACCGGCAACAACCGAGTCTGTTACTGGTGGATGACAAACCAGAACAACTGCGTTTGCTGGTGGAAGCATTGCGTGCCCATGCCTATAAAATTAGTGTGGCGTTTGATGGCTTTCAGGGCTATGACCGAGCTGTGTCTATACTACCAGATTTGATTATTTTGGATGTACATATGCCACGCATGGATGGCTTTGCTTTATGTCGCCGTTTGAAAGCCAATCCCGCTACAGCCCATATTCCAGTTCTTTTTTTAAGCTCGGCGAGCGAAGTGGATACTAAGCTGGCTGGCCTTACCGGTGGCGGTGTTGACTATATCCTCAAGCCCTATGAACCCGAAGAAGTGGTCGCCCGCGTGCGAATACATTTGGCTTTAGTTGCTCAATCGGCGGCCAATGCTGACAGTGCAACACCTGAATTGGCTGCGCCCATGGATGAAGACAGCGTGTTGGTGCGTGCCGTGCAACAGGCGCTCACTGCGGATTTGTCACTGACACCGCGCTTAGCAGACATTGCTACCCAGCTTGGGGTCAATGAGCGACGGATATCGCGCGCCTTTCGCAAGCGTTTAGATATGTCCCCCTTTGAATACTTACGCCAAGAGCGTATGAAAAAAGCCTGTCAGTTACTTGCTGAAACCACTTTGACGATTGTGGTTATTTCGCAAGAAGTGGGCTTTGCAAATGCAGCTAACTTCGCCACCGCCTTTCGTGAGTACACCAGTACTTCGCCCTCTGATTATCGTCATAACGCGCTCTCTCTTTAACTCTGCTGGCGCAATAGCCACTTCAGCGCAGATATAGATACCTATCAAAGAATGTCCCTGTAATCCTCGCGACCCAGTCCCGCACTGGAGGTATGGGGTCGCTGCAGTTTTGCTGAAAAACTGAATTTCTTTAAAAAAAGATGACTTTTGTCATTTTGGAAAAGGGAAGTGTCCGTTCTGCAAAAGCCCAGGCATTTTGCGCTGCCATACTCACCGCAGAAGCACAAAAAACAGAGGTCTGTAGATTGGCTCTGCTCGCGCTTAATTGCCATTGCACTTGAACTACGCCTTGTTTTTGTCAGTTTTTTATCAGCAGAGCAGCTTGCAAAGTGCTTATCAGTATTAGGTTTCTGCTGGTTTTGACGTTTGTTATTGAAAACAACTAGGAAGTAAGTATGCAACCAACCACGCACTTTAAAAGATTAGCCATGGCAGTTTGCTTTGGTGCGATCTCGATGGGCGCGCAAGCGCAACAGGACACCTTGGCTAAGGCCGTTAAAGACTCGATGGATTATCAGCCGGAAATCCAAGCGAAATTGCATGCCTTTAACGCCGCCACCTTTGACCGCCGCGAAGCCTTTGGTGGCTACTTGCCCAGCATTGATGCAATTGGAGCAGTAGGTGAGGCGAAGCGTCAGCATGATGGCCGCCCTGATGGTCGAGGCAACACAAATAACCGCGACTGGTTCTCACGTAATTACGGAGAAATCTCGCTGACACAAATGTTGTTTGACGGCTTCCGCGTGCGCAATCAAGTGGCCAAGGCCGAGCACACCAGTCGCATGCGCTACTACGAATTGCTCGATGAAGCGGAGAATAAATCACTGGAAGTTACGGGCGCCTATTTGGATGTGCTGCGTTACCGTGAAATGGTGCGTTTAGCCCAGCAAAACCTCGACAATCACCGTCGGGTGCAATCGCAAATTGAGCAACGTGCCGAGCGCGGAGTCAGTAATAACGCCGATTTACTGCAAATCAATGGCCGTTTAGCTTTAGCAGAGTCCAATCTGCTCACTGAAATTGCCAATTTGCAAACTGTCAGTGCGCGCTTTCAGCGTTTAGTGGGCCGCTTGCCTGCTGAAGACATGGCTGAGGTGGCTGCAGGGCAGTTTGTTGCGCCGGATGACATTCAGGTAGTACTTGATGAAGGCTACGCCAATAACCCCAGTTTGCACGCTGCGTTTGAGAATATTGATGTTAGCGAGTCAGCTTTAAAAGAAGCTAAATCACACCGTTATCCAACCTTTGAGTTTGGTGCCAGTCACGGTGCCTACAAAAACAACAATGGCTTTGATAGACGAGACATTAGCGGCTCATCCAGAGGCCAGCGTTACGGCGATGAAAGCATTGTTGAAATTCGCATGAAGTACAACCTGTACCGCGGTGGCAGTGACCGCGCGGCAGAACGTGCAGCTTTCCAACGCATCAATCAAGCAGAAGACTTGCGCGATAAAGCCTGTGTTGATTTGCGTCAGACGGCCTCCATTGCCCACAGCGATATCGGTAACCTGAAAATCAAACAAGATGCTCTGAAAAGCCACCGTGATGGCTCCATCAGGGTGGTCAGCGCTTACCGTGAGCAGTTTGATATTGGCCGTCGCTCCTTATTAGATGTACTGGACTCAGAAAACGAAGCTTTCCAGGCTGAGCGTGCCTATGCCCACGGCCACTACGATTTAATTGCCGCCAATGCCCGTACCTTGCAAAGCATGGGTAAGTTGCTCAATACCCTGTCGGTGTCTGCGGAGAAAATTCCTACCCTCAGCGATATCAATGCAGATTCCCGCGTAGAAGATGCACGACAGTACTGCGCCAACTACGGTACCGCTAACTGGGACGTGAACCGCTATTTCAATAGCGACGCACCGGTGCAAGTTATGAACCTGAATAGCGATACCTTATTTGATACCGGTTCAGCGCTGATCAAAGCCGGTTCCGTGCCCAGTTTGGAGCGCTTTGTGGACATGGTTAAAAGCAACGGCACTCTCCGTGAAATACAGATTGTTGGCCACACCGACAGCACTGGCTCCATGGCTCTTAACCGTAAGCTGTCCTTGGACCGCGCCATTGCTGTGCGTGATTTTATGATTGCGCGCGGTGTGAGCAGCGCGATTATTTCAGCGCAGGGTGTGGCGTCAACGCAACCCGTCGCCAGCAACAACACAGCTGCAGGTCGCGCGGAAAACCGCCGCGTCACCTTAACTGTTAAACGTGACTAATAGCGACACACGGCATGCACGGGCCCACCTGTGCATGCCCAAGCCTATGATTGAGATCAGCAATGAGCGATAACACTAAAGATCCGTTAAGTGCGTGTATCTTATGGCTTGCGCAAAGCCATGGGATTGCTACCACCTATGCTGCGGTAACTGAAGGTTTACCCTTAGTGAATGGTGCGCTGTCGCCTTCCTTATTTTCTCGTGCTGCGGCGCGTATTGGTTTTAACAGCCATTTGGTGCAACAACCACTGAGTCGCATTCATAGCGTCTTATTGCCCTGTGTATTGTTATTAAAAAACAATAAAGCCTGTATTTTGCAATCACTTAACCCGGCTACACAGCGTGCGGTGGTGGTGATGCCTGAGTTGTCCATGCAGGCCACTGAATTATCGCTCGAAGAATTGGCCGAGGTGTATACAGGTTTTACCCTATACACACGCTCGGAATTTAAACCCGAACCCAGCAGCCGACCCAGCGCAGCCACTCAGCGTAAAGGGCATTGGTTCTGGAGTGTGGTGCTAGAAAACCGCCGGGTGTACCGCGATGTGCTCATTGCGGCGATTTTTATCAATTTATTTGCGCTGGCCATGCCCCTGTTTGTGATGAATGTGTATGACCGCGTAGTACCCAATAAAGCCACCGACACCCTATGGGTGCTGGCGCTGGGTGTGGGCATTATTATTTGTGCTGACCTGCTGCTTAAATTGTTACGCAGCTGGTTTGTCGAGTTGGCCGCTAACCGCGCTGATTTAAAACTTTCCGCTTTGGTGATGGAGCGCATTTTAGGCGGCCGCTTACAGCATGCCCCCGCATCAGTGGGTTCCTTTGCCGCCAATGTGCAGTCCTTTGAAAGCGTGCGCAGCTTTATCGGCTCTATGACCATCACTGCACTGATTGACCTGCCGTTTTTCTTATTGTTTGTGTTGATTATCGGCTTGATCTCTTGGCCGATGGTGATCCCTGTACTGGTTGGCGCGGTACTGGTCATCCTCTATGCGTTATCTGTGCAATCGAAAATGCAGGTGATGTCCGAAGCCATTGGCCAAGCCAGCGCGCAGCGCAACGCAGGTTTGGTGGAAAGCCTGGCCGCCAATGAAACCCTTAAAAGCTTTAACGCCACCCATCGCATGCAAAGCAGTTGGGAGCAAACCACCAGTTTTCTGTCCGGCTGCTCCAGCCAAATGCGCTTGCTGGGTGCTTCGGTGGGCATGAGCGCGGCGTGGATTCAGCAGTTGGTGGCGGTATCGATGATTGTGCTGGGCGTGTACTTGGTAGTGGCCGGTGACATGTCCCAAGGCGGTTTGATTGCCGGTTATATGCTGTCCTCACGGGCCATGGCACCGGTGTCCCAAGCAGCCTCTTTACTGACCCAGTATTACCAAGCGGCCACCTCGCTCACCATGCTGGAAGAGATCATGGGTAACGAGCAAGAGCGTCCTGCGAACAAGCAATTTATTAGCCGCGCGCAGATTCGCGGTGATATTGAGTTTAAAAACGTCTCCTTTAGCTACCCCAATGAAGAACGCCGCGCCTTAAACAACGTGTCTTTTAAAATTAACGCCGGTGAAAGCGTAGCCATTTTAGGACGGGTAGGCTCAGGCAAAAGCACCATCGAAAAGCTGATACTGGGTTTGTATCAACCCAACGAAGGCCAAGTGCTCATTGATGGTGTGCACATTGAGCAAATTGATCCTGCTGAGTTACGTCGGCAGATCAGCTATATCCCGCAAGACGCGCAACTGCTCAGTGGCAACATTTATGAAAATATCACCCTAGGCATCCAACACCCCAATAACCAACAGGTGTTAAAAGCCGTGGAGCTGGCTGGTTTAGCCCCTTTGGTGGGCAGTCATGCGGATGGGCTTGGCATGCCAGTGGGGGAGAACGGCAGCCGTTTATCCGGTGGCCAACGGCAAGCCATTGCTGCGGCGCGGGCTTTTATGCGCAATGGACAAATTATGCTCCTTGATGAACCTTCCAGCGCCATGGACAGTGGCCTTGAGCAGCACCTGTGCGAATCCATTAAACACCAAAGTCAGAATAAAACAGTGGTGCTGGTCACCCATAAAACCAGCTTGCTCAGCTTAGTCGAGCGCTTACTGGTACTGGATGGCGGCCAAGTGGTCGCCGACGGCCCTAAAGACGCAGTGTTGCAAGCCTTATCTGAAGGCAGCCTGCAGAAGGTGAGCGCATGACTCAGCAGCAGACACCTAAAAGCACAGAGCAGCGTGCCTTTGAGCAGCTGCAAGGCCTCACCGAAGTGAATCGCACCGGTTTGGGCTTTATTAATAGGATCTTTAAACCCTTGTTTTCAGTGTTTAACAATAAAGGTCAGCACTGGGAGAGCGATGCCGAGTTTGCGCTAAAACAGCAGCAGATGGTTACAGCACGAGGCTTACTCTATGGCGTGGCCTTGGTGTTTATCAGCCTGCTGGTGTGGGCCGGCTTTGCCAGCGTGGATGAAGTCACCCGCGGCGAGGGCAAAGTGATTCCTTCCCAACAGTTGCAAGTGGTGCAGTCTGTGGATGGCGGCGTGGTGGAAGAGCTGTTTGTGCAAGAGGGTGATGCTGTTGAGAAAGGTCAGCTGCTGGTGCGTATTGATCCCACCCGTTTCGTGGCCAATTTCCAAGAAAACAGCGTGCGCGCCTTTGCCTTGCGAGCCAAGGTGGCGCGCCTCAATGCGCTGATCAATGAGCACAGCTACCAGCCTGATTTAGATGCTGAGTTAACCGCCAGCCAGTTACAGGTGCTGACCCGCGAGCAAAGCTACTACCACAGCGCGCTGCGCGAGCTTGAACAGCGCTTAACCATTGCCCGCGACCAGTTCAACCAACGTCAACAAGAGTTAAATGAAACCCGTGCTCGCATCAGTGCCGCGCGACAGGCTTACAGTATGTCCAATCAAGAGCTGCAAGTGACCAAGCCCTTGTTGCAGTCCGGTGCGGTTTCGGAAGTGGAGATTTTACGTCTGCAACGCGATACCGCTGCTGCCCGTGGTGAGCTTGACCAAGCCAATGCCAAAGCCAAACAAATCGAATCCAGCATTCAAGAGGCCGAAGGACGCATCGAAGAAGTGCAGCTCAGTGCGCGTAATCAATGGCAAGCTGAGCTTAGTGAAGCTTCAGCCTCGTTGAACAGCTTAGAGAAAAGCGTCGATGGCTTAGCGGATCGAGTTAAGTTTGCAGAAATCCGCTCGCCAGTGACCGGCACTGTACAGCGCGTGCTGTTCAATACCCTTGGTGGCGTGGTACAGCCGGGCAACGCAGTATTAGAAATTGTCCCCGAGGACAGCAATCTGCTCATTGAGGGAAAAATCGCTCCCAAAGACATCGCGTTTTTACGCCCAGGTTTACCGGTCACCATCAAGTTTCACGCCTATGACTATGCCATCTACGGCGGCATGTCGGCGACTTTGCAACATATCAGCGCCGACACCATCACCGACGAGCGCGACAACACCTATTACTTGGTGCGCGCTGTGGCCAATGACCCGGAGTTTGCCAAAAACCTGTCAATCATTCCCGGCATGACCACCCAAGTGGATGTGCTCACCGGCAAGAAAACCATTTTGTCGTACTTACTTAAACCCGTATTACGCGCCAAAGCCAATGCTTTAACAGAGCGCTAATTATTTTTAACTGACCAGCGAGCCCAAAGCTCAGCGAAGCAGTAGTAACTAGAGTAGAGGTTGTTATGGAAAATTTAATCACCGTTATCTCCTTACAAGGCCAAGCATGGGCTGTTGCACAGGATGGCACACGTCGTGAACTCAAAGTGGGTGATACCGTTGCCGCCGATGAAATGGTTATTACCGTCGATGGCGCGCAAATTGATTTACAGTTTGCCAACAACAACCAAGTGCTGACCTTAATTGGCGAGCAGGAAGCACCCGTTGACGTGGTACAAATCGCTCAGGATGTGCAGCTCAGCCAGCCATTAACCCCGATTAGCGAGCAGCAACAATCGCCCAGCATGCGTGCTGGCGATGACGCTATTGAAAAAGAAGGCCATCGCTTTGTGCAGTTGGTGCGCATTGGTGAAATCATCGAAGCCGACGGCTTCACCCCGCTGACTGTGGCGCGCATTCAAGAAATCATTAAACCCTTAGGCATGGCTTTGCCCGAGCGTGATTTTGAGCAAGATCGTTGGAAAGATAATGTCAGCCGCAATGAGCATGGCAGCGTTGATCTGACTCCACCGGTGTTGTTGATTGATCAGTTGGCGCCTTTAGAAAACGCTGATGCTGATGAAATTTTTATTGATTTTAGTAGCAAATTTAACGATGCGGTGAGTGGTAGCGACATCAGCTATGAAGCGGAAAACTTACCAGATGGTTTAACGATGGACCCGAACACGGGTATCGTCAGTGGCAAAATTGCTAGCTCAGCCAGCCAAGGGGGTAACACTGGCAATAAGGGTGAGTACAAGGTCACCATTACCGTCACTGACCCCTCAGGTAATAGCAGTGATCACGAGTTTATCTGGACTGTAACTAACCCAGGTCCAGCAGCTAACGATGACAAAGGTGTTACAGATGAAGACACACCTTTGGTCGTTGGTGCTCAAGATGGCGTTCTGAAAAACGACAACGATCCCGATGGCGATCAGCTTTACGTCACAGGAGTTGTGGCCGGTGAAAATAAACCCACCGGCCCCGGCGGACTGAATACCGAAATTATAGGCAAATACGGTACTTTGAAGCTGCAAGAAGACGGCAGCTATACCTATACGCCTGACAAAAACAACCCTGTAGTACGTGCGCTAAAAGATGGTGAAACCCTAGAGGACACATTCAGCTACACCATGACTGACCGTGAAGGCGGTGAGGATGATGCTGTATTAAGGATCACCATTAACGGTGTCACGGATAGTGATCCAAGCATTATTCCCATGGACGGTAACGACTTTATGCCCGTGGACAGTAACAACTCTTTAGGGGGCATTGTTGCTGAAGGCCACGTCACTGTATATGAGTCTGGTTTAACCGATGACGGCCCCGCTGACGGAAGTAAAAAAGCAGAGGGCACGATCACTGTTGAAGCCAAAGATGGTTTAGTCAGCGTCGCAGTGGGAACTGAAGTGCTTGACCTTAATGCGTTGACTGGTTTGTCTGGTGCAACGCCGGTCACCATCACCACGCCTTATGGGGTTCTAACGCTCACCGGTTTCACGCCAGACATTGTGAATGGCATTACGGTAGGGGGTGAGCTGAGCTACAGCTACGAGCTGACGAAGCGGTTCGACAACGCTGAACCCGGCCAGACAGGTGATGAGAACAGTTTAGATAAGATTGATCTTAAGGTGGTGGATGCGGGTGCTGCTGAAAGCACCGGCATCTTAGATATCAATATTATCGATGATGTGCCAACGGCTAATGATGACGTTAATAGTATTGAGGAGCATACCGCCTCAGTCATGGGCAACGTCATGAGCAACGACCGCGAAGGGGCGGACGGTGCTGAAGTGAGCGCTATTGTCAGCGACAATGTGGCTGCGAATGCCGCCACGACCAATGCCGATGGTGACCTTGTCATTCAAGGTGAGTACGGTCAGTTAACCATCAAAGCCGATGGCAGCTATACCTATGAGCTGGATAACGCTAATCCGGCTGTGAATGCGCTGAAGACGGGCCAGACCCTCACAGAACACTTCACTTATACCTTAACCGACACGGACCTGGATGCCGATACGGCGCAGTTAGTGATCACCATTCACGGTGTCACTGACGGTGCGCCAACCATTGTGCCAGAGGATCATAACAATCCAGAGGATCCAGCCGACCCACTGACGGCAGGGCATGCCACCGTCTATGAGTCCGGTTTGGTGGCTGGTGGTCCGGCAGGACAGAGCAAAACAGTAGCCGGTGAGATTACCGTTGATGCTCAAGATGGGCTGGTCAGCGTCACAGTGGGTAGTGAAACACTTGACCTTGATGCATTAACAGCGCTATCAAGCACAACGCCGGCCACCATAGCGACTGCTTACGGTGTGCTGACGCTCACTGGCTTCACGCCTGACATTGTGAATGGCATTACCGTGGGTGGCGAGCTGAGCTATAGCTACGAGCTGACGCAGCGGTTCCACAATGCTGAGCCCGGCCAAGCAGGTGATGAGAACGGCTTAGATAAGATTGATCTTAAAGTGGTGGATGCGGGTAATGCGCATAGCACCGGAACCTTAGAGATCAATATTATCGATGATGTGCCAACGGCTAATGATGACGTTAATAGCATTGAAGAAAATACCGCCTCAGTCATGGGCAACGTCATGAGCAACGACCGCGAAGGGGCGGACGGTGCCGAAGTGAGCGCTATTGTCAGCGGTAATGTGGCTGCGAATGCCGCTACGATCAATGCCGATGGTGACCTTGTCATTCAAGGTGAATACGGTCAGTTAACCATCAAAGCCGATGGCAGTTATACCTATGAGCTGGATAACGCTAATCCGGCTGTGAATGCGCTGAAGACGGGCCAAGCCCTCACAGAAAACTTCACTTACACCTTAACCGACACGGACCTGGATGCTGATACGGCGCAGTTAGTGATCACCATTCACGGTGTCACTGACGGTGATCCCACCATTGTGCCAGAGGATCATAACAATCCAGAGGATCCAGCCGACCCACTGACGGCAGGGCATGCCACCGTCTATGAGTCCGGTTTGGTGGCTGGTGGTCCGGCAGGGCAGAGCAAAACAGTAGCCGGTGAGATTACCGTTGATGCTCAAGATGGGCTGGTCAGCGTCACAGTGGGTAGTGAAACACTTGATCTTGATGCATTAGCAGCGCTATCAAGCACAACGCCGGCCCCCATAACGACTGCTTACGGTGTGCTGACGCTCACTGGCTTCACGCCTACCGTCATAAATGGCATTACCGTGGGGGGGCAGCTCAGCTACAGCTACGAGCTGACGACGCGGTTCAACAACGCTGAACCCGGCCAGGCGGGTGATGAGAACGGCTTAGATAAGATTGATCTTAAAGTGGTGGATGCGGGTAATGCGCATAGCACCGGCATCTTAGAGATCAATATTATTGATGATGTGCCACAAATTGATAGCACGACACACGAGCCCATACTCGAAGTGGATGAAACTACTTTAGGTGTAGCAGGGCAAGCAACCGTTGATTTTGCAGGTATCTTTACTCCTATCTACGGTGCTGATGGTAAGGGTGTAGCTGATGAATATACGTTGCTTGCTAGCAATGGCAGTGACTCTGGCTTAGTTGATACTGCGACTGGCAACAGTGTTCTGCTTTACCAAACAGCAGATGGCATCGAAGGTCGTACTGGTGGTGAAGCCGGAAATGTTGCCTTCAAGCTCAGTGTTGATGCCGATGGAAAAGTTACTCTCACTCAAAACAGTGCAGTTAAGCATCCAGTTACGACAGATCCTGATGATAAAGTAACCCTCAAAGATAGCGGTATTAAACTGCAACTTAAAATCACCGACGCTGATGGTGATACGGCTACCAAGTCTGTAGATATTGGCAAGTTTATTGGCTTCAAAGATGACGGCCCAATGGTTACTGAAATCTTAGATGATCTAGGCTTTGTAGTTGGCAATGAAATTGTCGATGAAAAATACCTGCCCACAGGTAGCGCATCAGATGCTGCAAAGTTAACCGTCACAAAAGAGCTACCGATTGATTTCGGTGCTGACGGTGCGGTGAATGCTAATGGCAAAACTGGTTTAGTATTTGCGAAAACTGACGCTTTAACAGCCTTAAACCTGAAATCCGGAACCAAGCCTTTAAGCTATGAAATTAGCACTGACGGCCACACCATCACTGCTAAAGCAGATGGCAACGACATCTTCACCATCGAGCTCAAGGTAGCTGCAAACGGCACACCAAGCTATAAGTTCACCTTACAAGGCCCGCTGGACCACACTTTGAAGACGGATGATGATAAAGAGTATGCAGAGAACATCGTTCTGCCCTTTGACATTACCGCCATCGATGGTGACGGCGACTCAGTTGACCTGAAATTCAAAGTGGAAGTGAAGGATGATACACCGCCAAGCGATACACGTGAGTTAGACGTCAATGAAGACGGCTTCGTGAGCTTTAGTAATGCTGACGTTAACCAGACCACGACCACTGTAGCAACAGCTCCAGATCACGGTACGGTCATCATTGGCAATGACGGTACTATTACCTACGTGCCAAACGAAGACTACCGCGGCAGTGACAGTTATACCTACAAGGTAATCACCGATGGTGGCGAGTATGAGCGTACGGTGAATATCACAGTCAAGCCCGTGGCCGATGCGCCATTATTTGCAGACCGTGCTGACGGCGGTGTTGTCGTTACTCCGGAAGATACTGAAAAATCACTAGGCCTCAAGCTTCCTGAAATTAAGGATAAAGGCGCTGATGATCAAAAAGATGCTGGTTATAGCGGAACAGACTATTCCGAGCTGTTGGGCGCTATTACTTTGACGCCAACTGGTGCTGGCTATGTTGATGATGCCAAGTTACAAACAGGTGCTATAGAGCTCAAACCTGCCGCTGATGGCAAGATCACCATTGTGATTACTGATCAAGCAGATTTTCACGTCAGTAATATCCAAACACTGTACCCAGAAGACACTGCTAATGGTGTTTATCATTTAACTACAGCTGAATACGAGGCCATCACAGCTCATCCAGCCGAAGACCGCCACGAAAACTTTAAAGTTGAAGTATCGGTTAAAAGCTATGAAGTGGATGGCACTGGTGAGGCCTTGGACGATGCACTTGTCGGTGGCACCAATGGCGTTGAAAGCACCCAAACCATCACCGTTGATGTGCATGCGGTGACAGATAGGGTTGCTCTTAAAGTTCAGGCAGATAACACTCAAACAGATGTTGAGGTCGTTATCTCTGGCGATGCAAAGACCGCTGACATCACCTTTGACGAAGACACCTCGTTCAACCTGACTAACATTCTTGCGCCTGGAGTCTTTAAGGATCTGGACGGCAGTGAAACCCGCTATCTAGGTTTTAAAGACTTGCCAAATGGCACAACCGTTACTGTTGTCGGAGTTCACTATGTTATTGGTCAAGCGAGTACACCAACAGTTGATTTCGGTGGAACTATCGGTGAAATTCCTGCGCTTACGCTTGCAGGAAAAGTAACTGACTTGCCGCAAATCACCATCACCCCGCCTAAGGATTTAAGTGGTGATCTGCCAGATTTTGAAGTCATTTTAGGTGCTCGAGACAGTGACTCGGATAGCCCAGATGCTGATCCAACGCTGATGACTGATGAGGTTGTTATCAAGCTGCACGTCAAACCTGTGGCAGGTGATGTGGCAATTGAAGGCGCGGAAGGTGATGAAGACACTGCTATCAAGTTTCTTGAGAACATCAAGGTTACTGATTACAGCACAGCGACAGGAACACTCGGTGAGGTGATTACCGAGGTGTCTTTCACCGTACCTAGTGGGCCTACCGGCTGGACAATTGATGCGGTTAATAACACATGGTCGAACGCCGAAGGGCAGACGTGGACGATGACTGAGCCAGCAGCAAGTGCTGATTGGTCAGGTGCTTGGGTTGGTAATACCTACACCATTACTTTTGATACCAGTCCTACTGGGATCATTAAAGAGGCACGTGAAAGCATCCTCAAAGAGTTCACCGTCACACCCCCTGCACACAGCAGTAAAGACATTGACTTAAGTGTTGAGGTCACCAGTGTTGACCACAGTATTATTTCTGGCGGTTTATCCAGTGCTCCTGCTAGTAAGACGGAAACGCTAAAGGTTGTAGTTAAACCTGTTGCTGAAGTTATTGGCGACGGTCCAGTAAGTGACACCGACGGCAATAGTCAGCCTGACCTCACCATGGGCGACGATCACGTCTATCAAACCACAGGTGAGGAAGATAAGTGGTTTGACTTAGGCACTGAAGGCGGCTTCAAACTCAGTGCTGGCTGGTCTAATGAAGACGGCAAGTGGGTATTTGAAGGTGGTGCTTGGAAAGATGTGAGCTCATCAGGTGAAAACACGGATGATTCAGGTCGTAGCGAAGATACCTTTGCACTATTAACACCGTTTAAGACGGTTGGTAACTCTGCCGAGGCTGGTGCTGCTACAGACGGTATGCTCGAAGGCAGCGTCTTCACTTACGTAGGTCCGGATGGTCTGGTTACTCTCCCATTCGCAGGCGAACCAGTGAAGATCCCAATGCAGTATCTGGATACAGTAGAGTTCAAAGGACCGCAAGATTGGTCGGGTGTGGTTAAAGTTAGGGTTCAAGCCGGTACCGTTGACTACGATGAAGATGACAATGCAGCGACTAAGCTGGAGGTTTCTGGTGAATCCTGGTTGACCAACTTGATTATCGGGCCAAAAGCCGATCAGGTAACGCTAAAAGTCGATGCCATCATCAAAACGGATGAAGATAAGCCAGTAGAGCTTAATATCAATCCGACCAGTAGCGATCCTAGCGAAACCTTTGATGTCACTATTAAGGGCATTCCTAAGGGTGCGAAAATCACGTATGACGTAACGGAGTACGATACGTTAGCAGATTCTCTACCAGCCGAATTAACTGAGGAGACTGATGGCACTTTCACGCTTAAAATTGAGAATTTCGACACAAGCAAGCAGCCAACTCTAACGCCACCTAAAGACAGTAACGTTACAATTGAGCTTGAGGTCACTGCACAGTCCGTCGACACCCTGACTTATATCGATAAGGATGGTAATACGGTCACGGTTACGGACGCAGATCCAAGCAAGAGCCACACCTTGAACACTGAAGTTCAAGTACAAGGGGTGCCTGATGAGCCAATATTGGAGTTGGTGCCAAATAAGGTCTACATAGAGGACGGCGGTGACCAAGACTCTGGACAGCTGAAAGTCACCTTGAGTGATTTAATCACCGAGCTTAAATCCGGCGAAACCGGCGTTGCTAATGCGGGGCCTGATGGTTCAGAAACCGTGACCTTGCGTATTAGCGGACTGCCTGACGGCTTCGGTCTGGAAAACGCTGGCCCGGCATTAGGGGGAAGTGGTGAGAGCCGTGTGTGGGTCATCACAAAAGCTGATCTCGCTAGCGTTCAAATCGTTGTGCCACAGCACTACAGCGGTACGGTTAACTTTACTGCGCAGCCGGTAGTTACTGAAAATGACAACCCGTCAGAGATATTCTTTAGTCCGCAAAACGTTGAGTTCCAGATTACCCCAGTGCCAGAGGCGACGCTGTCGATCAGTTCAAACCTCGTAGAGGACACCATCGGCGAGCTAGAGTTAATGCCGGTGGGGGATGATTCAGATGAGTACATCAGTGCGGTGCGTATTGCTGAAGATGCTGTCACTACAGCAGGCGTTACCCTGTACGATGCCAATAATAATCCGCTGACAGCTAGCGGAGGCTATTATACAGTCACCAATACAGGTACTACAGGCGCGCCTGTGGTTAAGGTGAAAGGCTCGGCCAACTTCAGTGGCGAGAAAACTCTGAAGATTGAGTATCAAGTCACAGACCCAATGACGTCGGATACGAGCACTACTGTTACTTCAGGCTGGCAAACACAGGAGCACACCCTCAACTTTGCACCAATCACTGACGAGATTGAGTTGTCGTTGGGTGACATTAGTGGTGCTACTACTGCGGGCGGCATAACAACTGCAGAGAAGGATTCCACGGTAACCGTTGGTCTGAAAATCACGCAAAAACCTGATGCTGACGCTAATAACCAGGCTGATGCCGATGGTTCTGAGAAATTCACTCATGTGTTTGTGTCAGGTGTGCCCGCTGGCGTGAGCGTCAATGGTGCAATAGAAACAGCAACCGGTGAGTGGCTAATCACGGTTGGTGAGTTACCGTTTAACACTGCAGAGTTGACACATAGCCTCGAGTTCGTGGTCAGTGGTTATGCGGATACTTTCGAAAAAGCAATCACTATCACCACCTACACCCAGGATACCGGTGCAGCGACTATTGAAAAAGACAGCATCGAGTGGACGTTAAAGTATGTAAGCGATACAGGAGCTGACCCAGTCGATTTGCCCGAGCTGGAGCTGACAGCAATAGATACCTCACAAATAGAGGATGTATCCTTTGTGTTAGGTAGTGTTGTCACAGGTGCAGTAAGCGGCGGCTCAACCAGTGCCCCGTTTGATCTAACCGTAACGATACGTACCACCCCAGATGATGAGACGACCTATAGTGGCATGACACGCACCCTGGTTACCGAAGGTGACCAGCAAGTGGCGTTATGGACTGCAACCGTCACTGGAGCTACAAAGGATGATGCACAAGGCAAGCTGGAGGATTTGCTAAACAGTATTACAGTGACACCACCACAGGATGCCAACTCGAATAATATCGCTGGCGGCACCTTAGATTTGGATGTCAACGTGTCCGCCCATGCGCATGGCGTCAGCCGTGGTGCCCAAGCTACGGTGAAGCTGCCAATCACGCCGGTTACCGACAATGTAATCGTCAGCGTCAGTGAAAACGTAGTGGGTGAGGGTGAAACCATCGAACTCAATATCTCACTCAGCAGTGAGAACGGTGCAGATGGTGCGCTTGGCGCGAACGGAGCAGGCTGGACAGTGGTGGGCGATACAGTGTTTATCCATATTGCTGATGGTTTAGAGGGTGCGCTGTATGTGAATGGTGTTATGAACTCAGGTTCTGCTACTGCCCCAGCAGGAGCACCGACAGGGCTCACAGGTGGTAAGTACTATCAAGTAACAGTTGCTGATTTAGATAAGCTGGAGTTTAGACCTGATGCAGGTAGCCCTCACCAAACCGGCTCATTGGGCGTCACCGTTTGGGTTGAACACCAAGAAAACAATGATGCGGGCTCGAAAGTATCCACTGGTGAAGGCTCTTTGACTATTGAACAGTCCAATAGTGGTTATGAGGCGACCATCATCGCTGAAGGCCCTGAAGTAGAAGTCAGTGGCGATAAAGCGAAAGCGATTGAGCTTGTTTTCGATGGTCCAGGCTTAGTTGACTCAGGTGAGTCAGTGAGCACGGCGTATATCAGTGGCTTGCCATCTGGCTTCACTGTGTACATGGGCACTGATGCTGACAGCTCCACCATGGCCAATAACGCCGGTGAAAACACTTGGGCCATTCCTGTGACAGGTGGTGCGCTACCTGCGTACATTGCGATTCTACCGCCAGCTAACTGGAGTGGCAGTTTAACGGGGGTGAATCTCACCGTGCTCAGTGGGCATGCGGGGCTGACTCCCACTCCAACAGAGTTACCCATAGCCTTTGAGGTGACACCGGTTGCCAGCGGCATTACCCTAAACCCTACCCTCAGCTTTGGTGATGCCGGCGAGCTGATTGCGCTCAACCTCAACGCATCCATGAAAGACCCGGTTGCAGCCACAGGTGCAACGGGTGATGCGCATACTGAGCGTACCGAGTTGAAGCTGACAGGCTTCACCGGAGGCGAAAAAGTACAGTTCTTTATTGGCACAGAAGAGGGTGACGGTACGCTCAGTGGCCGTGTAGTTCATGATGGTAGCGGTAATTACACCATCAGCGGCCTGACTCAAGCTGAGCTGGATAGCCTTAAGTTTGTGCATGGCACAACCGATGGGCCAAAGCCAATAGGCATTTCCGCACGCACCTATGAGGTGGATACTGAAGGTGTTCAAGTTGGCGATTTCTCTGACCCAGCCACTGGAACCATGAACATCAATATCTCACCCGTGGTCGCCACTTCAGGAGCTGATAAATTCCTGTGGGAGGGCAAGGCCATTAACGGCTTTGGCGGTGAAGACACCGTTCAGCTGCGCTTTGGCGATGACCTTGGCTCAAGCGACTTTGCCAATCTAAAAAATATCGAAATCATCGATATGAGCGGCGCGGCATCGGGTGCTAACAGCATTACCGGCCTATCCGTAGAAGATGTTTTCAACATGACCGAGGCAGGTGATGAGGGACATATTCTGAAAATCCTAGGTGATGCTGAAGACTCTGTTGCTTTAACAGGAGATTGGGGGACGGGAACAGTGGTGGGTGATAATACTGTTTATACCGCGTTCCATAACGAACAAGTAGTTAAGCTGGAGGTGAACACCATCATCGACTAACCCTTTTCCCTCACTCAACAAACGCCCCCTAAGCCACCCGGTCTAGGGGGCGTTTTTTATGAGCTGCACATTAGGTATGAACGCGGATATCAATGCCGGTTTTACCCACTTATGGGTATAAAGCCAGAGCAATGCAGTATGGTTGCTATGAATGCGCGTCCGTCCTACGCGTTATTGGTGGTATCTACAGTTTTCCCCATTCTTTTAAGGCCAGCAGAATTGTTTACAGAGCACTGCTGCAGCCAGCTAAATCACTTCCCTAAAAACCATGTCACACATTTGTCATTATCCACTGATGTAATAGTGCCAACACTGAGTCAAGACGCCTTTGAGGAAAGGCCTTACTTGATTTAGCTCTATTAGGGATGCGTTGCAGATGAAAAAAGAAGACGAGTTGTCACGTATTATTGAATCAAAATTGATTAACACCTATTTCCAGCCGATTATCACTGCCGACGGGCAATCTATTTACGCGTATGAGGCCTTGAGTCGCGGCCCCTCTAGAAGCCTTTTATTCAGCCCCGCCGAACTTTTCGAACAAGCCAAGCAACAACAAAAGCTATTTGCTCTAGAAAGCCTGTGTCGTACCAAAGCCATTGAGCAATTTACTCAGCAACAGCTACCCGGCAAGCTTTTCCTCAACATCTCACCTGAAACGCTATTACAACCGGATCATCAGCGAGGCTTGACGCTTGAGCTGATCAACAACTTTGGCATCAGGCCGGAGCAGGTGGTGATTGAAATAACCGAACACTCGCCCACCCATGATTACGATTTAATGCGTCGTGCCGTTAAGCATTATCAAGGCGAAGGGTTTTCTATTGCGCTGGATGACCTAGGTGCCGGTTATTCCAGCTTAAGACTCTGGTCTGAAGTCGAGCCTGATTTTGTCAAAATTGACCGGCATTTTATTACCGGTATTGAAAGAGACAAAGTTAAACGCGACTTTGTGCGCTCCATGGTCGCTATCGCTCACGCAGGTAAAAGTCAGATTATTGCCGAAGGCATTGAAACCCTACAAGAATTTGAAACGCTGTGTGAAATCGGTGTGGATTATGTACAAGGCTACTACTTTGCCAAACCCAGTCCAATGCCTTCACATCATATAAGCAAGAGTGCACAGACTCTATGGCAACAGGTGAAAAACAGCCGTGAGATCTATAAAGAGCAAGGTCAAATCGGCCAGTTAAAGCTGGATGTCACCCCAGTCACACCTGACATGTTGGTCGAACAAGTAATCACTCTATTTGAGCGTAACGAGCAGTGGTTTTCCTTGCCGGTCGTAGCAGACGGCATACCAGTGGGAATCATTAAACGCTCACACTTACTGCATAAACTCAGTCAACCTTTTGGCCGTGATTTGTACGTTAAAAAACCGGTCAGCCAAGTTTTAGACGAAAACTTTATTAGTGTTGAGCGTCACACTCGGCTGGAAACAGTCAGCCAGCTGGTCATCCAAAGAAACCGTAATCAACTGCAAGAAGATTTTATTATTACCCAGCAGGGTCAGTACTTTGGCATTGGTCAGGTGTTTGATTTATTAAAAATGATGACCGAAATACAAATCAAAAGCGCAAAAAACTCGAACCCACTGACGGGTTTACCTGGCAATTTATTAATTCAAGAACATATCGATCAGCTGATTATCAATAACAAGCCGTTCGTTGCCTGTTACTTTGATTTAGATAATTTCAAACCCTATAACGATCAATACGGCTACACCAAGGGCGATGCCATTCTTCTTGGAGTGGCCCAACTTCTGCAGAAACACTGCCAACCTGAGCTGGATTTTGTCGGCCATGTAGGAGGGGATGACTATGTCGTGGTATTCCGTAGTAACAACTGGCTAGCCTACGTTAAAGCCGCATTAGCAGAATTTAGTCGCCTGTGTGCATCTTTTTATAATCCTGAGCATTTAAGTAACCATGGCATTTGGGCTGAAGACCGTTTTGGTGAGAAGCGTTTTTTCAATCTTATGAGTATTTCAGTCGCCGCCATTGATTCAGCATCAGCCAATCTGGACTCGGCAGCCACAGTTTCCAGCCGTCTTAGCCAGATTAAAACGCACGCCAAAAATGCCACAGGCAATAGTTTAGTCGCTGAGCTGTCCGGATCAATAGTTCATCTACTTGCCGATCCAGATCATTCGCAGCACAAACTCGCCTGCAATCACTAAGCAGAGCGTATACCCAGCGGACAGCTCCTCAAAGCTTTAATACAGCAAACGCCCAGCAGATCGTTTTTAGCTATTTCATCAGGAATGAGTAATGCGCATTATCACAATGACCCGCTTAGCCACATTGATACTGGTCTTCATGGCGGTATCTCTGGCGGGAATTTTGTATTGGGGGTTGGATAAACTGAATCAATCTTTTGTCAGCACTTTAAATTACTCAGAATTACATCGCCAGTTAGCCGTCGATGTACGCAGCAAGATTCAAACTTATTTGAGTAGCGGTGATGCCACCTTCCATACAGAGGCGCTCGCTGATCTTGATCACTTACAGCAACAGATCATGCCTAGCCTTCCAGCACGCTTAGCCGAACAACTCAAACCTGTAGCCGACGCACTCTATGCAGGACTTACTCATGAGTTTTTAGGCGCGGGTAAACTTGCTGGAGATGAGCAAGGTTTGCTGTATCAAAATGAACGAGAAACTGCCGCAGAATTACAGCGCCTTGAAGACTATGCGCTAAAGGCTATTGAGTTGCAGCCGCAAACGGGCGTGTCCTACCTGCAAGCTGTGGTGCGCTTAACGGGATTGCTGTCAGAGATAAAAACCCTGCGTGAGAACTTCTGGAGCAGTGGCAACGTGCATTATGTACAGCAACTCGAACAAGCTCGCGAGCGCTATCAGCAAGCACTGCAACAGGTCAGCAGCTTGCCGCGCATTGGCTTGTATCCTGAACAGCAACAGGATGGAATCGCCAATTTAATGGGGTGGTCAAACAAAGCACGTACCACCCATATTGAAGAGCAGGGTGATGAGATTTTACGTCAACTGACCAGCCTACATCAGCGCTATCCTTTAGAAATGCAGCGCTCTATTGAAGGGCAACAAGCGCGCACGCAAAGCTCGGCCCAAGTCAACCAGCTGATTAACAACTTTGAGCAAGCTATTATTCAAGGGCAGCAACACATTAACCAAAGCAAAGACGACATTGAGTCTCTGGTTAAAAAACTCTTTTTTGCTTTCGCCTTAGGGCTTTTTTTCATGGCGGCTCTGCTTTATCTATTCCAGCGACGTTTTGTTATCAACAACCTGAATAAGCTCGAATCCGCATTAACGGTATTGGTTAAACAAGGCCGCCTGAACTTTGTCGATATGGAAACCGAGCGCACCGAGCTGGGCCAAATTGCCAAGCGCTTTAACCAACTTATTGCCGGGATGAAGCAACAGCAGCAACACAAAGATCAGCAACTGCAGGAGATCGGCGTCACGCTCGAACAATTACTTGGCAGTTTTGACAGTATTATTGCCAACGCCCAGGCGACTCAAGCACAGCTGCACAAAGCGGGAGCATCCAGTCAAGAGCTGAACCAATTGGCGCGGCAGGTCAACAACAGCTCCATCAAAGTAAAACACTTTGCTGAAGAGACTGCTAACTTAATGGATACGAGTGCAAAAAGTGCGGGCGAGGTGGTCAGCGCCGGAGAACAAGCCATTCAGAAAATTAATTTAGGTCAGCTGGCATTGCTTGATCTAGTGCAAGCTGTGCAGCAAGTGATGGGTATTTTAGATCAAATTAATCATATTTCCGATCAAACCAATCTACTGGCGATCAATGCCGCGATTGAAGCCGCACACGCTGGTGAGAACGGCCGCGCTTTTTCGGTCGTCGCCGATGAGGTGCGTCAGTTATCGAAAAAAACCCACCAAGCGGTGAGTCAATCGACTGATTTGCTCGGTGCGCTCAATGCTGTGACCGACCGGGTTAAACAACATATTGATGAAGTGGCACAATCCACCGAGCAGCAATGTGACTTAGCAAAAACACTACAAGCAACATCATTGCAGGTACGCCAACGCTCTTTTGACGCCTCACTTAGTGCGCAAAAAAGCTCAAACCTGACCGAACAACAGTACCAAAGCGTAGCGGATTTTAATTTGCAAATACAAGCCATGGAACAAGGCGCTCATGATGCTAACCAAGATGTCACACAGCTGCGTATTCAGGTCAGCCAAAAAATTGATTGGCTACGCGCCAATCTAGGGGTGTAACCAATCTAGACCTGTGTGTTTAAAGTTAAGCTTTGCGCAACACATACACGCGCCACATTGAGTAGCCAGGTAAAAAATCTAAGTGGGTTTGAATATTAAAGCCCGCTTGAATGAATTCTCGTTCAACAGTGTCTTGATTGATAACAAAGCGGTTGCTGTTTTTTTGAGTTTGGCCTTTTTGTGCGCGTTTTTTCTCTAATGCTTTGCGGCGCCACGCTTTGTAGTTGCCATCCACCCAGAGTGAAATAATCACGCTATCACGAGTGGTGCGATGAAACTCTTTAAGAAGCGCTAAGCGATGCTCGGGCTGTTCAATATGGTGCAGTAAGCGCATACAGAAGATGCTGTCGACCGAGCTATCCGGCAAATTAATATCAAAGGCTGAGGTTTGTAGAGTGCGTACATGCTCGGTGATATGTTTTGGCTGCGCAGCCATCGCGGTTGCTAGCATATCTGCAGAGTTGTCCGCGGCCAAAATAATGCGATTGGGTTGCTCGGCTAAGGTTGACCAGAAACGACCGGCACCGCAGGGCAGGTCTAAAACTAAATTCGGTTCGCCAGCCAAGGCTAAAGCACGGCGCGCCAATTGTTGGTCGCGGTAGTTTGAGAGTTTACGGGCTAAGCCGGTTTGGTGTTTTTCTAAGTATTGCTGGGCATGTTCTTGGTCATATTTTTCAGAAAAAGCCAACTTGATGGGTGCTTTAGACATTGCAATAGTCCTGTCTAGGTGAGGAATACTGCATAGATTAGGTGTGCAGCCATCAAGCGGGTGTTAAACAGGTGTGAAAAATATGTGATTTGCGAGCCGTTTATTATTATTTTTTAGGCGCTAAAAATACGCTAAAGCAACTGCCTTGTGGGCTACGGTTGCTGACCTGAATCGTCCAACCTTGGTGGGTGCAAATCCGTCGCACCAAAGATAAGCCCAGCCCTAAGCCTTCGCCACGTGCGTTATGTCCACGGGTAAAAGGATCAAAAATACTCTCTTGAAAATCTGCAGGAATGCCGATGCCGGTGTCTTCAACGGTGAAGTGATCGGCATACAAGGTTAATTTTACTTCGCCTTGTTCAGTGTAGTGCAAGGCATTACGTAGCAGATTGGACAATACGGTGCGCAGGAAAGTGGCATTGTACAACGTCTCTTTTGGCGCCTCGGCCTGAACGCACTGAAACTCAATCTGCTTGTCAGTAAACATAGGTTGCCACTGTTCGACTTGAGCGTCAGCGATGCCTTGTAGTGTGGCTTGCCCGCCTAAAAAAGCTTCTTCAGGCTTGCTGCGCGCAAGAATTAAGAAGGTTTGTACCAAATCATGCATCTCTTCGCTGGCGCGCTGAATGCGCTGCAAATGTGTAGCTTCTTTTTCGAGCAAATTGGCTTCAGCCAGAAGTTCACATGAAGTAGCGATGATCATCAAAGGTGTGCGTAACTCATGGCTGACATCACTGGTAAAGAGTTTTTCGCGCTCTAAACTGTTGCGTAATTTACTTAAAGTGCTATCAAAAGCCGCGGCTAAGTGTCCAATTTCATCGTCGGCATATTCGGGGGCTAAAGGTGGCGCCATTGGTAAGAGTTGGTCGCGGTGGCGCACTTGTTGGGCCAGGCGGCTGACCGGTTGCATAATTTTGCGTGCCATTAAACGCCCTAAAAGCAAGGCACCGATAATGCTTAAGATAAAGCCTGCGAGTACGACATTAAATAAAGCTTGTTCACGCGCTTCAAACTCGTGTTGCTCTTGCACTAAAACATAACGCACGCCGTTGATTTCTTGAATATAGACATAAAATGCTTCGTCACCCTCTATAAATTCAGCAAAGCCTAACTCTTGGCTGTCAAACTGTTTGGGAATAGCGAACTCTGCAAGATTGCTGGCATAAAAATGAGTGCTTGGATTAAGGCGTGGTGGATGACCTTTAGGCAAGTCTTCATAGACTACTGTGTGCAATTGTCGGTCGAGCTCTTGTGAGACTAGATGCTCTTCAATGAAATGCACGATAGCAACAATGCCGAGCGAAAAAGTACCACTGACCAACAGGGTCATTAAGGTGAAGGCGATAATAATCCTGCGTTCTAAGGGTTGTTTATTGCTCATGTTTGAGCTCCGCTAAACGAAAACCAACGCCATGCACTGTGTGTAAAAGAGAGGTTGCGAAGGGTTTGTCAATGGATTGACGAAGTTGGTGGATGTGACTGCGTAAGCTATCACTGTCTGGAATGTCATCACCCCAGAGCGCTTCCTCAAGGGTTTCGCGCCGCACGACAGCAGGGCTGCGTTGCATTAAAACAGCCAGCAATTTTAATCCGATCGGATTGAGTTTAAGCAACTGGCCGGCGCGGCTGACTTCCAGTGTTTCAAGGTTGTAGTGCAAATCTGCTACTTCCAGTACGCGCTTATTTGCACCTGAACTGCGGCGTAATATCGCTTGAATGCGTGCAACTAATTCCGATAAAGCAAAGGGCTTTACCAGATAATCATCCGCGCCGGCCTGCAGGCCTTTAAGGCGATCATCGAGCGCATCACGGGCGGTCAGCATAATAATGGGCGTGTTGTTGCCGGCTTCCTGGCGCAGTTTTTGACAGAGCTGATAGCCGTCCATGCCCGGCAGCATAATGTCTAAAACGATCAAGTCATAGGTTTGGGTCAGCGCTAGGTGCATGCCGCTGAGCCCATCTTGAGCACAGTCTACGGTAAAACCTTTGAGCTCGAGGTAATCCAAAATATTGGCCAGAATATCTCGGTTGTCTTCGATGACTAAAATGCGCATACATACTCACTTAGTAAATGACAGGGTTAAGGAAAAGCCGACGCATGAGCTGCGTTGTCAGTAGGGTGTTAAAAGCGGCTTAAACGGCTGCTTTACGCTATTCAAAGCCATCTTTTTTACTGACGCTCGCCCTTAGGGCTCGCCTTCAGCTGTTACTCCTGCGACTCGTTGCGTCTAGCCCTGACTGCCTCATCAACAGTATTCAGTGCTTCCTTAACAATTTTTTCACATTAGGTTAACAAAGGCCTCACAGCCACTTGAGCACACTGACATCTTATTAAACTAACTGAGAGTTGTCCTATGTTACTGCTTAAGTCTTCACGCTGGCGTTATTTGGCGATGCTGAATATTGCATGGTTGGCATTATTTACCCTGACTCGTGTGGCCTTATTGTGCGCTAGTTTTACTGCCGCTGACGTTAATATCTGGCAATTATTATTAGTGTTTGCTCAAGGGTTAATCTACGATTTAGGCTTTTTGAGCTTTGTCAGTCTGCCTTTGGCGATGTATCTAACCCTGTGCCCGCAGTGGCTCTGGGCAAAAAAATGGCATCAACTATGTCTACGCGGGCTATTTGCCGTAAGTCTGTTTGGCATGCTATTTGTTGCAGTGTCTGAGTGGCTGTTTTGGGATGAGTTCTCGGTACGCTTTAACTTTATTGCCGTTGACTACTTGGTGTATTCCAAAGAGGTGATTGACAATATTCTTGAGTCCTATCCGGTGTATCCATTACTGGCGGGATTAGCGCTGCTGGCGATTGTGCTGACATTTATCCTCAGAAAACCTTTGCGCCATGCCTTGTCTGCGCCGGCCAGTGCTTTGACGGCAAGATTCTCAGGTTTTGCTGTATTGGCTGTGATTGCCAGTCTTGCAGGATTAGTGCTCAGTCAGGATTTTCCCCGTGGCACCGGTGGTAATAGCTATCAGCGTGAACTGGCCGCCAATGGCCCTTACCAGTTTTTTGCCGCCTTTCGTAATAATGAACTGGATTACCCAAGTTTTTACGCGACCTTAGATGAAGCGCAAGTGGGGGCGTTACTGCGTGCGGAAGTTGCAGAAAATAATGCGCGCTTTGTCAGTGACAATCCTTTAAATATTCGTCGTGAAATCATCAATGAGGGTGCACCGCGCCGCTTAAATGTGGTGTTGGTGACCATTGAAAGTCTGTCGGCGAAGTATTTAGGTAGCTTTGGTGACCCACGCGGACTCACGCCCAATTTAGACAAATTGCGCAGCGAAAGCTTAGCCTTTACCAATCTCTATGCCACCGGTACCCGTACTGACCGCGGCTTAGAAGCCATTACTTTATCGATACCACCGACTCCAGGCCGCTCTTTGGTTAAACGTATTGGCCGTGAAAGTGGTTTTGCCAGCTTAGGCCAACAGTTGAATGCGCAAGGCTACGACAGTGTCTTTGTCTACGGTGGTCGCGGCTATTTTGACAATATGAATGCGTTTTTTTCCGGCAATGGTTATCGCATTGTTGATCAAAGCAGTGTGCCTGATAAAGAGATGAATTTTACCAATGCCTGGGGTATGGCCGATGAGGATTTATACGCGCAAACCATAAAACTAGCCGATGCTGATTATGCGCAAGGTAAGCCGTTTTTATTACAGTTGATGACCACCTCCAATCACCGTCCTTATACCTATCCTGATGGACGTATTGATATTCTCTCAGGTGAAGGC
>JAAYFI010000130.1 GCA_012728315.1 Gammaproteobacteria bacterium
GCCGCTGTCGACGCGTGTGCGTAAAGTGTTGGCGACTGAAATCAGTAAAAGCTCGGTCAATGCAGCTTTGGCTAACTTAGAAGACAACCAGATTAATAATATTGAACTGGTGCGTTTATCTGCTGAAGAACTGACGCAGGCTCTGAACGGCGTGCGCGAGTTTCGTCGCTTAGCCAATATTGATTTAGACAGCTATAAATTTGGCACAGTGTTTGTTGATCCACCGCGCGCGGGTATGGATAGCGATACATGTGAGCTGGTGCGTCGTTTTGATCGGATTTTGTATATCTCCTGTAATCCAGAAACCTTGGCCGAGAATATTCGTCAGCTGAGTGATACACATCAGATCACCAAAACAGCGCTGTTTGATCAGTTTCCGTGGACTGACCATATGGAAAGTGGCGTGTTGCTCGAGCGTAAGTCAGTCTGAAGATTCTGTAGAGTATTTTCTTAGCGATACGGCCATAGGTTGCGCCAGCAGCACTATTGCCGTTCTTCCCTCAATGAGCCCATCCGGGGCTCAATTCGGGCGCTACGCCATCCATGGCTACGCTCGTGACGGCAACAGTGCTACTGGCTGTTGAGCATGGATGGTGCTGGACGTTTTTAGAGCTTGATGGTGCTGGCTGGAATATTTTTTATACCTGCAAGCGTTAGGGTGCAGATCGTACCAATAACGCTTTCAGCATTTCGCTATAAGCCAATCTTCAGCATCATGCGCCACACCCAGCCCAATACCGACGGAAACAGTTGCGGCAGTACAAAACCAATCAGCGCAAATACACTGATACAGCCAAGTAGATAATTGCTATTTAAAAACCCGCCATCGACATAGGTGAGCTGTCGATTAATACTCAGCCACAGCAAGGCTGCTGTCGGTACAGAGAAGAATAATGAGGCGCACAGGCCGATCAGACGTGATTTCATTGAGTTATCTGGATTTGATATTGTGTCACTGGATGTGATCAACGATGGTGTTACGAATATACAGTGTTGTGACATAAGGCCAAACGTCATAACGCAGACTGATGCTGCGCTATAACGTTGGCGGTCTGATTAATCTTAGAGATTAGGTGTCCAAGTCATACCGAGCAGTACTGTGAAGCGGTCTTCGCGGTAGCCGTTTTTACTATCATATAAAGCACGTGTATAACCTTTATCAAAGATATTGGCTAAGCGTAGATCAACACCTAAATCTTGTGTTGCTTGCCAGCTACCACGTAAATCCATAGTGCCAAAGCCTGCAATTTTTACATCATTATTTGTATCATTAAAACTTTTACTCGCCACACGCCAAGTACCACCTACCCCAAATGCACCTAATTGCTTATCTAAATCATAACTTAGGGTGCGCTTAGCAAGTCGTACCAACTGATGACCTTTCTTACGTTCACGCGGATCGATCAAGCTTAAATTCAGCGAGGCTTGCGCACCAAAAATCTCATGCTGTAAAGCTGCTTCAAAACCATTAATACGTGCTTGTACATTTTTTAATGTTTTATCAGTTTGATATTGAATTTGATCGCGTACTTTATTTTGATAAACAGAGGTTTCTAAACGAACTGTATCTGCTAACTGGCTGCGCCACTGCAACTCATAACTTTTTGACTTTTCAGCTTTTAAGCCCGGGGTACCATACATGGGGTAATACAAGTCATTAAAGGTTGGCGCTCGAAAACCTTCTGCATAAGAAAAGATAAACTCATTAGCGTCACCAACAGGCAAACTTAGTGCTGCATTCCAAGTATTCTCACTACCAAACTGCTGATTTTTATCATGACGTAAACCAAGCTCAGTACCGAATATGTCACCTTTGTAGCTATGCTGAATAAAAACAGCTTTATTCCAGCGACTATCTTTCTCGAAGTCAGTTGTACTACGCACCTTATCTTTACTGTAGTCTAAACCAGCTAATACAGTATGTTGCTCATTGACAGTAAAAGTATTTAACCAAGCAGCTGACTCACGATAAGTATTAAAAGAAGTAGGATCATCTGAAAGCTTGTCAAGGTTACGCTGTTTATCTTCGCTATGACCCAGCTCTAAACGGCTTGCTAGGTGATCGGTTACTTGTAGCTCTGCAAAAGTGGATACTGAGCTTGCAACAAATTTATCATAGGGTTTTTCTATTTTTAAGAAAGTATCATCGTACTCTGTCTTACCGCGCTGATCTAAAACATTAATACCAGCACTTAACTGCTCATTAAATGCATGCGATAAACTAAAACTAATGGCTTTATTACGATACGCATCATGATCTGACGCAAGGCTATCGCCTTTGTGAGTAGTTCGATTAAAACCAGTCATTTCATCAAGGCTAGCGCTCAGGTTAAAACGTGTGTTTTGGTCACCTCCAGAAATACCAGCACTACGCTCCCAAACACCTTTATTACCTGCTGCAACACGTACACGACCTTGTAAACCTTCGCCAGCACTACGACGCGTAAAAATCTGAATCACACCACCAATTGCATCAGAGCCATACACCGCAGAACGCGCGCCACGTAAGACTTCTACGCGCTCAATCTGGTCCAGATTCAAATGCTGCAGACTAGCGCCACCTGATGAAGCAGAACCGACACGGATACCATCAATCAGAACTAGGGTCTGCGCAGTTTTAGTACCACGAATAAATACGCCTGTCGTACTGCCACGTCCACCTGATTGCTGAATCTGTACACCCGGTACACGGGTCAACAAATCAGCCACGTTCACCGGCTGTAAACGATCAATATCAGCACGGGTAAATACAGTTACAGCGGCGGTAGAGTCTTTACGATCTTCAGCAGTACGGTTAGCGGTAATCACTGAATCAGATAACTTAAGAGCTTCTTCAGTTTTATCAGCAGCATACAGATTGGCAGCCGGTAGCAAGGCTACAGCCAGCGCAAGGCGGGACAATTTCATTTAGGTAGATCCTCAAAATAGAAAAAACTTTTGAGGAGGGCACAAACAAGCGCTGGCGCCCAAATAACAGGCAGCACTTGACGGTGAAGCCCTCCGCAACACCAGTCGACATCTATAAGGCAGGTCTCCGGGCTGACGAATATGTGCTCACCTTCCCAGCTGAGTAGCCAGTGGTTATTGAACACACTCGCGCATATTTTTATGCGCATCGTATACCGTTGCGGGGGCAGCGTAAGTCGCTTGTTGCGCTTAACTTCCCTTTTCAGGCTGGGCGAACCAGCGCACCTTAAAGAATCAAAGTGCGCGCACAATAGACCCACCGGTAGCATCGGTCAAGCTTTGCCAAAATAAACGCACACAACACAGCACAGCACACCAAGC
>JAAYFI010000016.1 GCA_012728315.1 Gammaproteobacteria bacterium
CGTATTTGCTTGCTTATACCTGGCTGCGATGTATAAAGTGCTTGCGCCGTAGCGGAAACATTCAAACCGTTTCTGGATACTTCCCAGATATAGCGCAATTGCTGTAATTTCATAAAAACCTCGGCAGTCAATGCAAATAACTCTTAAACATGTGGCCACTTATAACTGTAACGCCAAAATTATTCCAGTGTTATAACCATTCCCATTACAAATAGCAGCACAATAGGACAACAGCATGAGCGATACTGCACTCAATGCAGGGTTTTTAACCAATCTACACCAGCACTGGCCCTTCCCTTCACTTTTAACAGACTGCACATTAATCACTGCCTGTTTTAACGAACAAGCACTCAATACTGAGCTATGCACGCACTACGGAGTCACCCCGCCACCTGCGGCAAGAAAACGCCAAGCTGAGTTCTTAGCTGCTCGTTTATGCGCTCGCCAGGCACTGCAACAGCAAACTGGACGCGCCTGCTTACCCACTCAGCAAAGCGATAGCCGGATACCTATATGGCCACCACACAGTTGCGGCTCGATGACTCACAGCCAAGGTATTTGCGCCGCTTTAGTTGGTAACAGCCGCACATGGCAGAGCTTAGGCTTGGACTTAGAAAGACCGATCCCCCACGCCCGCGCGCAACGTTTAGCCCGCACGATTTTAACCAACGACGAATATGCAGCATACTGCGAGTTGGACACAGCACAACAAGCACAACGTTTAACGCTGACATTTTCACTGAAAGAAAGTTTGTTTAAAGCCTTAAACCCTCTGACAGGGATGTATTTTGGCTTTCAAGATGCGCAGATTATAGCTATTGATAGCGCAAGCGCAGGCCTTGCACGCTTAGTTTTAAATAAGAGTTTATCCAAGCAGTGGCGCGCTGGTTGCGAGCTTGAGGGACAATTTAGCCTTTTACACGGCAGTGTACTGAGCTTAATTGCTGTGGGTTATTAAGCTAAAACAGCGCCATATTCAGCACAAATATGGCGCTTACAACTGTTAGATACTGCTAAGTAGACGAGCTAAAATAATCTTGGCTTTAGACATGCCCACATTCAGTGCCGCATCAATTTGCGTCATGGTAATCACACCAGTGGATTTACCTGCGGCTGGATTCACCACTAAGGCTAAACAGGCATAACTTAAGCCTAACTCACGCGCCAAAACAGTTTCAGGCATGCCCGTCATACCGACAATATCGCAGCCATCACGTTCCATACGGGTAATTTCTGCCGCTGTCTCTAAACGTGGTCCTTGTGTGCAACCGTAAACACCACTGTTACTGCAGTTGTAACCACAGGCTGCCACAGCAGCGATCAGGCGCTTACGCAGTGCTTCATCATAGGGATAGCTGAAATCCACATGAGTGACATGATCAAGCTCACCTTCATATAACGTATGCTCACGACCTGAGGTGTAATCAATAATTTGGTCTGGAATACAAAAGCAGCCCGTTTTTAAATTATCAGTAATACCACCCACAGCGTTGATCGCAATAACATGCGTAGCACCTGCCTGGCGCAGCGCCCATAAGTTTGCGCGGTAGTTGACTTCATGTGGCGGAATACGGTGCGGATGGCCATGGCGCGCCAAGAACAACACTTCACGACCGACATATTCACCACGTAAAATCTCTGCAGAAGGTGCGCCGTAAGGGGTCTCAATAAACGATGCATCACGAATCGTTAGCCCTTCTAACTGGGTTAAGCCAGTACCGCCAATAATTGCATATTTATTCATTCTTCACCTCTTATATACGGGTTTTTATAGTTTTTAGCGCCTGCCGTGCAGACTGCCAACGGGGGTGCTGCTGGAAATCATGCTGAGCAGTGTAACGCCCATACATGACAGATAGATGTCGACAAGGTGTAACCCGCTCAGTCTGCAATGCCTGCAAACCCTGCTCCGCTGCTGCGCGATCATTGCATAGTAACCCAACATTACAACCTGCGCTCAATGCGGCCAATACACGTTGTGCTGCATCACCAGCAACATGTGCGCCAGCCATAGATAAATCATCACTGAACAACACCCCTTGATAGCCCAACTGCTGGCGTAAAATATTCTGTAACCACACCTTAGAAAAACCCGCAGGCAAGGCATCAACTGCAGGATAAATCACATGCGCAGGCATCATGCCCGCTAAATGCTGCTGCAGGCGCTTAAAGGGCAGCAAGTCGCTGTGTTCAATTTCAGCGAAGCTGCGCTCATCCACGGGAATCGCTACATGAGAGTCTGCTTGCACCCAGCCGTGCCCAGGAAAGTGCTTACCGACGCTAGGCATACCTGCGGCCTGCATACCTTGTAAAAACGCACCGGCTAAGCGCTCTACGGTCTGTGCATCACCCCCAAAGGAGCGCAAGCCAATCACGCTACTGCGGCCATAATCTAAATCCAGCACGGGCGCAAAGCTAAAATCAATGCCCATCGCTAGTACTTCCCACGCCATCAACCAGCCGCACTCTTGCGCAACGTACTCAGGGTTCTCAGCCTGTTGCAACAACCCCATCGCCGGCAGCTCAACAAAGCCTTGACGCAAACGCTGCACCCGCCCGCCTTCTTGATCGACACCAATCAATAAATCGCTACGCACCGCGCGAATGGCTTGGCACAACTCACGCACTTGCTGAGGATGCTCAATATTGCGGGCAAATAAAATCACCCCGCAGACTTGCGGTTGGCGTAACAGGTGGCGATCTTCGGCGGTTAAAAATGTACCGTTGATATCCAGCATTAACGAGCCTTGCATAGGGTTTCCTTAGTATCGGTAAGCTCAGAGGTGTTGAAGGGTTGCTCGTTGATATCAATCACACAAGCATCCACTAGCTGCGGGTACAGCTCAATCAAATCTTGGTTGCGCATCCGGATACAGCCGTGTGAGTAAGGCTGACCTAAAAGATGCTCATCGGCAGTGCCATGAATATAAATATAACGGCGAAAGGTATCCATATTACCTAAACGGTTGCGCGGTATTTCACAGCCACTGAGCCATAAAATACGGCTTAAAATCCAGTCGCGCTCAGGGTATTGCTGCTGCAGTTGTGGCGTCCAAATTTCACCCGTCCAGCGCCGTCCACTTAATACAGCCA
>JAAYFI010000109.1 GCA_012728315.1 Gammaproteobacteria bacterium
GAGGGTACAACCACATCATAACCACTGCGCCCAGCCAGCAATTTACCTTCCAAGGCTTCATTGGAATCAAACACGTCATACAGCACTTGCGTCTGTGTTTGCGCGGTAAAAGCTTCTAGCACTGGCTTACTAATATAGTCAGACCAGTTATACACATGCACAGTTGAATCCGCATAGACCGCTGAGCTGAATGCAATTCCTGTCGCAAGTGCCAATGCAGCACCCTGTATCAATCTAGGCAATAACCTATCCTCCAGAATTAAATATAGATTGCCTGGGCAACCCATAAGGTTGATCTCAGAAACAGCGTATCAGTCAGCCTTTTATAGACTGACTGATACGCTGCGGTGCTTATTTACCCGATTTTATTTTGGTCCAACTGCGCGTCATCACACGCTGAGTTTTCGCTGGTAAATCAGGGAAAGTGTAGAGTTTGCTCATCACCTCGGCCGTTGGGTAAATGCCTGGGTCATTACGAATCGCCTCGTCCACTAAGGGCGTAGCTTTATCGTTGGCATTGGGGAACTGCAGGTAGTTGGTTAAATCCGCCATCACCTGTGGCTCGAGTAAGTAGTTAATAAACTCATGCGCTTCTTTAACGTTTTTGGCATCGGCTGGAATGGCCACCATATCAAAGAAAGTACCTGCGCCTTCGTTGGGGATTTGATACGCCAGCTTCACCTTGTCGCCTGCTTCTTCAGCGCGCGATTTACTTTGGTACAGGTCACCTGAATAACCAATGGCCATACAGATATTGCCGCTGGCTAAGTCTGAGATGTACTTAGAAGAATGGAAGTACGTCACATAGGGACGAATTTTCAACAGTAAGTCTTCTGCCTGCTTCAGGTCTTCAGGCTTGAGACTATCTGGCGGTAGGCCTAAGTAGTGCATAGCGGTTGGAATAATTTCGCTGGGCGAATCCAAGATAGCTACGCCGCACTCATGCAGCTTTTTTAAGTTTTCTGGCTTAAAAATCAGGTCCCAAGAATCCACTGGCTGGTCACCAATCGCAGCTTTAACTTTAGCTACGTTATAACCCATACCAATCGAGCCCCACATATAGGGCAGCGAGTACTGGTTACCTGGGTCACTGACTTCTAGCGTGTGCAACAAATCTTTGTTGAGGTTTTCCCACAATGGTAACTGGGCTTTATCCAGCTTCTGGTAGACGCCAGCTTTGATTTGCTTAGCTAAAAAAGGGTTGGATGGCACAACGATATCGTAACCTGAGCCGCCCGAAAGCAATTTAGCTTCGAGCACTTCGTTGCTGTCGTACACATCGAAAATCACTTTGATGCCACTTTTCTTTTCAAAGTTGCTGATGGTGTTGGGTGCAACATAGTCAGACCAGTTGTACACATTGAGTACACGCTGCTGGTCAGCTTGTGCTGATGCAATCACAGCCATGCCGACAGCGGCGGCCAATAACATTTGCTTAGTTTTTTTCACGCGCATAGCTCCTTTAAATCATAAAGTTAATCAAGTAAATGCGCGTCACCGCCGC
>JAAYFI010000091.1 GCA_012728315.1 Gammaproteobacteria bacterium
AAGCAAGGCGTCGAACTGATTTTATTCCATGGCCGCGGCGGTACTGTGGGTCGTGGCGGCGGACCTGCGCACGAAGCCATTTTGTCACAACCGCCAGGTTCGGTAGCAGGACGTTTTCGTACCACCGAGCAAGGTGAGGTGATTCGTTTCAAATACGGCTTGCCGAAAGTGGCTGCGCAGAATTTAAATTTATACATAGCCTCGGTACTTGAAGCGACTTTATTACCGCCTCCAGTGCCTAAAGATGCTTGGCGCGCAGTGATGGAGCGTTTAGCCGCCGATGGCCTACAGGCTTATCGAAAAACGGTACGTGAGCACCCACAATTTGTTGATTATTTCCGCCAAGCCACGCCAGAGCAAGAACTGGGACGTTTGCCTTTGGGTAGCCGCCCTGCGCGCCGACGCAGTGGCGGCATCGAAAGTTTACGTGCTATTCCTTGGATTTTCGCTTGGACACAAACGCGGATGATGCTGCCAGCTTGGCTTGGTTGGGAGACAGCTTTACAAAATGCGATCGGCCGCCAAGAAGAGTCATTGCTAGCAGAAATGCGAGATCAATGGCCATTCTTTCGTGCGCGCATTGATATGTTGGAAATGGTTCTATTAAAGGCCGATTCGGGTATTGCTCGTTTATACGATGAGCGTTTGGTTGACGATGAATTACGTGGTTTTGGTGAACAGTTGTACCAGCATCTCAGCCAGGCGGTTGAGCAAGTGCTGCACTTAACCGGTGAAGCGCATTTATTGGAGCGCCATCCACAAGTACGTGCTTCGATTAGTGTAAGAGACACTTACCTTGATCCGCTGCACTTGCTGCAAGTTGAGCTATTGGCACGCTCAAGAGAGCAGGGTGAAGCGATTTGCCCAGCGATTGAGCAAGCCTTATTAGTGACTGTAGCGGGGATTGCCGCGGGGTTACGCAATACGGGTTAACTAGTTTCAGCGGATCACCATAGCTTTGTGTTGGTGATCCGCTGTTATTAACTATTGCAAAGACTGAGCAGCGAGCATACCTGCCAGAATACCGCTGGCAAATCCAGCAATAACACCGATAACCAAAAATGCTACCCAGATCCAAAACAGTACTTTTACAGCCTGACTGTTTTCTGGAGGCGGTGCACCATACAGATTACTGCCTTGACTGCCTGGCATGACAAAAATTAAGATTTGGAAGATGCTGCCGACTAGAGGGACTAAGGCAATTAATAGCAACCAACCTGACCAGCCAATATCGTGTAAACGTTTTACGCTAATCTGAATGCCGATAACCATTGCAGCAATAAGTGCGACAATACCTAATAAACCGCCTAACCATGGTGATATTTTGAATGCCAATGCACAGACTAGCATGACTGGCAGCAGAGCTAGGGTATAGACCATCGACCATGCCACATAACGCATACGCCCAATGCGTCCGTTTACGCCCCAAATATTCAGCTCACCGACTTCGTCGTCATTCTCTGCAACCATCGCCAGTGGAGAAGCATAAGGTGATGTTGTTGTCGATGTTGGTCTGGCTACTTGCTGAGCTTGCGCTTGGTAATGGTTAAACTTAGCAATAACAATACCGCAGTTGGCACACATCTCACTGCGCGCTTGCTCGGCCTCGCATTTTGGGCAAGTCATTCGCTCACCGTTATCT
>JAAYFI010000017.1 GCA_012728315.1 Gammaproteobacteria bacterium
CCGCCTCTTTGCTGATCTCGAAGAGTATCCGGAAGCTCAAAAAGAGACTTCGCATATACAAGGTTGAGAGGCAAAAAGTGCGAGGTCGGGGAACCGGTAAGTATTATTACTGATTAGCTTCGAGGATTAAAGGCATGAGTACTTTTGTTGGCATTGATATTGGTGCAACAGCGTTCGAAGTCGTGATTCGTAAAAACGATAAAAATGGCGCTGTAAAAAGCTACAAACAAACCCATCAAGATCATGAAAAACTCGCCGCTCAACTACTGAAGCTCAATCCCGCCAGCGTCGTTATGGAAGCCACTGGAATCTATTATTTAAACCTTGCTGTGGTACTTTTTAACAGTGGTTTAAACGTCTCTGTGATCAACCCAAAGAGCTTTAATCACTTCGCTAAACTGACGCTAACGCACAGTAAAACAGACGGTATTGATGCTGCTTTGTTGGCCGAATACGCGCAGCGTATGACGCCACGCTTATGGACAGCACCTGATCCTAAGCTCCTGTCTCTTCGCGATATTGGTAGACAAATCAATAGGTTAATCGGCCGCCGCACTGAAGCTAAAAACAACTTGCATGCTTTGCAGGCTAAAGGTTCAACCCACCAGCCTCTAATTGATGATGAATTAGAAGGCATCGAATATTTAGAGTTTCGCATTGAGCGCATGCGAAATATGGCTTTAGAAATTATTGCTAATAATGAAAATTTAAAGCAAAAACTTGAAAATTTAACCGCAGCTGTTGGTATTGGAACCAACAGTGCGATTATGATTATTTGCGAGTTAGAGTTACTTCCAGAACATTTAAAATCATCACAGGTCAGCCGCTTTGCCGGCCTTGATGTGCGCTTAACGCAATCAGGAACAAGCATTAACAAACCTGGCCGCTTAAGCAAAGCAGGCAACTCTTATTTGCGCACAGCGCTGTTTATGCCCGCTTTATCTGCAGCGACTCACGACGCTAATGCGCGCGCTTTTTATCAGTCGTTGATTCAACGTGGCAAAAGAAAGATGCAGGCATTATGCGCAGTGATGCGCAAAATGCTGACAGGAATCTGGGCGTGCTTAAAATTAAACATGCCCTTTGATTCATCAAAATTATTCAGTGAAGAGCACAAAAAAGCTTGCGCTTAAACAGAGTATCTACAAAGGGCGATCAGTAAGAGGTGAGATCCAGACCAATGCCGAGCTGTAAGAGGCGACATACAGATCAATGCCGACCTGTAAGAGGCGGTATACAGATAAATGCCGTTACCAGTTTTGCGCGTAAGCCCCCGCACTTTAGTGCGGGAATGGGTAGCGCGGGAAGCACTGCCTGCCCTTGGTTTTAGCATCTGAAGCGGGCAATCATATCAATCGATTAAGCCATCGGCACGGAACATGGCTTTAATACCGCGCAAGGCCTGACGCGAGCGGTCGAGGTTTTCAATTAAGGCAAAACGCACATAATCATCACCGTAGTCACCAAAACCAATACCAGGTGACACACTGATCTTAGCTTCGGCCAGTAGCTTCTTGGAGAACTCCAATGAGCCTAAATGCGCATAGGCCTCGGGGATCTTCGCCCAGATATACATCGAGGCCTTAGGCTTATCCACCATCCAGCCCAGCTCATGCAGGCCTTTGACCATCAGGTTGCGGCGTTGTCGATATTGCTCAGCAATATCCAGCACGCACTGTTGATCGCCTTCCAATGCTGCAATTGCGGCCACCTGCACAGGGGTGAAAGAGCCGTAGTCGTGATAGCTTTTAATTCGCGCTAAAGCACTGACCAACTCTTGGTTGCCCACCATAAAACCCACACGCCAACCCGCCATATTGTAGCTTTTCGACAGGGTGAAAAACTCCACCGCGACATCGCGCGCACCTTCTACCTGCATAATCGACGGTGCTTTCCAGCCGTCATAGACAATGTCGGCATAAGCCAAGTCGTGGATCACAATAATGTTGTGCTGACGCGCTAAGGCGACCACGCGCTCAAAAAAATCCAACTCGACACACTGCGCCGTAGGGTTGGATGGAAAACCAAGAATGATCATCTTCGGCTTGGGAATCGACTCACTGATGGCTTTTTCCAGCTCTGCAAAGAAGTCCACGCCCGGAATCAGTGGCACAGAGCGCACTTGCGCACCGGCAATCACTGCGCCGTAAATATGAATCGGGTAGCTGGGGTTGGGCACCAGCACCATATCACCTTGATCTAAGGTGGCGAGCATCAAATGTGCTAAACCTTCCTTAGAGCCAATGGTGACAATGGCTTCGGTTTCCGGATCCAGCTCAACTTCATAGCGCGCTTTATACCAGTTGGTAATAGCGCGGCGTAAGCGCGGAATGCCGCGCGATGTGGAGTAACCATGGGTATCCCCACGCTGCACAACTTGTACCAGCTTGTCGACAATATGCTGCGGGGTGGAACCATCGGGGTTGCCCATACTGAAATCAATAATATCTTCACCGCGACGACGTGCCGCCATCTTTAGTTCAGCGGTGATATTAAACACATAAGGAGGCAAGCGATCGATGCGTGAAAAGCGTCGTGGCAAAGGTGAGTCAGTCATATAAACCTCAGAAACGTAAGCGCCCAGAACCGTCTGAGCGACGTTGACCCAAGGATGAGTCAAGCAAATAAAACTACGCCCTGTTTGTTTGAACTGCAAGTGCTGCGGGTGAAAATTTAGATAGTGCGTTAAGAGTGCTTGACGTTCTGTTAGATAAATAATATTTAGTAAGCGACTTGTAGTGTCGCATGCCTGTGTTAATAAGCCATTAATGATACTAATATCAACGGCTCATACTTTAGCTAAGGAAAGTTAATGTTGATTGAACCATCAAAAGGGATAGCCTACTTTGGGTATTGGGGTAAAGCGCAGAAGTTGTCTGAGCACTCTGGGGCTGATTACCATCTTCTTGCTTATCACTGTTTAGACGTTGCTGCAGCAGGCCAAGCGATACTTAATGTCAATGCTGGGTTAAAGAGTGATTTAACGGTTTTTTTAGAGATAACCGAAGCGCAACTTACTAGCATTTTTTCTTTTATGCTGGCATTGCATGATTTAGGGAAATTTTCGTCTGCTTTTCAAAAGCTCTATTTAAACGACAATAGTGAGCTTTATCGTCCTGTTGATTGTCACGATTATGATGGGAAAAACTTTCGCCATGATCGTATAGGGCTGTATTTCTGGAAGCTTATTCAGGGAGAAGTTCTTGCTGCTTTAATAGGCCATGATCAGCTTGATCGCCGCGCTCAGGATCGAATATTCGACACGCTCATGGTTTTAGCAGACTGTGTTTTAGGACATCATGGACAACCGATTAATAAAAATGATGTCAACGCCATTAAGATGTTTGTTGAGCCGCATAACGAGCAAGCTGTGTTTGAGTTTGCAAAGGATATGCTGGCTATTTTTAGGCCTGAATTACCGTTAGAAAAACTCACTTCGAAAGATTGGCAACGAAAACTAAAACAAGTGAGCTGGCACTTGGCTGGCATTGCAGTTATTGCTGACTGGATAGGCTCCGACAGTAACTTCTTTCATTACCGCACAGAAAAAATAGCTTTATACGATTATTGGCTTACTGCTCAGGAAATTGCTGAGCATGCACTGGCGGCAACCGATCTTTGGCGTCCTCTAAATGTACAGCCATTTTTGTCCATTCAAGCACATTATGGGTTTCCACCCACGCCATTACAGCGGTGGGCTGAAACGGTTGAAATAGACCAAACACCTCAGCTGTTTATTTTAGAAGATGTCACGGGTGCTGGAAAAACAGAGGCGGCACTTGCTTTGACGCATCGCTTAATTGAAGCAGGTGCTGCAGAGGGTTTTTACTTCGGCTTGCCAACGATGGCCACCTCGAACGCCATGTTTAGCCGAGTTGCCGCGCACTATCAGCAGATGCTTGCAGGCAGAGATGGTAAAAAACCAAGCATCGTATTGGCACATGGCGCGCGTGAAATGAATGATTTGTTTCGCGAGGCCGTGCTGGCGTCTGGGGCGACTGACAGCAATTATCACGACACTGATAAAACAGCGACAGCGCAATGCAATCAGTGGCTGGCTGACTCGCGCAAAAAAGCGTTGCTTGCACCTGTTGGTGTTGGAACTATAGACCAAGCTTTGCTCGCTGTACTGCCACGCCGTCATCAATCGTTGCGTCTGCTGGGTCTTAATCGCAAAGTGCTGATATTTGATGAAGTGCACGCAGCAGACGAATACATGTTTGAACTGTTAGAAAGTCTGCTTGGTCTGCATTTTCATCAAGGTGGTTCGGTTATTTTATTAACAGCAACCTTAGCTAAAAAACAACGTCAGCGTTTAGTTGATATTTGGCTTACTGCCAGCAACTTACCTAGGCATGCATTACAGCAAGATGCTTTTCCTCTAGCGACTAAAGTGACGTTTAACCAGCAGCAGCCTTTAACAGAATATCCGCTCGAAAGTCGGGCCGATGTCAGTCGAGAGGTTGGCGTTAAAGTAATAAGCAGCTTAGATGCATGTGTTGCCGCCGTGCTGGATGCGACTGCGCGTGGCGAGTGCGTGGTGTGGGTACGCAATACAGTCAATGATGCACTTGATGCTTATAGATTGATTCGACAGCGCATACTCCAGCCTGAAAACTGCCTGTTATTTCATAGCCGCTTTGTTTTGCAAGATCGAAAAAATATTGAGACGAAAGTTTTGTCGTTGTTTGGAAAGCAAAGCAGTAAGCGTGAGCGTCAAGGTAAAGTTTTGATTGCCACGCAAGTGTTTCAAGAAAGCCTCGATGCTGATGCCGATCTGATGATTTCTGATATTTGCCCGATTGATGATCTTATTCAACGGGCGGGGCGCTTGCATCGCCATACCCGCAATACGAATAGAGCTTATGAGCGCAATATCCAAGACACAAGACCAGCTCCGATTTTATATGTGCATGCGCCTGAGTGGGATGCTAATCCTCAAACCGATTGGCTCAGCAAAGATTTTCAGGGTTCTGAGTATGTCTATCGTTCGCCTGGACGTTTGTGGTTGGGGTTGCGAGAGCTATTGAAACTGGGCGCTATACGCATGCCCGGAGAAGCACGGCAGCTTATTGAGTCTGTGTATGGTGATAGTGCTTATGAGCAGATTCCTGAAACTTTAAAACATAAAGAGCATGAGCTGCTGGGTGAGCAGCGTAGCAGTGCAGCTAAAGCAAAAACGGGTGCCTTGAAATGGCAGCATCATGGCTACAGTGCAGCAAGTGCTGACGGCTGGCATGAGGATGATACCGATATAGGCACTCGTCACAGTGATATTGAAACGGTCGAAGTGGTTCTTCTGAAAAAAACAGCCGATAACGGTTTGGCTTTTTGGGTGGATGATCAGCGTTTCGGTTTAGCGTTAAGCACAGTGAAGCTTTCTAAAAAGAAATACGGTGATAACCTTGCGCAAATTCCTACCGATTTAGAGCCTGCCTTGCTGGAGTTGCAGAAAAAAAATAAATACATGGAATATCAGCGAGTGTGGATTCCAGAGCTGGACTCAGTCTTTGCTTACGACGCAGTTATAGGCTTTTCTGAAAAGCAAGACCTAGCTAATCAGGAGTGATTTTAATGAATAAAAACCTTTTACGAGACCCGTTTTTTCCGTTTCAAATGCGCGATGGTACGGAAAAAATACTGCCCCTATCAGCCATAGCGGATGCTGATGTGGTTGATTTTGCGCTGCCGCGCGCTGACTTTCAGGGGGCTGCGTATCAGCTTAGCATCGGTGTGTTGCAAACAGTCTTTGCGCCAGAAGATAAGCATGACTGGCGTGACTTGTACGATGACGCGCCAAGTCAGGATGAACTGCAAGATGCTTTTGATAAAGCGGCACATGCGTTTAACGTGATCGGCGACGGGCCTCTGTTTATGCAGGATTTTGACCCTCTAAAAGATGCTAAGCCGACAACGGTTGCAGGCTTACTCATTGAAGCCCCCGGTGCCAATGGCTTAAAACTGAACACTGACCATTTTGTTAAGCGCGGCATTGGCAGTGTGATGTCATTGGAAATGGCAGTTCTGGCCTTGTTCACATTGCAAATTAATGCGCCTGCAGGTGGATCAGGGCACCGAGTGGGCCTGCGTGGCGGTGGGCCGCTTACTACTTTACTTTTACCATCAGCAGATGATGCAACTTTATGGCAGAAACTGTGGCTGAATGTTATTCATTTGGACGCGTGGCCTTATGACGAGCCTGATTTACACAGTAGCGATATTTTTCCGTGGCTGGCACCTACGAAAACAAGTGAGAAAAAAGGCGCAGAAATTTATGCATCCGATGTGCATCCACTGCACATGTATTGGGCAATGCCAAGACGTATCCGCTTGCTTGTCAATGAGTGCGCTGAGCAGTGCCAGCTCAGTGGCGTTGTGTCCGAACAAACAGTCACTGAGTACCGTACTCAAAATTATGGCGGCAACTACTCAGGGAATTGGCGTCACCCGCTGACACCTTACAAACACAACCCCAAAAAGCCTGATGAAGAGCATCTATCTGCCAAAGGACAGCCTGGCGGCCTCACTTATAAGACCTGGGATGCGCTGACGCTGACGGATGATTCAGAGGGACAGCGATGCGCGCAGGTGGTTGAGCATTTCTATCAAATATGTGATGGCTATGCGGATCTATTCGGCGAGCTGCCTCGGCTTTGGGTCTTTGGTTACGACATGGACAATATGAAAGCTCGCGGCTGGTACTCGGTGTCTATGCCGGTGTTTGCAATACCTGCGCAGCAGCAAGCTGCGTTTTTACGTCCTATCAAAGCCCTGCAAAATTTAGCCTCCAATGCCTTATGGCATTGCCGCACACAAATAAAGACAGCTTGGTTTGAAAGACCGGGCGATGCAAAAGGTGATACCTCTTTTATTGATCTTGAATTTTGGCAGCGTAGCGAAGCCGCTTTTTATAAAGCTGTACAACAACTGCTCAGTCATGAGTCTAGCAACACGCAAACACTAACAGCGCAGAACGCTGAAGAGTGGCTGAGCGCGTTACGTCATACCTGTATTAACTTATTTGATGAGTATGCACTGTCTGCTGGCTTGGGCAATCAACGCTCAATGGAAAAGCGTATTCAAGCGCGCCGAGCTTTAATGGGCTGGTTATTCGGCGGCAAAGACATTAAAGCCTTTATATCAAATCATAAAATACCTACAGCCAAGGAGGTTGCGTAATGAACAAAGAAGTTGAACGAATCGTGCAACGATGGTGGCAATGCATGTTTTTGTCACCGGACGAATTGAAGAAAACAGGACTGTATCCTGCACCTACAGCGCACAAAGCACAGCTCAAACGTTGCGACAGTATCGATGCGGCAATGCTCACTGAAGGCTTTAGAAAGCTTTGGTTTTCTCTGCCTGAGGAACTCACGCAAACAGCTAAATCAACTGAGGTTGAGTGTTGGGCAACCATCGCGGCAGCCTTGGTGTATGTGAAAAATGATTCTAATACCAAGCTGGCAGAAGCAGCGGGAAGTAAAGCAGGTGGTGAAAAATCAGTTGTCAGCGAGCTGCGTTTTGCTCAGTTACAAGACGCGAAAACAGCGGATGATTTCCTGCGCCGTTTACGCCGAATTTTGCAGCAAATTAAGGGCGATATTTCAGTCGCTTCTTTGGCGCAAGACATCGAACAATGGTTTAAAGAGCACCGCTCATTAATACCACGCAAAGCTGATAAGCGTATTGCAGTGCAGTGGGCGATGGATTATTACCGTGCTGCCTCGAAGAAATAAGTCGTTATTCATAGAATTTTGAAGGAAGAGCCATGAGCCAATTTATTCAGTTACATTTATTAACCTCCTATGCACCATCCAACCTTAACCGTGACGATCTAGGTCGCCCTAAAACTGCAAAAATGGGTGGTTTTGAGCGTTTACGCGTGAGTTCGCAAAGCCTTAAACGTAATTGGCGTGTGTCTGATTTGTTTGAGCAAGCCATGGCCGGCAACATTGGTATCCGTACCAAACGTTTTGGTGTTGAGGTTTATGACGCTTTATTGGCAGCCGGTGTTAAAGAAAAATCAGCGAAAGAGTGGGCTACCAGCATTGCTGGCGTCTTTGGTAAAGGTAAAAAAGATTCGCTTGAAATAGAACAGCTCGCTCATATCAGCCCTGCAGAGCAAGAAGGCGCGTTGGCGCTTGCTAAGCTGTTGGCTGCAGAGGATAGAGCTCCAACAGAAACAGAACTTAATCTTTTGAAGGCAGATCAAACAGCCGTTGATATTGCTTTGTTTGGCCGTATGCTGGCTTCAAGTCCAGCTTTTAATGTTGAGGCCGCTTGCCAGGTTGCACACGCAATTAGCGTACACAGTGTTGTAGTGGAAGATGACTATTTCACAGCTGTTGACGATTTAAACGATGGCAAAACCGATTCAGGCTCATCGCATATTGGCGAGTCCGGCTTCGCGGCAGCATTGTTTTACAGCTACATCTGCATCAATAAAACTCAGCTTATTGATAACCTAGACGGTAATGAAGAATTGGCTAACAGTGCGATTAAAGCGTTAGCTGAAGCTGCTGTAAAAATATCGCCCACAGGCAAGCAAAATAGTTTTGCATCCCGTGCTTATGCGAGTTTTGTGCTGGCTGAAAAAGGAACTCAGCAACCTCGCTCTTTGTCGGTTGCATTCTTAAAGCCTATAACAGATGAAGATCAAGCTTCAGCGGCTATTGCAGCCTTGCAGTTACAGGCAGATAACTTTGACAAAGTATACGGCGCGTGTGCCGATGAGCGTTACGCGATCAATGCAATACAAGGTGAAGGCAGCTTTGATGAGTTAGCACAGTTCATTACGCAATAATGGAGGCGTTATGAAAGCTTATTTAGTCTTTAGGCTATACGGACCGCTAGCCAGTTGGGGGGCACCTGCAGTAGGTGGCGATCGCCCAACAGCTGCACAGCCAACACGCTCTGCATTACTCGGACTATTAGCCGCCGCTCTGGGTATTGAGCGTGATAAAGAGGATGCACTGCAAGCGCTGCAAAAGAGTGTCAGTTTTGCTGTAAAACAAACAGTGCCAAGTTCTTTGATGCGTGATTACCATACAGCGCAAGTGCCGACTCACAGCAATAAAATCACGCATTTCACGCGTAAAAGTGAGTTGGAATCTGCCCATTTAAATACAGTCCTCTCGAGTAGAGATTATCGCTGTGATGGGGTTTGGATTATTGCAGTGTCTTTGACGTCAGCAGCGAGTGTGACGTTAGAGCAGTTGCAGAGAGGGTTACTAAATCCGGTCTATAGTTTGTATTTAGGCCGTAAGTCTTGCCCGTTGGCTGTTCCTTTACAACCTAAAATCGTTAAGACGGACAATCTGAAAGACGCTTTAGATTCTGCTTTTCCACCACTGACACGCTCAGAAAAAGAAGACAATTTATGGCTTGGTGCAAACGGTTGGGTGACCTATTACTGGGAAGGTGACAAACACGCGTTTGCAGGCCAGAACGTGATCACAACTCACCCATGGGATGATCCGGTAAATAGAAGCCGTTGGCAGTTCAAACAGCGGCCTATGCATCAGTTTTCAACTCAGGAGAGTGTTTGATGTTTTTATCTAAAGTGACCCTGCAAAACAGTGCTCAAGCCTCGTTGGAACTCGCTAAGTTGGCCAGTAATGGTGTGTATTCATCGCACCAACTGTTGTGGACGCTGTTTAAAGAGGCACAAGTACGCGAGTTTTTGTATCGCGAAGAAATGGGGCCGGCAGGTAAGCCTGAGTTTTTTGTTTTATCCAGCACAATGCCTGTGGCTGATAAAACGGTACTAAGTGTGCAAAGTAAAGCGTTTCAGCCACAGCTTAGCAGTGGCCAACGGCTGGGGTTTAAGTTGCGGGTGAACCCGACGGTTTGCATCACCGACAGCCAAGGTAAAAGCAAACGCCATGATGTACTGATGCATGCAAAAAAGCAGCCAGAAGCCAAATCTATGACAGCCGCAGATTTAACCATTGTAATGCAACACGCCGCCCACAGTTGGATTGCTGATGAGCGACGCTTGCAAAGCTGGGGCATCGAGCTGGAAGCATTGCCGGATATGATCAGTTATGAGCAGCATAAAAGTAAAAAAAGAGGCGGGCACAACGTTCAGTTTTCCAGCGTGGACTTTCAAGGTGTTCTGACAGTGAAAGAACCGGAGCTTTTTTTAGCGCAATACGCAAAAGGTTTTGGCCGAGCTAAAGCGCTTGGGTGCGGGCTTATGCTGATTCGGCCAGTGTAATGGCGTTTATTCCACTCAAGCCTATTCCCATCAAAGATCGTAATTCAATGATTTTTATAGGGAAAGGGCGCATTGATGTTAGGGATGGTGCCTTTGTCGTCATTGATGAGGTCAACGGAGAGCGTATGCATATTCCAGTCGGATCTGTTGTATGCATTATGCTCGAACCTGGCACTCGTATTAGTCATGCGGCCGTTAAACTTGCGGCCGCAACAGGAACCTTGCTGATCTGGGTGGGCGAGGCGGGCGTACGGCTTTACTCTGTTGGGCAGCCCGGCGGTGCGCGCTCTGATAAGTTGCTATATCAGGCAAAACTTGCCTTGGATGATGAGTTGCGCCTGAAAGTAGTGCGTAAAATGTTTGAAATTCGCTTCAATGAAGCAGCACCGCAACGCCGCAGTGTTGATCAATTGCGCGGTATTGAAGGCGCAAGAGTGCGAGCAACGTATAAGTTACTTGCCAAGCAGTATGGCGTTGAGTGGAATGGCCGCAAGTATGATCCCAAAGACTGGGCAAAAGGTGATGTGATTAATCAGTGTATTAGCGCAGCAACCTCTTGCCTGTACGGTGTAACGGAAGCTGCGATTTTAGCGGCAGGTTATGCGCCTGCAATTGGTTACTTGCATACAGGCAAGCCCTTATCCTTTGTTTACGATATAGCTGACTTAATCAAGTTCGATACGGTTGTGCCTGTTGCTTTCAAAATAGCGGCTAAGCACCCCAAGCGACCGGATCAGGAGGTTCGTCTTGCTTGTCGAGAAGTCTTTCGTACCAGTAAAACACTGCGCAATCTTATTCCTCTAATTGAAGAAGTGCTTGCTGCTGGTGAAATTTCACCGCCAACTCCCCCAGAGGATTCCCAGCCACCTGCTATACCAGAGCCTGAAAATATAGGTGATGTGGGGCATCGTACAGGTTAGAGGATGCATATGAGTATGTTAGTGGTTGTAACTGAAGGCGTACCGCCACGGCTGCGTGGTCGCTTGGCAGTTTGGCTGCTAGAGGTTCGAGCCGGTGTTTATGTAGGTGATGTGAGCCGACGTGTCCGTGAAATGATTTGGCAACAGACTGAAGAGCTAGCCGAAGATGGAAATGTTGTTATGGCTTGGGCGACGAATACAGAGTCTGGTTTTGACTTTATAACCTACGGCAAAAATCGAAGAATGCCTGTAGAGTTTGACGGGTTAAGGCTTGTTAAATTTCTACCAGAGAGCCTGGATTAATAGTGAAAATTGCTCTTTAAAAACTGGAATTTTATTGGTGGAAATATAGGTGACGAATTTCTTTAATGAAATCAAGCGTGTAGACTTAGAGCGTTCCCCGTACGCACGGGGATGAACCGTGTTTGCGGGTAAATATGAGGTCAAAGAGTTTGCGTTCCCCGTACGCACGGGGATGAACCGTTGCCGTGGTAACCCTGCGCCGTGCGCGCGTTGCGTTCCCCGTACGCACGGGGATGAACCGCAATCAGCATGTCGTTTGTGATTGATTCAGTAGCGTTCCCCGTACGCACGGGGATGAACCGAAATATATGCCGGCATCGTATCTGATACCACCGCGTTCCCCGTACGCACGGGGATGAACCGTTTCAAGTCGCAATTCTGTATGAAAACGAAGTGCGTTCCCCGTACGCACGGGGATGAACCGGTCGATATCTGGGTAAAAACCGTTATTCTTGAGCGTTCCCCGTACGCACGGGGATGAACCGTGCGTTCGGGTACATCAAGCTGGATAAGCATGGCGTTCCCCGTACGCACGGGGATGAACCGTTCGCGCGGTGATAGCGAATGCTGTGCATCCGGCGTTCCCCGTACGCACGGGGATGAACCGGCAGTGATTAGATGACTCTTCATCGCACGCTAGCGTTCCCCGTACGCACGGGGATGAACCGTCATGGCTATACCTTACTTGCGCTTGGCTTTAGCGTTCCCCGTACGCACGGGGATGAACCGCAGGTTTTCAGCGTCACTATCAAGCTCATCATGCGTTCCCCGTACGCACGGGGATGAACCGCCACTACG
>JAAYFI010000082.1 GCA_012728315.1 Gammaproteobacteria bacterium
AGCTTTTTGCTTTGGAAATCCATGAATACCAGTAGCAATAGCTGGGATTGAAATGACTCCCGCCTGCACCTGCTCAGCTTTAGCTAATATGCTTTTGTAAGTTTCATACAGCAGCTCTTCTTCATCTTTGGTGCCACCCTGCCATCTTGGGCTGACCGCATGGATAACATGGTGAGATGGTAAGCTTCCCGCTACTGTTACTTCTGCCGAGCCGTCAGACAGCAAACCCAGCTCGCTATAAAGGCGCTTACACTCTTCTTGCAAAAGCGAACCACCCTTCTTATGAATGCTGTAACACAGACCACTACCGCCTTGTAGGCTAGCGTGTGCCGTGTTGACTATGGCATCCACTGCAATAGACGTTATATCGCCCATTATCAAAATGATTTTCTTCATCACAATTCCTTATGAACTTAATCCCGCACTGAACCCAAGCAGCCAGCTCAAACAGACGCAAAGCCATTTATATAAGTGGAGTACTAAATTCCACTAAAATATTTATCCTTGTTCCTCACTCTCAGTAATCACGTAGACATCAATTTCCTGCTCATAGCTAGCCCAAGCCTCCTGCTCAAGATTTTAAACTGCGGGTGATCACCACAAAATATGACAGCAGATACGCGCTAAGCGCACCGCAGACTCCCACATTGCATGCCAGACCCACAACACAACCTCACCGAACAGCTACAAGCACCGCAGGACGGCCACTGCAGCCCGACAAGCACCCATAACAAGTACACTTATGAGGCAGCGCAAGACACCTCTACCGCGCTTTGTAGGCATCTACACGCTCCACTATAACAAGCAGGGTCACCATCAAAGTAGACCCTGCCATATCACACTGACTATTTACGACTAAACCCAAAACGATGCTTACCATCACCAAGCACCTTAGTCTCTTCCTTAGCCATATAGCTTAAGTTATGCACTACATGCCCCCTGACCACAGCATAGTTATTGCTACTGGCATTAAGGTGAAACATTGCATTTTCAGTCACGTGCACCAGCCCTACAGCCTCTCCTGCAGCAAGACCTAAACCACTAGCCCAAGCCTCAACCAAGCGCGTATATAAGTTACCACTGGCAGCCTTAAAGCTGCCGAGTGAGTTAAAGGCGTCACGATTCAGGTAAAAAATAAAATGATAATGGACAGCCCCGTCTGCACCAATCTCTCTTGCCCACGAATACCTCACCTCAGTGTCATGAGCATTGGGATTTAGCTTTAAAGCCATAGAGCGGTTATGTCTCACTTTGGCTTTAAACGATGCCACAAATCGATCGATGAGCCGTCTCTCAATCTCTGTGGTTAGGATCATCCCCGCAGGAATCCTTAAATCCACTCTAAATGCAAACAGTCGGTTGTAAGCATCCACAGCGTTATCCAACACATTTATAAACCGCCCAAACATATCTTCGTTCACTGTGTAACCTGCATTCACTGTGTGACCATTCAGGATACGAACGGCACCCTGAATAACATAGTTGCTACTTGATAAAGCCATTTCTAAACACCTTTTGATAGACGCAGCAAAGCATCCCTTCTGCAAAACAGAGGGTTGCAAGACTGCGTGGGTACTTGTTGATTAGGATGGTTGGTCTGGATTGGTAATCAGCTGCTAGGGCAGCTATACCAATGACACCGTACTGATAGATAGCTCTATAAGAAGAGCCTTACCACAACACTGGCTTGACTACGTAGCCATGTGTTGAATAGGTAGTGGTATACAAGAATGTAATATATATCTATAACCGAAAAGCTCTACTCAGCACCTGCTGAAGCCTTGGTATCGGTTCCGTCTTGTTTGCATGCTTTTTTGGCTTTACTGCCACTCTGGTAAATTTAGCGCTGAGCAAGCTTCTCCTCAATCCATTCGTCGATCTCACTCTCCAACCAAGCCACCTTGTTAGCACCTAATGATGCTGACTTCGGAAAGCCACCCTCAGCCAAGTACTTATAAATGGTTGATCTAGCCAAACTGGTTTTATGCATTACGTCTTTAATGGAAATTAATCTCATGACACTGCTCTCCTATTCGTCAGAGCATTAGCCAGAGGAGTATTTTTTTAATGACATGATGCGGTCTAGGTCTTTACAGCTATCAAACAGTCACCCTAATTACCTGAACGCTAAACGGCATTTAGCTATTGGCTGAAGGCAAGGCATCAGCCACATAACCTATCTGATTGCAGATCCAAGACCTGTAGATTTCAGAGACAGCCAGCGCTACATCAAGTGATATGAGAACCCCAGCAGAAGATTTTATCTGTCCATTACAAAACCAGATTTACCCCATTAGCCTTGCGCCGGAAACGCCACCAAAGACCATCAACAAACACCTGCAGGTAGGCCAGTTAGCGATGCTCACTCAGAGCATCAAAACTCACCTTATCAACTCCCAAGCCGTCATCTTGCTAACACAACAAAACTGCTTAGCGAGGCAACTTAAGCTCTCTGTAGTCAAACAGATACCAGCACTGTGCTGGGCATGAGATCAACCAGAAAACAGGCTACGGCAAGAAGATACAAACCATCAATAACAAGCAACGAACGCTCTCCCCTCACCTCAACTTTGCTCCTTAACTAAAGGCACAAAAAGCACTGCATTCTGAATTTGAAAAGCACGCCTAAACACTGATTCTATATACTTATCACCCACCATCTATAGCTGCTTAAAACCTATAGAAAAAACACCTACAAGCCTTATTTTACGGACATATAGAATTTTAATTACTACTATAAAAACTACGACTTATGTTACTATTTGAACTACTATTATTTAATATTCAGATAAAAATCATGAAACCCAAAGTAAGTCAAGATAAAATTTATTTTAATTTTTATGAAAATATCAAAAGAGAGCTCGACATAGCATTCGAGAACGCATCTGTCGAACAGATACATCAGACGAAAAATCGCATATCGGAATTCTTTTTTGTAGAACACCGATCATCGAAGGAGCAACGGAAAAAAGGACTTTTATCTAAAAAAGCAGAAGAGCTTTTAGATGCAAAAAAGCTCAACGCCTACAAAACCTCGCTTCTGATCGAAGATAACATCAGAAGCGTTCTGGCACCTTACGAGCAAGGAGAGGAAGAAACAGACGATCTGTATTCAGCTCGTATTGAAATTCCGCAAAAAATAGCAGGCGAGCTATGCCTCGCAAGCCTTAGAAAAAGACAAAAAGACATCGGCGACATCATAGAGTCAAGTGATCGAATCAAAAAAATCACTTTGCTTTTAATCAAACAGCACTACCCCCATTCCAATTACGCCTTAGGACGTGGAGACCTTAAAAACTCTGCATCTATAAATCGCCTATTACACACGAAGCTCTTGAGATTCACAAAAGCAGAACTGAAGCACTGTGAAACTTACCAACCCTACTACTCGGCTTTATTTGAAGATCATCGATTTTTATATTTCATAGAAAAAACAAAGGTACCGCATGCTCCCTACGAATACCTATGCATCTATAACAGCCTCACACCTCTGGACTTATTCAGGATAGAAACTGAAATCACACACAAAATGCATCTAGAGAATCGCAACCTGGTGTTCCAAAACACCATAGCTGGGTTCGCACATCATGAAAAAAAGCTAAAGAAAATAGATAGAAGCCTAGCCAAGCTAAAAAACCCTTTGTACGCCGAACTCAAGGAGTACATTTTCAATGCAGGATTCTCGATCAACAAAAATACCGGCGCAGAAATACTGCTTAATCCAGCACACTCAGCAGACCTGATAATCAAACAGATCAGAACGATAGAGAAAAGAGTAGAGCAAAGAGAGTTCAGAAAAAAAGACACATACACGCAGATAAATTTTAACGTTTACAATCTCCCTAACAGCTACCTTCATCGCGATGAGTTCAATCGCAATAAATCAGCCCTAATCAACAATTTGATCCACAATTTTCTTGCAATAGGAACAAAACACATTAATACGGCCATTGCTTCAAACAAAAACCTTCCGTATAAAAAAAGCAGCACAAAACTAACAATTAGAGTGCCTAAAAAAGCGCACCTAAAAATTAAAAATCTAGCAAAACAACACAAAATCACTCAAGAGCTACTGGTTAATATAATCATTCAAGACAATAAAGATAACGACACGCACTTCATAAAAAAAACCAGCAATCAAAAGAGAACCGTAGATACGCAAGCACCAGCGGCTCATGACGAAAAAAGCCACTCACAAGCAAGGCAGCCACTGCAAACCGCGACTTCAACCACTGAAAAGCCTCAGCCCACGGCCCAGCAAGTAGTAATAGACTCTGATAACGAAAGCCAGTCATCACCGAGCAAAGAAAAACAAACACCTAACACGCTAGCTAGAGACAAACCCTCACTAGGTAAATTTAAAAATCAGCACTACACAAAAAACTCAACATCCACCGAAAATCAAAAAAGCTCTAAACTGGAACAAGCCATAAACAAGCTTTCTTCAGCATTAGACAACAATTAACGCCTCAAACAAGCATCAAATCTAAACCTAAGAACTGCCTGAGTATGCCGCCGACAAGCCTTCTAGCGAGGCGCTAACAATATACTGGCTCCACCACTCCATCATGGGTCTTCTACGCTCATCACTTTGCCCCTAAAAATCAAGATTTCAAATCCAACGGTGGGTACAACGGTGGGTACAATCGCAATTAAAAACAAAATACATTCATAAGCCACTGATTATAAAGACTTATTATTTTATACTCGACATTCAGGTACAGAACATCGAGTGATGATGTACTGATAAGCTAGACATATGAATAAGCCCTGAGTATTTGCAGGGCTTTTTTAATTACATTGTTAAGAGTATTGAACAGTTGAGATGATCTGGCGCACATTGTTACTTTAGCTTCCACTCATTGTACGAGGAGGCCATGCCTCCGATCTGCAAACTTTAACTGCAGCACATCACCCGACCGCCAACTTCGCCGCTTGCTTCCACATAAAGGCTGGTATGGGCATATTGAGCTGCCAGGTAATATTCATCGGCTGGCTACCATGATGCGAGACGTATTCCACCTCGCCAAAATTAACAAAGCCCATGGTGCTGCCATATTCATCTTTGCTGTGTTCACGCACAAATAAAAATAGACGC
>JAAYFI010000018.1 GCA_012728315.1 Gammaproteobacteria bacterium
CGCGTACAGCGCGGGTTTTTATATTGGCTAAATCACTGCCCGCACCCGGTTCGGTCATGGCTATGGCGCTCATCACTTCACCCGTGGCCATGCGCGGTAACCACTGTTGCTTTTGCGCTGCGCTGGCTAGATGCTCGACATAAGGAATAACGATATTGGCATGGATGTTATAGGCGCTGGCCAAGCCGCCAAAGCCACGACGGGAGATTTCTTCAAGCACCAACTGAGTGATGCCAAAATCGGCGCCCGTGCCGCCATAGTCTTCGGCTAGATCGATGGCAAGCATGCCTGCCTCACCTAGCTTCAACCAAAAATCTCGTGGAATTTGCCCTGCGGCTTCCCAATCGTCGTAGTATGGATCCGCTTCTTGCGCTAAAAAGCGGGAAATCATTTCGTAGAATAACTGGGTGTTCTCATCGTGCTCGATCATGCCTGAAGCTCCTCACGCAATACGCGCTTTAATATTTTCCCAGCTGTACTCTTTGGTAATGCTGTATTAAAAACAACTTTTTTAGGGAGTTTAAAGCTGGCCAGATGTGGACGTGCGTGCTCAAGCAAGTCTTCCTCAGTAATTGTCACACCCTCTCTTAAGATGACCACGGCGGTAATGGCCTCTATCCATTTAATATCCGGCATACCAATCACTGCCACTTCAGACACTGCTGAATGAGTAAAGAGCACTTCTTCAATTTCGCGACTGGCTACCATAATGCCACCCGAGTTAATCACGTCTTTCATCCGATCAATGATGTAAAGATAGCCTTCCTCATCAAAGTAACCCACATCACCCGAATGGAACCAACCTCCCGTAAAAGCCTCTTCGGTCATCTCCGGCTGCTGCCAATAACCAGTGAGCAACTGCGGCGATCGGTGCACAATTTCACCCTGCTCCCCTACTGGCAAGTCATTCATCTGCTCATCAACAATGCGCGTTTCTACAGTCAAAATCGGCTTGCCCGCTGATGCTGGACGATGCTCGTGATCTTCGGGGCGCAATACTGTAGCCAAGGGTGCTATCTCACTTTGTCCATAGCAGTTATAAAGCCCTACGCCTGGTAAACGCTGCTGCAGCTCTTTTAATACTGGCACGGGCATAATGGATGCGCCGTAATAAGCTTTTTGCAAGCTACCTAGGTTTCGCTTGTCAAAATCCGGATACCGCAACAGTCCAATCCAAAACGTCGGTGGCGCAAAAAAGGACACAATCTGTTCTTGCTCAATCCATTGCAAACACTGATCAGCGACAGGCCCTTCCAGCAAGCGAATACTGGCACCCATGAGTAATGCAGGCATTAAAAACACATGCATTTGTGCGGAGTGATACAAAGGCAGGGCCGCCAACATCGGCTCATGAGGTTTAATATCCAGCTCAACCATACAAGCAAAGTACTCCGCCAAAAATGCTTGATGAGTCATCATTGCTGCTTTAGGGGCTGCTGTTGTCCCCGCAGTGTATAAAAACTGAGCTAAATCATCGCCTTGCACTGTAACGCGTGGCACAGTGGCAGACGCATCCGAGTAGGCAACCTGCAAAATATCCAGTTCAGTATCGCTACCACTATGGAAGTGTCCGCGTATTGCAACGCTCGTTCCCGACACCGCCTTATCAGCCGTTGCAGCTAAACTGATATCCTCTATCAAAGCGTGCGCACCCGACTGCTCAATGACATAGCGTAACTCTTGCGCATTGAGCGCAAAGTTTGCCGGTACATGCACAAGCCCTGCACGCAAAGTCGCCAGCCAAGTTAAAACATAAGCATCTGAATTCTTTCCGTAAGCAACAACTCGATCGCCTTTCTTTAATCCTAGCAGTACAAACTGATTGGCCACTTTATTAACAGCCTCATCCAGCGCCTGATAAGACCACTGACGATCGGCAAACTTTAAGGCTATCTTAGAGGCGTTTTTGCGTGCGCTACGGCTAAGCGCGGCACCAATGGTATTGGCTTGCGGGGCGTTATTTAGCATGACGGCACCCCCTCTGTGTTCAGCACAGTGCAAACACTGCCCACTAGAAAATATCTCTGCATAACAGCTATAACTGGGCGCGCTGCATCGCTAGCTAAAACGGCCATCCTAACAACAGGTCTGCAAAACATATCCGTTCTCCGCTTAAATTTATTATTTTTGTTTTATTTCGCATCTTTTCTGGTTATCAAGCTCGTATCTTGATAGAAATGATGCGTTTAGAAGAGTTGCTGTCTTTCATATTAGGCGCACTTAAAATAATTTATTGTCAATTCAAGCCAAAAAATTAGCATTTCATGCCAACTTATAGCGACCAAGGTCGGTTAACCAATGCATACAGCCTCCACTACTGTTCCCATTCATTTTGTCCATAACTTATTTCAAGGCATAGCGACGACCCTTGCGCAACGAAAGCACTTTCTCGCTCAAGCCAATATCCCATTTTTTTTATTAGAAGCGCCGCACGGACGGGTCACTGTTTTACAGTTTGCTCACTTGTACCGTTTACTGGCCAATGAGTACGATGATGAAACGCCAGGCTTCTTCAGTCGCCCGCTGCGTGGCGGCACCCTTAAATACCTATGTTTAAGCCTGCTCGATGCACCTAATCTTCGGGTTGCTTTGCACCGTTTCAGTCAGTACTTCCGCTTACTCTTGGACGATGCGCACTATCAACTGCAGATCAATAACAATGAAGTCACAATGCGCTTTATAGAAAATGCCCTGCCGCAAGGCAACCGCGTATTGGTGCATGAGCTTATGTTGAAGTTGGTGCACGGTATCGCCGCTTGGCTTACCACAGAAAAAATCCCACCTTTACGAATCAGCTGCGCCTACCCGCAACCGCAGCACAGCCATGAGTATCTGTATTTCTATCCTTGTGAAGTGCTGTTTGAGCAGCCCGAAACTGCTATTCACTTTGACCCCAAGCTTTTACAAAAACCGATTCGACAGACTAAACACAATCTCAGTACTTTTTTGCAACACGCACCGGCTGACTGGATTTATGTGTCCTTTGGCGAGCGTTTACTCGCACACCGCGTTAGAGATTATTTAAGCGAATTGGATCAAACTGGCGCGCTCATTCAGCAGGTTGCCGAGGCTTGTCATATGTCGGTTAGAACACTCTCACGTCGTTTAGCAACGGAAGGAACAAGCTTTCAAGCCATTAAAGATGAAGTGCGCCGCGATTTTGCCATTCAGCAACTCACAGGTAGCTCAGTATTATTAAGTGTATTGGCAAGCCAATTAGGCTTTGAGGATTTAGCCAGTTTTAATCGTGCTTTTCGAAAATGGACGGGTAGCACACCAGGCAGCTATCGCCGCGGACTACTGCAATAGCAATCGCCAAGAACAAACTCGGTTTTGAGCCACTGTGCCCTAGGTTAATCCGCCTCCTCTGTGCAGGCTGCAACAACGCTCTAAGCCTGCACGGGACAAAAACGCGTCAGTTGTCCTAAAACCATGAGCACAGCTGTTAGACCTTGTTAATCCAGCTGATGTGCTCCAGTTGCTCTGCCGCGCCTATTTCTTAGCCATGACGTCCAACAGACGATTGACCGCTTCAAGGTGCTCAGGCTCGTTATGGCACATCCCCTGGAAACACGCGCAAAGATCTAAGAAGTCTTTCAGCTCCATACGTTGCGCCATTTTCATCAAGCGCTTAGTTAAGCGCGTTGCTTTAGGCGGTTGACTGGCGATGCGTTGAGCCAGCTCTAGCACCGTGGGCAGTAACGCATCATGTTCGGTCACCTGCATAACGATACCCATCTCTTTGGCTTCTGCAGCTTCAACAATACGCCCGGTCAGGGTGAGCTCAAAAGCCTGCTGATAACCGATCAAGCGCTGCATAAACCAAGCACCGCCATCACCTGGAATAATTCCTAAATTAAGGAAGGTCTCACCAAATTTAGCTTTCTCTGAAGCAATACGGATATCAGCCATATTAGCCAAATCAAAGCCTGCACCAATGGC
>JAAYFI010000002.1 GCA_012728315.1 Gammaproteobacteria bacterium
CGCCATAGTCGCGTTGAAACCAATGTGCATGGTCTGCCCATCAAAGTAATGAATACGGGTGAGCATGTCTTCAAGGCTGTAACCCTGCGGCAGCTGAAAATCTTGCGCACTGATATCAACTAACTGCACCTGTGGTTCTAAACGAGAGCGCAGATGCTCGATCTCTTTGCGGCAAAGTCCGCATGACGCATCGTAGTACAGTTCGGCGCTGCGAGTTGCCATACCGGCTCCTTAAATACATACGCATAAGACACCAACACAGTATCCGTCCAATGTCTGTATAAGAAAAGCCCCCTATCAACCGATACTGCGCAACTGCTTTATAACCTTTACACCCTACTGCGCTATAGTCGTTCATTCTCGGGCGACAAAACCAACCCATACAAACCGCCAAGGTGCGGCATGCACATATCGTCCTTGCTACTTTGCTTTGCTAAAGCCTATTAACAAGTCTGTGCATGCCGTACTTCGGGGAAGGTGTTAATCCGTCGATGAACCCATCCAGGGTTCAACTCCGGCGCTCGTCATCCTTGACTCGCTCACCACACCCACCCCGAAGCACTCGTTGATCATTTGCAGGGTTTGCACTACTGCCCAGCAGGTGTTTCAGCCTGTAGGAGCGGGCCATGCCCGCGATAATGATCATTTGCAGTGTTGCAAACAACACCGTTGGTCAATGAGTACCTTGTTGGTGTCGCGATCAGCGGAGCCAAGGATGGCGCAGCCCCGAATCGGGTCAGGATGACCCGCTGAGGGAACAGCGATACCAACAAGGTAAGGCATGCGCATATTGTCCTGAGTGCTTTAAAAGAGCCCTGCTACGCACCCGCACACAACATCACTGATCAACGAGTATCTACAACAGCAATCGGTCCGTATAGGCCATGAATAGACAATCAATAGGCTATAACACAACAGGCGCAGTCCCCGAGAAGATCTGCGCCTGTTGGCGGTTTAGCAAATAATGCTTACCACATTAAGTCGTCAGGAATCTGATAGGCCGCATATGGATCATCTTCTTGCTCAACCTCAGCACTGACCACATTGAGTAAGACTATGCGGCGCTCATCACGCTCTTGGATTTTCAGTGCCGCTTCACGGGGAATAATTTCATAGCCACCGCCATGCTTAACAATGGCTAAACTGCCGCTACTGAGTTTATTACGCACCATATCGTTAACGGCAATACGTTTGACTTTTTTATGATCAACAAAGTTGTAATAGTCTTCAGTATCCAGCTTTGGTAGGCGCGAACTTTCAATCAGCTGACGAATTTGTGCAACTTGCGCTTTACGCTCAATTTTCTCTTGCTGTTGACGATTCAGCTCTTGGTCACGCTGCTGTTTTTCCGCCATAGCTTGCAGCGCAGCTTGACGCTGGCTGTCATCCACCTCAACTGCACCTTTTTTCTCCAGACGCTGTTGACGCTTTTTCTCTTTACTGGCCTGCTTAACTTGTTTTTCATTGACCAGTCCAGCTTTAAGCAACTGATCGCGCAAAGATAAACTCATGTGATTTTAAACCTGTATTCAATCATTTAAAAAACACAGCACGCTTTGCTCCGCGGCTAGCGCGGGGTGCTCAACGCCTGTTTAGCTAAGTTCCATAGAGTGTCTAACTGTGCTTCTGTGCACTCACTGATTGCCATACCCTGCTCTCGGGCTTGTTGCTCAACATACTCTAAGCGCTCGGAAAATTTAATATTGGCGGCGCGCAGTGCAGTTTCTGGATTGACCTTAAGATGCCGTGCCACATTAACCGTGGCAAACAATAAATCACCCAACTCTTCACTGATAGCAGCTTGGTCGCCAGACGCAATAGCCTGGCGAACCTCTTGTAACTCTTCGCTTATTTTATCCAATACCGGCGCTAAACTGCTCCAGTCAAAGCCTATATTTGCAGCACGCTTTTGGATTTTTAATGCACGGCTTAACGCTGGCAGATTCAATGGAATATCCGCCAGCACACTCACCCGTTGCTCAGGTGCGGCCTGCTCGGCACGCTCTTGCTGTTTAATATCCTCCCAGCGCTCTTTGACCTGCTCGCTGTTCACCGCTGTCCTTTGCACCTCCCCATACAGCTGACCATCGGCAAACACATGCGGATGCCGGCGCAGCAATTTCTCGGTAATGCTGTGCACCACTGTGGAGAAATCAAACAGCTGCTGCTCATAGCCCAACTGGCTGTAATACACCACCTGAAACAGCAGATCACCGAGTTCACTGGGCAAATGGGCAAAATCCTCACGCTCAATAGCGTCGGCCACTTCGTAGGCTTCTTCTAAAGTGTGCGGAACAATACTGGCGAAATCCTGTTGCAGATCCCAGGGACAACCGCCCTCAGGATCACGCAAACGCGCCATCAAATAGAGTAAATCAGGCAACTGATAGCGCTTGGCAGAACTCATTCTTCAACCTCGGCAGCGGGCTCTAACTCTTCAAACTGGGTGGCATGCAAACGGCTGTAATAGCCATTTTGCGCCAGCAACTCTTGGTGATTGCCGCGCTCAACAATGCGCCCTTGATCCATCACTAAAATCAAATCAGCTTTTTCAATGGTGGATAAGCGGTGCGCAATCACTAAGGTGGTGCGCCCTTGTACGGCATGATCTAATGCAGCTTGAATATGACGCTCAGACTCCGTATCTAAAGCAGAAGTGGCTTCATCAAGGATCAATAAAGGTGCGTTTTTCAATAAAGCTCGGGCAATGGCCAGACGCTGACGCTGTCCGCCAGACAACAGCACACCGTTTTCGCCAACAATGGTGTCATAGCCTTGCGGCATCCGCTCAATAAACTCTGCTGCATAAGCGGCTTCTGCGGCGGCCTTAATTTCTTCTAACGAAGCATCAGCGAGATCGCCATAAGCAATATTTTTTGCCACTGTGTCATTAAACAGTGAGACGTGCTGGGTTACTAAAGCCATATGGCGACGTAAATTAGTCAACGTAAAGTCTTTAACTTCAACGCCATCCAATAAAATCTGACCTTGCTGATGCTCATAAAAGCGCGGAATCAAATTCGCCAGTGTCGACTTACCGCTGCCTGAGCGGCCCACCAAAGCAACCATCTGCCCCTTGCCTGCGGTAAAACTAATGTCTTGCAACACCGGCTTATCGGTATTGGGATACGTAAAGGACAAATCACGAACTTCCAGCTCACCGCTGACCCGATCAAGCTCAATGGTGCCTTGATCATTCTCCGGCTCTTCATCAAGTTGCTCAAAAATACTTTCCGCACCCGCCACACCTTTTTGAATGGTGGAGCTGACTTCAGAGAGCTGACGAATCGGCTTTGGCAGCAATCCAGCCAGAGTAATATAAGCCACCAAATCACCCGCCGAAGCATCGCCGCGCAGTAACAACACCAAAAACAACAGCACCGACATCGCTGAGTAAATCACCAGCTGCAATGATGGCGTATACACCGCGTTGGTTTTAATCATGCGCAATTGTTTTTCAGTATTACTGGTACTGGACTCTAAGAAACGCTTACGCTCATAAGGCTCCCCACCAAAACTACGCACCACTCGGTAGCTGTGAATGGTTTCCGAAGCAACATGGGTCACATCACCCATCGCCACTTGAATTTTCTTACTTTGTTTGCGGAATTTCTTACTGGTGCTGTTCACCATTAAAGCAATCACCGGCAGAATCGCCACCATCACTAAAGTGAGTTTCCAATTCATCCATAATAAAGTGCCAAATAAAAACACTACGGTCATGCCTTCACGCACAATCACTTTAATTGCATCAGTGGCGGCACCCGTCACCATAGTGACGTTATAAGTAATGCGGGAAATTAAATGCCCTGAGTTGTGGTTATCAAAATAGCGGTTAGGTAATGTAAGTAGGTTATTAAACAACTGCACACGCAGGTCATGCACCAGACCTAAAGACACTTTTGCCAGATAGAAATTACCTAAAAAAGAACCAATCCCTTGCCACAAGGCAATCAGCACAATCAATAACGGCACAGCTTGCAAGAGGCGCACATCAGCAAGCCAGGCAATATCTGGGAACAACACCGCATCTGGATTAGCCAAGCCATCAACAAAATACTTCAGCACATAACCCAGCATAGGCGAGGTTGAAGCAAAAATCAGAAAGCCAACAATACTGATTGCAAACATTCCAATATAAGGCTTGATATAACCCAACAATCGAAAATAAATCTTCACCCCAGAAGTACTGGTGCTCTGTTGTTCTGTACTCATGAATTTTAAATCTCAATAATGGGCGGCAAATTCTAACAGCTGTGTCAGCACTTTGAGGCTCACCAACCCAATGCCTCTTTTAAAAAAGGAATCGTTAATTTGCGTTGCGCTTGAAAAGAGGCATGGTCCAACTGTTCCAAAGTGTCAAATAACACCGTCATACTGCGCACTGAACGCGCCAAAATAAAGCGCCCCACCTCATCAGACAAACGCAAACCTCGACGTGATGCGCGCAACTGTAAAGCGCGCAATTTATCATCATCACTGAGTTCATGGAGCTGAAAGACCAAAGCGAGACTTAAGCGCGACTGCAAATCAGGCAGTTTAATCGAGAGCTCACGCGGCGGTGCATCAGCCGCAATCAACAGTTGCTTACCGGAATCCCGTAACCGATTAAAGGCATGGAAGAGCGCCTCTTCCCAGTGCGCCTGCCCAAGCACAGCTTGAATATCATCTAAGCAAACTAGGTCGCAAAACTCAGCATTATCCAACAATTGCGGACCATGCTCAGCCAACTCGGCTAAAGGCAGATATAACGCGCGGCCACCACGCTCCTCAACCCGCAAACAAGCGGCTTGTAATAAATGGCTGCGCCCCACTCCAGGCGAGCCCCAAAGATACAGCACACTGTCGATCCACTGATCCTCAGTCTCGCACGCATGTTCAACATAACCTAAGGTAACAGCATTGGCTCCGGGGTAATAATTGGCAAAGGTTGCATCATCACGTAGACGCATCCCCAGTGATAGTTGGGTGGGTTTCATGTGGACTCATTTATAGGTTCTACACAGGCAGCAACCTGTTCAACCTCATTAGAATGACGTGACTCGCAGCCCTCATTAGGCTGCCCATACATATTCGACTCTTTGTACAGTTGATGCACATGCCTGAGCAAAACCATAATCACTGCAGCAACAGGCAAAGCCAATAATACACCGGTAAAACCAAACAGTTGGCCACCGGCTAAAATTGCAAAAATCACCGCCACAGGATGTAAACCAATACGATCACCAACCAGCAGCGGTGTGAGCAGCATACCTTCCAACATCTGCCCTAAGCTAAATACCGCGATAATACCCAACAATGGGTAAAGATCTAAACCAAACTGAAATACACCTGCGACCAATGCGATGCTAATTCCCACCGCAAAGCCCATATAGGGCACTAAGCTGGCCAGCCCCGCCAATAAGCCAATCAACAGCCCAAGCTCTAACCCTACAAAGATTAAACCCACGGCATAAACAATGCCTAGCGCCAGCATCACCAGCAGCTGGCCGCGCATAAACGCCCCTAATACCTCGTGGCACTCATGGATCAAATGCACGACTAAAGCTTCTCTATCGCGCGGTAAAAGGCCGCGCATTTTTGCCACTAAAATATCCCAATCGCGCAGCAGATAAAACGTAACTACAGGTACCAGCAAGAGGTTCGCCAGCCAAGCTAAAAAAGCTAAACCTGATGCCGTGGCACGGCTTAGCAACACTTGCGCAAAATCCGAGGTTTTCTCTAAATTATCAGAAAACAGCTGTTTGACATTATCTAAGATACTAATGTTGGCCGGCACCCCGAAGCGCTGTTCTAACCAGGGTAAAGCGCTGTTTTGCACCCATTCAATCAACTGTGGAGTCAGCTGATACAAGCTCACCAACTGCCGCCCGATCATGGGAATTAAAACCAACAACAAAATTAACAGCACTACGCTCAGCAAAACAAAGACTAAAACCACGCCCCACGTGCGTGAAATTTTATGACGCTCTAATAGATCAACAATGGGATCGCCCATATAAGCCAGTAAAATACTGATTAAAAATGGCGACAGAATGGGCAGCAGCTGATAAAAAACCACTAAAATCAGCGCCAGCACCGCAATCAGCAAGCCACTCTTTAGGTTTTGCGTCATTGTTGATGCTCCCAGTAATTACCAGCTGAAATACAGTAGCTGTGTATTGGCATCTGCTGCATTGACTGAGGGTGTCACCGCCAACGGCGCTTGACTGCCATCCGTTGACTCCGTGAGTTGCGGCTCAGGCAATGGTTTTTCTTGCACATGCGCTAAGGTCATTTGGGCACGCAATTGCTCTGCTGTGCTACGCACACGCCACTGGGCATAATCCTCGGTAACCTCTTGCAGTTGCGCAGCAAAAGGCTCAAGCAAACGCTCAAGTAAAACAAAACGTTCTAAATTCACCCCTGCTACGCGCACCTCAAACGACTCACCAGCGCCGGGTTTAATCGCAAAACGCTGGGCTAAACGCTGATTCACCTGGGCCAATACAGCGCGTGCTAATGCTTCTTGTGAATCAGCACTCACCTGCCCTTGCTGTTGCTCATCGCCAAGCCACAGTTGCCACTGGGCCTGCAGTGCAGCGTCTGCAGATACTTGCTGCACCAACAGCACTGCATCCGCCGTATAGCGCTCAGCCGTATCACGAATGGGCTGGCTGTCAGTTAAAGCATCTGCGCTCACGAGCAGTTGCTCGTCTAAATCCCCCAAAGGTATGCGCACAGGGACACCGTAATACTGGCCGGCACTGTGCAGTATGGGCGCACTGGCTTGACCATCAGTGACTAAACGCAAACCTTCAACATCATTGAGCATCCACCAGGTCAGCACCGCGGGTCGATTACTGCCCCACAGCGGTAAATTGGCTTTACGCACAGCCGCCTGCACACTCTGCGGATCAAAATTCACAATAAGTGTATTGCCCTCATAACCATAACGGCTGATCAGTGCTTGGGGATCGGCGCGATATTCAGCTAATTTTGCCGACTGAGCGGCATCGGCCTGCCCTGTTAAACGCTGCATAAGAGTGACAAATGCTTGCTGTAAACCCGCATCGCGCACTGCACTTTCTTGGCTAACCAGCTCCTCACGCACTTGATACAAACCGGCTACTGGCTCAGCGTTAGCAGCTATCGTTGTTAAGGCTAGCAACACGCTCACAACACTTATAAAAAATCGCATTATCATTCTCTCTAACGGTTAAACTCAGCCAAGTGCCTACCATAAACAGCCTAGCCTCTCACGGCAACTGCTTCTTCAGCCGCAACACTCCAGCGCTGTGTAATTACAACACTGCCCCACCCGAAGCACTCTACCCTTAACTATCAAATGCCTCGTCGCGTCATAATAGAACGCAAAAGCGGCCAACGATTCACAAGCAAGGCAAAAAAGATCAGCAAGCAACCCAGCCATTGTAATAGAACTAGGGTTTCAGCAAACCAGAACGCTGCAAATAAGGCGACCCAAATCGGCTCTAAAATTAACATCACCGCACCACTGGTTTGTGTGGTTAGACTTTGCGCATAGGTTTGCAACCAAAAACGTGCCGCGGTCCCCACTACAGCACTGGCGAATAACCAACCCCAAAGCACAGGAGACCAGCGCACCGCGCCACCCTGCCAAGACTCCAAAGTCAGCGAAGCGCATAGGGTTACCAATCCCACGGCCGCTAGGGCTATAACAGTTAAGGCTAAAGGGTGTACAGCGCTCAGCTCAAGCGCGGCTTGCCGAGAAGATGCTTTACGCACAGATAGCGTGGCTGCGCGCGTATTTAAGGTAAAAAACATTGCCAGCCCCAGTGCTGCAATCAAATAAAAAAGCTGTCCTGCACTGACCGCAAAACCATGCGCCAACGACAACAGAGCAACACCCAGCAGCGCAACAGGCATAGCCAGCCAAGTACTACGGGGAATGGACTCGGCAAAGAACAAGCGCCCAACAATAGGTACCAACAACACACCTAAACTGGTTAAAAAAGCGCCCTCACCCATGCTTTCGCTGTGCGCAAGCCCTAGCACCCAAAACAGCATAGCCACACCAAAGACCACGCCAACCCGCGCACTACGCATCATATGTTCACGGGTTAATTGGCGTAACTGTTTGGCCCCAATGCAGGCTAAAAAAGCTGATGCCAGCAAAAAGCGCAAACCCATAAACAACAAGGGCGGCATTAAGGCGATGGCTTCTTTAGAAAACATCCAACTCACTGCGGCAAGCAGTGTAACGCCTATAAGCAGTAGATCAGATTGAGTCGCACGTTTCATCGGTTCTGCTCTACTGCAATTGGAACTGCCATTGGAGGTGGCAGTTAAGACTTATGGGGGCGTGCTAAAAACTCATGGGACTGCATTTCCAGCAAACGACTTAAGGTGCGCTGAAACTCAAATTGCAAGCGGTTACCCACATACAAGTCTTTCAGTGGCACTTCAGCAGAAATAATCAGTTTAATGTTGCGGTCATAAAACTCATCGACCAAATTAATAAAGCGACGCGCAATGTCTTCGTTGTTGGCATTCATTTGCTCGACATTGGATAAAATCACCGCGCTGTAAATTTTACCCAGCTCAATGTAGTCATTCTGACTGCGTGGCCCATCACACAGGGCACGAAAATCAAACCAAGCCACATCATTACCAATCTTGCGCGCAATAATGGTGCGGTTTTCCACGCTCAGCGGCTCATTTTCCAGTATCTTGCAGTTTTCTAAAAGCAAACTATGAAAGCTTTTATCCAATGCCTGCTCAACTTCAGCACTAAGCGGGTAGTGGTACAGCTCCGCCTGCTCCAATGCTCGCAAACGGTAGTCAATACCGCTGTCAACATTCACCACTTCGGTATGCTCTTTTAATAAAGCAATGGCAGGTAAGAAACGCGCGCGCTGCAAACCATCTTTATACAAACCATCGGGCACAATATTAGAGGTTGCAACCAAGCTGACGCCATGTTTAAACAACTCTTCCAACAACCCCGCCAAAATCATTGCATCGGTGATATCTGAAACAAAAAACTCATCAAAACAGATCACTCGCGCTTCTTTAGCAAAGCGCTGGGCAACAATCACTAAGGGGTTTTTTTCACCATCGAGAGAGCGCAATTCTTCATGCACACGCTTCATAAAGCGGTGAAAGTGCGTACGCATTTTTTGCTCGAAAGGTAAGGAGTCAAAAAAAGTGTCGACTAAATAAGTCTTACCGCGCCCAACACCACCCCAGAAGTACAAACCTTTAATGGGTTGTGTTGATTTTTTACCCAACAAACGGCCCAACAAACCATTACTCGGGGTTTCGTTGACTAAATCATCATAAAGACGCTGCAAATGACGCACAGCATTTTCTTGTGCAGCGTCACGAAAGAAGTCCGGACGCTGTAAATCATTCTGATAACGTTCAAGTGGTGTCATAATATATGCCGACCCGACAAATAAAACGGGGCAACACTTTAACCATGCCATCTACAATTGGCAATCATCGGCGCAATATTTAAAGTATCAACCTGCCCGCTTCAAGAGCCATAAGCCACAACCTGCGCACACCAAGGCAGGTAAAACCACGGCAACAATGGGCGTAAAACCAAACACTAAACTGGCTGGGCCGAGCAAATCTTGCGCGATCCGAAACACAAAACCAACCACCACACCCGTAAACACGCGCTGTCCCAAAGTGACCGAGCGCAAAGGGCCAAACACAAATGAAATGGCCATCAGCACCAACGCTGCGGTAACCAGTGGTTGCAAGACTTTAGTCCAAAAAGCCAGCCAATAACGGTTGGCATTCAAACCTTGCTCATTTAAATACTGCGCATACTGCCATAAACCGGTGATAGGTAGCGTATCGGGCTCCATCACTACGGTATTGAGCAATTGCGGGCTGATTTCCACATCCCAACGCTCAGTGACCGCCTGTTTCACACTGCTGCTGCGCTCTTGTAGTTCGGTATACACGATATCTTCCAGCTGCCAATAGCCCTCTTGATAGAGCCCCTGCTGAGCGAAACTGGAGCGAACAAGGCGCTGCTTGTCGTCAAAAACATAGCGAGTCACCCCGATAAGCTTGCCACCGGGCTGCACCGCATTGATATGAATGTACTCATCTCCTTGTCGATGCCAGAGCCCATGCTTAGAGCTTTGCGCTTTACCCACCGACTGCGCTAATGAGCGATTGGCCTGTGCCATGCTGGATGTCCAAGGTGCTAGATACTCACCCATAACAAAGCCTGCGACCATCAACACCAACATCGGCTTCATCACTGCCCAAACAATACGGCGCACGGACACCCCGGCTGCTCGCATCACAGTCAATTCGCTATTGCTGGCCAAAGCGCCTAAGCCCACCAAGCAACCTATCAAGGCCGCCATAGGCAGCATTTCATAAATACGTCGCGGCCCAGTTAAAGCAACATAACTGGCAGCTTCCCACAGCGTGTAAGCCCCCTCAATCTCATTGAGCTCATCAATAAAGGCAAACAGCAAAGCCAAGCAGGTAATAATGCTCAACACTGCAATAATCGCCAAAAATACACTGCTACCAATATAGCGATCCAGCCTACGCATGTTGTGCCTCCTTATTGGCACGACGCTGCGCCAACTTTAACTGCACGGGCTGCCAATACACCAAAAACAGGCCTATCAATAAAAACACTCCATGCACAGGCCACAAACCTACAGCCGGAGAAATCCGCCCTTTATCCAACGCGCTGCGCGCACCTATGAGCAACGCCAAATACGCCATATACAATAAAATAGCCGGCAACAGCTTGAGAAAGCGGCCTTGGCGTGGGTTAACCCGCGATAAAGGCACAGCAATCAGCGTCACCACCAGCACCAAAATCGGCATCGATAAACGCCACTGTAATTCAGACTGAATTTTTGGCTCAGTGCTACCTAGCAATTCTTGGGTGCGCATCGTTTCGCGCTCACCCACGTTGACCTCAACGGATGGTTTAGGCAGCAAAACACCATAAGTATCGTAGTGAATCACCCGATAATCCGCATCACCTGGAGTACCGTCATAACGGTAGCCGTCGTGTAAAATCAAATAACGGCTGCCATCTTCGTAAATCTCTTGACGCCCAGTTTTAGCCACAAGCACAGTAATGCCCTCGTCTTTATCACTGGGTTTGCGCACATCACGTTTTTCTGAAATAAAGACATTGCGCAGCTCATCACGACCACTGGACAGCTCTTGCGCATAGGTCACGCGAGAGCCGTCACGCATCGACTGAAAGCGCCCTGGCACCAAAGTATCAAATTCGGTTAACGCATCTTGCTCATTTAAGATTTGCGCAACCTGTTGCACCCCTAGCGGGGTGAGCACAAAACTGAGCCATGCGCACAGCAATGCAACCAACAAAGCTGGGATTAAGGTATAGGACAGCAAACGCTGCTCACTCATCCCAGTCGCAGTTAAGACGGTCATCTCACTTTCAAGATACAAGCGCCCATAGGCCAGTAAAATCCCCAAAAACAGCCCCAAGGGTAAAATAAGCTGTAAAAATCCGGGGATGCGGTAGCCCATAATCATCAGCAAAACACCCGGATCAAGCACCCCCTGTGCAGCTTGCGCTAAGTATTTAATAAAACGACCGCTCATAATAATCACAAGCAGAACCGCACTGACCGCACTAAAAGTCAGTAAAACTTCTCGAGAAAGGTAACGAAAAACTATCAAGTCATGGCTCCACGCTTGTCAAAACCGCCTATCGCGGCCCACACTAGTGACACATATTATGGCAGTGTACCTACACGCCGATGCAAACGAACACTATTATCCTGCATCTATCTATCTTTGTCTTGAGGATCATTGAGTATGGACTTTTTAGTCAAATCCAGTTCAGTTGAAACATTGAAAACCAGCACCCTTGTTTTGACCGTTAACGAGCAATTGCAACTTGACAGCCAAGGCCAACTGATCGACACACTCTGCGCGGGCGCTATCAGCGCTGTACTGGAGGCTGGCGACATTCAAGGCAAACTGGGCCAAACATTATTGCTACATAATCTAGCCAACCTTAAAGCACAGCGGGTTTTATTGTTGGGTATTGGTAAAGATGCTGAACTCTCAGACCGCAGCGCACGCAAATGTATCACTGCAATTTTAAATATTTTAAAAAATCTGTCCATCAAAGATGCCGCCTTAGCTTTTGCTGACTTACGATTTAAAGAGCGCGACGCATACGCTAGCGCCCGCCTCGTCGCTGAGTGCTTAGCAGATGGCTTGTATGTTTTCGATCAATTTAAAAGTGAAAAAGCACCCGCGATACATCTTAAAAAAATCACCTTTGTCTGCACTGCAGAGCAACAGCATGCGGTTGAGAAAGCCTGCAAGCACGGCAAAGCCATTGCATCGGGCATGGCTTTTACCCGCGATTTAGGCAATATGCCGCCGAATATTTGCCACCCACGCTATTTGGCCGAACAAGCCAAGCATTTAGCTAAGGCCCATAAAAAACTCGAGATTGAAGTACTCGAAGAAAAGCAACTAAAAGAACTGGGTGCCGGTGCGCTACTGGCGGTAGCACAAGGCAGTGAGCAGCCACCTCGCATGATTATCATGCACTATCAAGGTGCTAAAAAATCTGATCAACCCTACGTCTTGGTTGGCAAAGGTATCACCTTTGACAGCGGCGGTATCAGCCTTAAACCCGGCGCTGGTATGGATGAAATGAAATACGATATGAGCGGCGCGGCCAGCGTTTTAGGTACATTTAAAACCTTGCTGGAGCTGGACTTAGCCATCAACGTCATTGGCGTCTTGACCTGCGCAGAAAACATGCCTAGCGGCGGTGCAACACGCCCCGGTGATATTGTCACAACCATGAGTGGCCAAACCGTAGAAATCCTCAACACCGATGCCGAGGGCCGCCTAGTGCTGTGCGATGCATTAACCTACGTTGAGCGCTTTAAGCCACAAGCGGTCATCAATATCGCCACACTCACTGGCGCCTGCATCGTCGCTTTAGGTAGCAACACCAGTGGTCTGATGGGTAACAACCCTGAGCTGGTTGCCAGTCTTTTAAGCGCAGGCACAAAAGCCAGTGATGTGGCTTGGGAGCTGCCTTTATTTGATGACTACCAAGAACAATTAGACAGCCCATTTGCTGATATTGCCAATATCGGTGGCCCGAAGGCGGGTACTATTACCGCGGGTTGTTTCTTATCACGCTTTACCAAAGAGTACCCTTGGGCGCACTTAGATATCGCTGGCACGGCCTGGATCAGTGGTGGCAAAGAAAAAGGCGCAACGGGCCGCCCGGTGCCCTTATTGAGCCAATACTTACTGGATCGCGCGCAGTGAAAGTAGAGTTTTACGTTTTACCGTCCACCCAAACGGCAGACCGCTTAAATGCGGCCTGCCGCTTGGCACATAAATCCTGGCGTGCAGGCTTTATGACTTTTATCCGCTGCGCCGACAGCCAACAGCAAAACCAACTCGATGAGCTGCTCTGGACCTTTCGCCGGCACAGTTTTATTCCGCACGCACTCCACGCTGATAACATTACGGCACCTGTGGTGCTGGCAGTGAATGAGCGACCACAACAGACACCCTGCGTACTGATTAATTTACATACCGAGATATCCACTCATTTGGATTGTTTTAACCGGGTGATTGAAATTGTTAACCAAGAACCTGAGCTATTACAGATTTGCAGGCAGAACTTTGTCCGTTACCGCGAGCTGGGTTATAAACCTGAACGTGTTGAACTCTAGGCATGCTGACTGCACAGCTGAGCCTGCAACAAGCAGATTCATCGCGTTCCACTGCTGAAGAACAAGCAACTTGACTGCGCAGCGGCCTCTGGGGCTCTAATCCTTTACTGCGATTAATAAACACTTTGCGATCAGATGATGGCCGCTCGGCTCGAAGCCTGATAAAATCGCGCAATTAATCGTATTTTTCGCATATTTCGCAAAGGCCTATTTCATGAGCAACAATAAAACTTCCATCAGCTACAAGGACGCAGGTGTTGATATCGACGCAGGTGAAGCACTGGTTGAGCGTATTAAAGGCGTAGCTAAACGCACAGCACGCCCTGAAGTGCTCGGTGGCCTTGGTGGCTTTGGTGCTTTATGTGAGATTCCTGAAGGCTACCGCCAGCCAGTTTTAGTATCAGGCACTGACGGTGTAGGCACTAAACTACGCTTAGCCATTGATCTCAATAAGCATGAAAAGATCGGTATTGATCTGGTTGCCATGTGCGTCAACGACTTAATTGTTAGCGGTGCGGAACCTTTATTTTTCTTAGACTACTATGCCACCGGCAAACTCAATGTGGATATCGCCGCTCAAGTTGTGACCGGTATTGGCGAAGGCTGCGAACAAGCGGGCTGCGCTTTAGTCGGCGGTGAAACCGCGGAAATGCCTGGCATGTACAATGGCGAAGATTATGACTTAGCGGGCTTCTGTGTGGGCGTCGTCGAAAAATCTGAAATCATTGATGGCTCTACAGTGGCCGCTGGCGACGTACTGATCGCCCTGCCTTCTTCCGGCCCGCACTCCAACGGTTACTCTTTGATTCGTAAAATCATTGAAGTGGCAGGTGCTGATATTCAAAGTACCCAGCTCGATGGCAAGCCACTGAGCGATTTACTGATGGCACCCACCCGTATTTATGTTAAGCCGCTACTGAAACTGATCAAAGAAACTGGCGCTGTGAAAGCCATGTCACATATTACCGGCGGTGGCCTGCTAGAAAACATACCACGCGTATTACCCGCCAACTCACAAGCTGTAATTGATGTAGCAAGTTGGACACGCCCTGCGGTATTTGACTGGCTGCAAGAGCAAGGCAACGTTGCTGAGCTTGAAATGCACCGCGTTCTGAACTGTGGTGTGGGCATGGTGATCTGTGTTGCAGCTGAGCAACAAGCCACTGTACTTGAGCATTTGCAAGCGTCGGGCGAGAAACCTTGGGTCATTGGCCATATTCAAACGGCCGCTGACAACGCTGAGCGTATCATCCTCAACAACTTAAAAAGCCATTAATGTCTGACTCCAAACCCTGCAATATTGTTGTCCTGATCTCCGGATCAGGCAGCAATCTACAAGCTATTATTGATAACTTAGCCCACCACCCCCGCGCACGCATCTGTGCGGTAGTCAGTAACCGTGCCGATGCCTATGGACTGGTGCGCGCAGCACAGGCTGGCATCCCTCAGCACGTGTTAAATCACCAAGACTTTCCTGATCGCTTAGCTTTTGATCAGGCTTTAATTCAAGTGATTGATCAACACCAACCTGATCTGGTGGTCTTAGCCGGCTTTATGCGCATCCTGACGCCTGAATTCACCCGTCACTATGCACAGCGTTTACTCAATATCCACCCCTCTTTGCTACCCAAGCACAAAGGGCTTAACACCCACCAGCGCGCTATAGATGCAGGCGATCAAGAGCATGGCTGTAGCGTACATTTTGTCACCGAGGAACTTGACGGTGGCCCTGTAGTCATACAAGCAGCATTACCCATTGAAGAAAACGAAACAGCGCAGCAGTTGGCCGATAAAGTGCATGCTTTAGAACATCAAATATACCCATTAGCTGTACGTTGGTTTGCCGAGGAGCGTTTACGCCTCAGTGAACAGGGTGCTCTACTTGATGGGCAGCCTTTAGCCAGCTCTGGCTTTAAGTTTCAATCTTAGGAGAATACCTTATGCGTCGTGCTTTACTTTCTATTTTGGCTGCATTCGCCTTGCCAGCCAGCCTTATGGCTGCCGACCTACAACCTTTCTCCGCAAGTTACACCGCTGACTGGAAGCAACTGCCTTTTAGCGGTAAAGCCGAACGCAGCTTAAAAAAACAGGACGATGGCAGTTGGAAACTGGATTTTTCAGCCTCCATGTTAGTCGCCGGCTTAACTGAAACCAGTTGGCTTGGTTTAGTCAATGGTGATATACAACCCTATAAATACCGCTATGAACGTAAGGGCATGGGCAAGTCAAAAAAAATCAAACAAGATTTTGATTGGAACAGCCTGCGCGTTACTGGCAGTGATCGCGGCACTCCAATTAACGCGGCCCTGACCCAAGGCATACAAGATAAATCATCCTATCAACTGGCTTTGCAGCGTGATATCGCTGAAGGCAAAACCAGCATGTCCTACCAAGTGCTTGATGGCGATGATATTGACACCTATGACTTTCGCGTCCTAGGTGAAGAAGCTGTAACAACAATGGTCGGCACCGTGGACGCCATTAAAGTTGAGCGGGTACGCGACCCAACCCAAAGCAAGCGTATTACCGTACTTTGGTTTGCCAAAGACTGGGATTATTTGCTGGTGCGTTTACAGCAGGTCGAAAAAGACGGCAAGGAATACCAAATTATTTTAGAAGAAGGCCGCGTTAACAATAAAGCAGTTAAAGGCCGCAACTCATAAGGGTGTGGACCCTATCAAAAGTCGTGGCACACAGGTGCCACGCAGCAGCGCTTGATATACATCAAGACAATATATATAAAAATATACTATAATCCCCAGCAGTTTCTTTAATCTATTAAACCGTTTGGGAGTTATCAAGCATGGCAATGAAAACCTTGCGCGCTACCGGTCACATGGGTGCAGGCATGACCATCGAAATCATGTGTGGTGCCCATAAAATCTATATGGATCAACCTAAAAATGCCGGCGGTGCAGATTTAGGTCCAGCGCCACCTGAATTGATTCTTGCAGCTTATGCCGGCTGCGTTGGTAGCATCGGTCGCATTCTTGCTTTCCAAGAAAAAATCGAACTGCGCGGTATGAGCTTTGAAGTTGAGGCAGATTACGATCCCGACCGTTTACTCGGTCGCGCAACCACTGCTCGCGCCGGCTTCCAGGAAATGCGCCTTAAAGTTAAAATTGACGCCGACCTTGATGATGCCGCGAAACAAGCCTTTCTTGATAAAATCGAAGCGCGCTGTCCGGTCGGTGATAACCTGATCAACTCAACGAAACTGATTACAGTATTAGATAAGTAAGTAGGAATGCCGGTTAAAAACCTGTGTTATTAAATACTGTATTGCACTCTGCATAACTTTTACGCTTTAAATAAAAAACCGCGAATCAATCGCGGTTTTTTATTGCTTGCTAATACAGCTTAGCGGCTCAACTCAACCAATAGCTTATTCAAGCGCTGCACATAAGCGGCAGGATCTTTTAAGCTATCACCGGCTGCCAGTGCAGCTTGATCAAATAGAATCAACGATAAGTCCTCAAAACGTTCTTCGTCGGACTCAGCATCAAGTTTTTCAACCAAACTGTGTGCCGGGTTAATTTCAAAGACGGGCTTAGACTCAGGTACTTTTTGACCGCTCGCTTCTAGAATTTGACGCATCTGCAAACCTAGATCTTGCTCGCCAATTGCTAAAATAGCTGGTGAATCCGTTAAGCGATGAGACACTCGTACATCAGCCACTTTATCGCCTAAAACAGTTTTTAGACGCGTGACTAAAGCTTCTTTACTTTTCGCCACCTCATCTTGAGCCTGTTTATCTTCCTCAGTATCTAGCGCACCTAGATCTAAGTCACCACGCGCCACATCGACAAAGCTTTTGCCGTCGAACTCGGTTAAGTAGCTCATCAACCACTCATCGATACGATCCGTCAGCAGCAGGACTTCAATACCTTTTTTACGGAAAACCTCTAAGTGCGGGCTGTTTTTAACTTGCGCGTAACTTTCACCGGTCAAGTAGTAAATCTTATCCTGACCTTCTTTCATGCGCTCAATATACTGGCTAAGAGACACAGTTTGCTCATCATTGCCGCTATGCGTGGAAGCAAAGCGCAATAAACTGGCAATTTTTTCCTTATTGGAGAAGTCTTCGGCTGGCCCTTCTTTCAGTACCTGACCAAAGGCAGACCAGAACTTCTTATAGTCATCAGGACTGTTTTTCGCCATTTTCTCCAACATATCCAGCACACGCTTGGTCAGCGCTGCTTTCATGGTGTCGATCACGGGATCTTTCTGCAGGATTTCCCGAGAAACGTTTAACGATAAATCATTGGAGTCAACGATACCTTTGACAAAGCGCAGGTACAGCGGCAAGAACTCATCGGCTTGATCCATAATAAAGACACGCTGGACATACAGCTTTAAGCCTCGTGGTGCTTCGCGCTGGTACAAATCAAAAGGCGCACGGGCAGGTACATACAGCAATGAAGTGTACTCAAGCTTACCCTCAACTTTGTTATGACTCCAGGTCAGCGGGTTCTCAAAATCATGGGCGACATGCTTATAAAACTCTTGATACTCGTCTTCTTTAACCTCGGTGCGCGGGCGTGTCCATAAGGCACTGGCGCGGTTCACCACTTCCCACTCGTCCTGTGTTGCCGCTTCTGCTTCATCACCAGCAGTCTCTTTAGGCAACTCAATCGGTAAGGCCACATGGTCGGAGTATTTTTTAATAATATTGCGTAAACGCCAGCCATCGGCGAATTCGCTTTCTTCTTTTTTCAGGTGCAGAACAATACGGCTACCACGCTCGGCTTTTTCAATGGTGGAGATTTCAAACTCACCCTCACCTGCCGAGCACCACAGCACGCCTTCTGTAGCAGGCAAGCCTGCACGACGGGTATACACCTCAACTTTTTGCGCAACAATAAAGGCTGAATAGAAGCCCACACCGAATTGACCAATTAATTGTGAATCTTTCTTGGCATCACCGGACAAGTTTTTAAAAAACTCTGCTGTACCTGATTTTGCGATCGTGCCGAGGTGGTTAATCACCTCATCACGGCTCATACCGATAGCGTTATCTTCAATGGTTAATGTGTTCGCGTCCTTATCAAAGCTGATACGGATTTTAAGCTCTGAATCACCTTCCAAAAGCTCAGGTGCTGACAAGGCTTCAAAACGAAGTTTATCAGCGGCATCTGAGGCGTTTGAAATCAACTCACGTAAAAAAATCTCTTTATTTGAGTACAGCGAATGAATCATTAAATGCAGCAGTTGCTTGACTTCTGTTTGGAAACCTAAAGTTTCTTTTTGTGCTTCAACAGCCATTTTTAACTCCATATCCAATAAAACCGGCCACGCAATACGGGCGATGCATTGGATATGGGGCTTGCTCTAGGAAAAATCAAGCATGCTGTGCTGTAAAAACACTTAAGGCTCAAGCAAGGTAATGCGAGCGATATCGGCGGGCGGCAAAGTAAAGCTGACCGTACCCGGTGCCTTAACAGTACGCTCAATCACTAATGCGCCTTCAGCGTCTAAGCCAACAAAACGTCCCGTTACTTGATTACCTTGAGTGGTCTGCACATGCATTTGCAAACGCTGATATTGCGCTGGATTAACCAGAAGCCGTTGCAATGAAAAACGTGTGCGTCGATCAACGGCTCGAATCTTTGTTTGCTGCTTGTCTAATGCTGCTTGCTCCGCCGCAAGCACGGCGGTTTGCGCTGGCTCTGCGCTGTATTCAGGATACTGATCACCTGCTACGTACCACCCTTTGTGCGGGTCTTTCAATAAACGTACAAAGACACTGCGCCGTTGCTCCGCTACACCTGCACTTAGAGTCAACTCTAAGGGTGGAGTAAAAGCCTGCGGCAACTCAAAAGGCTCAACATATACCTCGGCAGTAGCAAAGCGTCGCTGCAAGTAATCTTCAATCACATATTCAAGGGTATCAATGTCATCAAAGTTACGATCAACCTGACCATCAATATAGTGCAAGCGATCCGTCACAAGCTGCACCTCACCACTCACTGAGGTTTTAAAGTGTGGCGGCAGAACCAAGTGAAAATCACCCTGCAGCTGATTGGGCGGCTGTCGCTGCAAGTCCACATGCAGAGTGTAGCCCTGACCGATCCGGCGCGCTTCAGGCAAACCCTGTTCCGGCACCATCCACATAATTTCAATTTCCGGCAACTGACCGCTATCTTGCGGCAACACATCCAAGCGCAAGCGCTCTATCGCACCGGCGGTAAGATGGCTTGGTAAAGCAATACGTAACTCGCGCTGTGCAAAAAAGTCACTGCCTTCCCGCAGCACTAAAACACCATCAATCAACTCACCATAATGCGGTCTAAAAGACTGCCCCGATAATTCACCGGCAAGATCAATCTGCACTTTTGGCTGCGTATCTTCTGCTGGCTGCAGCCAGCTCAGATTCAGCAGCGCCTCAACTCGACTGGAATCGATACTGGCCAACTGCGTGATACCAACAATAAGAGGAATAAAGCCTAGCGCAGTCAACACAACGGCTTTGCGCGCAACAGCCCAACAACGCACGATAAACACGAGTAAAATAGGCGGCAATAAACTGCCAACGCCCCATAACAAACTGACTTGGAAAGCCAGCAAGATTAGCCATAGCAAGCCCAGTACAATTAATAATAAACCACTTAAAATCAATAAGGCTGCCATACTTGATCCCTAATAACGTTAATACTTGCGCCCTACACTCAATCAATGACTCACACAGCGCGCACCTGTGATGATTAAATAACCTTCAGGCCGGTTTTGCGAACACTGCATCATACCTGTAATTTTCACTATTCTTTAAAAATCCTTCTCATCTACACTAAAGAACATGAAACAGTTACAAGCAATTGCAGTCAGCTACCTCATCTTATGTAATAATATGAATGTATTTACTCTCAAATACTGATGCTCAATAAAGACACAATGGAGATAGATTATGCATAAGCCTTTCGTTAGCGCTCTTCTGCTGGCAGCCACACTGGGTTTAACTGCCTGCGATAGCGAACAACCACAAGACAAATTGGATGCTGCTAAAGAGTCTTTATCTGACGCTGCTCAATCAGTTAAAGAAGCGGCACAAGAGACCAAAGAAGCCGTTGTACAAAAATCTGAACAACTCGAAGCAGAAAGTAAAGAAGCCACCGAGCAGGTTAAAGAAAAACTTGAAGATGCAGCTGAAGCCACTAAAGAAGCGGCTGACAAAGCAGATAGCAAGCTGGATGAAATGCTTGAAGACAGCAAAGACGCTGCTGCTGAAGCCAAAGATAAGCTTGAGCAAGCGACTGAAGAGAGCAAAGACGCTGCAGCGCAAGCCAAAGATGATTTAGCTGCTGCCGCTGACAGTGCGAAACAAAGCCTTAAAGACACTGCAGCAGAAATCAAGCAAGAGAGCAAAGAGGCTGTAGATACAGCTAAAGCAAAGCTTGATGAAGCAACAAAAGACGAGTAAATACTGCTGACGTCGAGCCCGCGTTTCGGTGATTCTGCCAACGCGGGCTTTTTTTTGCGCGCCAATCGCCCATCCCCGCGGCCACTCATAAGCTAGGCGATTTTTCAGCATCCAGCGATCGATAGATCAGCCAATCTCTGAAAATAGTTATACAAAACAGTTGACCTGTATAACTATTCCTATATTCTTGTACACATCTTTTACAACGTACAAAGCAGCTATTATGAGCACGTCACAGAAATTGATTAAAGTCGGTATCAGCGCCTGTCTATTGGGCGCCCCAGTGCGCTTTAATGGGGGCCACAAACAATCTCATCTCTGCAAAACAGTGTTGAGCCAATATTTTGAATATATTTCTGTATGCCCAGAGCAAGCCATTGGCCTTGGCACGCCGCGTGAGCCCATCCGCCTTGTCGGTGACACGCAAAATCCTCGAGCCGTGGGCACCGTCAACCCAGAGCTCGATGTCACTGCTGCTCTCACCGACTTCGGTCAGCAAACTGCAGCGCAACTGCATGATATTTGCGGCTATATTTTGATGCAAAAATCACCCTCCTGCGGCATGGAGCGCGTCAAGGTCTATCAAGACCACGGGCATAGCGCTGAACATGCAGGCAGAGGCTTATTTGCCGCAGCTTTAATGCGTGCCAAACCGCTCTTACCCATTGAAGAAGATGGCCGCTTAAATGACCCTATATTACGAGAAAACTTTATTACTCGCGTGTTTGCTTATGCACAATGGCAAGAGCTTATCAGCAGTGGTTTAAGTCGCAAAAAGCTCTATGATTTTCATGCACGTTATAAATATCAGCTGATGGCCAACAGTCCAGCTGACTGCAGTGCGTTGGGGCGTTTACTCGCCAGTAACCATCAGTTGCGCTTAGGTATTCTTGCCAACCAGTACTTTAGCCTGTTTATGAGCGCACTGAAAAAAATAGCCAATCGCGGCAGCCACACCAATGCTTTGCAACATATTAGTGGCTACATTAAGCACGCCCTCAGCGCTGAAGAAAAAAGCGAACTGCAGACACTCATTACTCAGTATCGCACAGGCATTGTCCCATTAATTGTCCCGCTTACACTGCTCAAACATCATTTTAATCGACATCCGGATCGTTACATTGCCGAGCAAGTCTACTTGCAACCGCACCCCGAAAATTTAAGCCTGCGTAATGCCATATGAGTAACCCAACGACCGTCTCCAGCAAACCATCAGCCAGCGTAGACACTAACACACCCTTATTTCCGATTCGCGAAGTGGCACGACAAACAGGCATCAACCCTGTCACCTTGCGCGCTTGGGAGCGTCGCTATGGTCTGATTAAGCCGCTGCGTACAGCTAAAGGCCACCGCATGTACAGCCTCGAGCACCTTGAGCAAATTCGTAAAGTGCTCGATTGGCTCGAACGTGGCGTCGCCGTCAGTCAAGTTAAACGGCTGATCGAAGATCATACTCAACCGCAAAACCCCAGTGATTCACCTTGGCAAGCCCAACAAAATCAATGGTTGGATTGGATTGAACTCTTGGCTGAACGCAAGCTCGATGAGGGGTTTAAGCAAGCCATGGCCTTATATCCCCCAGAAACCTTGTGTCAGCATCTGCTCTTACCATTGTTGGCGAAGTTACAGCAGCACGGGACGTTAACGGACGGTGCACGTGTCGAACAGGTTTTCTTTTTAACTTGGCTACGCACGCAATTGGCCAGTCGCATTGCACAAAATAACCGTCTGCACAGCAGCAGCCCACTCCTTATTGCCAGTCTGTCTGAACAAGCGATGGAACCTGAGCTATGGTTGTGCGCTTGGCTGGCCAGCTACTCTGAGTGCGCGGTACAGGTATTTGAATGGCCAATACCCGCACCCGATTTGAGCCGAGCCGCTAAACGGCTGAAACCTCGCGCAGTACTGCTGCATAGCAGTCAACGCCTACAACTTGAGCAACTGCGCAAACTTTTATTAGGCATCGACTGCCCAGTACTGCTATCGGGGCCTGCCGTCAGTATTCATCAAGAAGCCTTGACCCAGTTCAGCCAACTGACCTGTTCAATAGATCCACTGCAGACCTACCAGAACTTGTTACGCCTCAACCTATTACAAAAACATTAAGGAATACTCCCATGCGTCAACTGGTTTGGTTTCGTACTGATCTACGGGTACACGACAATACGGCACTGCATGCGGCCCTAAACGCTGGCCCTACAATTGCCGTTTATGTCTTAAGCCCTGATCAATGGCACAGTCACGCTGACGCGGCCTGCAAAGTTGATTTTTGGCTTCGCAACCTGATTGAACTGCAAGCCAGCTTGGCTAAGCTTAATATTGCGCTATTAATTCGCACTGCCACAGATTGGCAACAAGCGCCTGCACTACTTGAACAGTTGTGCCACACACTGCATATCAGCGCGGTGCATGTGAATACTGAATATGGCCACAACGAAACCCAGCGAGATCTCGCTGTAGGTACGCGTCTGGTTGATCAGGGGATCCAGTTCCATAGCCATTTTGACCGACTGCTCTTTAAGCCCGGTAGCCTGCTGACACAAACAGGCACTTACTTCAAAGTGTTTAGCCAGTTTAAAAAAACAAGCTACCAGCGCTTAGCTGATTCTTTACCTACAACCCTTCATGCACCGCGCCCACAAGCACCTTTAGCGATTGAAAGTGACGCCATTCCCACGGCCATGGCAGGCTTTGCGGCTGTTACCCCTCAGCTAAAACAACTATGGCCAGCCGGCGAGCAGGCGGCACAACAGCGTTTAAATAGATTTAGCGCAGCCGCTATAGATGCTTATTTAGAACAACGTGACTTCCCTGCGCTAGCGGGTAGCAGCCAATTGTCGCCTTACCTGGCAGCAGGCGTACTCTCTGTACGCCAATGTTTACATGCCGCACTGGCGGCTAATCAAGGCGAGTTTGCCTCAGGCAAACCTGGGGTTGTGACATGGATCAATGAGCTGCTTTGGCGTGAGTTTTATACCCATATTTTAGTCGGCTATCCAAGAGTCTCGCGCAATCAAGCCTTTAAAGCCGAAACCGAAGCCTTAGCATGGCGCAATGCGCCTGCAGACTTGTTGGCATGGCAACAAGGACGCACAGGTTTTCCAATTATTGATGCAGCGATGCGCCAATTACTGGCAACCGGCTGGATGCACAATCGTTTACGCATGATTGTCGCTATGTTTCTAACTAAAAACCTGCTGATTGATTGGCGTGAAGGCGAACGCTTTTTTATGCAACACCTCATTGACGGTGACTTAGCGGCAAATAATGGCGGCTGGCAATGGAGCGCTTCTACTGGCACTGATGCAGTCCCTTATTTCCGTATTTTTAACCCCATCAGTCAGTCACAACGTTTTGACCCGAAAGGCGTTTTTATTCGACACTGGTTACCAGAACTGCAACATCTGAGCGATAAAGATATTCATCAACCTAAACATCATGATGGACTATTCGCCCCTCTGGCGTACCCTAAGCCCATTGTTGACTTAGCGGCCAGTCGTGCTCGGGCTTTAGCTGCCTTTAAAAACCTGCCTAAGGTCAGCTAAGCATTGGCCTCGCTGAGTTGACGGCTTAGATTGCAAAGCACCCGCCTGTTACAGCTACAGCCGAGGCAGGGATTATCTAACAGGCGCGAAACAATGCTCGACAGCATCAGCGCACAACACCCTTTGCAAGCGTCCTGCAAGCTAAGTTGTACGCTGATTATTATCGTGTCCTAAGGCTCTGATTAACTTTACTGGGCAGCCGTTGCGCTTTCGCGCACCGCTCTATAACGATCCAGCACGCTCAAAATAACAACCACCACTACAGCAGGCATAAGCCAACCCAATTGCTGCTGCGCTAAAGGTAGCCGGCTAAACACCTGCGGCACCCATTCAGCAAAGCCTGCCGCCACCAAGCCATCGACCACACCAAACACTAAAGTAACCAGCATAGTGCCGCGAAACACTAACGCCGTAGAGTGCCAGTAGCGATCCAGCAAACTGAGTATCACCAGCACAATAGCGAGCGGATATAAACCCGTCAAAACAGGCACTGAAATCTTAATCAGCTGCTCTAAACCTTGGTTAGATACCAGCCAACTAAAGAGTGCAAAAAAGATCACCACAAACTTATAGCTGACTTTTAATAGCTCATTAAAAAACTCACCACAAGCAACCAGCAGCCCTACAGCTGTGGTTAAACAGGCTAAAGCAATCACTAAAGCCAACAGTAAATTACCTACAGGTCCAAAAATATGCTGCACATAAATGGCTAACACTTGACCACCATTTTGCGCTTCACTGGCAATACCTTGACTGGTAGCACCTAGATAAAATAGCGATAAATACACCGCCGACAAACCCACAGCAGCAATCAGGCCAGCATAAATGGAGTAACGGGTCACCGCCCGCTCCGCTAGCACACCCTTACTGCGTAGCGCGCTGGCAATCACAACACCGAAGGCTAAAGCCCCAAGCGCATCCATGGTCAGATAACCATGTAAAAAACCTTGCAAAAAAGCCTCATCCTGATAGCGATCCAGCGCCTGCCCTAGCGCACCAGCCGGTTTAAAGAATGCAGCGCCACCCAGCATCGCCAACGCCAGTAACAAAACAGGTGTGATTATAGTGCCAATGCGGTCAATGATTTTATTAGGCGTAATGGCCAAGAACAGCACTAAAGCAAAGTACGCCGAGGAATACAGGAATAACCCCGTACTGCTGCTGCCAAAAAACGGCACTATACCAATTTCATACGACACAACTGCTGTGCGTGGAGTGGCAAAGAAAGGACCTATGGCCAAATAAACAGCAACCGCCAAAACCGCACCAGCCACTTTGCCCAGCGGCTGGGTCAAGGCTGGCAAACCGCCCCCGACACGCGCCAATGCCACCACGGTTAATAATGGCAAGCCCACGCCGGTCAACAGAAAACCCAAAGCAGCTAGCCAAACAGTGTGACCCGCGGCCAAGCCAGATTCAGCGGGGAAGATAATATTTCCAGCACCTAAAAATAGTGCAAAAGTCATAAAGCCCAGTGCAAAAACATCCCGTCGGCTCAGATAGGGTGATGCCGCTGTTGTGCTATTCATGGGGTTCCTTTAACGTACAAATCAAGTTAAGTCGGCAAGTCTAAAGCACTCAGCATAATGTACAAAGAACTAAAGGCATTGCCGGGTGGGATGAGCACCGCGTTTAAAAGCAGCTCATACAGCGAACAGATTGCCGCCAAGCACAGAGCCGCAGACACCAACCCGTCGCCGCTCGACAAAACGGCTGCACCCCATACGCAGCATTCGCCAGGCAAGAGCGCGATACCGAACAGCAAGAGACTGCCACGCGCAGCTAATAGAGTTCAGTCTGCACCTGCAGCGTCAGTAGCTAAGATAGCAGCATCACTAGGACAGAACGGATGATTTTTATCAACGATAGCATCAGCCTTGCTGAGCATGAGGTCGAAATAAGCGCAATACGCGCCCAAGGCACAGGCGGGCAGAATGTTAACAAAGTTGCATCGGCTATTCATTTACGCTTCGATATAAAGGCGTCAAGCCTCAGCGACTCGCACAAAGAATACTTGCTCGCCAGCAACGACAGCCGCATCAACAAAGAAGGCATACTCATTATTAAAGCCCAGCAATTTCGCTCCCAAGAGCAAAACAAGATCGACGCACTGGCACGCTTGCAGCACGTGATAATAGCAGCCACTTATATCAGCAAAATCCGTAAACCCAGCAAGCCGAGCAAAAGTGCTCGACGCAAGCGTATGGAACAAAAAAATCAACGCAGCATAACCAAAGCATTACGGACTAGAGTTGATTTTTAAGCAGCCTGTTTATTAGCAACCGAGTAACCCAGCTCATACGACTGGCACACAACGCAAATTGACCAGCAGTGCTGATTGAATAAGCTGCACAACAGCATAACCTCAGCTTGGCGCTCTCTAGCGTCAAGCAAGCGTTAACCCTTAGCGTCGTCGAGTCTCTGCGCGTGGACGTAGTGTTTGACACCCCTATTGGCATCACCGGTCTAGCAGAGCCTCAATCGCCCAAAGCCCTGTTGAGTCATAGCGTATTGACCGCTACAGCCAATGACTTACTTATAAAAAGCCTCAACAGTACCTTTTAGGGTAATCAACAGTGGTTGGCCGCGACGGTCTTTTGCTTTAGGTGAAGCAATTTTGATCCAACCCTCACTGATGCAATATTCTTCAACATCGAAACGCTCTTTTCCGTTGAAGCGAATACCAACATTATGCTCAAAAATCTCTGCCACATGGTGCGGGCTACGTGGATTGCCAGAAAGACGATCGGGTAAAGCAGGTAAAGATTGAGTGTCGTTCATAGTTGACCTAGGGTAAATAAAAAGTGTGCCATTGTAGACAACCTAGCGGGCACGCTCAACAGTTGCAGCAGCCCTTGCTATGACTGAGCCTTAATAGACTCGATACAGCTGCTCTGAGTGCGCTTATCTAGCGCACAAGTAATCCGGCACTGTCATCTCAGCACACCTCCACGACAACGGAGACCAAGCGCCGCAATCTAACCCACCAGCGTTTGCACAAAAAAAGCCACCTTTAACAACGAGCCCGACTCTATAAGGACATGTTGTAAAAGGTGGCTTTATCTGCGGGCTCGAGGTTACTTATGTTTCCAACCGGTGATCTCAGCTAAGGCTGTGCCAATCTCAGCTAAAGAACGCACAGTTTTTACCCCTGCGTCTTCGAGCGCTGCGAATTTTTCTTCCGCTGTGCCTTTACCACCAGAAATAATCGCACCGGCATGCCCCATGCGCTTCCCTGGAGGCGCAGTAACCCCAGCAATATACGACACCACTGGCTTAGTCACATGCGCCTTAATAAAAGACGCCGCCTCCTCCTCCGCACTGCCACCAATCTCACCAATCATCACAATGGCTTCGGTTTGCGGATCAGCTTGAAACAACTTCAAAATATCAATAAAGCTTGAACCAGGAATTGGATCACCACCAATACCTACGCACGTCGATTGACCAAAGCCTGCATCCGTCGTCTGCTTAACCGCTTCATAGGTCAGCGTCCCTGAACGGGAAACAATACCCACTTTACCAGGCATATGGATAAAGCCCGGCTGAATACCAATTTTGCACTCTCCGGGCGTGATCACCCCCGGGCAGTTCGGACCGATTAACCGTACACCCAGTTCATCACACTTAATTTTCACATCCAGCATATCTAAGGTAGGAATACCTTCGGTGATACAAACAATCAATTTAATCCCAGCAAATGCCGCTTCTAAAATTGAGTCTTTACAAAAGGGTGCAGGCACATAAATCACCGAAGTATCAGCGCCCGTTGCAGCAACAGCTTCAGCCACAGTGTTAAATACCGGCAGACCTAAATGTGTGCCACCGCCCTTGCCTGGGGTAACACCACCGACCATTTGCGTGCCATAAGCAATGGCTTGCTCAGAGTGAAAAGTACCTTGCGCACCGGTAAAACCTTGGCAAATCACTTTAGTATCTTTGTTAATTAAAATACTCATGCCTGCTCTCCCTTGGCTGCTGCAACAACACGCTCGGCCGCTTCACTTAGGCTATGAGCCGCAATAATATTCAAACCACTTTCAGCCAGAACTTTACTGCCAAGTGCCGCATTATTGCCTTCTAAACGCACCACCACAGGGACTTGTACACCCACTTCTTTAACCGCACCAATCACGCCTTCAGCGATCATATCGCAGCGAACAATGCCGCCAAAAATATTGATCAGAACGGCTTTAACATTGCTGTCAGAGAGAATGATTTTAAAGGCTTCTGAAACCCGCTCTTTGGTTGCACCACCGCCCACATCAAGGAAGTTAGCCGGTTTGCCACCATAGTGATTGACAATATCCATGGTGCCCATGGCTAAGCCGGCACCATTGACCATACAACCAATATCAC
>JAAYFI010000019.1 GCA_012728315.1 Gammaproteobacteria bacterium
CTTCCCGCTCGTACGGTAATCTGTGTAGCTGACCTTCCCAAAAAAGGTGCGCTCATGACCATGAATCTGACTGCTTTTGTGAGCGGCTAACAAGGCGCTCAAGCAAGGACGCGCTTATGCGCGCCGCTTAGCTTGGCGTTAGGCATCTAAAAGGATATGGTGTGGAAAAAATAGATCAGTACAAACAGAGTGTTGGGAAATTTATATTTAGTGAGTTTGTGATTTTTATGTCTCAGGTTGCTGTTTTCTTTATGGTGGCCGTTTTCACATCTAATTTTCTAAATAGCGAAGAAAGGCTTGTAGCTTTCTCAGAGCAAAAGATAAACGATGGCACTACAGCCGAGCTAGGTTTGACTTTTCTAGCCATTCTAGTGGTAATTGGTTTTTTTGCTGCATTGGGTAGGATATTTGACAATAAATACGTCGAATACTACGTGAATGAGGTTTTATGTGAAATGCCTAAAACTATTTACGTATTTGGTTCAGCTATTACTGGAACAATGCTAGCTATAGCTTTGTTTGCTCATTTACACCCTACAGATGAAGTAAACGCAAAAGGTTTCGCTATATTTTCAGCGGTCTTCGCTTTCACTATGTTTATATATGGTTGCGGCTTAAGTTACGCTTTTAAACGAAAAACTCATGTCTTAAAAATGCCTAACAAGTCAATTCAGCCGACCGCTGAAACGTCTGCTGATTGAGGCGTTATACATTTAGAGGAATATATGGCCTATCTTTATTGGGGTTGGGTTACATTTAAGGTTTTATTGGGTCTTTGGCTTCTTTCATTCTTGATTCGATTTTTTTTGTCATATGAAAAGCAGGAACTTCTTCGTGAAATTGACGAGTTTGTTCTTGCGAAAATCATTGCGATTCCTGTTGTGCTCTCTAACTTGTGGGTTTTTTCAGGTACGATTCTTTATTTTATTGGCAACTTTACCGTCCTGCTTCTCCTCGCGTTTGGTATTTTTATGCTCGGATACTCGGTATTTCTGAACGCCCACGAAGTTGAGTTTACCTTTGAATCAATTTACAGCATGGCAAAGACGCTTGTAGAAGATAAAGCTGCATGGTCTGGCGCAACGATAATTGTGGCTGCAACTGTTGCAGTTGGGCATATGTGGAAATTGAATCTGGATAAGCGGCAGTACTTTGAGAAGCGCGAAAAGGAGCTCCGTGAGGAATATTATGCTCGCCGCCAAAGAGAACTTAAACGGCGTCGTAGCCAGTCAGATTTGGTATAACAAGGCCAATCACAAAAGCCAGCAAGCTGGCTGGACTCGCTACGCTCGCCTGTGTTGGCGGCGTTATGCATTAAGGAGTTGTCAGTGCTTGAGTCGGTAGTGCAGGAAGAAACCACTGGATGCGGAATTGCTTCTGTTGCCAATATTCTAGGTCATAGTTATTCAGAGATGAAAGCCATCGCTAATGCTATGGGTATCCATGCCTCGAATAAATCATTGTGGTCTGATACCCAGTATGTGCGACGTATGCTGCTAAACGCAGGCGTTGACACTTCCAAAGATGAGGTTCCCTTTGACTCTTGGGCGACCTTGCCTGATCTGGCATTGTTGTCTATCAAGCATCACCAGGAAGAAGGTAAAGACTTCTGGCATTGGGTTGTATTCAAGCGTTTGGATGGTCAGCCTTTCGTTCTGGATTCAGCCAGCTACCTACCTTCCAATATCCGCACAGATTTTCATGCTATGCAGCCTAAATGGTTCATTGAGGACAAACATGCATAACAAGGCGCTGTTGTCGCCGCTATTGCGGCTAGGACGGCTTACGCTTCGCTCCAGCCGCCCCAAAGCTTTGCGTTAGCTAAGGAATTGTATTGAAGCACGCGTCAGATTCGACAGAGCAGCAGGATGTTGAAAGCTACCTACTTGAGTGTCTTGCAAACAAACTGTGCCTAAATTTCTCTGGCAGCGGTTGCTTGCCAATAGAGCTGGGGGTTAAACCTGATGCAGTGGATTTGGCAAACAAGACGGTCGTCGAAGTTTACGCCAGAGTCGGTGAACTCAAAGGTGCCCAGCTTCATAAGGTTAAAGGTGACATTCTTAAGCTTGTGCTTATTGATACAAAACTGGGCGGAGGTTGGAACAAAATACTCTGTTTTACTAGCGATGAGGCTGCAAAGTATGTGCAAGGACAATCATGGGTAGCTGAGGCCGCCAGAACTTTCGGTATTAAAATAGTTGTTATAAACCTCCCAAAAGATTTACAACAACAAATTAAATCAGCACAGAAAAGGCAGAGAATGGTTAATGCCGAGTAAAGTGCTAACAAGGCCAAACACTCGGAAACCAAAAGCTCCGCGCCTTTTGTTTCCGGTGTTGGCGGCGTTAGCCACATAAAGTAGTTTTATTCAGGAACGGAGAAATAAAAATACAAACGCTCTTCAAGTCTATGCGACTTTCTTTTTTAATACTGACGCCTGCTAGTATTTTTTTAGGCTTTTGTACTTCATTGAAGGCTCCAGGGCAAATCAATATTTATGATGTATTGCTTGTCTTACTCGGAGCCGTATCGGCTCATATCAGCGTCAATACGCTTAACGAGTACTTTGACTTTCGCAGCGGTCTAGATACCAAGACATCAAAAACACCATTTAGCGGAGGAAGTGGTGCCTTAGTCGAAAATCCGAAAGCCGTTAACGCTGTGCTTAACGTAGCTATAGCAGCGTTAAGCATAACGATACTAATCGGAGCTTATTTCATTTATCGCTATGGCGTTCTGATTCTTACGATCGGTTTTGTGGGGGTGTTGATCATATTGACCTATACACAATGGCTTAATCGTCATCCGTGGTTATGCTTATTGGCACCCGGCGTCGCTTTCGGGCCGCTGATGGTCGTTGGTACTCATATTGTATTAACCGGCGAGTACTCGATAGTGCCACTTTTTGTGTCTTTAGTTCCGTTTTTTCTTGCCAATAACCTTTTATTACTCAATCAATATCCTGATATAGCGGCCGATAGAAGTGTCGGGCGAAGGCATTTCCCTATTGTTTATGGAGTAAGGTATAGCACTTTTATTTATGGCATTTTTGTAGCAGCTAGCTGTTTGACGATTTTGAGTGGAATATTTTTGGAATACTTACCAAAGACTAGCTTTATTAGTCTTATACCGATGAGTGCTGCTGTAGTAGCGTTTTTAGGGGCTTTGAAGTACGCAACATCCGTGAATAAATTAGTTCCCTATTTGGGAATGAATGTAGTGGCGACATTATTAACGCCCATACTACTTGGAATATCGATCATTAGTGGCTAACAATGCGCTGCACCGGACATTTGACCCGTCCTCGCTGTTGCTGGCGCCAAATCGGCTCCACATCAAATGCTGGTGAGCGCAGGCGTTAAAGCAGAAAAAACAAGCCGTGGTACGGGCAATCAATCCGTGCCAAAATTAATTGACACGAGAAAGAAAGGTTTTTATTTATGGATCTCCAGAAAATTCAAGACGAAGCGCTTCTCCTGCCCAAAGAGGAACGGGCTCAACTGGTCCAGCGTCTGGTATTGAGCCTAGAGTCTCCATCAAAAGAAGAGCTCAGGTCCGATTGGCTGCTTGAGGCACGGCGCAGGGCTGAAGAGCTCGACAGCGGCTCAGTGCAGGCAGTGTCCGGCGAAGATGTTATGAGGAAGGCTCGAGACCTGATCAAATGAACTATTCTTTTCACCCGGCAGCGGAAGCCGAGTTCCTGGAATCAGTTGGTTATTACGAATCACGAGTTCCTAGGGTGGGTGGTGCCTTGATAGAGGAGTTTAAGGCCCCAGCCAATTTAATCGGCGAGTCACCGAAAGGCTGGCAAATCGAGTTGCCGCCAGATATTCGTAGAGCACCTCTTCACCGATTTCCGCTATCCATCATTTACCGAGAGAAGCTTGATGACTTTCAAGTTCTGGCTGTTGCTCATGACCGGCGACGTCCGCAGTACTGGCTCGGCAGGCGTTAATAATCGGCTGCACGGCGACCAGTTTTCCGTCGCTTTGCGGCTCCAAACCGGAGTGTGGGCCGGGCATTAGCCATCAAAGCCAGTCTCACCCTGTGTCAGGATATTTATCGCATGATTGAAACTACGGAAAAAAAATCACAACCTGGTAGCCCGGTTGAAGTTTTCTTGGCGTTTTTGAAGCTCGGCCTGACATCTTTCGGCGGACCTATCGCGCATCTGGGTTACTTCCGAGCTGAACTCGTCGAGCGTCGTCGCTGGGTCAGTAATGATCAATTTGGCCAGCTGTTGGCAATCTGCCAGTTTTTGCCGGGCCCTGCCAGCAGTCAACTGGGTTTCAGTCTCGGTTTGCTGCGCGCTGGGTGGGTTGGTGGGCTTGCCGCTTTTGTGGCCTTTACTCTGCCGTCAGTGCTGTTACTGGTTGCCTTCGCGGCAGCATTACCGCTGCTCTCTGGCCCAATTGGCCAGGCTGCGGTACACGGGTTAAAGCTCGTGGCCTGCGCCGTGGTCGCGGATGCCGTGCTTGGCATGTCCAAAAAGTTGTGCCCGGACGCATTGAGGCGAACAATTGCGATTTTGTCGGCGGCGGCGTTACTTGTCGCTTCATCAGCTTTGGCCCAGCTGGTTGTTGTTGCGTTGGCCGCTGTAATGGGTGCCTATTTTCTTCGTGGCATATCCGCCCCTGAAGCCACCAGCGGGCTTCAAATGTCCTATGGCCCACGAATCGGCAGCGTTCTGCTTCTCACTTTCGGCCTCTTGCTGCTTGGTTTGCCAATTTTTGCAACGGGAAAGCCCGAATTTGCCTCAGTTGCAGAAGCGTTCTTTAGAGCAGGGGCCTTGGTATTTGGCGGCGGTCATGTTGTCTTGCCCTTGCTCCAGGATTCTGTCGTTGCTACTGGCTGGGTCTCACCCGAGCAGTTTCTTTCTGGCTACGGTGCGTCTCAGGCAATTCCTGGGCCAATGTTTGCTTTCTCAGCTTACCTCGGGGCGGTGTTATCGCTAGGGGAAGGTACATACCTTATGGCGGCTACGGCGTTGGTTTTCATGTTTCTCCCGGGGTTTCTTTTGGTTGCTGGCGTTCTCCCGTTCTGGGCTGCTGTTGCAAGCAATCCAATCGTGGGCCGAGCCATTGCAGGTGTCAATGCCGCTGTTGTTGGCTTATTGGGAGCTGCTCTTTACAGCCCGATCTTTACATCAGGTATAACCAGCCCTGCAGATCTGGCCATTGCCGTGGTCGCGTTTGGTTTGCTTGCTGTGTGGCGAGTTTCTCCACTGATCGCGGTGCTATGGTGTGTCTTTGCCAGCGTTTTGCGCTTATGGATTTAGCTTCAAGGTCGTGCAGTTGACGGCTAACAAATACGATGGGTTCGTATGAAGCAGGGGGGCAGCGAAGCGGTTGTCATATTCACGGTGAGTCACGGAATGATTTCCAGATATGAACTATGCATACCTCAGCTTTACAGGCCAGACCGCTCCTGTGTGTATCCAGTCTAGCGCCCTCACAGTTCATTCAGGGTGGGGCGCAGCGGCTGAGTTTTGGCGATCAGGACAAAGAGAGTACAGTCAATAATTGCAATGTTCGCGCAGATGCAGAGCGGAACGTTAGCTCAAAGGAAATCGCAATGAAAATAAGGCATATTTTAATCGCATGCGTTCTTATCACAGGAGCGCCTCTGGCCTATGCAGATCTAACTTGCCGCGCTGATTCTTTTGGAAATACCAGGTGCAGTGATGGTACGACATACCGTACGGACTCATTTGGTACCACGAGAGACAATCGCGGCAATACCTGGCGCACGGATTCTTTTGGAACAACCCGCGGTAGCGATGGCTCTACGTACCGCAGAGATTCATTTGGAACAACCCGAGATCATCGGGGCAATACTTGGCGCACCGATTCCTTCGGTACAACGCGTGGTAGTAACGGAACGGTTTGCCGTACAGACTCCTTCGGCACCATGCGCTGCAACTGAATACATCACAGATCGCAGCTGTTGGCCGACGAACGTCCTGGCGCGGACGCTGCTGTGCTCAGCGTTATATTGCTTTACCGAACCTGTTCACTGATGCTAATAGTCATGGCTGCTGCATCTGAGGTGAAGAAAGCCGACCTTGCGTTGCCTTATGCGTGCGCCTCTTCGCACTGAGTACGGCGTTAGTCATCAATCACGCAACACATAATTGGAGTTTAAAGTGGACTTGTTACAAGGCTTGTTGCTCATTACCTGCATTCATATTCTAGCCGCCGCATCGCCGGGGCCGGATTTTATTTTAGTTTCTCAGCAAACATTAACAAATGGGAAAAAGGCCGGCTTGATGTGCAGTATCGGCATAGCTTTAGGGCTTTCAATACATATTGTCTACTCTGCATTTGGCTTGGCTGCAGTTATTGTTAACTCCGCCAATGCATTATGGGTCATTAAAATATTAGGCGGTGGCTATTTATTATATTTAGGGGTTAAAGGCTTAGGCTCTAAGCCCATCAGTCATCCAGAAGACCAGAATGTAAAAGTCATTAAATATTCAGCGAAGAAAAGTATTGGCATGGGTTTTTTATGTAATGCATTAAATCCTAAAGCGCCCATATATTTTTTGTCTCTATTTACTGTCGTACTTTCCCCTGATATGCCGGTATATCAAATTGCGATCTATGGTATTTGGATGATGGTCATTCAACTGGCTTGGTTTTCGACAGTTGTCGGGGTTTTATCTCGTCCGAGGGTAAATCAACACTTTAAAAAGTTTGGCCACTGGATCGACCGTATATTAGGTGGCGCAATGATCGCTTTAGGCATTAAGGTTATAGCAACACGCAGCAACTAAGGGATAGAGAGCCCTGATGTCCATAATTGGCTCAACAATCAGGGCGCACATAACGGGCAGGGCGCGCTAAGTTAAGTCAATGAAACGAGTTTACATGGGTGAAGCCATTAAAAACTTGAAACGCCTTAGAACATTTATTGCAGTCCACAAGGGGTGGCAACGGTCGCGCGGCCGGCTCCACTTAATATCTAACAGTGAACTGGTTACATGAAAGCGGTGCTTAAAACCCATGCTGGCAAGGTGCGTAAAATGAACTGTGCGGTGTCAAACCATGCGTAGAGTGTTCTTCGGGTTGGAGATTCCCGCTCAGATTAAAGAGCGTTTATTAAAGGTGAACACTGAGGTGGCGAGTGCGCAATGGCACAGTGCTGAACAGCTGCATCTGACCTTGTTGTTTCTAGGCTGTGTAGAGGACGAGCAGCTATTGGCGGTGCGCGAGGTTGCGCGAGATAGTGCGCTGGCCGCTTTTGAGTTGAGTATTGCTGGGCTTGGGTGTTTTGGCCCACCCCATGCGCCCAAGCATCTTTGGGCTGGCGTTGCGCCCGAAGCGCCGGTGAAGCGTCTGCATTGCGCGCTTAAAAGCCAAGTTGAGACACTCGGCATGCAAACTGAGCGACGTGCTTATTGCCCACATCTCACTTTAGCCCGATTTAAGCATGAGCCCGGCTCAGTAGAGCATCTGCTGGCCGACTATCGTGAAACGGTTTTCGGAGCTTTTCTGGTGGAGCAGTTCGTATTGTTTGAGAGCCAACAAAGCGCAAACGGCTCGCGATATACGGTGATCGAGCGCTACCCTTTATCGCGCTTTGCAGTTTAAACAGTCATAACAAGTCAGCAGAAGCATAGCTCGACCCAGCAGGAGGGCTGTGCCTGATTTCCGCAATTAAACTGCAAGAGCATCGGGACAGGCTCGTGCTGCAAGTCGTGGCGTTTTAGCGGTAAAACCCCAACCGCCTTACACAAACATCCACATCAAACGCCTGACCAATCGCCACCACAGCAATGCTTCTGATTGCTGTAGGCTGCAGCTTCGCGTCAGTGCGATGAGCTTCAAGTTGTTCGTAGGGCACGATAAACCGAGTCCATTGCGGTTCTACCGTTAAGGTGCAGCGAAAGGATTGCCAAGGCCTGTTCAGCTGAGTGGTTTTCACATGCAGATTATAATCCTGTGCACTGCCGTACAGTTCGATGAAAATGCCTCGATAGTCAGTGCGCAAGTAACTTGGCTCGATATCAAGCCTCATCTGCACAAAGCCGCCGTTGTTATCCAAACGAGTACGGCCGATTAAACAGCTACAGTTCGAGTTGATACGCTGGTCTTGCTGCAGTACCGCGCTGGACACGCCGCCCATCACCTGATCGCTGATCACCACCCAAGGTGAAGGCTGAGCTGGAGCGGATCGATAGACATCAATCAGCAGTTCTTCAGGGACGGCGAGGCCTTGGATTTTTAGGTTGTCATTCATAAGCTGGAAGCACCCTTGGCAAGCAAATAGACATTGCGCTGCTTAAAGTCAGTTAAACAGCCGCAGCAGATGTATTGACAGGCTAGCAGGTCAGGGGATTTGTTAGTATGACCTCCTGTCATCCTCATCACGTTAAGCACTGCCCAATGAATGCACCTTTTAAATTGCGGCCTTACCAACAAGACGCCGTGGACGCCACTTTAAAACACTTTCGCAAGTCTGCTGAGTCGGCGGTGATTGTGTTGCCGACCGGTGCCGGGAAAAGTTTGGTGATTGCTGAGTTGGCCCGTTTGGCGCGACGTAAAATTCTGGTGCTCACCCACGTTAAAGAGCTGGTTGAGCAGAACCATGCTAAGTATCAGAGCTATGGGGTGGAGGGTGGTATTTTCTCGGCGGGATTAAAGCGTAAGGACAATCGCCATCAAGTGACCTTTGCCAGTGTGCAATCGGTGGCGGCGAATCTTGAATACTTTAAAGATGAATACGCCTTAATTATTATCGATGAGTGCCACCGCGTCAGTGGTGAAGATACCAGTCAGTACCAGCGCATTATCGAGCAACTGCGCGAGCACAACAAAGACCTTAAAGTACTGGGGCTCACCGCCACGCCCTATCGTTTAGGCATGGGTTGGATTTACCGCTATCACTACCGGGGTTTTGTGCGCAGTGAAGCAGAAAAACCTTTTGTGCACTGCATTTATGAGCTGCCGTTGATCTATATGATTAATCGCGGCTATCTGACTCAGCCTAAGTTGGTTGACGCAGCGGTGGCGCAATATGATTTCTCAGCGCTGACCTCGAACCGCTTTGGTGAATATGCGGCAAATGATGTGAATGCGCTGCTCGGCAAGCATCAGCGGGTCACCCGCGCCATTATTGAGCAGGTGATGGAGCTGGCGGTTAAGCGTCAGGCGGTGATGATCTTTGCTGCAACAGTGGATCATGCCAAGGAAATCGCCGGTTATTTGCCGCCAGAGCAGACCGCGTTGATTACGGGAGCCACTGACCAGCGTGAGCGTGATCAGCTGATTCAGCGCTTTAAGCAGCGCCAGCTCAAGTATCTGGTCAATGTGTCGGTACTCACTACGGGCTTTGATGCGCCCCATGTGGATTTTATCGCCATTTTGCGTCCGACCCAGTCGGTCAGTTTGTACCAACAAATCGTCGGTCGCGGCCTACGTTTGGACGAAGGTAAAACAGACTGTTTGGTGATTGATTACGCCGGCAATAATGTCAATTTGTATCACCCAGAAGTGGGGGAGAAGAAGCCCAGCGCTGACAGTGAACCGGTGCAGGTGCTGTGCCCAAGCTGTGGTTTTGCCAATATCTTTTGGGGCAAAACAGACGGTGCAGGCCATGTGATTGAGCACTATGGACGCCGTTGTCATGGGCTGTTGGAGACGGATGAAGATGACGAGCCCGTGCAACCCTTGGAGCAGTGCGATTACCGTTTTCGTTTCAAAGAGTGCCCGCACTGTAGCGCGGAGAATGATATTGCTGCACGCAATTGCCATCAGTGTAAAAAAGCCATTATCGACCCCGATGATCAGCTCCGTGATGCGCTGAAATTGAAAGATGCCATGGTGATCCGCTGTGCTGGCATCACCTTAAGTGGCAACGACAGCGCGCTGAAAATCACCTATCACGCTGAAGATGGTGAAGAGCTCAGTGAGTTCTTTGATTTCAGTAAACCGACCCAGCGCAATGTCTTCAATAAAGTGTTTGGCCGACGCTTAGCCCATAGTCAAGCACCGCAAGCATTCAACACGCTGGACGAGGTGCTGGATATACAAGCCTTACTGCCCGCACCCGACTTTGTTATTGCGCGCAAACACAAGCACTACTGGCAGGTGCAAGAGCGGATTTTTGACTACCAAGGTCGCTATCGTAAGGCGTATGAAGCTTAGGTTTTTTGTATGCATAGGCCGCTACGGGCAAGGCAGGAGAAATAATCTAGAAGCAACAATCAGTAAAGGTTGTGGTAAGGCCCTGAGGATTATTCTGTTGATAAGCAGCACCACACTGCCGATACGAACTAAATTTCTTAGCCTTTGCGCCAATTATCTCCAGCAAGCTAAAGCCTTGGCGCTCTATTCTGCTAATATCGTGCCCCAAAAATCACATTGGAGATTAGAATGCGAATCAAAAAATGGCTGTTACTGAGTGCTGCTTGCCTAGCTTTTGGCGCTACACCGACTTTTGCTCAAGAAACTCGCGAGTTTTCTGTTTCAACTGTTTTGTCCGATGCTTTCCCTTGGGGGCAGGCTGCAGACAAATGGGCTGAGTTGGTCAAGGAGCGTTCCGACGGTCGTATTACGCTAAAAATTTACCCTAACGCACAGCTGGTATCGGGGGATCAAACCCGCGAGTTTTCTGCAATGCGCAGTGGTTTGATTGATATGGCTGTGGGATCGACCATTAACTGGTCCACGCAAGTGCCTGAAGTCAATCTGTTCTCTTTACCTTTTTTAATGCCTGATAACGCAGCGGTCGATGCGGTAACGCAAGGTGAAGCAGGTAAAATGGTGTTTGAGGCCATTGAAAAACGCGGCGTTGTGCCTTTGGCGTGGGGTGAAAATGGTTTCCGTGAAATCTCCAACTCGCGTGGTGTTTTGAACGAGCCTGCGGATCTCAATGGCTTAAAAGTCCGTGTTGTGGGATCACCGCTGTTCCTCGATACGTTTAATGCCTTAGGTGCTAACCCTACACAGATGAGCTGGACCGATGCTTTGCCAGCACTGACCACAGGTGCGGTTGATGGCCAAGAAAACCCTTTGGCTGTGTTTGATGTGGCGCGAGCTGACCGTGCGGGTCAAAAGTATCTGACCCTGTGGCACTACATGAATGATCCGCTGATTTTCGGTGTGAGTAAGCGTGTATGGTCGACGCTGTCAGCTGATGATCAGGCATTACTTAAGCAAGCGGCGATTGATGCAGGCCAGTGGGAAATCAAAAAGTCCCGTGCTGAGCTAGCGGATACTCTGCAAGCGATCCGTGAGCGTGGTGTTGAAGTGACTGAGCTGACGCCTGAGCAGCATCAGGCATTTGTTGCTGCAACGCAAAAAGTATATGAAAAATGGACCCCGCGTATCGGTAAAAAACTCGTTGATACCGCGCAGGACGCTATTAAAAATCGCTAATTTTTACTCACTCTAAACCCTGCCCCGGAACACCCTGCTGGGGCAGGATTTGGCTATCGCTGGTTGCAATTATTTATGTCAAAAAAACCAATCCCCCTCGAGTCTTGGCTGGGCATTATCGCTTTGACAGCGATTAGTATCATTAGCTTGGCTAACGTTGTGGTGCGCTATAGCACTAACGCCTCTTTTGCTTTTACTGAAGAGTTTTCCGTGTTTTTAATGGTTGTGTTGGCTTTTTCCGGTGCGGCGGTAGCGGCAAGAAGTAATGAGCACATTCGTATTACCTTATTAGAAAACTATTTGGGCTTAACTGGGCTGCGCATTGCTTATGTTTTGCAGTGGCTTGGCAGTGTTGTGGTGCTGGGCTTGGTCGTTTGGTACGGTGGTTTGCTCACCTATGAAGAATATTCTTGGGAGTCATTGTCCCCGGGCTTGGGCTACCCAACCTGGATTTATCTGATTTGGCTGCCGGTATTAGCTTGCGCGGTCATTCTTCGTTGCACACAAAATCTTTTTAATCGTTTACGCGATGGTGATCCACGCAGTGGGGAAGAACAATGAGCCCTGACGTATGGATGCTCCTTATTTTTGGGGCCTGCTTGTTGATCGGCATGCCGGTCGCCTTTGCTTTAGGTTTAGGTGGTGTCGCCGCTATTGTGACCGGATTGTCCCCGGATATGTTGGCCACGCTGGGAACCAACACCTATAACAGTATTGCCAAATACCCGTTGATTGCGATTCCGCTGTTTATTTTAACCGGTATTATTTTTGAGCGGGCTGGGGTTGCGGCCAGCTTGGTGAACTTTGCTCAATCTTTGATTGGTCGCCGGCATGGCGGCTTAGCACTGGTTGCGGTGCTGGTCTGTTTAATTATGGGCGGCATGAGTGGCTCAGGTCCTGCCGATGCGGCAGCGGTGGCTATGGTGATGTTGCCAAGTATGACAAAAGCGGGTTATCCGCGTCCGTTTTCCGCTTCTTTAATTGCCGCCGCCTCGTCAACAGCGATTCTGATTCCGCCGTCCATTGCTCTGATTTTGTACTCCGTGATGATGCCAGGTTTGGATTTACGCGCCTTATTTGCTGCGGGTTTGTTCCCGGGTTTATTAGCTGGCGCCTCTTTGCTGGTACCGGCGTACTTCTTGGCTAAACGTCATGGCTGGGAAAGGGTGCAGAGCAGCGATGAGGAGCTGCCATCAATCCGCAGCAGTTTTGTTAAAGCTATTCCGGCTTTGTTAGCGCCGGTGATTATTTTAGGGGGGTTACGTTCAGGCCTGTTTACCCCAACAGAAGCGGCCGTGGTCGCGGTCACTTACGGGTTAATCATTGGTGCTTTTGTATACCGTCAGCTGAGTTGGTCGAGCCTAATCGATATGTTAAACGAGGCGGTGAAAATCTCTGGCGTGGTGCTGATCATTATTGCTCTGGCCGGTATTTTTGCTTGGGCCGGAACGACCTTAGGCACCTTTACCCGCTTAGCAGACAGTATTCTGGCGATTTCCGATAACGGCTTGGTCTTACTATTATTAGTGATGCTGCTGGTGTTGTTGGCCGGTATGCTGCTGGATGCCATCTCTATTTACTTGATTCTAACGCCGATCCTTGTGCCCTTGATTCAGTATTTTGAATGGAATCCTGTGTGGTTTGGTATTTTGCTGGCGATGAACATTGCCATTGGGCAGTTCACGCCGCCGGTCGCTATCAATCTGATGGTCACCACCAAGGTGGCCAATATCCGTCTCGAAGAAACCTTTGGCTGGTCGATGCTGTTTATGGTCACCATGTTCAGTGCGTTGTTGCTGGTGTTGTTCTTCCCGCAAATTGCTCTGTGGCTACCTGAGTACTTGGGGTACTCAACCACTTAAGAGACCATGTGCTGCCTCTAGCCTGAACAGGCTAGGGGCTTAGCTGTATTCAAATGGCTAACCGCTAGAGACTGCTGGGCGGTTGGTGTATTGATTTAGGCGTGATCTACGGTTGCAGTCTTTCTCGTTTGCGGTGCAGAATGAGACGCGTGCGTAATGATGAGCAGCACCGTTAAGTAACGGGCTGTTGCGTCGCAAATACATACAACACATGGCCGCAAGGCGTTTAGAGCGTGGTTATCGGCGTGTTGGGTTGAATGTTCGGTCGCTTCGCAGGCCTGAGTTGTCACTCCAGCTAAGAGGACTTCACCATGCCTGTCTATACCGTCAAATTAATCAAGAAAGAAGATATCGCCTCGGGCACTATGGCTTTTTATTTTAACAAGCCCCAAGGGTTTATGTTTAAGCCTGGCCAGTACGCCGATCTCACTTTAATAGATCCGGCTGAAACCGATGCCGAAGGTAATACCCGCACCTTTTCTTTGGCCAATGCACCTTTTGAAGATGCGCTGATGTTTGCTACCCGCATGCGTGATAGTGCATTTAAACGGGTGTTAAAACATATGCCCCTAGGTACAGAGCTGACCCTAGATGGACCTTATGGCTCTTTCACTTTGCACAATAATGCACGTATACCCGCTGTGTTCCTCACGGGCGGAATCGGTTTAACACCGGCAAGAAGTATTGTGCTGCAAGCGGCGCATGATCAGCTGCCGCATAAGATTTTTTTGTTTGATGCGAATAATAGGCCGGAAGATGCCGTGTTCTTGGATGAGCTGGTGCAGTTGCAGAGCCGTAATCCAAATTATACGTTTGTGGGCACCATGGCACAGATGGAAAAGTCAGAGCGGACCTGGGAAGGCGAAACGGGGTTTATTAATCAAGCCATGCTGAGCAAGTACATCGACGATTTGACGCAGCCGATTTATTACATTACGGGGCCGCGTGGGATGGTGCATGCCATGCTAGAAATGCTGCTACAGGCGGGTGTAGATGCTGACAATATTCGTACTGAGGAGTTTTCAGGTTACTGATGCAGCGGGTGTCCTCTGTTACGCAGATGGACCATGGAAATATTATTTTACGAAGTATCTGTAATAACGCATCCGATTTTGCACGAGTGACGGATAAATACTTGAGTCTTGCAGTCTATTTTTATGTTGGAATGTGTTTCTACTGACCTAGATTGCATGTCAACCCAACTCACTACAAAGAGGCAAGGAATATCATGATTCGTAAACTA
>JAAYFI010000020.1 GCA_012728315.1 Gammaproteobacteria bacterium
AACCAACACTCACCGCCACCGACCATGAGCTATAGGGGCGCACGGCAAAAACAATGGCAGTGATCACCGCGATTCCCACCGAGGTGCCAATGCGCTGCCCCGTTTGCATGATCGCCCCCGAACTGCCGGCATAAGCCAACGGCACTTCAGCCAGAGTCAGCGCTTGGTTAGGGCTGACCACCGAGCCTTGGCCAAGGCCAAAGAAGCCCAAGGTCACCAGCAACCACCAAATACTTAAGCTCAGATATTCATGCAGCAGCACCACCGCGACACTGCTGAGCAAGCCGAAAATAGCCATGCTCAAACCGCCAATCACAACTTTACGACCATAGCTATTCACGCGTTTACCAGCCCAGTTCGCGGAATAAGCGGAAAGCAGCGCTGAGGGGATGCCGACCATGCCGGCTTCAAACGCTGAAAAACCAAGCCCTTGCTGCACATATAAGGGAATCAACACCCAAACACTGGTCATTCCCAAAAAATACAGCGTCATAATAATGCTACCGTTGCGGTAACTGGAGGTGGTAAAAATCTTTAAGTCGACCATGGGGCTGTAGCCGCGCAAGGTATACCAACGCTCCCAACGTACCCATAGGTAAAACAACAGCAGTCCGCTCGGCAGCAACAGCCACAGCAGTGCAGACGATGCGGATTCAACAAAGGGATAAAGTACCGCCAACACACCTAAACCCAGCAATAGTGCTCCAATCGGATCCAAAGAACTTAAGCCCTTATGTTCCTGCAATTTCGGCTTATGGATTAACGGTCGTGGAAACCAGAGTAACGCCAGCACTATGGTCAGCAGACCCACTGGCACATTGATCAAAAATGTCAGACGCCAACCGATTTCTAAGCCGCCCAGTTGAATCAATAGTCCACCAATCACCGGACCAATGGCGACAGACACCCCTACCGTCGTACCAAAAAAGCCAAAGGCGCGACCACGCTCTGATTCACGAAAATACTGTTGAATCATGCCCAGAGCTTGCGGGTTCATAAAACCCGAACCCACCCCTTGCACAAAGCGCGCACCATTGAGCCAATACGCATCCGGCGCTAAACCGGCAGCCACTGAAGCAAGAGTAAAAATGACCACACCGAGGATAAAAATCCCGCCACGCCCCATCAGATCACCAGCACGTCCAGCACTGACCAGCACCACTCCAAAGGTCAAGGCGTAACCCGATAGCACCCACTGAATATCCGACTGACTGGCACTGAGCCCATCTTGAATCGACGCCAAAGCCACATTGACTACGCTAACACTCATCAGCGACATAAAAATCGCGATCAGTAGCACCGCCAGAATCCGCCAGCGTACAGGGTCGTCGCTAAGATCCTTGGCGGTATGGGTTGCTGATGTCGGTTGCGTCATAAAAACCCCGTAAAAATCATAAAATAGCACCGCCACTGTAAATTAAATAGCGCAGTGTCACAGCGCTGACGCTCTGTTGAGATCGCGCGAAGGAGCAACACGGCAAAAGAGCATGCTGCTTACTCGCTCAATACACCTCCATCTCAGACTGGGATGACAATTTTCCCCGCAGGCGCTCACACTGACTTTAAATAGGCAGCAGCGAGTGATGCTCTGCTTTGCATATCAGGTTACTATAGCGCCGCAACGAAGACTGGCGCCGCGCTGTCTCGCTGGTGCGGTATGCCAGTTTTAATGCTGAGAGTGCAGGCCTATTTCACCCAGTATATTTCACTCTTTAATACAGTTTTGACTCAGTATGCATCTGAAATCACCACCTAAGACCAAGAGCCCCATGCGATCAGTGATAAGCAGTATTTTTCAGCGCCATTGGAATCCCTATGTTGTACTACTGATGGCTGGCGCGCTCAGTGCTTTATATTTCGGCCTTAGCTCAACGGTATGGGCAGTCACCGGTGAATTTACACGGCTTGGCGGTGATATTTTATTGCTGTTGGGCGTTGATGTTTCCGATTGGCAGTATTTTCAAATGCTTAATCTGCAGGGCGCAACGTGGAGCCGTGCCGATGGCTGGATTGTCTGGGGCATGTTTATCGGCGCGCTTATGATGGTGCTGCTCAGCAATAGCTTTAAGATCCGTCTCCCGCAACAAAAACGTCGCTATGCGCAAGGCTTTATAGGCGGCATTATTGCCGGCTTTGGCGCACGTTTAGCGCTGGGTTGCAACCTAGCGGCTTTCTTCACGGGTGTCCCGCAATTTTCACTGCACTCATGGATTTTTATTGTTGCCACTGGCATTGGTACCTTTTTTGGCGCAAAACTGAGCCAAACCCGCTGGTGGAAAGGCCGCCCTTCTTTAACCCGTGGCGTCGTCCAACCCGCAAAAGTTAAAAAGCGACTGATCCAGCCGTATCTAGGTGCAGCTATCGCTATTACCTATGCAGGACTACTGATTTACTTATTTGCCAGCGGCGAAAAAATGCTGGGCTTAGGAGCCCTCTTTGGTCTGGCCTTTGGCATTCTGATTGAGCGCGGACAAATCTGTTTTACCGCAGCTTTCCGTGATTTATTTTTGGTTGGGCGCAGCTTAATGGCCAAAGCTATTATTCTCGGGATGGCCGCCAGCGCTCTATTAACTGTAATAGTGATTTCAATATATGATCTCACCCCGATCACACAAGTGGCTGCGCTCAGCACTCTAGTCGGCGGCGTTTTATTTGGGCTGGGTATTGTCATGGCCTCCGGCTGTGAAACAGGCATGATGTACCGCCTAATGGAAGGACAGGTACTGTTTTTACCCGTCTTCGCCGGCAATATCATCGGTGCAACCTTATTGGCCTATAGCTGGGATCATCTAGGGGTTTATAATGCGCTAGTTGCCAGCGGTGAGAAAATTAATCTAGTCACAAGCCTAGGGCCAACTGGCGCTATTATCAGCACCTTAGCCATGCTGAGTGTGCTCTACGCCCTGACGCTGTATCGCGAAAAAAGCTATCATCGCACATTCGAACTCAAGCGAGCTGCAAAATAATATGGAACAACTAAAAGAAGTCGATTTCACCTTGGACTTACGCGGTGAATCTTGCCCCTACCCTGTGATCTATACCCTCGAAGCACTCGAAGGCATGAATAAAGGCGAGCTGCTACAAGTCATCACCGACTGCCCAGGCTCATTTCGCAATGTCCCTGAAGAAGCCATTGCCCACGGCTATACCTTTGCCCAAGACCCCGTAAAAAATGGACAAGAGTATTTGTTTTATATCTATGCGTAATGGATGACCTTAACGCATTCGCCATGCCATTAGTTTTCACCAGCGCTTAAACAGCAAACTCTAGTCATTGCCCTGCCCTTGAAATGTAATTATTCGTCCTTATATATTTAGATATACCGAAACCCAAAAGGAGAATAGACATGAGTATGTTTCCTACACGCAGCCGACTGTTCGATGAGTTGATGGGCGATCTGGGCGGCTTTTATATCAAACCTCTGCACGGTGACCCACTACCGCAAAGCATCAAGGTCGACATTGAAGAGGCCGGCGATGTTTATAAGGTTCAAGCAGAGTTACCGGGCGTCAAAAAAGAAGACATCCATGTTGACATTGATGGCGCCATCGTAAGTATCAAAGCTGAAATTCAGCAGAAGAACAGCTCAGGTGAAGGCAGCCGTAACCTGCGTAGCGAGCGCTACTATGGCAGTGTCTCCCGCCGCTTTGAGTTACCGAGCGAGATCGATTTAGAGCAAGCAGAAGCCAGCTACGAGGAAGGCTTACTGCACTTGGTTTTACCTAAGCGCAAAGCCGTGGAAAACAGCCGCAAGCTCAATGTTAAATAATTCCATTCATAACAAAACCGCCCCAATTGGGGCGGTTTTTTTTAATCTGCACCAATGTCGCTGAGTATTCCCAATAGACTGCTTGGGTAACATCGACATTGGTGCAGTATGTTTACAAAATATGCCTTAGATCTTAAAGCGCATCACTAAGTTTTGCAGCTGCTGCCCTAAGCGTGCCAACTCATGCGAAGAGGCTGCAGTTTCTTCAACTGCCGCTGCGGACTGATCTGCAACATTATTAACATTGACAATGTTACGGTTAATCTCTTCTGCAACCAAACTTTGCTCTTCGGCCGCTGTAGCGATTTGCATGCCCATTGCTTGAATCTCATGCACGACACGCGTAATAGCTTGTAGCTCATGATTGGCTTCTTCAACCAGCTCCAATGTTGCTGTTGAAAGAGTACAGCTACTGTCCATCATAACAACTGCATTGCCTGAACCCGTCTGCAAATTAGCAATGAGCTCCTCGATCTGCGCGATTGACACTTGCGTGCGGTGCGCCAAGCCACGGACTTCATCAGCAACCACGGCAAATCCACGCCCGGCTTCACCGGCCCGCGCCGCTTCAATGGCAGCGTTCAATGCCAATAGATTCGTTTGTTCAGCAATCGAGTTAATGACCGTCAACACCGTAGAGATATTTGTACTGTCTTCATTTAATCGATGCATAGCTTCAGAGCTTTGCTTTATCTGCACTGTTAAACGATTATTTGAGTCTAATACACTCTGCAGCACTTGCTCGCCATTGAGCACCAAGCGATTGGCTTTCTCTACAGCTGATGCTGCCTCCTCAGCACTTCTGGCTACCTCTTGCACAGTTGCCGTCATCTCATTCATTGCAGTGGCAACCTGGTCCGTTTCTTCACGCTGACTCTGCACACCCGCGCTGGTTTGCGTAGTAACAGCAGATAGTTCTTCTGCCGCTGCAGCAAGCTGTGAAGTAAAACCATTCACTTCACCCAAGGCTTCCCTTAGGTTGTCTCGTGTTTGGTCTAATGCATTTAATAGGACACCAAACTCATCGCCTCTTTTCTCAACACCATGGCCGATCATATCACCATCACCAATGGCTTGAGCAATTGCAACGGCCTGACTGAGAGGCGTGACAATTTGCTTAATAATATACCAGCCAATCAAAACACCCAATCCAATTGCTAGTACAGTCAATATAGCTGCATAGACTTTAGATTGATTCGTTTCCTGAGAACGTAACTCTCTGACAAATTCATTAAGCGCGTCAATATCATTTTGCACACGTACATATAAATCATTCATTTGCTTCTCTGCTGCAATTAACTCCACAGCTAATGGAGACACATTGCGCAAATAAGTCATATACTCGTCAATACTTTCTAAGATTTGACTTACAACTTCTGAACGATTACTTGGAAGTCTTTGTTGCAGTGTGGCTGCGATACTTTTCAGCTCGCTATACCCCTGCTCTAGATTTTCCAGACTGGAGTCTGTTTCTTCCATTAAGTACACGCGCGCAAAATAAGCAAGCGTGCGTCGTGAAATAATTAAATCAGTAACAAGCCGCCCTGTCGTAGCGCTGTACAGATCCTCATGGACAAAAGGCTGCTGCGCTGTACCGTTAATTAACAGGTTAAGCTCAACAAGTGCGGCATTAGTCGCAGTCCCACTACTTACTGCAGCAGCAATATTATTTTCTTTATTTTTCTTTGCTTTAATATAGTTGGAAAATAATCTTTCATACTCACTCATATCAAGTGACAACTGATCCATTGCATCAATATTACGCTGTGCAATCAGTGTGGTTTTTGTTGCGTCTGCCTCATTCTTAATTTGCTCTATCACCGATCTTATGTTTGCAACATACTTCTCATCAGAGCTTGCTTTATAATTTAAACTATCGATAAGCAGATGATTTACATGCTCACCCAGCAGGGCAATCCTCTCGGTATTATAAGCCCGTACGTTAATATTATTGATGCTGCTAAAACTATTAACCGCCAATATCACGGTTAAAAGCAAGATAGCCCCTATTCCAAAAATCAACTTATTCGCAACACTTATATTTTTCACTGTAGCCCCTATTTTCAAAATAGTTTAAAATCAACATGAATTATAATTGTTAGTTTAAATTGATTATTTATATTGCATTCACACAAACTTTTTTGCTGCTGAGCACAACAGCCTTTCTTGTTTGCGCTGTATTTTGCGATATTATCGGTGAAAAACATGATGTAAATCAATAGCTATGGATTTTTATGTTCAGCACAAGCGCTAGCATGGGAAATAATTATTTGTTTTAGCAAAACATTTTTTATCAACCGATCCAATTGCAGAACAAGCCTTCTCTGCCAATCCATTCAGCTGCCTCACGCTTTAGTTTAAAATACGCTGCAGCACCCCTTACAAATCGTTGCGGAATCTGCGCAGCACTTGGCACTCAAGGCCGATATGGCCCATTATTAAGCCACAGTTACTCGTGAACATTTAGGGATATCTATGACAGTACAATATTACGAAGATAATGCTGAGCAATTTGCCCAAGATACTTTACAAGTGGATATGAGCCCGTTGCATGAACGCTTTTTAGCACAACTGCCTCCCGCCAGCAGGATTCTCGACGCTGGCTGTGGCGCTGGGCGCGATGCGGCTGTTTTTTTGCAACTGGGCTACCAGGTTGAAGCCTTTGATGCCAGCCCTAAACTGGTAAAAATAGCTAAAGAAACAAGCGGTATTCATGTACAGCTGAGTACCTTTCTGAATTTTACCAGTGATCGCCCCTTTGCAGGGATTTGGGCTTGCGCCTCTTTACTGCATGTGCCAGCTCGAAATATGTCAGCCACACTAAAGCATATGGCTGAGTTACTCGAGCCCAAGGGCGTGATGTATGTGTCATTTAAATACGGCGAAGGCGAAACAAATCACAATGGCCGCCACTTTACCAACTGCACAGAAGAGCGTTTAGCTGAGTTTCTAGAAGATACTGGGCTCAGTATTTATGAAACTTGGATCAGTGCTGATCAGCGCCCGGAACGTGCCGATGAGCAATGGTTAAACGCTTTACTGCAGGCTCAGTAAGTGCCTGTATAAATGTTAGTCAATAGCCCACGCCTCACCACTGGCACCCAGCACGATCCGCTATTGCCCAAATTGCTGGAGGCGATTTATCAAGCCAGCGATATTGAAATAGCGGTTTCATTTATCCAGCCATCAGGGCTTGAGTTGCTGTTTGAGGCTTTACTCGAAGCACTCAATAACGGCGCACTGCTACGCATATTAACCTCAGACTATTTAGATATCACTCACCCTCGCGCTTTGCGAGAGCTGCTGATGCTTGCTGAGCGTGGCGCTGAAGTGCGTGTTTTTGAGTGCCGAGGACAAACCAGCTTTCACCTAAAAACTTATATTTTTACGCAAAATAAAGATGCCAAAATTGATAAAGGTTGTGCTTTTATTGGCTCTAACAATATCAGCCGCACAGCCCTGACCCATGCTTACGAATGGTCGTGGCGACATGATTGGCTGCCACCGCACGACTCAGACGCAGCGCAAGAATTCATAAAAATACGTCACGCCTTCGCGCAACTTTTTATCGAACCCAGTTGCGTAGTTTTAAGTGCTGATTGGATTGATAACTACAGCGCTCGACGCCAAGTCAGCCAGCCCTTGATACGCCAAGTCATCGGATTCGTTGACGAGGTGTTTGAACAACCCAGCCCCAACAGCGTCCAAGTTGAAGCTTTAGAAGCGCTACTTCACACCCGCAGCGAAGGGTTTTATCGCGGCCTTGTGGTACTGGCCACGGGTATGGGTAAAACTTGGCTCGCCGCTTTTGATGCCCTACAAATGCAAGCAAAGCGTGTGCTCTTTGTCGCCCACCGTGAAGAAATCCTGTTGCAGGCGCAATCGGTCTTTAACCGTGTACACCCCAATGCACGAACTGGATTATTTCAAGGTGCACACAAAAACTGCAAGGCAGACTTCGTGTTCGCTTCGGTGCAGAGCCTTAGCAAGCCCGACGCGCTACAGCGTTTTAACAGCGAGTATTTTGATTACATTGTGGTCGATGAGTTTCACCACGCCAGCGCGCCCAGCTATCGCGCTATTCTCAAGCATTTTAATCCGCAGTTTTTATTAGGGCTGACCGCCACCCCTGAACGTACCGATCAGGCGGATATTCTCAGCCTATGCGATAACAATCTAGTTTTTGAACGTAACCTTGTGCACGGCATTAATCAGCAACTGCTGGCTCCGATTCACTATTACGGCCTCTATGATGAATATGTGGATTATCAGGAAATCCCTTGGCGCAGCGGACGTTTTGATCCGCAGTTAATCGAATTTGCGTTTGTCACACAAAAACGCGCCAAACATATTTATCAACACTGGTGCCAATATAAACAAACCCGCACGCTGGGCTTTTGTATTTCACAGAAGCATGCTGATTATATGAGCCAATATTTCCAGCAACAGGGGGTACGGGCCGGCGCTGTCTATGCTGGCTCATCCCTAACGCGCCATGCAGCCTTACAACAGCTGGCAGCAGGACAACTCGATGTTATCTTTTCTGTGGATATATTTAATGAAGGCACAGATTTGCCCGCACTAGACACCGTGCTGATGTTACGCCCCACCGAGTCTAAAATTATTTTCCTGCAACAACTGGGACGCGGTTTGCGCCTCTCAGCAAGCACCAATAAAACGCATGTGGTGGTTTTAGATTTCTTAGGTAATCACCACGCCTTTCTCAACAGCCCTGCCGCACTACTTGGCGAAAAAGACCGCAATACTGTGCTTAAAACCTTGCGACAAAACTCGAAGATTGAGCTCGCTGAAGGGTGTTTTATTCACTTCGCTCCAGAGTTAATAGGCTTCTGGGAAAAGCTCGCACGCAAAATTGGCAATACAGCAGCTGAGGACTATCTACAATTGCGCAATGAGCTCGGCCGCCGCCCCAGCGCAACGGAGTTTTTCCACAAAGGTTACGACCTGCCGAAAATGCGTAAACAAGCCGGCAGCTGGTTGGCACTCATTGCAGAACACGAGCAAGATGCACAGCTGCAGCAACTGCTGGCTGAACATGGTGATTTCTTCGCAAAAGGCGTGGAAACCACAGCCATGACCAAAAGTTTTAAAGGTTTCTTATACCAAGCCTTCTTAGATTTAGATGGGGTGCGCGGGCCCGTCAACACCGCACAGTTAGCACAGCGCAGCCGTCATTTGTTGGAGCACAGACCTGACAACCTGCGCAATGAACTACCTGCACAGATTCAACAGGCCAGCGCAGAAAGCCGTAGCTGGCTGAGCTATTGGCGTAAAAACCCAATCCATTATTCCTGCAATACAGACAAAACCAGCAAGCAAGCTTGGTTTATTGAACAGGATGATAGCTTTGCACTTAACTTTAACGTCACCGCAACGCTACAAGACTGCTTTGCAGATTATTTTCAAGAGCTGATTGATTTACGTCTAGCGCAGTATTTTGCTCGAAAGAACACACCTTATCCTATCGAGACAGCAGCGCCATTACTCGCAGCAGAGACGCCTAAAAGCAGCCAATCACAACAGGGAACGCACGGGCTAAAATCAAATGATCCACTTGCCTCAGACTGACCCAATTGGATGATCAAGCCCATTCAAGCTAGTATTTTCCATGCGTTATGAGTTACTGAGCGCGCCCTGGCAACTTAACTGCGCGCTAGCCAAGCGACCGACGCACACCGGGATGGCAGCAGGATTCAATCTATAGTTTTCACAATAGCTCGCAGGAGGCGGATATGGCTTTATTCAATCTTGGAAAAAAGGATAAATACGGCAAGCAACGGCGTATTGAACATCGTTCCAAGCATTTGCGCATCAGTCGCACCGGCGGCGTCGCCTTGCGCATGCAAGTCAAGGCGGCCGGGCTTACGGTGACAGCCAACAGCAAACATGGCTTGCGGATCTCAGCGCCTGTCGGCAAAGGTACGCAAGTGGCCTTACAAAATGGCCGCTTGGTTCTGCGTGGCCGCTATGGTCGAGGCCCTATGCGCCTGAACCTGTCGAAAAGCGGTGTGAGTGTATCCGCACGTAACTCTTTGGGTACTTTTAACCTGATCAGACCCAATCGCTCCTCAGTTAAAATTGCAGGTGTGCAGTTGCGCGGCAAGAAAGCTGCCAATATTCAAATGATCTTTATGGTTGGCGTGCTGCTGGTGTCTGTTCTGCAAACCTCGGCTTTGCTGCTGGGCTGTATCTTGCGAGGTCTTGGCCGTGCTCTAACGCACGTACTGTATTGGCTTGGCAGTGTGCCGCAATACATAAGAGCTGCTTTAGTGAGCCGCCGTAACAGGAAACTCAAAAATCATTTAAGTCGTACTGCACAACTCTTTACCCCGCCTCCCCGTCAATGGACGACATCACAATTGCGTGCAGCTTTACTGTTAGTGCTCACGGGCTGGGGGCGCGATTTAACAGCTCAGGAAGCAGCTGCACGCTTGCAACTGTACAAGCAGCAGCGCGTCACCAGCCAAAACCCGGCCCCAGCATTGGATATAGACGCGGCTGAGCTTAATGATGTGGCGCGGCAATTGGAATCAGTGCGCGCGGCACATGCAGAGCAGGCTTTCGCTGATCCGCAAGCCATCACGGCTTTATTTGCACAGCAACTGCGCGATAGCGTCTCAGAACAAGAGCGTGTCGAGGCATTCTTAAATACCGATGACTGGATCGTTGCCTTTGATTCGCGCACAGCGCTGCAAGAAAGCTTACTGGAAATCTTCGCTGACTTTGCGCAACTATGCTTGCAAATAGCCGAGCCGCAATCAACCGATTTCAATACTCCAGAGCATGCGTCTACAGCCTATAAGCCAAACAGCGCAGCCTTTATGCAACATGCGCCGGAACTCAATGGCTTAATCAATCTAAATACCGCATCGCTCGATCAACTACGAACACTACCGCATATTGGCTTTGATCGAGCGCTGGACATTATCAACTTAAGACCCATCACCCATGTCGCTCAACTTCAGTCCATCAAAGGCATTGGCCCTGCGCGTCTGGCGGATATTGAGCGTGCAGGGGTGATCCTATAAAAAGCTAGCCTGAAACTATTATGCCTTACACTCCCGCTCAACTCTGCATTTCATTCGAAAGCGGCAATACCGTGAACTGCATGTCCTTGTTTCTGCGGGCTGCTTCACGCACACCTTCAAGTTACATCGACACACAACTGGTCCGGCTCTGTGTCTGGGACGCGGGTGGCCTGATTGTATTTCCCTTGCCCCTTTCCTCAACTATACTCCGCAGGACCAAGTCCGTTGTTCGATGGATTCTCAGGTATTACGGTTCTCAGCAACGTAGACAGCAGGAGGCACGGCTTTTGGCCTTTCCCGCTTCGCTCGGTGCTTGCGCACCGAGCAGCACTGAGATCTCCAGTTTCTGTGCGAAGGACTTATCGACGTGCATAGGAGCCTGACCGCGCGGGATCAGAGCATGACTGGCGTATAACGCCATCCTCCGCATTAGCTTCTGCTTCGCTTAGCAGCAACGGCATCCTGAATTCCTGATTACGCGGCTCAATGGCGTTTCCCCTGTCAACGCTTCAGCTGGCACCTCACAGTGCAACGTGCATGAATCGGGGGCTGGTTGATTCGCCATTTCTTACCAGTATAGAACTTTCATCGAGCATCCTCTGCCAGCTTTAACTGGCGCTCGGAAAAGGTGATTTATGCGCCTTTATGGGCAGCTGTTATCAAGCCGCCCTAGTGTTGGGACAGGAACAGTCTCATTGTAGTCTTTAGGTTTTTTTATTTATAAACTGCAAAACAAGCACTATCAAAAGCATCGCTGCCGTAGACAGCAGAGAAATCAACCAAAATGGTTTAAATGAGCTCAGCAAAGACTTATCTACTGCGAAAATAACAGCCACTGTCGTTACAGGAAGTACCAGCGCTGCAATCCAAGTGAGCAAGTTAACTGCTTTCACTTCATGCCGTTCAATCTGCAACTGTTCATAATTATCCGTCGATTCTATCTGCTCGGCTATGCGTGCTAATTGCCTATCAATATCTGCTTGCCGATGGATAAAAGAAAAAACTCTATTGCCCAAGGGATAGGTGGTCACGCGCTGAAAAGCAAACTTATGCCTAAAACGAGTAAACTGCCTACGCACTCGGGCAAGTCCTCGTCGATTCTCACTTAAACCACAAAGGTGAAACTGCTCTAAGAGCTGTGCCGCCATCAATTTCTGGTAAATAACCAGCAACACCATAGGCATATAATACTGAGTTAAATTATCCTCAATAAACTCTGCTGCATGTTGTGATAAGACAGCCAAGTAGCGACCCTCATGGTTAGCAAAAAACCAATCAGCCCAATACTGATCAATGCCCTCAGATAAAATTTGCTGCTTAATCGCTGGCGCAAGTCGGTAACCAGCTTGGTCTAGCGGGGTTGCAGTGAGTAGTTTGACTGTTAACTCATCAGCCTGCAGCACCTCTGTGGTTTGCTGCGCACGAATAATGCTAAAGCTTGGCAGCTGGTGTCCGAACCAATCAACCTTGGCAAAAGCTGCTGATAGCTTGTCGTGCTGAGATGCAGGCAGCTGCTTTATAAGCCACTGCGCAAGGCTGAACTGCTGCCCTTGCCCATCCTGCCACATCGGTATACGGTCGCGCAGATTACGCGGCAACCACCTACAGGCTTCGCGGTTGACTGACAACAGCGCTTCTTGGCCAAGGCTGCCATCTGTATAAAGCTCGATGATAAAAGCAGATAGCTGAGGGAAGCGTAAGAGTTGAACTTGAGCAATCTTTATAGGCTGCTGTACAGCATCTAAAACAGTATGGGGTTGCTGTGCAACCTCAAGTGAGCATAACCAGCGGCCATAGTGCCCTTGCGTTTTTTCATTGGCGCACAGAATGTCAGCCACCGCAGGAACAAAGAAACTGCGCATATCATCAAACGCTAACTTATCCATGGTTTTATGCAAGGCTGTCCAACGTGCACTTGACTCAAACGCCTTCCAAAAGTCAGCATCCAATTCAACAGGAACAAAAGCAAACGCACGCCACTGATATGTCTCTGTTTTAGTTTGTCCCTCGTGCATAAGATTATAGTCCTTCTTTATCAACCAATGAGTAGAAACGGCGCAACCCTAGCCGTGTCACAAGCTCGCTTAACTCTTTTATCTTGTAATCAGCCTGCCTCAGCATCTCTAACGCGTAATCACGAACGCTGCCTTGGCGATTGCTAGGATCGTCATAGAACTCATCCAAGGCATTGCTTGCTGTGCGTAAGATGTCTATTTCTTTTTGTAAGGCCGCGTTTGTCGCAATTAGACGCAGTGGATGCCCAGACAACAAGCTCCCGCTTCTTGGGAAGTTAAAAATCGGTATTGCAGGGTGGTTTTGTGTGCCTACAAAAAACAATAAAGGACGCATTACTCCTGTAGAAATTTGTGTTTTATACGCCTTATCTGACATGGCGATCAACTCAACCACTGGGTTATCATCCTCATCATAACGACTAGCAGCTACCTCACAGCCAACCTGTTGTAATGCTTGGCAGATTTCAGCAAGGATGTCGTCCCTACTCTTCTTGCCTCCATGTCGCCACTCAATCGGTTCAATAAACTTGATAAGATCATGGTTTTCCAGCCAATCAATTGAAGTATTTGCAAAACAAAACTCACCGCGTTGTTTCTTATCTGGAGTTTCGTATAGCGCTAAAATGCCACGTAAAAACCTAGGCTCATAATCAACAATATCGACGATCTCAGTAGCCTCATCAGGTAGATTATAAGCACGCTTATCAACAAGCCTAGTTATGTCTAAGTGCTGGGTTGGTACATTTTTTGTTTCATCAATCAAGACCCGTCCATAAGTCCTTTTAGCCAGTTCCTCTACCGTGCTTAATGGTTGTTCGTAGGTTGACGCTGGCATTAGATGTCCTGTGATACCACATAGCAAAAGCGCCCGTTTAACCTCTAGCACCTCAAACCCCTGCTCCACTGATAGCCGACCCAGCTCAGTGAGGTAAAACGCCTCTATATTTATCGCGATCAAACTACGACCTTGTAGTTCTTTAATAAGGTTATGCAAGCGCGGCTCCGAAAAGCCCAGCAGGGCTGCTAGCACTGGCAGCTCGAGTGGGCCTGTCTTGAGTAGCTTTAAGATGGTTAGTTCAAGGTCCCCCATTTGTTCACGCGAACGCTCTCTAAGCACCACCTCAACTTCGAGTAAAGGGTATTGCGCCTCATGCAAATAAACTATTCTACTGCCCGTCTGTGCCAGCTCTAATGACCACTGATAACTAGATAGGTCTTGATAGCTTGAAACTCTTCTTTTACTCACCCTGCAACCCTCTACACTGAACCATGCCTTTGCCAGTCTTTGATATCTATAAATTGCCCATGCTGTTTAACGAATTCCCTAAGCATTGACATAGCCTGCTTAAACTCACGGGCTGTATCTGCTGTACCGTCTCTGTGCTGGTTTTGCTGCGTAAGAGTGTGCATATCTCCAACCATGATCAATTGTGATTTAGCACGAGTCATACCGACATTCAAACGCCGCCAATCTTTTAGAAAGCCCACAGTCTTTCGCGCATTAGATCGGGTGAAAGTCATAATAATCAAATCACGCTCTTGTCCCTGGAAGCTATCCACTGAAGCCACCAAGTCCACCAAAGGTGTCTTAAGTGCTGATAACCGCCCTGCGCTTTGTGCTTTTCGAATGGCTGAGCGAATAGCAACCACATGGTTTTTATAGGGCACCACTATTCCAATCTCGCCCTCGCCTAATACTGGCTTTTCGCTCAGCGCACGTTCTAATAAGCTGACAACTATGCTAGTTTCAAGCGGGTTGTTTTGCACTTGGTTACGCCCATCAGCGATAAATGATTTTTCTTCACGCTCCTTGCTAGGCAGGCTAGAAGTGTCAATAAACACCAAAGGACTTTCCGTGAATGAGAACAAGGGTTTTTTAGCTTCCATCCCCTTACCCGCGTAATAAGCTCCCTCATAAAAAGCATCCGAGATATAGTCACTAATAATTGCTGGGCAACGATATTGGGTATCTAAAATCACTTTGCGCTGCTCGTTGGTTACCGGCCACAACTGTTCAAACCAGCTATCTTTCATTAGCTCGGTATCAACGCCACGGTTATCCAACTCTTCTATCAACTCTTGCTGTACAACAGGTGGCAACTGCTTATGATCACCAACCAAGATGGAGCGCTTAGCTCTAGAAAGCGGCACAATAAGGTTATGTAGCTGTATTTGCCCAGCCTCATCGACAATCACGGTATCGAATGGAATATTTCTGAAAGCTGGGTTTGTATTAATTCCGATACAGGTAGCACCCACAACATCTACCATTTCTAAAGATATTGCATACAGTGCTTGCTGACGCATATTGCTAAGCGCTTCCTTCCACTCATCAACAGTTTGTTTCCAGGCTGATAGCTGATTGAGTTTGGCATCAACCTCGTGAGCATCTAGCTCAAAGTGCTCATTACTTAGATCAAAACCGAAATCCACTTTTGCGTATGGACTTCTCGGCGATTTCGGAAATTTTTCTGCACGCTCTTTAAGCGCTTGTTGTAACTGCAGTTCCTGCTGCTGTATTTCCTGCTCAACTGCAGCCACTTTAGCAAGTGCCTTGTCACTGCGAGCCTTAGCTTTGGATAAAATTCTTTGACCGCGCCGAGTACGCCAATTAAATGCGCTCAGCTTTAAGCCTATAAAGGGTAGCGCAATCCAAGATAACGGCTTAAGTATCCAGTGCACGCTTTGCCAGCGCTGTTGCTTAAACGCTTGTGTCTGAGCTTTATCAATTAAAGCTTGTAATTTTTCTTCTATTACTCGCTGCTGCTGGATTTCTTTAGCATGCGCCCGTTGTTTAGGCTCTAACTCATTGGTTACGTGTCGATCTCGACGATTTGCCAGAGCTAGGCAGGCCAAGTTTTGCTCAGCTAGTGGCTTAACGTTACTGCGTAGTTCGGCAAAATATTGTTGGCACTGAGTTAAATAACTGAGGGTGGTGTCAATATTTTCAGCAAGCCTTTGCTGCAGTGCGGTTGCAGCATTGTCAACCAAAATGGGATGCAGGTTAGTGGACACCTTAGTTTCAGACCCTATACGTACGCATTGCAGGTCTTTTTCTTCAGCTAACCGCTCTAGAACATTATCAACCGCTTTGTTATTTTGCGAAGTCACTAAAACACGCTCGCCCTGCTCAACGAGCTTGCGTACCCAATTTAAAATAACTGTGGTTTTACCGGTGCCCGGCGGGCCCAGCGTCAAGATATAATCTGGGGTATGCAACCCCATACGAAAGGCTTGCAGCTGACTTGTGGTAGGCGGATGCGTTGCTGGCGGCGGCTGATCATCACCCACTTTATAATCCGGATACTCATACTCACCGGCCGCAACAGCCAGCAACCATGGGTTAGCTGTTTTACCTAAACGGAGCTTGTCCACCACTTCGGTTCTAACTTTTTGTAGCGTTGGAATGGCAGTTAAAAACAACTGCCCTGTTTCCGGTATTTCGGTATGAGCTGTTTGTTTCTCAATACTGATAATAACTTCAGGCTCATCGCTACTGGGCGCTAAGTTAACCACTTGCGCTAATGCGCCCTCTTGTTCATCATCACCTGCAAAGCGTAACAAGCTGGGGGACAGCTCAAGCAGCCGCGCATAATCACCATCGGTAAATCTAATCCGATAAAATTGTCGATATACAATTTTGCGCGGCTCTGCCTTAACAGATATATAACTAAAAGGCGGTGTTTGGCGCGCAGTCATCTCCTCTTGTGCGTACTCCACGTCAATGTATTGCTGCACAGTGCCAAGCAAGTCCTCTTCGGCGCTGGTGCGCAGCTCTTCACCATTTTCATCCAGCTCATCGTCAGCATTCGCACTGCCAAACTGATCGCGCAGCGCAAGTAACCTTAATGCATGCTCGCCTTGCTTTATTGAAATGTTTTGTCTCTCAACATCACCATGCTGCGTACCGCTATAAATGTGTACACCTTTGACTGCAATACGAAATCCTCTGGCCACTAAAGTGGCACGAGTTCGATTGTCCGCATAGTTAATTTTATACGCCCAGATACGCAATACACCCTCATCGTTTGTGTCTACCCCCCCAAACACTTCGATGCGGCCAACGACTATATTGACAATTTCCCTGCTCTCACCTTTGCGCGAAGTGATTCGCACATAAGCCATTTCTGCTAGTTCTAGCTCTTTTAGCAAATCCGTAATAGATGGTGCCTTGCCTAGCCATCTACCAAGGAGCTGATTTGGCTGCCTGCAAAGCATCACAAGAGGGAAGTTATATTGCGCTATATGCTCCTGCTTCCAAAAAGGTAGCGAGCTGGGTTGTTTTGTATATTTCATATTTTTATACGTTCTAATGCTTGGCGGAGCTGCTGAATATTTTTAAACCTCTGTTGTGGTTTATATGCCATGGCTTTCTCAAGTAAATCACCAAGCGCCTTATTGGCCAGCGGTTGTACTTTGGTTAGCGGTTGCATACCTTCGTTTTCCCAGTCGGTGTAATCCAAATTAGGGTAAGCATCATGACGTGGAGTTCCGGTCAACAACCACCAACCAATTTGCCCCACGGCAAAAATATCTACTGCTTCATTAAGCTGAAACTCTCTGTTGCCCGACTGCTCGGGCGCTTGGTAACCAAAGGTACCCTCTTCAACACCTACTCTATCTTGTGAGCCCAGCCCAAGATCGATCAGCATCAACCCAGCATGTGGGTTTCTTTTGTTACGCAACAAGACATTGTCTGGCTTTAAATCACGGTGCAGCAAGCGACATTTGTGCAGCTTTTCAACCGCTCGACAGAGGTATTGCAAAATCTCAATACGTGTCTTCAAGTCATACTGATCAGCCGGTGGCGCAGTAATAGCACTGGACAGGGTTGCACCCGCCAACCAATCTAATCGCAAGAAAGCCCAGTCATTACCCATTAAGCCAAACTGCTGGCAGCGCGGAAAAACCTCGGGATAGTGGTTAGCTAAATTCAGCGCAACCATTTCTCGCTCAAGCTCTTGGCGTTTATTGAGCTTTAAGTCAAAGATTTTCAAAGCAAACTCAAGATGTGTCACTATATCCTTAATTTTATACAGTGCTCTACCTGTGCTTGGGTTCAGTGGATAAATGCACTGCACAACTTCGTATTGTCCCGAGGTTTCTAAGTGTATAGTTTTGCCTAGGGTAAGATTAATAGGTTCTATTGCCATTGCTCTACCATCGTTAATAATGCTTGCCCCGTAGGGCGCTGAACGGGACTTGGCGCTAATATGCGTCTTAAATCATGGGCCGCAATGCCGGCCTGCTGCTCCAAATCTGACCAAAACTGCTTTGAACGTGCCACCATCGCCTGCTCTGCATAGGTATCAAACTGCAGTTTATCGGTCAGCACCAAGCAAACTAATCGGCCAAAACTATAGGTGTCACTGGCCGGCGTTATTTGCGCTCCAACTTGGTTTGTTTCGGCTGCGACAAAACGTCGATCTAGCGCGTACCGACCGCTAATCGGTAGCGTGGATAGATGCTCTAAACGACACATTTCAAAATTGATCACCACCGGCATGTCATTATCTTGTACGCGAATATTATGGGGTGAAAGTGCACGATGAACAAAATTCAACTCAGCGAGTGCCGCCAAGGTTTTGGCTAATTCCTTAAGTAACTGGATGCGGCGTGCACGCTCTGGATTTTGCTTGAGCCACTCATCTAGTGGCACACCTTTGACCTGCTCCAGAACAACAAACACTTCCTCATCTGTTTTTTCACCACCCAGATAACGCTGCACCCGCGGCATGTACTCACTGGTCACTAACTCGCGTAATGCTTCGGCCTCACGCCCGAGATTTTGCGCATTACGCTCTAAACTTTCACGGCTCAGTGCTGATAGCGCAAAGCGTTTAATCCAAACCGGAGTGCCTCGTGCAATACTATGCCCTTGAAAAACCTGGTAATAGTTGGTGGATTCTGCTGCTATGGGTTCGGCGCCCATCCTATAGTTATCAACGACTCTTTTCTCTACGCTTTCTTCTGCTACCGCGTCTCCCCCACCCCGGAAAACAGCAACAACTTGCTCTATCTGCTCGATACTAATAGGTGCAGATTTTCGTTTACCAATGATGGAGCGAGCATAGTTTTTAAGTTGCTCACCAAGGGTTTCTGGCGTGCTAATCAATACATCACCATACCGTTGCGGCAATTTCTGCTCATTACCTTCCGGCGTAATACAGTTAACCTGCGCCTGCGGATGAGTAAACACCACAGCGGCTATGCGGCGTAAGCGATCATCAATATCAATTCCCACATCCCAGTTGCCAAATGCACGCAATGCTTCAGAGACATTAGTGACTGGATTCTTCTCATCATGCCGTTTCTCGGGGCCACCTACCCACATGCGGTTACTTGACAGCTTTAATTCAACAGCCACGCTGTGATCCTTGAGCTCCAGCAATACAATGCCCCATGGACTAATTAAGTAGCCATCAACAAGCCGCGTTGAATTGGCACGCGCTATAGCGCCGCTGCCGACAATTTTAAATCCTGTAAAATCCGGGTGCGCAAATAACGCATCAGCAATAGCAGCCAATCCTCTTTTTTCATGCTCTCGCTCTTCCTGAGCGCCAACAAATGGGTCGTACGGCCAATTCTCTTTTTTAAAATCACTGCGCAACTGTACAGGAAAGATAATAACGGACCAGTCATCACCTGTATTACATAACTCACCTAGCTGACGCCACTGCAACTCATTATCAGCTGCATACGCTTTCTGATGTTGCTGCTCCAAAGCCGATAAAGCCAAGCCATCGGATGCGAGCCAGTACACACATTCACTCTGATACGCAAAGATCGCGCTCCCTAGTTTTAGTTCACCCTGCATACCCAAGGTAGTCATAGGCTGAATCTCAGGCGGCCCCAATAAGCTTTCAACCTTATCTTCAGATAACTTATACAGTCGTGGATTACCTATCCAAGTACAAGAAAACGCCTCATCTTGCCAATCCACTACAGCAGCAACCGCTTGACTCCCTTTGCGCTGTAAAAAAGTATGCAGTTCATGCAGCAGCTCGCCAGCTTGCAAGCGCGCATCAAAATGCTGCAACAAATCTGTAATTTTTTCGACCGTATCTGGGAAAGTAAAGCTACCGCTGACCAAATCAATCAGCACAGCTCGCCGCCCTGTCGACGACACCCACACAATATCCCCAAACTCTTGCGCAAGCTGCGAGGGTAAAACCGCCTTAAAGATCACACCAGGCAATTCGCTATAAGAGTGGCCTGCCAGTTGTATTGCTTTCATAGATGTACTTGCGCACCTCTCAACAAGATAAATTTAAAGAACCATCACACAACACCGCTATAAATTTAGGCCTTTATAAGTCAGTGAAAATTAAACGGTAAGCAAAGCTGCAAATGTTGCATTATTTGCTCATGACTGCATTGATCTGCTTGAGCAAAATTTTCTAATGCTTGATGTGGCGCAGCAACCAGTACAACCTGTAAATACTCACGCATTTGACGACTAGGCTGTTCAACGGGGGTTACACCTAATGTTTGCGCTAATGTACGTAGAACTTCAGCCATCCACCAAAGGACAGGACCAGTCTCTGCATCATCACAGAGCGCAATAGCGTTGCTAAAGTGCTGGCTAGCATCTAAAGATTGCCCCGTCAAGTGCAGTAACCAACCACGGTAAGCAGCAATTAAACCCCACGGGTGGTCTTCGCCATACTGCCACTGGTGTGCTTGCTCCAAGTAAGCATCACGCGCTTCTTGGGTTTGCTTAGGAAAAACCAGTAACGCCCTGAGCCACAGGTGCTGTGTATAGCGCAGATTTTGTCCACTTGAGGCGAGGGTACGGCTGTATTTTAAGAGATTCTGAGTACCGCTGAGCTCTAGCATAATCTGCGCAGGCGCAACCTCCCCTTGATCCATCAAACATATCAAACGATAGGCTTGGGTTTGCATTTGTTCTCTTTGCGCTTGCTGCTTATCCGATAAACGACCAAACAGCGCAATAGCATGATCAAACTGTTCAATCGCTAAATCCAATTCTCCAGTAAAGGCGAGCATCTGACCAAGGCTTGAGTGCAGCTTGGCATAATTGGCCAAACCAGCCAGCGCAATAGGTTTCTTCAGCCACTTTTCTACGGTTGGCTGCAACACTTTAAACTCAAAGTTATTAGTGCCATTTACCGCGACGCGCAATAAAGCGCTGCAAGCCTCCTGAGCATCCTCATCTTCCAGTTGTTTGATCAACTCTAGGCATATTTGCAAACGGTTCAGATTCACCTTACCTAGATGATTTTCTTGCGCCAGACGTGCGGTTTCTAATGACAAACGATAAATTGCAGGCAACGCCTCTCCACGTGGCGTGAAAGTTTCCAGCCAATCTAAAGCTTGCCCAATAGAGGATAAGCGGTAATTTTTACTGCGTAATTGTTGACGCACCTCTTCGAGATAGCTTAGCCATTGTGCAGTATTGTTGAGTATCTGCTCACCTAAACGCTGCAGATAATGGCTCAATACCCCCTTTCGCGGCTCTTCAATTGCAGCCGTACACAGCGCGAACCAATCACTAGGCGCCAACTCACCATTACGACTAATAGCCAGATAAAGACGCTCCATTGCTTGCTGATTAGGATGCAAGAAACAGTGCCCCATCAGTGCGGACTTTTTTAGACGATCTTTACTTTCTGAGGCTGAACTACCCCAAGTAAAGGCTAACGTATCAACATAACCATTATGTGGGTGTTTTTTATCCATCAGCTCCATGCTCAGTCTAAGCTTGGCAAAACGTTCATTATCAATGGCCTGTAATTCACCCTCTAACAAGCTAGCTAAGCTGGTTATATTTTGATAAGCCAAGCGCCCATCATTACGTTCAATATAAAAATTAACCCTAGTCACATGCTGAGCAATAATAGGCAGCTGCAATAACACCCAACGGGCTAATAACACTATATGGCTAAACCAATTACCGGCAAATGCACCAGGATCCTGTACGCTAAAGCCAAATACTCCCACGTCTTGCCTTAATAGATAGCCCAGCGTCTCATCGACTTGCTTAGAAGTTAGCTCATTGGCATGAAATCCCGGTTGAAGATTTGTAAGCTGGGTGCGTGATGGCACTACCAATGCAACTACTTTACCAACTTTGGGATTATTCAATGCATACTCTTGGGCAGACTCGTCAAAATCACGTCCACTCTCATCAATATATACTGTCCAGCTTTCACTGGGCTCCATATGGCGCAGGCTATTGGGATGATGTTCACTAAACTTAAGCGGCGTTAAACCTGAGACATAATTGCGGTTAGCGCTGCGTTCTTTGAGCTGAGCTTGTCGTTTCTGCCAGCTCTTTAATATTTTTTCTAAGTGCGTCAGCACTCTTTTATTTTGTGAGCTACTGACTTTTCTAAGCCATGCTTGAGCGATTGCCTCACCCTCAGTATCCAGCAGCTTACTTAGATGCTGTCCTTGTTTATAGGCATGGATACCATTTTTTTTGGCGTCTTCTGCCTCTACGTACAAGCCCCGCTGTTGTGCTCGCTCAATATAGCGTAAAGCCTCTCTTTGAAGAGCTACGTCTTCACTCGCACCCCACGCAAAGCGTAAATAGATATGAAACAATTCATTATTAGATTTAGCACTGCTCTGTTGTCTTGGAAAGTTAGCCTGCCCTGTTGCAGACACAGAAGATTGTCGACGAGCTGGCGATGTATTCTTAGCAAGGCTTTGCTCAAACAGTTGGGTGTGAGGCAGAGTCACTGCCCCCTGCTTAAACAAGCTCGTTTCTGCTTCTGGTAAAACCTGTCCTACTTTGTCTTCATCATTGAAATAAAAACACAGGGCTTTACTGAAATGTAATTTTGCTAATAACCACACCAAAACTGGCGTGCGCTCACTACCGTGGATACGTTGAATGTTTTGCGGACACTCCACTAGTTTTGCTTGTATCTGAGCAACATCATAAAGTTGCTGCTCTGTTAATTGCAGATAATAAATTTCCCGACTAGATTCAGGCGGCAGCTCAGAACAAAACGGCAAAAGCAAAGTGATCTGCATATGCTTCCTACTTATAAAATCAAAGCCAAATCAACAACCAAAGTATAAAGATTCAAGAAAATAACAATTAATAGTCACTTAATGCCTGTCATTTGCTAAACACCTACTGCTGTAAATTATAAATATTCACTCGGCACACCATGGCTGGAAATATACAAATAACGCACAGCGCGTGTGGCAGCGACGTGAAATAAGGCGCGCTCGTTAATGTCGGTTAAGCGTTGTTCAACCACATCTTGTGAGGCTTTCATAGCGATGCTTAAAGGCACCACACCGCGGTTGATGCCAGCCATCATTACGCAACGGAACTCTAAACCTTTAATACGGTGCATTGTGGCAAAGCGCACCCCCTCTTTAGAGCGGTCATCAACTTTCTGACGGGATAACCTGTGAGTTGCAATGCCATGGCTTTGCAGAATGTCTTCATAAGCACTGCATAGACGACTAGTACGCGCCACAACACAGATTTCTGACAAGGATAAGCCGTTACTTTGCAGTTGTTTAATCTGCTCAACGATCCACTCACCCTCACGACTTAAATCAGTAAAGTTCTGCACGATCGGTGCTTGCCCTAAAACCAAAGAGCGATAATCCTTAGTACCGTCACTACCACCATCTAAGTCATCAATTTCCACATCCTCTAGTAAGGCCGTGGCATAACGACGAATAAGCTCGGTGGTGCGGTAATTAACCTTTAGTTTACGACCACGACCGACAATATTAATGCCACACTGGCTGAGGCTGGTTTTACGCTGATAAATACGCTGGTGTGCATCCCCCACAATAAACATGTCGTTAGGCTGCTCTGGGACTAAGGCACGTAATAAGCTTAAGGCCTCTGCAGCAAAGTCTTGGCCTTCGTCCACCACCACCGCATGGTAGCTGCGTTTATCATCGCCTTGCTTAAGAAGTTCAAGCGCATGGTGTACAGCATCTTCAGCTGTAACAAAACCACCACGCGCCAGCTGTTCACGCATTTCTTCAAAGACTGGCCAGATCTGTGCGCGCTGACGGCGGTTTAAAGCAACGCCACGACCAACTCGGCTGGCAGCAAAGTACTCTTGGCGACTGCGCACTTGTTGCGACAGAATCACCCGTTGCCATTCTTCTTGATAAAAGCTATCAGGCAGACTTAATTCACCAGAGACTGCAGCTGAATGTGCTTGTCTTTCACTCGAACTTTGAGCGTTTTAGTGTGCTTAATTACACTGCATATAATGCCAACACCACAAATTAAACCAAAGGGGGAAACTGGGCTATCAATCCCTGCACTAAAAGTACGGGGCATTTCGCGCAAAGCTGGTAAGTGAGGCAGGCTATTCAATGATTTGACCAGTGATTTCTGCGTGTACGCGCTCAAGAGGAATAAACTCTTGTTCTAGTCGACCTTTTTCTTGCTCTTGTAGGTGCACTAGCAACGCTTGCTCGCTTGGTGTTAAGTGCGACTGGTCAAAATCACCCGCACGTTGCGGTTCGTGAACTGCAAAACCAGCATAGTCGGTAAAAACGTCTTGCGTCATCATCACGGCTTGCACATTTGGACGCAGTTGCCGAGCGCGTGCCAGCATCGCCAGCCCCCAGGTATCCAGATCGCCCCAGTAATACAACTGCTTGCCCTCTAGTGCCTGACCGGCTAGCCAAGCCAAGTTAAAGCCAGCACCCAGTACGGCAATGCAGTCTTGCAGTGGCGGCAATAGGTGTTCACAGCGCTCGTTTTCGACCAATAGAATTCGTGTAGCCGGTAACGCTGCTTGAGCCAGCTCGGTGCTCGTGAGGCGCAGTCGCTGAAAAGGCAATAAACCCTCTGCCAGTGGCCGCACCAACAACCAATGGTCTTTTTCATCCAGCGCATCAAGAAAATTCAGCAACCCTTGCTCACTCGCTGCATCTGCAAAACGTGTATCGAGCAGGCGACGCAACAAGGTTTCGTGGCGTTCAACAAACTTGGTATCTACGCCATAGCCAGATAATAACCGCAGCGGCTGCCCCTGCGCGCAACCGGGCGTGAGTTTCCCTGCCAGCACCAAGGTGTCGAGCACTTCACTAAGCGGCTTGTGTCGCCACAGGCTGCGCTCGCGCACGAGCAGCTCATACATGCACGGTTCACTGGCAGTGATAAGCTCACTTAAAGCAGCAAACTCATGGCGCACATCTGCGTCTTGGCAGGCCTGCACCCATTCACTTGGATTATTAATTTGCCAGTAGCTGGGCAGCTCCACCGCCTCGGCCAAACGCCGATAATTTTTGCGCTCAAACACAACCTCCCCCACAGTCACTAGTCGCCAACGCTGAATATGCTGCTGCACACGAGCGGCCTGCTGTAGCACCTGACTGGCCGTTGGTTGACCAATAGTTAACTTCAGTGGCCAAGGGTCTGGCGTCAATAACCGTTGAGCACGCAGCGCATTATTTTGCCATTGCCGCGCCAGTTGTTGGGCTAACTCAACCGGGGATTTCATGTGCAATCTCGTGCTCTAAGCGTGTTTGCGCCATTTCGTCTAACTTCTCCCAACTTAAACACGTCAGACTGGACGCTTGGCCACGACGATGCACGATAATCGCTGAGCGGGTGTGATTGCGTAACAAGCGCATTTCTTTGTTGGGTGTGACAAAGAGCGGATGCAAGCCGAACTCAGCCAATGCTGCAATAATTCGCCCCGCTACTGCATGGGAGCTGCGCGAAAAAGCTTCATCCAGCACTATGGTGGCAAACAGTGGATAGCGGCTGCCATCTGGACAGAGCGCATAAGACAAGGAGGCTGTCAGCACATAGGAGGCTATAATTTCTTTCTCACCCCCACTGCCACCCTGTGAGCCACTGCGGGTTTCAATCACTTCGCCAGTCATACGGTCAATATCCGCTACTTTAAATTCCAGTCGAAAACGCGGATCAAGCAAAGCTTTAGCGGGCTGGGTGCGCTGCCGTTCCACGGCATCACGCAACAAAGCGACAATGACCTGCAAGGCTTGGTAATGGCTTTCACCTTCATCCTCAACAAAGCGGGCGCTGTTTAGCCTGTCTCGCGCGGCATTAAAGGTGCGCAAGCTTTCATGTTGCACATTTGAAGCGACAATCTGCAAGTAACGCCCGGGTTGAAAATCTACCCGCTGCAAAGTGTTGTTTACGTCTTCTAGTCGGTCATGGATACGCAGCACTTCATCTTCAATTTCGCTCATTAATTGACGCACACCATCTTCTGACGAACGATTAAGATAAGCTTTAAAACGCTGCTGTTTAGCGGGTAAATCCTCTTCTGTTAGCTGTTGTAGACGCTGTAGATACTCTGGCACATCCTGCAGGTCAGTGCCCACTTCTGCCAACTGCCCGCGGTCTAGGGTCTGCGCTTTAGTCATCGCCTTGCCAAGGTCGGTTTCTTTTTCCGCGCGCCGGTTAGCTAGTTGGTCACGTTTCTGGCTGAGCTCGCTATAAATCTCGCGCTCTAATTGCAGTAAATTTTCTAGGGCGCAGCGCTCAAGCCTAGCTGAAAACTGGGTAAATTCGGCTGCATGAGCCAGTGGCTCTATACCTACCAGCTTGTCTGCCAGTTGCTTAACCTGCCTCGCAGCTTGTTTTTCCTGTTCTTGGCAACGCGCTAAAGCCTTGTGTGCCTCGGTCTTATTCACATCCAACTCTGCCAGACGGGCCTGCCCTTGCTCATAGGCTAGACGGGCGGCAGTTAGATCTGAGTCCGGAGCAGTCATGCGTGCGAGCTGCTCTTGAATCACATCGAGCTCTTTTTGTACCGACAAATAGTCCAACTCGGTAAAACTTAACTGCAAAAAGCGTTCGGCCAGTTTAAGCCTATTATTTGCATCATCAGCCAGAGAACGTGCCTGTTTAAGCGCGTTATTGGCTGCTTTAAGTTCGGTTTCACAGTGTTCTACTTGTTGTTTGAGTTGGCGCAAGCGGTCTTGGTTATCAAAACCGGTTTGCCAATCCTGATCTAAGCGGCGCTGGTCTTGTTTGTCGAAAAAGCCACTGCGACCCGATAGTGTGCCTTCAATAGTCATCGCATGTTCAGTGCGGTGTAACTGGCTCACATCAGCTACGCAATGACGATCCAGTCCGGCCAGCAGGTGTTTTACTGCCTCACGGTAAGGATGCTGCTTGTAGTCTAATTTACGCGTAAATCCATCGGTAAAAAACTGCGTTGTTGTCTCTACTGGCCTCACCTCCAATAAGCGCACATGCAGGCGGTTATTGCGACTATTCACCCAACTAAGCGCCTGCTGCATTTGCGCTTCTGGTACTAACAGGCGCAAGCGATGACCGCCCAACGCCCGCTCAATCGCTCCTCGCCAGGCGTGCTCTTCAGGTTTGACCTGTACCAGCTCAGCTACGAAGGGAAGCAGCTCTTCATCCATATCCAAGGCTTCGGCCAGCTGTGCGCGTAACTGGCGATAAGGTGGCGTAATATTAGATGTGGGGTGCTGTAGCGCATCCTCTAGCTCTTCTTTATACTGAGCGAGTTGTTGCGCTAGCTGGTGCTGGGTAACGCCCTGCTCAAAAGCCTGCTCTGTTAACCTGTCTGCTGTTTGCTGCCATTGCGGCAAGGATTGCTCTAGCTGTGCTTGGTTAGCCTGTAAAGCACCCCGCTCGATGCGGTTATCAAGCTGTAGTGCGGCGGCCATTGTTTGGTAATCTCGCGCCTTACGTTCACGCTCTTGCCTAAGTGCTTGCCGATCGGTTTTTTTCTCTTCCAGCACCTTGATGGAGTCGCCGCCTAACTGTAGGTACTCAGCATGCAGCTGTTCATTATAGTACTGCTGTTGTGCGTGCTGTGCGTCCGCCTCATCAACGGCACTGCTGGCTAGGTCTTGTGCCTGCTGCAGGCGTTGCTGCTCTAACTGCCAGCGTTGGTGACTGTGGGCTGCGAACCAGAGTGGAAAGTGTTCACAGCGTTGTTGCTGTTGCTGCCAATCTTCATCCAGCTGCTGATGCTCACGCCAATATAACTGTACCGGTAACAACCCCGCAATTTGCTTACGCGCCACTTCAATTTCTTGATAAATCGCCGTTAAGTCATCAAAACTATCGGCCACCTCTTTGGCGCGTATGAATTGCGCGCAATCATCCAGTACCAGCTCACGAAAAATCTCGTCAATGCTGTTAAGCTGCTTGAGTCCAGCGGCTCGATTAAGCAAGTTAAAGGCGTTTTCGCGCACTTCAAAAAAGTCACGCGCACGCGCCAGATAATTACGCTTATTGTTGGCATAAAGCCACAGCCCATCACTGTCTTTGGCCCACTGACGCAACGCACGCAGGCCGCCCTCGCTATAAAGCGTGAGCCAATGCTGTAAGTGTTGCTGCGCTCCTGTGGCAAACAACCAGATTTTTTGTAAGTCTGTCGCCGCTGAGCTGCTGCCATCGAAACTAAACACAGCAGCCAATCGTACTTCGCCATCGCTACCGGCCAGCGTGGCACTGATGCCGCTGATAGTTTTTCCTGGACGCACAATGTGGGACTGGCCACCACTGCCGTCACCAGCACCCGCCACCCCTCGCACATAAGAGACCAAATCGCGATCACTTTCATGCCCACCTGTTGAAGCAAGGTTGTATTTAGGGTTGGTGCCCAGCAGCGTCATTAAGGCATCGACCAAGGTTGTTTTACCACTGCCTGTCGGTCCTACAATGGCGGTTCCTGCTGGGTCGATATCGGCACTGTGATATCCTTCAAAACCGCCCCAGTTATACAGTTCCAGTTGTTGTAGGCGGTAGCTTGGTTCTAAATGCAAAGTTGACTGCCCGCTCATGCCTGCTCCTCCCTGTTTTCTACATCCGAAGTTTGTTCAAGCAGTTGTTGCAACAGAGCTTCCAAGGTTTCCGGGTTGGCTAGATGGGCAATTAACGGGCGAATCTGTACCCGCCCGTGGCTATCTGGGTCAGTCACTACGCCGTGAGCTTTCAATTGATTAAGTAGGGTAAGAAGGCGGCTTTTCTCCTTGCTCTCGCTACCGCTGTCACCCATCACGCCACTCATTAAAGCCACCAACTCATCCACGGCGACCCAAGCATTACTATCACCTAGCCCTGCTTCCTGTTCATGGCTGACAAAGAGCTGACGTAAAAAAGCCAGCAGCACCGACTGCTCTAACGTCAAGCGCTGACGTCTAACTAATGGATGTGACCAATCACCCTCAACGGTTGCTTGGTCATCACGCCAAACGCGCAAAAATACCAAGCCGCGCACATCATCCACGCGGGCTTGTAAATCCAGTGGCTCTAAGAGTGCATTTAACTGTGGCAGCTCATGCATGGCTGTGCGATACAAGTTAGGTTTGTGCGCCTGCTCGAGCAGACCATCACTGAGTAACGCTTGCAGCGCTTCACGCAAACGCTGTGCAGTACGTGCTGAGTCCGCGGTAACCTCCTGCTCTGTAGTCTGAGCCTCACTGTCTTCAAGCTTTGACTCAACTAGTGAGCGTGCGGTCATCTGGTCAAAAATATTGGTCATTTTTATAGGTCCAAGTCCAGGTCTGCCAGCGCAGAACTCTCTAGTCGCGTCACTGGCAAGCGATACTGCCATTGGTTGCCGTCGGCATCTTCAAGTCTCAATACCTCATGCTCTTCGGCAATTTCAATGCCTGCTTCACGTGCCATTGCAATCCACATGCTGAGGGTCTCTAGATCGTAGGTCATGGGTATTTGGCTAGCCAGCTCACCCAAGGTCATAGGCCGCCCATGCTGAGCCAACACCTCGAGTGTATCGCGCAGCATTTGCTCACGGTTTAAACCCTCAAACGCAGCCCAGAACTCATCATCGAGCTGCTCTAATGACTCATCTGTGGAGGTGAAGTCTGGGGTGGTATCAGTGTCATCATCCAGCACTTTATAGCGCAGCCGCTCTGGTACGGACACATTACCCAGCGCAACGCCAAGTGGCGGTAAAGCCGCTGGTGTACGCCTCAAGCTGGCTGCCGACCAGTCCAAGCTATGGGCGCGAGCGAGAATGTCATTGAGCAGCAAACCGACCCGATGATGCTCAGCCGCCAGCCCGCTTTTAATAAAGCCACGCACATCTTGCTCACTACGGGAGCGGGCACGCAACACCATTTGGCTTTCGCCAGACAGCTTCAGCCGCAGCCAGCGCAATTCAAGCATTTGTTGTTTATTCAATGCGCGTTCCGCTGCCGGATGCGCCAAAATATTACGGACGCGCTCAGTCATCAGCTTTAGTTCACTAGACTCGCCCAGTTGTTGCATAAAGCTATCAAACACCCGACCCTCGGCAGTGTTAAGCAGGTTTTCTTGCCCGTCTAACAACTGTTCCAAGACATCGCCACGGTGTACACCCTCAGCCATCATGCTTTGTCGCAATAGGCGATCCGCCGCGCGCCATGAGTCTTCCACGCGCCGAAAATCCGCGCTTAGGCCCGTCGCTAACACATAGACTTCGCGTATTGCCTCCACCGCAGCAGCCTCGGGTAAGACCTCGACCTTGCCCGCCTCAACGTCGGTTAGCTCTTGCTGCAACCGAGCAATTTGCCCCCGCAAGGCATCGGCTCGGTTGACCGGATCAGCATCTAAGCCGGTTTCCAGCTTACGGATTTGCTCTTGCACCACAGACAAACGCGAGGCGGTGGACGTCATAATGCGGTTATCTAATGAGTCGATAAACTGCACCGCACGGTTTAAAGCATCGGTTTCATACAAACGCTGCCCACGTTCAACCACCAACCCCCGCTTAATCCATTCACGCAGCTCACGTCCAGCCTGCTGCTGCGGATTATCCACATCCACTTTAAAGTCAGGGTGATTCGCGAACTCCAGCAACATCTGCGTCAATGCCTGCAACGCATCTTCTTCAGCAATACCGCCTTCGCGACTTTGATTAGCAAACAAACCCGTTAAACAGCCCAGCATTAAAGGCGCACGTGGCGACACCAGCAAGCGCCAAGCCGGATGCTGCTGACGGGCATCCATATACTGACTGACACGCTGGCGAATGGGTAAATTCATGATTTAGGCTGATTCCATGGCAGTAGAGCGAACATTGATTCGCACCTTCCCCTCTATCTTTAGCAAGGCCTTATCATACAGCCTTGTTTTGTGTAGGTTAAACACCATTCTGCACACCGAATGTTCCGGCTTGGCTAGCTATCCAACTCTGATTTTCACTTAAAACTTACCTAACGCTTGGCAAGACAGGCTGTATTGCCAACAGTGCAACAGGCACTCATACTCGCTTTAGGGCTTTTTATGGTTCGCAAAGCATAAGCAGGTAACTCCGGTAGCTCGCTGGAAGTCCGGTAAAATTCGATCAGCGTTATTGGCCCAAATAAGCGCACGGGCAGTCGCTAAAGCATCACCTGCCGCATTGCGTTCAGATATCTCCAAATACACATGGCCATTTTTAGCCTGCACCTGCATGACTTCAACTAATGTTCAAACACCTTGCTGAAAAGCACACGCAACCACCCTTTGAACATTATTAAGCAGCTGGGATAAAGGTATGCCTTTGCTGGTTGCCATTGAATAGATTGCAGCCTGCTCACCGCTGTTAACAGGACTTTGTATCTGAGCTGCTTGCAACTCACTAGGCAGCCAACGATGAAACGGCGCAAGATCGGTGCCTGCAGGTATGTACCATTTTCTCGCCTGCACATCCCAGCGAGCACCCAATACTTTGGCATCGTCTTTTTCTTTGTACGGCACGTCAAGGTATGTTTTTATCATTAATGATTGACCTCTCCCTAGCCAAGAGGATGTAAGCGCCGCCAAACTTGTTAGTCTATTATGCTTAGAAACGCACTCATAACCCAGACGACACAGTTTTATTTTTAGCTAATACTTAAAGTGAAACCCTGACTACCAAAGCCTTTAGTTAAATCAAAAAACTTAACTTCAACAGATACTGGATCGTTGCGCCCTGCGAGACCTTCAAAACAATAATTAACTTGAATGCTATCGGTGGTTTCTGTTTTTGGATAAATCAGCACAACGCTTTTACAATTAGTGTATTTATTAGCATAAGCAAACATTTGATACATATCAGCTTGCGAAATGCCGGCTTTATCCTTATCAGCTTCGTCAAGTAGCTTCCACTTGGTATCGGCAACTATAACGCCGTTCTCTATAACGATGTCTGGCTTTAGCGAAAAAACATTCTTGCCGTCTTTCGTAGCTAAAAAATGACCGCTGTCTTGTAATGATACTTTCTCGCCATGGATACGTTTTAGCCAAGCCCCAACATAGGACTCAAACAATAAATTCATATCAAACAGCAGCGCAAAAGCTAGCGTGTTACCTTTATGGGGCGTAAAGCTTTCACTTAGCAAAAACAATCGGCTCCAGATAAGAATTTGCTCATACTCTTTTATTTGTCGATTAAGCTTGAATCGGCTAAATGCTACTCTAATATCTTTCACGGGCTGCACTTGATCAAAGACAAACAAAGCCTCACGAAGACGCTGTTGATTTTTTGCTGATTGCGAGAACCTATAAAGATGTTGCAGCGTAGATTTAATAATACGATTTTCTATACGGTTGACTTGATATTCATCAAAGGCTACAAAAAATCGTTCTTTATGCACTAAGTTATGCTTGATTTGCTCTGAAAAAAGCAACTTACCCTTCAAAAAAGGCGAGTTTTCTACATAGCCAATATAATCACTTTTTATACCACGGCGAATGAGTAGCTCTAGCTCGTCCAAAAACATACTGATAAACACTTCAAGTAGAGGCATGCACTGGGTTTTTAATGTGGCAGAGTTTGCCTGCTTAAACGGACTGTTACGCAAAGTTCTGAGCATGTTAATTACAATGCCTCGCACCTCCTCATGGTTTTCAGCGCCCGACTTGTGTGCAATTTTTGGTAGTATTTCGATAGTCAACCCATCTTTAAGCTGAATAACTCCAATATAGTTTTGCGCTTGTAAAAACTTTACCCTTCCAGCCTGACCTAACCTTAAATAATTACTAGCATCATCTAAATTATTAGATAGAACAAAATCTTCTAAAGCCTCAAATTGATTCTTGGTAACGGTTACATAACCGCCACCAAGATTTTCACGCGCAGTAATACGCTGATACTCTGTAATCACAATGTGATTTTTATTGTACATATATGCTGCCATCTCTAGTGCGTTTTACTGCTATTTCGCAGGGTCTGATTTCAAACCAGCTGTGATTTTCAAATATGCATCTACACTAAAGTCTGATTTCACTTTGTACTCAGTAGCTTCTGTCATATATTCATCGTAGCTACAACCTAAAACATCTTGACCAGACAAAGTTTTAGCATCTATAAAGCAATCAGTGCTCTTATCAAAATTTGATTTATCGTACCCTTCTATTTGATTTTTATGCTCCCCTAAAACTAGTTGGATTTTCTCCCAGTCATCATAAAAATATTCTTGAAGCAACGGAATTAACTTACAGCGGAAGACATTATCTAAATCTGCCTTATTTTCTATACCCATCAAGTACGCATGCCCTATCTGATGTTCACGGTCATAAAGGTAAGTAATGCGTTGATTTATTTTTTCAAGCAGGATCGTAAGGTTAATTCCTTCTATTTCTTTATTCTCCAGTAAGCTTGCATCGGGCATCATCTCCACAAACTCAAAACGGCGACGTAATGCTGTATCCATTAATGCAATACTGCGATCGGCGGTATTCATTGTGCCAATAATATAGAGATTGCTGGGCACACCAAATAGTTTTATATTATGATTTTTATCATCCTCATCCTCATCCTCATCGTCCCACTCATCACTCTCACCCCAAACTCCGACAAGGTCGCTTTGGCTATATGGTAAACTAACTTTTATTTCATTATCTGCATTAAGACGCTTATCTTTTTCAAGCAAGGTTATAAGCTCACCAAATATCTTTGATATATTGCCTCGATTAATTTCATCAATTATTAAAACATGATTGCGTTTTGGATTCTCTAGGGCTTTTTTACATATAGCTTTAAATATTCCGTCCTCAACCCTATACACAACATTACTAGTTTTTTCATCTATTGATGGTTTAATTCCTTCTACAAATTCCTCGTATCCATAACTTTGGTGAAAAGTTGTAAAATATATCTGTTTATTATCAACCAGTTCTCGATATTTCTTTCTTAACAGATCATCTATATCTGACTTTGTTACGACCTCCTGCTCAACCTCACTCGCTTGTGCAACCTCTTCAGCAAACTCTCGCAGGGGTAGCTCAGGGTCAATTTTATATACTGCAGCAAGAGCATGCATAACGGTATTGTACGTTTTCCCTGTACCTGGAGGTCCGTACAAAATTATATTCAATGAAACCGGTCCAAACGTTTCAGAACTTTCATCTGCAGTTAATTCGGTACGAACAAGATTGTCATTTTTATTTTTACTGTCTTTAGGGATAAGCGCCCATTTACTGCGTGAAAATTCATAAATACTCTGCATATCAGACTTAGCATATTCCATCATAAGTGTTCTATATGCTTGAGAAGGCTTCCTCTCTTTTGTAAGAGTAGTTAAGGCCTCTGAAGAAAAAATATCCGGGATAAGGTCTTCTTTGCTATATAAAAAAGCAATCTTCCATTTAAAGCTAGACCACAAGCCTTGCTGCTCTTCAATTACAGATGCAACCCTATCAAACCCAACATTACTTTGAGCTGTTTTAGCAATTAAGATAACACTAGCTTTTACAGTCTCGAATGCCTCTTCTGCTGATTCACCATGTTTCTGATGCCAAGCATAAACATCATCTTGAAGATAATTTCTTATTTCACTCTCTTTATTCTTTCGATATATTCCAAATTTAGCTGAACTCCCTCCCAATATACTGCCTATACTTGGAGTATTGCGCTCTATATCATAACAAAATCCAGTTTTATCCCCACTAGAAACATAATCATCTAGTGTCATTTTACTTAATCTTTTCAATGTCCATTTACGTACAAACTCCAACTTTGTATCTTTAGCTATATCTATTTTATTTTTTCTTGTCATTTCAATCCCCACTGCAAAAAAATAATATTTAATATAAAAACTGAAAAATTACATTTTAGAATATTGAATAAAGCTTTCAAAACCCAATCCGCCGTTTCTTAGCTACTTCTTTAAAGCTCATTTCATGCGCTAAGGCGGTAACTAATTCAACCCCGTTTTTTAACGGCTTAAATCTCGCTTGGCGCTCCACAGCTGCAAAATCACCTGGGGTCAGCCATTGTAATGATGGCAGATTGTCATACATCGCCGCAGCTCTTGGCAAACCCAGCTTGCGGCAGCTTCGATCGAGCATTTTTTTCACCTGCTGCTGATTTAAATAGTTAAAGCCCGCCTTTAAATCAAAGCGCCGTAACACAGCCTGATCCAGCCCTTCCATGCGGTTGGTGGAGGCAATAAAAACACCCTCAAAACTTTCCATCTGGGTCAGCATTTCATTGACCATGCTCACTTCCCAGCTGCGGTTGGCGCCAGCACGCTCGGCCAAGAAGCTGTCCACTTCATCAATCAACAAAATGCCTTCTTGTGCGGCAGCCTCCTTAAAGGCAGCGGCAATGTTCGCTTCATTGTCGCCCACATATTTACCCAGCAAGTCCGAGGCGCGTTTAACCAACAAGGGCATGCCTAATTGCTGTGCCAACCAGCGCGCATAGGCGGTCTTGCCTGTGCCGGGCGGGCCATACAGACAAATTCGCGCTTCGGGATTGCGCTTTAGCATCGGCACCATGGCGGCCAAGTCCGCATCCGCCTGAATAAATGCCGGGTCATAACTGACAGTTTGCTTATCTGTGGCCTGCTCTTGCCACTCATAACCCTGCGCCTGCAAGGTGCTCGCCATCAGCGTTTCCATTGCACTATCAAAGCTGAGCTGCTCACAAGCCACGTTGCTGGCTACACGGGCGGCACGCTGAATAATCGCTGGGCTAAGATGCTCTTGCCGTGCCAGACGGCGCAGCAATGTAGGGCTTACTTCGGCTGGGCTGTATTTTTTTAGTACCTTGTAGCGTTGCTGCTCATCCGGTAGCGGCAGCTCAATCACCACGTCAAAGCGGCGAATAAAGGCTGGGTCCATACAAAACACCGAGTTAGCAATCCAGATCGCCGGAATGCTATTGCCTTCGAGTATCTGATTCACCCAAGATTTACTGGTGCGTCCATCGGCATCCAGATATTCGGCAAAGACCTCTTCCACTTCGTCAAATAACAGCATGGTTTTCTGATTGGAAAAAAAATGCTGTGCCGTGCGATAACCGCGCACTCGCTCTCTGGGCTGAATGGGATCACCCTCAGCGTTCTCACACAACACATCGTAAAGCGTGCAGCCTACTGCTTTGGCCAAGCGGCGTGCCAGCTGGGTTTTACCCGTTCCGGGGCGACCATAGAGCAGAATATTGACACCGGACTGCCTGTTACGCGTTGCCGCTTGCAGATAGCGCAGAGCAATATCCAACTCTTGGCTTATTTCTGGGTAATCCGAAAGACGCAACACTGGTGCGGGCGCTTGGCGCACTGCGCCGCGTAGCAGCGCATCGGCCGTGGCTGGGCCCTCCAAAATAACCTCGGTCAGACTGCTAGACTCCAATAGCATTTTTTCACCCAGCTCACTGGGCCACTCGTGAACATGAAAGCTATAGTCGAACAACAAAAAACCACAGCGCAACAGCAGGCTATTACGGGACAAGGCCTGTGCAACGTATTGCTCTTCGAGCTGCAAAAGGCTAGCCAACAGCCTAAACATCTCGCGCTTGCCCATTTTCCCGACTGCCTCGGCTGCTTGATTCAAGGCCGGCTCAGTGTTTAGGCAAACCGCAAACTCCAGCAGTCTGCACTCAGCCTCCGACAGTCCTGCCAGCTTGCTGATTTGCCGAACATTGCGCAGCAGTTTTGCAGGCAAAGTAGCGCTGGGATGTTTCTCCTCCTTACGCAGTTCATGCCTGAGCTGGCGGCGCACCTTGGGCATCTCGGCGTCGAGCCAGTCTTCGGGATCGTCCTCCCAGATACTGGCCAACAACAACTCAGGCTCATCCAAATAGGGCAAGCGCAACATACCCCGATGACTGACCAGTAACTGCAAAATCCAGTGACGAATCCGCGGATTTAAACGGGTAGTTGTTTGCATACGCCTGTCTCCTAGCACTATTTTGTTGACGGCTTTATTATGCAACCTTAAAGCGACACTGAGCGTCACCTAATCCAGCTATAATGGTTCTAAATTTTGTCCAGGTTTCTGCTTGCCAAGCCTGTTAGGGCGCAGCTTTCATCTACAAAACGGCACAAGGTCAATAAAACGCTTCACTGCCGCTCTGGCTTTATCTAAGCAACGTAAAATCCACCTCCAAACAGGTACGCACAATGAACACAATAAAAAAACTACAACCACCTGCTCACGGCCTTTACAGGATCAGTATTCGGGATTATCTCTTGAATCACCACGCTCAAAACACTGAGAACGAGCACGATGTTATAGACATTGAATTTCACATTGGCGCGCCTGATAACGAGCTACCTAAGCGCAAAGGCATGCATCTGTTTATCGACCCAGCCGATTGCCTGCGCCGCCAGCTATCCACCGACGCATGGCAAATTCATGCTGTGCCTTCTATTACGAGCAATGATTTTCACCTCTGGGCACAGCAGGTTGTGCAACTCATGCTGGAAGCCATGCTGGGCAAAAACATGATTGGCTTTGAGTTTATTAGCGAGCTACGCAATCTGCTCCGGCAAACGACAGAGCAGCGTATTGTTCTGCAACACGTACCGCTTGATAACGCTGAACAACTGAGCGAGCGCATGGCTGCTAGCGGCATAGAACACGCTTGGCTGGCCTTGTTCAGCCGTTCGCTACCCATGAACTTATATTCGCGCATGGTAACGCTGTTTGAACAGCATATTCCAGACGAGGGACGCTTTCTCAGCTCGGCAAATATTCGCGATAAAGGCGAAGATTGCCTCATGCTGATGACAGTACAAGCGCGTCAATGAGTGGACTACAGGCTTTAAAAACGGGAGCACAACATGGCTGATTCATCCTTACGACTGCTTTTACTTTTGCGCGAAATCCCACGCGAACCGCAGTTTGTCAGCAGTCAAACCCTACTCGAACGGTTAATAGATGGCGGTCACGAAGTGTCATTGCGTACCGTGCAACGTGACTTGCAGGCACTCTCGGCTTATTTTCCGCTGATACAAAACACACCACAGGGACGCGGTAAAACCGGACTGGGTTGGGCGTTTGCCGCCAACAGCCAAAGCATTTCCTTTCCGGTCATGGGCAGTGCTGCTGCGCTAACCTTGATGCTCGCCCACCAGCACCTACAAAACCTGCTACCCGTCGAAGTCCTCAATCACCTAGCGCCGTTTATCCAAGAAGCGCAAAACCTGCTCGCCACTCAGGATAACGGACAGTATCGCGACTGGTTCGACAAGGTGCGCATTGCGCCAAACACCGTCTTGCTGCCGCCGCAGGTGGAGGTCGAGACGTTAACAGCGATTTATCAGGCGCTGCTGGAAAACCGCCAATTCAGCGCCACTTACAAAGAGCAGCCCGAGCGCATCATTCACCCCTACGGATTAGTGCAGCAAGGCAGCGTGCTCTATCTGATTTGCCGTTTTTATGAATACGACGATGTACGCATCACTGCGCTGCAGCGCTTTGAGCAGGTCAAGGTGCTCGATGAGCCGGTGCGCGAATTTACCGAATTTAATATTGATGATTATCTGGAACTGGGTGTTATGCATTGGTCACCTGGCGAGCCAATGCAGCTCGAGCTGCGACTGCAACGCTGGCTGGGTAAACACTTAGATGAATCGCCGCTGTCCTATCAGCAGCAATTGCACAAGCAAGATGACGGGAGCTACCTGCTCAAAACCAGCGTACTCGACAGCCGACAACTGCGGCGCTGGCTGTTATCCCACTGCACAGACTTAGTTATTCTTAAGCCACTGTCGTTGAAAAATTGGCTGAGCCAAGAACTCAAAAATGCACTACATCGACACAGCTAGACGAGGCTGCTCTGTGCAAGATCAGCTTTGCAGTTCAACACCTCCCCGATCTTTGGCGACGTTTTACTTGACCAGCACCTGCGGCGCAGCGCCCAGTACACCCCTTTGATAACTTTCTCAGTAATCCGTGAAGAGTCTTCCTTTTCCCATATCAGTGCAGTGGCAATCACGGCATCTGCTGCGCTGCGTGTTTCACTCGCAAAATTTCAACGGTACGGGATTCATCGAGCACCCGATAAAAAATAATGTAGTTCTTGTGTACCACCAACTCCCGCAACCAGCCGGGTAAACCGGGGCGGCCCGAGCGGCCCGCGCCGGGGAACTCTGCAAGCAGCTTTGTCTTATCGCGCAGCTCCTTAGCAAACTCCTTGGCATTAATTGGACTGTCCTGGGCGATATAGTCAATGATGTTGTCTAAATCGGCTTCGGCAATGGGTCGCCAGATAACGCTGTAAGGTTTTCTTGACTTCGCCATAAGTTAGCCAGGGTGCTTTTTGTCTGCCGCCATGTGGCGGGCAATACGGGCGTCCATCCGGGCCATAACCTGATCATGTGGAATGCTTGGCCGGGGATCATCAATAGCTTCTTGGATCTCGGCAGCCAACCACTGGTTATAAGCTGCGGCTTCGTGCGCTTCGCGCATGGCATCGGCACGGCTCTGCCTACTGCGGCTCATGTCCTTCTGATCGGGGTTCCAGTCGGTGGCATCGATCTGGATAACGTCAATACCGACGTCCCGCAACACAATCAGCGCCGAAGTGGGATTACCAAAGCGGCGCGGTTCGGTAGTCCGTGCTTTCACTAGCACGGCATCTTGACCGCTGCGGGTAGCGATTTCAACATAGAAGCCTCCACCCTGCCCTTTCAGCGTTACACCTGTCACGCCACCGGCTCCAACCGTTGCGCGTAGTTGCTCTACTGTCATGCTGAGCATGATGCACTCCTTTATCAACACGTGTTCGTATTAGGCTTAACTGTGCATGACTGATAGAATCCATGCAACACTTTTAGTGTCTAAAAACGGTCGCTTTATGGTTTTTCAAGAGAGTTAAGGCCGGCAAGAGTTGCCAAGAGGCCGGGAAACGCAGGCAATGCGATAAGCGTTGCCGTTGTTTCAGGCGCTAGGCTGCAGAAAGCCTGCGGATTTGATTTGAATTGAAAGCCGTAAAAGTTATTGTGAGAAAGAGGTTTAAGCAGCAAACGCGTAGAAAAATTCTAGCAAATTGCTATTTCTGCACACTTCATTTGACCATAACTCAACAAATCAGCTAAACATCCCTCTTATTACATCAGCCTCTTTAACTGGCTCAGAGGTAACCACCGCCTCTTTTAGCAGGTGTTTTCGATCCAGTAGCAATGCCAGATGTTCGTCAAATGACTGCTTGCTAGGATGCAAACTAAAGGGATAGTAAATACAGACATCTTTTTCCTGGCCGATTCGATAGACACGGTCAGTGGCCTGTGCCTCTTTTGCTGGGTTCCAGTGGCGCTCAAGATGAATCACATGGTTAGCACCGACAATGGTCAAGCCTACTCCTGCGGCAATCGGAGACATAATAATAATGTTGAAACCGGGCTTAGCTTCAAACTGTTTAATCATGCTTTTTCGGGTCGCTGACTCACGCCCACTGCTGCTCTCTACTGTTTTGGTATCACCATTAATAACGTCGACTTTTAAGTTGTAGAGCGCATCTAGCGCTTGTTTTAACATCAGCTGCAGACGCTTATTAATCACAAATATAATGACTTTTTCACTCTTTGCCTGAATTTGATCTAGGACTTGCTTAAGTGCAATTAGCTTGGCTGAGCCAGATAAAAACTCTTGCCCTTGGTTGGCAGTCATCATATTCAAAGTGCTGGGACTCTGTAACCTTGGGTGCAAGCTAATATTACGCAGTGCAGCTAAAGCAGTGAGTGCAACACCTTTTTCTAGAGAGTCGACCTGCTGCTGATAGCCACTTAATATACCGTCATACTCTTTAAGCTGAGCACCCCGCATATCTTGCCCTAGGTATTCTAAAAGCTCCGTATTGTCTGCGTTTTTATGTAGCTGTTTTCCTACAAACGAACGCTTTACTGGTAAGCCCGGTAGCTCTTCTTCTTTGGTACGCCGCAACATAAAAGCACCGGTAGCTTGTCGTAGCTGTTCGCCGATTTCTATGCGTTTAGCTTCTTTTTCTTCAGCTGCGGCTTGCACAATTGGAGTGACCCAGTTCTGACGGAAAACAGACCAGTCACCTAACAAGCCAGGCTGGGCAGTATCCAGCAAACACCAGAAGTCAGCCAGACTGTTCTCTACAGGGGTACCGGTTACCAGCATTTTAAAATCAGCTTTTAGTGCTTTAGCAGCTCGGGTTTGCAAGGTATTCGGGTTTTTAATATTTTGTGCTTCATCAAAAAACACCAAGCCCCAGTCCACTTTACATAGGGAGAACTGGTATGAACGCAAGGTATCATAGGTGGTAACCACTAAACGTCCTGGCATATCTAAACGTTTAAGGCCAGCTTCTTGACCCACATGCAGTGCGTATTTAATTTCAGGTGTTCCTTGATCACTGTCCTCACGTCCATTCATTTGCTCAGTGAGCTGAACGGACTCACGATCAACACCTGCAACACGAAACTTATTTAGATCTTTACCTGATTGTAAAATCTGGATATCCGTAAAGGGGGACTCTTTGAATGTCACAGCCACTTCATCTTTCCAGTTATCTAGTAAGCTGAGCGGCGCAACCACCAAGATTGGCTTAAGAGTTTTATTATGCTGTTCAAGCAACCTGTAGTACTCGTTGATTGCTACCAGTGACATATAGGTTTTACCTAAACCCATATCGTCCGCTAATAACGCGCCCTCAATACGGACCGGCTGCTTACTCTGCGCTACCGCTTGACTGATTAAACTAATAGCCCATTCAACGCCTTTACGCTGATGTGGATACGGCTCACGCAAACAGGCTTGCCAGTCAATCTGATTAGAATCAAACTCACGACTGGCTAACTCAAGTAGATACTTGTTTTTCTCTTCAGCAGTTTCTAGTAAAAGCGTCCATCTTTTTGCTGACCCAGTCTCCTCTTTGTCAGAAGCGTCTGGCTTAGTGCTTTCGCCACCATCGTACTCACCGCCTGCATAGCGCGTTTCTAAATTTTCTAACTGCTGGGCAATATCTGCAGAATCACTGATATCAATAGATTCTCCATCAAACCGCATAACCGTAGCATTGCTAGCCCGCGCAGCCTTGTATTGTTCTTCAAATCGCTGCAAATCTTCAGGACATTTAATCACTGCCTCAAGATTTTTAATGGGCTGCTTTTCAGTTAGACCATCACTGAACCAATCAGTTTTTTCACTATCGAGCTCACCAAAAGAAAGAAAAACCAGCTCACCAATGCCTGTTACTCGCGTAGAAAACCCAACATCCAAATCAATTAAGCTCGCATCTAAAAAAGCACTCGGGTTTTCAATAAAATTCTTAACCTGCTCTTTTGGAATATGTTGGTTTTTGAAGACTTCATCAATTGCTTGGCGTTTTTTTTCATCCAGCAGAACGATGGTATTCTCAACACGCAACGCACCACTGTCTTGCGAGCCAATCACCTGTCCCCAACGTGACTCTAATTGCTCATTGGTTAATGAATCGATGCTGGGACGCAGCGTTAAGCTGCCATCACTGTTGCGATGAACATGCACGCCTATACTTTCAGGGACTTTTACAATGAACTGCTCAAAGTGTTTTAAATCGATATCCATCCCAGAGTCTTTAGCGAGTTGCAGCTGAGCTATTAAGCGCAGATTCTGTAGCTCACTACGCTGCTCAGCAGTGAGCTCTTGATGCTGCTGCCATGCTTCTAGACCAAGCAACTCGCCAGTGTTTAAACGAGCGTGTCTGTTTCCAGGCAACTTTATATAAGGCCCTCTAAACTCAACAGGGAGCTGGCCATGCTCTGCTAGCTCAACAAATAACGATACTGAAAAGTCTTTCTGGGTGGTGAAGCTGCGTGCCTGTGCTGTAAATTTCAGCTTCTGCCGTGGCTCAATGGCTAAGATATTCGCGATTTCAATGTCTTCAATTTCGCTATCACCAAGCTGAGCAGACACCACTTCTTTTGGCAGTAGAAAACCATTAGGCAACGCTTTAGCTAAACCTTGCTCTACAAGCATTTTCAAAACAGTATGTTGCAAAGAGGTTTTCTGAGCCTTTTCAAATGCCGAAAAAAGCTCAGGAGCGGTGGCATATAACAACCCTTCGGAATTCGCTGTCACTTGATAAATATCCGATGACTCTGAAGCCTTATTACCAAGTAAAGTTCTAAGTGTTTTTATAATGCTCACTGCTCACACCTTTAAATAATTAACAGGTATTATTTATATTGTCTTTTGCGTAAGTAAGGCTGACCAAAGCGTCCTAAATAATACTCGTAATCTTCGCGGTTCATTATCTTCTCAAGGTCGATTTTAATTCCGTTATCGTACAAAAACTCAACCACTTCATTTCGCCACGTGTTTTCGTGGTGAGTAATATCTTTATAGGGCCAGCCCGGGTATTTATCTTTATAGCTTTGTAACACACTATGGGTTAGATCTGAGCGAGTTAATCTCATTTTAGAATCATAAGCATCAAACAAGTCTGTTGGCTTAGCTAGATACAACCATATTTTAAAACTATGCGACCCTTGAATTAAGTAAAAATCGCCACAGTCCAAATAAATAACGGCTGTATCCGTCATTCCAGTTAAGGGGATATAGCTTATTTTACTTTCTTTACTGATATTTCTATTAACAAACCCAGCAGCGCGAGTGCCTAACATTAAGCGTGCATTGCGAATAATTCCCTGCTCAAATAGCCCTTCCAAAAACCTTTTACGTGCAGGAAACATCCGCTGTAGTTTTTGGTCATTCTCGCTCACTCCATACGCTTCTACTGCCTCAAGGAACAAACGTAAGTCCTCCTTAGCAAGCCAGCTTCTTACCCGTGATATTCTTTGCTCGCCTAAAGGCTGCCACCATTTCCGGAAGTTACTGGCTGTATTGCTAATGCGTGGATCACCAGCGATTTCAAGCAAAACTCCCAGCCATTCATCAGTAGGCCGTTCAGTGACTTTATCAATCAACAACTGCATCGCAACGTGGCCTAGGCGTTTCTGACCGTCGTAAGCTGCATTAAAAACTGACCTACGTTGTATTTCTACCAGTACAGAATCCCACTGTCCTTCAGCCAAGCCTTCTATTTTCTTGATGTAGAACACATAGCGACACTGCTCAGCAAAGTGCCCTGTATCAAAGCCTTTTAAACCAAGCTGATCAAATAAGTCTTGTAAATCAAGATTGCGCTGCGCCGCATAATCGACAGTCTCAAGCACCGCATTGTCTGCTAACAGGATGTCTTGATGCTCAACAAACGCATCAAACAGGTTTTTAACTGTTGTTTGATTCCGTTTTCTTTTTCTTATGGAGAAATACTCAAGCTGTTTTTTCAAGAGGTCTTTTAGTGCTTGTAAGAAACCTGCAGTATGTTGCCCTAAATTTTCGAGCTGGTCGTAAAATTTTAAATAAAGGCTCATTAACTGGATTGTAACCAAACGCCCGAGCCAGCCGACCCTTTGCTTTAAATACTCTAAGACGTCTGTCCGCAATAAACGACTGCGCATCGCCTCATCATTGAGCCATAACCAAGTCATCGCCCGTAACGTAAGACGATCTTCTAAAAAGCTGATAAATTCTGTGGCTGAACCGCCGTCCCTAACCCAGGCTTTAATTTCATCAACTCGCTCATGGAATCGCGCTGATTGTGTTCCAGAGCCTTCACTGCGAACCTGCTCAATGACCTCTTTCCATTGCTGAAAAGTGTGCCCTGGCCACTCAGCTAACTGTATTTCACTCAGGCTAGGTAACTTCATCTTAGCTCTCAATAATCTCTATTTGAGCACGCTCAATCTCTTCGCTTTTAGGTCTGCGAATAGTGATACGAATATCAATACGTCGATTAGCGCTAAGCTCGTCAGCTGTTTCCTGACTGGCTGTCACTGGTCGTGTCTCACCATAGCCACTGACAGAAAACAAAGGCTTATTCTCTTTATTAACCATAGTTTGCAAGTTGCCTTGGGCGGGTAATGCATCGCTCCAATATTGCCACAATGAAATGGCTCTAAAGGTCGAAAGCCCCCAGTTACCTGTCCCCATAAAACCATTAAAGGGGCGATTATCGGTATGGCCTTCTACAAAAACAGTATCCAGATACTCAAGCCGATTCTCACGATTAATGACTTGGTACAACACCTCTCCAATGGAATATGCAGTGCTGCGGTATTCAGGCTGAATATTATAAGCGGCTGTATCAAACCCCAAGAGGTCATTTGGTATACGCAGCACGCTGTCGTTTTCACTCACAACAACCTGAATACCTCGCTTTGCGAGTTCTTCAGCAGCTTCGTCTAGAATGGTTTTGCGTACCTTTTCAGCGGCCTGCAACACTTCGATTTCATCATCGAGTTCGTCAACTTTTTCCTGTAGCTCTGCCTCGGTTTCCATCAACTGAACCATTAAAGCAATAGCAGCAAGAATAAAAATAACCAACAATGCTGACATGATGTCGGAAAACGACATCCAGTACGGGTTTTCCTCATCGACTGAGTTTGCCGGCTGATATTTACGCATGGGTTTCTACCTTGTGCTCAATATCATCAACCAAGCTACTCATTACGCCAATCACGTTCTTCATTTCTTCAGCAAAACCCATAGTTTGCTGGTTCCAAACCTGCATGCGTTCATTCGTTTGGTTGTTAACTTCATTGCTATAGGCTCTCAACCACTCTTCTGTTTGTTTTTCAAGCCCCTGAACCTGATCCGTAAACACCTCTAGCGTTTCAGCAAACTCTTCACCCAAACCTCTTAGGAAGCTTTTTTGCTGCTCTTCTAACTGGTTGAAACCCTGGTTTGCCGACTCTGCAGTTTTCTTCAACTCGTTAGCTGTTTCGAGCAAGTTATCTTGCAAGCTTCTTAACTGCTGGCTTTGTTGAGTTAAATGCCCAGCAAGCTGGCTATTTTCCTCATTGGTTTTAGCAAGCCCTGTGTTTAATAACTCCAACGCGCCAGCCAATTCTGTTGTTGCAGTCCGAGTATTACTTGAAAGCAAGCCTAATTGCTGACTAGTACTTTCGAGGTTTCGGCTACTGCTTTCCATTCCTTTTATCGCTTGCTCTAAATGGCCACTTAACTGCTTATGATGCTCAACCAACAAACGATTCTGCTCAGCCGAGTTACGGCTAAACTCAGCTAACTCAGCCAGCAAGCCTGCCTGCTCTTTACCCAGCTCTTGAATCGTAGTGCTGACTTGTTCTTGCCTTAGCTTTTCACGCGTATCAGCGTGTTGCTGTGCTTCTTGCTGCTGTGCTGTCAGCTGCTGAATTAAACCTTGCTGCTGAACAGATACACTATTGATGAGTTCTTGATGCTGCTGATGCGTTGCTTTAGCGTGCTGTTGATTTTCTTTAGCCCAATCCTCTTGCTTAGCTTGCTGTTGTTGCAGCATAGCCACTAGGTTTTCTTGTAGTTTTTGCTGCTGTGACTGTTGTTGATTTTGCTGCTCTGTGGATTTAGCTAAAAATTCATCTTGCTGGACATTTAACCGTTCAAAAACCTGATGCAGTTGTTCACTAATCTGCTGCATGGAGTCTTGCATTGCTTGAGCTGCACCGTTCATTTCTTGCGTCTGGGCCTGCCCTGCTTGACGCATGCCTGCCATAAACTCAGTCATCAACCCTTCTAGCGCCTGAGAAGACTGTTGCTGTGTATTACTCACCAAACTATCAATCGCTGGTTTCATAATACTGTTGAGTGTGCTGGACAATGCAGCCTGCATTTGCTCACCCATATTGGTCACAGACTTTTGCAGCTCGGTACCAATTTTCTCATGTAAGGTTTGCAAAGCAGATTTGCTCTGCTCACTGTAATCCTCAATATGCAACAACGACTGCTCATTTGAGACCACTGGGAACATTTGCGATAGCTGTACATTGAGTTGTTCCACCGAGGTATGCGCTCTTCTTTCTAGCCCCCTTTCAACTACTCCTGCAACTAAGCTTAAGAACACCCCCCAAACAGAGGTAGTAAATGCGATGGATGCGCTGCCAATTAACTGACTAATTCCTTCCTTTAGAACTGCTGTATCATCTGTATTAGGATCCAGACCTTTCAAACCAATAACCAGACCGACAAATGTACCTAAAACACCAATAGCAACTAAAATACTCGGCACTGACACTATAAAGCGGTTATTACTTAACCAAGGATAAAGGCTCTGACTATTGAAAAAATATTTACTATCAAGCGTAGTGAAAAGCTTTGTCTTTGCCGAATTGCTAACTAAGTGCTGTTCAAAATCAAACCATTGCCTTTTAAAAACCCTATCTTTTAACTCACCAAACTGCTCTTTAAGGTTCGCTTTTAATGCTACCCCTTGCTCTTCTTGATTAGATAAAATTCTTATAGTATTTTTTATCCGTTGCTTTCTTTTAACTATTAAATATAAAAACAGAAAAAGCCCATACAGTACAGCTATAGCAAGCATAGAATAAACAATAAACTGGCTAATACTGTCACTCGGTTTAACAGCATCAAACAAGCCAGCTAAAGAAAAAAGACTTTCCAAAATACCCCCTCCAAACAACTTAAATTTATGTGTTTATATTGAGTTAGATGCTGACTACGCATCACGATCTTCGCGCAGATAAATTTTCATATTGCTTTCATCAATTGAAAAATATTCAAGCACTTGTATCAGCGCGTCCTTAATAGTGTTTGCCGACATATTGACTTCAGTATAAAAACCAGCAGGCAAAGCATGGGCTACACGCAACTTCTCTTTTTGGTGGGCGAACAAAGGGTTGCCACGGCTGCTGATGAAGCGTTGCTCAGTGACTAAGGCTGCAAACTTGTTGGGTTCAGCGCTGTGCAAAATATCCAACACTTTTAAATATATGGCTTTCCATGTGGTGATTTGGGTATAAGCGATGCCGTTTAACACAAAACCGTAAGGGCGTTTAAAAGTAAAGTTGTCGCGTAGCGAATAGGCTTTGCTGCGATCGAGCTCCTTAATCATCCGTTGATTTTTCTGAGAATCATCACTGCCTTGCTCAATAATCGGCTGCAGGCTTTCACTGTTTTGTTGAAAATACTGGCTGAGCTGCTGCTCTATCGCCGCTGCGGCTTGGCTCAATTGCTCCGTGGACTGGTTATAGTTTTGCAGAAACTGAGCGCCAGCGGCTATGGATTCGTTATCACGGGGGTCGATGTCCAGCCAGATATCATCGGCAAGGGAAATCAGCTGCTCATTCACCTCAGCCAGCTGGCTGAGGGTTTGTTGTATTTTTTTAATGTCCATTAGTTGCCCTCTTCCAAAAACGCCCAAGCTTTTGCTTAGCTCTCGCAGCAGCTCAATCAAACTTTACCGTCTAACTCACCTACCCAAATACAGATGCCCAATAAGGTCACAGCTGGCCGTACTCACCTACCCGTTGGTTAAGCAGGCTATCCTTGAAGCTCTTTCAGTATAAAAAAATAACAATAATTTGATTATAAATCTTCACAAATAATTAAATTAATCTTTACAAACTCATCCCACTTATAACTATCTGAAAGATACTTATTGTAATAATCTTCAACTCTACAAACTAAGGGGCGATCATTATAAATCGTACACAGATTAGCATCTTCATTAAAAAACTTACAAATAGCATCACCTCGATCTAAAAAAGCTGTTTCGTTGCTAAGATTAACATGGCGGCAGCATTTGCCACAGGCAGTACAAGGAAACTCCTGAGTACTCATTTTCTCTGTAAACTCTTAAGCCAAGTTCGGGTGCTGTTTGCATTTCCAATTTCAAACGGCAAATCAATATCTCTTCGTTTAATTTCATTTGTCAATAAATAGCTAATTTTCATTTCACTATTAGCAAAGCTCAGCTCATTTGAAAAACCCTCTAACTCATGAGGATTTAAATTAAACTCTAAGCCAGCAAGATCTAAAAGATACCTATCTAACTCTTCATTAACTTTCTGGAAATATTCTAGAGTAATTTTGCTTTTACTTTTAAATCTGTCTAAAAACTCCCAAACCTTTTTCATCATAGCGCTATGATCTAAAAAATAAGTCAAACCAATAATAATGATCCCAGTCACTAACGCACTTATAAAAGCAGCTATTTCTGTACCAACAGGAAATGCAAAAAACTTTTTTAACTGTTCATTAATCACAATACCAACAAAAGCAGCAGCACCCGCCGATAAAACTCGAATCACCTCTTTTACTAACTGACCAGTGGTTAATTCATGCGGATTAAAAAAGATTAGCTTTAGTGCCCCAACCAAACTATTCCACGTTTCTCTTATTAATCGCCCAACAAGCTTATGAGTTGTAAAAAATATATTTAAAATAGTTGTAGTTATGCTAGAGAAAATGCCACTCAAAAAACCATCACAAAAAGAACTTAATATATCCTTAAATTTTTTTGAAACTCTTTCAAAAACACTCTTTAATACTACACCAACCTCATTAATGAAAACACTTAAAATGAAGTTTCTTTTCAGTTTATCCAGTATAATGGGCATCGACTCTTTAAGCTCAAACCAAACTTCGGCCAATACGATACCAACTGACTGCCGTAATCCCATCTTATAACCTGAGCCCAAAGATGCCTTTGCAGTACTCGTTAAAAACTTAGAGCTGGAATAATACGCAAACCCTATTTCTTTATTATATTGACTCCTCGCCTTTATATCAGCTTCGCGCATACCTTGTTTATCTATACTTTCAATGGTTTCTAAATGTTCTTGATCCTTTCTTATTTCATCTTCTAATTTTCTGGCTATATGCTGTTCTTCTGGCGTATTACGAGGAAGAGCTTTCAGCTTTTCTTGATTGTTTGCAATTGAAGTTTTTTTCTTATCAATCGTCTTCGGTATGATTACTTCGATAAAATGCTCAACTGTATGATCTGACTTTAAATTATTTATATAGCTATGAGTTGAGCTTAAGTTTGTACTAGTGTTCGCAAGATCAACGCCATCAACCCCTGCTAATACTCTACCGGCATCATTATGTACTTCACTAGCAGCAATAATATGATCTAGTTGCCTTTTCTCATCCGGCGTCATATTTTTATTACGATAATTATCTTTCAACTCTCCTTTTTGATGAAAAACCTTATCAGTACGTCCTTTATTTATATATTTACTATCTGTGTGATATTTATTTATTCTTTTCCCATTTTCATTCAGTGGTCGATAATCACCTTTATTTTCATAGTCGGACTTAAATCTTTCAGAGACGTGGATATCCTTATCCCCGCCCTGAAACTGTCTTACATTATGTATAGTATCAACGTCGCCACCTTTTTTATCATCAAACAATAAAAAATCGAGGCCAAATGTTGTCGTTATACTTTTAACCACTTCCTTATGCAACTCTTCAACCCAATCAAACTCAGCGACTTCAATTGTATTCATAACAAATCTCTATACTATCAAGACATTACTTTAAAGAACTATATATCTGCTTTTTCCAAAGATAACTTTATACCCTCAAGATTGAGAACATTCATTCCATTTTCGTCTTTTTCAATAACAACCGCATCATCTTCAAGGCAAATGTTACCATCACTATCTTTTTTGGCTAAGAATAAAGGAGTGGTAATAATGTCTGTTAGAATTGCTGCAATTGAGAAGCCATTTTCAACAGTCTCAATAATGTTATCTTCTAGACTATCAATGTCAGCACCTTCTTTAATATATTTTTCAAATTTCTTTAGGGTATTAAAGTACCCCATAAATGTGTAAAAAATATTTTCCGTAGAGCTGTATATTTTTTCTATATAATAAATTGTTTCTTTAAGCTTATTTCCTGCAGATTCTAACTTAATAACAGCTTCATCCACTTCTTCTCTTACTTTAAATGCATCAGATAATGCTTCTTCAGCATGAGATGCAAAGGCCCAGCCAGCAACAGCTATAATAGGCGCTGCAACAACACCGCCTAAAATCATTGTACCGCCAGCCATCCCTAAACCACCCGTTGCAAGAGAGCCACCACCAATTGCAGCTAATGTGGCATTGTAGGCAGCTACTCCGGATAAAGCTGCTATTGGTGTTCCCGTTGATGCTGCAGCTAATGCCATAACACCACCATAAACTGCGTATGCAGATGCAGCGCCTACAACACCAGCACCTGCAACTTTACCCATATAATTTACTGCGGAAATAGAAAGCTGTTCAATTTTATCTAACTGATGCTGAGGTATAGAAAGAACAACCTTTTCCCCAGAGCTTTTATTTATTTTTTGTAACAAGCTTTCAGCCATTGTTTGGAAGTCAGAAAAACTTGTGCCTACCTTTAACTGCAGTTCGCCTAGTTTAGTTAAGCTTTTTTCTATTTTCTCATTAACTTCATCAAAAGCAAGCTTGCTTGTTTCATACTTCTCCTTTGACTCTTCAATTATTTCATTCGCACGGGATTTGTCTTGATATCCATCATATCCCTTCTTAGCTCCAAACCCAGCAGCTGCTATTGCAGCACCTGCAAGAATAAATGGTATAGCCATAATTAACTCCAGTATTTAACATTCAATTCAATTCAAAAATTAGTATTTTACCTAGCAACTAAATATATTTTTATTCCATTTATAGGCTCTCTTAGTTATTAAGGTTATTTTCGCCCCCCACGCCAGTGCATAGTCTTCTTCCCTATTGGGTTTGAAGAACGGAGCTTCGTACACAATAGTGCGTTCAATTGGGTCGGTGGCTTGGGTGATGTCGGTGTAGGTTTTGCTGACGATGTCGCCGGCTTTTAGGTGTTGGATGTCGTTCCAGCCGAGAGCTATATTTTGCTCGGTTCTGTATGGGTTATTGCTGTCGTGGGCGTGGTGCGCTTGTGCAGGTTCTGGGTTGTTGTGGTGTGATTGTTGGTTTTGCAGGTCGGCAATGATGCCGTCTTGTCGGGCTGAGGCCTGAACTACAGGTTGTGTGTCTGCCAGCGCTATTGCGTAGCTGATGCCGTTGTCGAGGTCGGCTTTGCGGGCGGTGCGCGGGAGGCCGACATCAATCAATAGAGTGTCTTCTGGAGCCAAAATACGGATATTAGGTTCAATCTTGGTCAGAAAGGTCGCTTCACGACCACGCACCAGTTCTGACAGGCCTTCGCAGGTTAGCAACTCGCCGCCATCTGAGGTGTGGTCAATGCATTTAATTCGCCACTCGGCATCACGAATCTCTACACGAACACCTGGAGCATAACGTTGCGACATAGCAGCCTTCCTTAAGCAAAGTAGTTGTGTTGCAAGCTATTTGGAAACCCTCTGAATACATGCCTATGCACGCGATCTGCGTCGTTGCGCGGTGCTCGAAAACTCAGCGATCGATAGGCGATGTCTGGTTTTCTGCGCTCTACGCGCCTAGCATTTTAGCGTGCTGAATGACTGCTTCTGAGGTTCCTTAGCGGTCGATCAGCTGCAAATCTGAGCTCATCGACAGTATAAAAACGGCCTGAGTTTAAGCAGGTTTAACAAATGGCTCAAGGCATCTACAGTAAAAACATGATATTTAAACGCCACTACGCTCTAACTCAATATCCGAGTCGGTTTGCAAGAAGGCTTTTAGTCGTATATTTCGCCATCTTGCCACTCTAGTTCAGTGTTACCACAACGCTGACAGCGGCACGGTAGCTCTGCTGGGTTGAAGCAGTCACTGCTGGGTCTGCAATGTGCAGTCCAGTTACAAAGGGTGCAGCGCAGGGTAAAAGAAGATGGGCGAACAGGCATAAAACGATCCTCGTGGGTATACATTTCATGTCAATGTAATGCCCTGAAGCGACAAAGCGTGTCGCGCATTGAGTTCAATTGGGACAGTTAAGGCGCTCAGGAAGCCATTGTGCCAGCTGCAACCTCTGTTAATTGAGCACGGGATGCAGCCCCAGCACCTGCCCTAAGGGACAATCAAGCACACCAGCAGATTCAAAATCGGAGCATGGGTCAGGGGTCGTGGTATCAACCAGCAAGCTTTTATTATTCGAGTTTTAATAAAGGCGATGCAGCCCCCGCGCAGACATCGCTCTGTGCAGGCTCATTCATTATTTTTCTCATTTGCTGGCGTTGCTGATTGTTTTGATCGTCCTGAGGCGAATACATGCAAAAGCACTACGACTAGAGCAAATAAGCCCAGCGCGATCAGATAAGGTTGTGTTGCTTTGAAAAACATTTCGATTGGAGCGATATATTGGCTTAAAAAATATACACCGCCGCCCCAGAGGCCGACCCACAATGCCGCGCCCAGCGCATTAAACAACACGAATTTTCGCCACGGCATGCCCATGCTCCCGGCCACCACTCCATTTAACTGCCTTAATACGTCGACAAAGCGTGCGAAAATTACAATACCGCTGCCGTAGTGGGTAAAAAAATACTCCATGCGTTCCAGTTGTGCCGGCTTAATCCTTAGCTTTAACAGCAGTTTACGCCCTCCCCAACGTCCGATTAGATAGCCGACGTTATCGCCCATAACCGCCGCGCTCCAAGCAACCAAGAAGACCGCAGCAATATGCATATCGCCTTTTTCAGCTAATAAAGCTGAGGCCATAATCAGTGTTTGCCCAGGTACTGGCACACCGAAACCTTCGACAAACACCGTCGCAAACAACATAAAGTAGCCATATTCCTCTAGCCAAGGTCTAGCAACCTCTAGGTAGTGCGTCAGCATATCTGACCTCGATTTTTGTTATGCCAATACTGTTATATGTCATCGGGCAACTGCAGTGGTTCTGCACTCTTGCACAAATATCAATGACCTGAGCCGTTATTTACCGAACATCTGGCGATATGTTTAAACTGGCTGAACAGCGCCATACATGCCAGTAGCAGCGCAATAACAGGAACGAGCCAGCGTAGCCAAGACATCAGTGGCTGTATGAAAAGCGAAAACCTCGACCAGGTAGGCATGCTGTTATTCCCTTAAGGGAAAGAAATATGGGGTCATTGCAGAAATGGCCCTGACTGTATTTAGTTTGCAGCTTAGGTAACAGCAATCAGCATGGATAGATTTAACGGGTTTCAATCAGCTCATGCATCCGCTTTTTACAGCATAAGCTTTTGCCGCTCGATCAACACCTAAGGCACACATCATAGCGAATGTATTTTTTAGTTTTGGGTTTACATGCACAGCGCAGCAACACATAAGAAAAACCTCATAGCCCCAGTTGTTCAGAGATGCCCGTCATTGCCAGCCATAGCGCCGAATGTAAAAACGCTTCATTAGCGTGGTCAACACGCCATAGCCCAATAGAATCAACACCAGCCAAGCGTAGTAGCCCAGAGGCAAGGCCTGCAGTTTAAAGTAGTCCGCCAACGGCCCCAACGGCAACCACAAACCAATCAATACGATCATTGACGTCATCACCATCAAGGGGGCCGCCGCTCGGCTCTGTACAAAAGGCAGCTTAGGCGTGCGCAGCATATGCACCACCAGCGTCTGGGTCAGCAGACCAACGACAAACCAACCCGACTGAAACAGCCCTTGCTGCGCCACGCTATTGGCAGCAAATACCCACCACAGCACGGCGAAGGTGACGATATCGAACAGCGAGCTGAGCGGGCCGAAGAACAGCATAAAGCGGCCGATTTCTTTCGGGTTCCATTTCAGCGGCTTAGCGACCAGTTCAGGATCAACATTATCGAAGGGAATAGCGGTCTGACTGAAGTCGTACAGCAGGTTTTGCAGTAGCAATTGCAACGGCAACATCGGTAGAAAAGGCAGGAATGCACTGGCGACGAGCACAGAAAAAACATTACCGAAGTTACTCGAGACGGTCATGCGGATGTACTTGAGCATATTAGAGAAAGTGGCGCGGCCTTCGATCACTCCTTCATCAAGTACCAGCAGGCTTTTCTCAAGCAGAATAATATCAGCGGCTTCCTTAGCGATATCCACTGCGCTGTCGACTGAGATGCCGATATCCGCCGCGCGCAGCGCCGGTGCGTCGTTGATGCCGTCACCGATAAAGCCCACCACATGACCGTTGGCGCGCAAGGCACGGACGATGCGTTCCTTATGCAGCGGCGTGAGCTTGGCAAAAATATGATATTGCTCAACCACAGCCTGCAACGCCTCGTCGTTCAATGCTTCCACTGCTCTACCCAGCAGAATTTCCCCCGCGGGCAAGCCCACTTGACGACAAACCTGTTGTGTCACCCGATCATTATCGCCGGTCAGCACTTTTACCTTAATACCGTGCGCGGCAAGTTTCTGCAACGCCGGTGCTGCCGATTCTTTTGGAGGATCAAGGAAAGCAATATAGCCGATCAGTGTCAGCCCGCTCTCATCCTGTACTGAATAGGTAGTTTGGCTCGGCGGCAGCGTCTTAACGGCCACGGCGACGACGCGCAAACCTTCGGCGTTGAGTGCAGCGGTGACAGCTTTGGTGCGGGCCAGCAAGGCCGTATCCAACGGCAAGATGGGCATCTTGCGCTCGCCATCGAGACTGGCATCTACGCCCTCTTGGATGCGCACGTGGCTGCAGATGGCCAACACCTCTTCAACTGCGCCCTTGCAGATGAGCTCGTGGTGCTGCTCCTGCCCACCGAGCAGCGTTGCCACGACCACTGACATGCGTCTGCGCTCGAAGTCAAAGGGTATCTCATCGATCTTTCGATAGGCCTCCTGCAGCTGCAGCGTCGCCGCCAGCTCTACGTGTTCCAGCACTGCACGGTCGAGCAGGTTTTTTAGGCCCGTCTGGTAGGTGCTATTGAGGTAGGCGAAGTTCAGTACCTCATCGGTCTCCTCGCCGTAGGCGTCAACATGGCGCGCAAGGGCGATACGGTCTTGGGTTAAGGTACCGGTCTTATCGGTGCACAGAATATCCATCGCGCCGAAATTCTGGATCGCATCCAGTCGCTTCACCACCACTTTTTTACGCGACAACAGCACCGCCCCCTTGGCCAGCGTCGTGGTGACAATCATCGGCAGCATTTCCGGTGTCAGCCCCACCGCGATCGCCAGCGCAAATAAAAAAGCCTCTAGCCATTCGCCCCGCGCAAACCCGTTGACGAAAAAGACGATAGGCACCATCACCGCCGCGAAGCGAATCAGCAGCCAGCTGATACTGTTAACACCGGACTGAAAAGCATTGGGCGTGGTCTCGGTTGCCGTCGCGTGAGCGGCCAGCGTGCCGAAATAGCTACGAGCGCCGGTGGCCAACACCAGTGCCGTCGCGGTGCCGGAGATGACGTTGGTGCCCATAAAGACTAGGTTACGCTGTTCCAGCGGCCCCATATCTTCTGTAGTACCCGGTATGCCTCCTTGAGCAAATTTTTCAACGGCTAACGACTCACCGGTCAGCGCTGACTGAGCAATAAATAAGTCCCGGGCGCTGAGCACTCGGCAGTCAGCGGGTATCATATCGCCGGCGGACAAGGACACCAGATCACCTGCGACCAAATCACGTTGGGGGATCTCCTGCGACGGCGGCATGGTGCCAGTTGGAGTTGCTGGCGTGCGCCGAATCACCGTCACTTTGTTACTGACCATCGCTCGTAAGCTCTCGGCGGCTCGGTGCGAGCGTCCTTCTTGAATGAAACGGACCACAGTGCTCAAAACCACCATGATGCCGATCACTACGGTGGCTTTGGCGTCCGCAATAAAAAACGACAGCAGCGCCAGCACGGTCAGTAACAGATTGAAAGGATTCGAGTAGCAATGCCACAAATGGAGCCAACCCGGCAGTGGCGGCTCATGTTGAATTTCGTTGGGGCCGTCGCGTAGCAAACGCCGTGCGGCCTCCTCGCAGTCAAGACCATCGGCTTGCGATTGCACAAGTGCCAAGGCTGCGGCTGGGTCACCTTGCGCGCCGGCGAGTACATTCGGATCGATCATGCCCTGACCCGGTAACTGCGAGCGATGGCCATCACTGACCGCCAACGCTGCTGTTGTTGCTAACAGAGTATCGAGCAAGGGCTTGCGCTTAAAGTGTTGCTCAACCCGACGATAGCGCAGGAAAGCACTGAAGCTTTGGCGCAAAAGACGATGCAGCCTACATTTATTCGATTTTCCAGTCATGCTGCTGCCTCGAACATGTGAGATTTCACCGGCCTGCGCCTGTAGGTCTGCTGTTAGGACTCACAATAACGACACTGGCTGATTAAATCCGTGCGGCAGCGCACGTCTTGTCACAGCGCTTGGACGCGTGCCAAATGAGTCAAAGTTGTAGCATGGTGCAAGCTATGGGTATACATCAGCAAGCCTTTATTATTCGAGCTTTAATAAAGGCGATGCAGACCCCGCACAGAAAGCAGTCTGGGCGACTAAGACAGCAAGGCAGCATGCCTGCCTAAGATATTGTTTTATAAGAATTTAATGGCCCGCCCTGCAGGACTTGAACCTGCTACCTGTCCCTTAGGAGGGGACCGCTCTATCCAAATGAGCTAAGGGCGGAGAAGACTAACGCTGCGAAATACTCATACTAAGGCTCTGTATTTCAACGCGTGGCATCATACTTAGTCGGGCTCAAATTGTCATGCACGTGCGGGAAAATTTATCAGTTTTGCGCAAAAGACCCCGTACTTTTAGTGCGAGGATGGAGCGCGGTCGGGTATGGCCGTCTAACAGTAGGAATCACCGCCTTTTTAGGGCGGTGAGGATGTTATTGCCAATCTTTTAGCGCTTGTTGTGCGGCGCTGTTCAGTGGTTTAGCTAATAATCCTGTTGGTACAAGGCTGATGCTATACACAGCACCATCGGCGATCGGCAGATAATTAACGCGCAAGGCATTCGCATCCACAATAAATAAGTCTTTGTTAAAAAGGCGCAGCCACTGCCAAAAATCCACACCGTATCGGCTTTTTGCTAACTCAATCTGGGTAAACTGCGCGAGCTCTTGCTGCTCGATGGCAAAAAAGCGGCCATTTAATGTTTCTAAACGGTACCCAGGCTGCAGCCCGATCAAATCCATCAGACCTTTCCACTTGAGCTGCCTGGCATCCAGCTGCCATAAGTCGCCATCCAGCAAAAAACTGCGCTCTTGCGCACCTTCTAACAGGGTCACACGATAACGCTGCGGCCCTTCAGCTTTGGCACTCAAGGTCAGTAGCGGTTTATCACTTGGGATTTCTCGGTAAGTGCTGATATCGTATGCAACTAGCCCACCCGTGATAGCCGCTGCTAGCAAACTTAAACCGAACATGCCGCGTAACCAGCCCATCAACCACCGCTCACCTAATAATACGCGGATTGCAAATAGCAGTACGACCAACGCCACTATAGCGAAGCCAATGCCAAGCCCAATAAACTGCATGAAAAGTTTCCTTATGGGGTGAGTGAGCTGGCATTATGCGTGTCTTAAGCGCGCTCGTCCAAACTCTGTTCTGTGCGTTATCCCACAGCTTAAGGTTTTTTTATGTCATTTACTCTTAATCTTGTTGCTGATCCACATATTTTGCTGATTTTAGTAGCAGTGGCTTTTATTGCTGGATTTATTGATGCCATTGCGGGGGGTGGCGGTTTATTAACCATCCCTGCTCTTTTAATGGCGGGCCTGCCGCCGCATTTAGTGTTAGGTACGAATAAATTATGCGCAACCTTTGGTTCAGCCACCGCCAGCTTCGCTTTTTATCGTCGTGGTTTGTTCAACCCGAAACAATGGCGTAAGGGTTTATTGGCTACGGCAACGGGGGCTATTCTCGGTGCATTATTAGCCCAGCAACTGTCTTCTGAATGGCTCAATCAGATGCTGCCAGTGGTAGTGTTCGCTTGCGCTGTGTATTTGCTCTTTGGCCGCACACCGAAAGTCACTGAGGACAGCGAGCCCATCATCAAAACCCACCGCCAATGGCCGCAAGGTTTAGGCTTGGGTTTTTATGATGGTGTTGCCGGCCCCGGTACTGGCGCGTTTTGGACGGTCAGCACCCTGCTGTTGTATCCCTTAGATCTGCTGCGCGCCAGCGGTGTCGCACGTTCAATGAACTTTGTCAGTAACGCAGCCGCCCTCAGCATGTTTATTCTCAGTGGCAATGTGGCTTGGGCGCTGGGACTGGGTATGGGGGCCGCATTAATGCTGGGGGCCACGCTCGGTGCGCGCGTGGCCATTGGTGGTGGCAACCGTTTAATTCGTCCCGTGTTTATTTTAGTCGTGATGGCGCTCGCGGCACGCTTAGCTTGGCAACACTGGTTCGGCGCGGCCTAAGCGTTGCGCAATGTAGAGTTCAATAAGGTAACGGGCGATGGAGTTGCGGGCCGGCAGAGGGGGCAAGTTATCAATGCTAAACCACTGCGCATCTTCAATTTCATCGGCCTGCGGAATGATTTCACCACTTTCGTATTCAGCATGAAAACCCAACATCAGCGAGTGCGGAAATGGCCAATTTTGACTGGCGATATAGCGTATATTTTTAATTTCTATACTGACCTCTTCTCGCACTTCGCGCACAACACAGTGTTCAATGGTTTCATTGGGCTCTGCGTAGCCCGCCAAGGCACTGTACATACCCTGCACAAAGCGCGGCGAACGTGCCAGTAAAATCTCATCACCACGGGTGACAACAACAATCATACTTGGAGATAAACGCGGATACTGTTGCACTTGACAAGGGGTGCACTGCATCATGCGTTGCCCTTCAGCTTGCTGCATCACGCGGCCACAACTCCCACAGAAGCGATGCTCACGCGCCCAAGTGCCAATCTGGCTAGCAAAAGCTAATAAACGAAATAACGTCAACTGCCCTTCTAGCATAAAGTGGCGCATGCTTTGCCATTGCATATGCAGAAGCTCAACGGGCTGGTCGAGCTCAAACACAAACACCGCCTCCCCCTTTAAATGCCCCACGCCCTGCTCAGCAATAATGTGTCCAACAAGCTGGGCGCGCAACCATTCACGGGCAAACACGACAGTGTGCTGATCCCCTAAAAAACGCATGCGGTAATGCGCAACCGCCAAACCTGCAGGCTGCGCTAAGCTTGGCATGCCTTGCTGCCAATCTGCAGGGGTTATGGAATCTAAAGGGGTTATGAAAAGCTCTGTCATTGCACCTGCACGCCTAAAGCTCGCAAGCTTTCTTCAGCCAAGTCCAACACACTGCGGTTTTCTTTAGCATGCAAGAGCACGCCACCTTCAAGGTAATACTCAAGACTGGTTAATGCATCAGCTAAGGTTTCTAGCATAGGCTCAGATGGCATTGTGGCTGCTTCAAGCATTTGTGTTTGGATGTAGTGCGCACAGGCCGCGACCAGCTCAGCAGCACGATTTTGATCTAGAAACCATAATCCGCCACGGACCAACTGCAAGCTGCTTGGCACATTCGCCAAGTGCATTTTATCGCCTTCAGATTCAATATAAGCCGTGATAGCGCGCTTAGCTAAACTTAAGCCACTTTTAGCTTCTTCATTCACTACAATGCGCGCCTCAAGCAATTGGTGCTTAGCGAACGACTCGGCCTCATCAACCGGCTCGTTTTTCTGATTTTTTGCTTGACGCTCACCGCGCTCAAGCCCCGCCACCATGCCTTCGATATACAGCAAGGAGTCGGCTAAGGCGAGCAATGAGCCGCGCTCAACAGTCTCAATATCATGCCAATTGGCAACTGCGCTTAAATGCGTTTTCAGTGCATTACTGGCGCTACTTAAACCTACCATGGCTAAGGTTTTTTCAAGCTTGGCAAGGATACTATGGATATTTGCTAAGGCTTCCCCTGGCGCGGTGCCGCGTTCAATTAAATCCAGTAAGTCTTTAGCGCTGGTCAACTCCTCACCAATAGCAGCCGATAAGGAGCGCAGTACATTTTGTCCAGGACCCGACAAACGCTGATACTCATCGTTGAGCATATGATCGGTAAAGGGCAAGGTTGGCAAGTTTGTGAGTTCACGGACTTGCGTGGCAATCTCGCCATTGGTGTTGGCGAGGGCAATTAAATACAGTAAATCTTTAATCACCGCGCGCGGTGCAACATACTCGGGATTGTCACACTGCTGCTTAATTTCGCGATCGACTCGAGCAAATAGCTGTTTGCGGTTTTTTCTGGCGAGCAATTGCGCATCCGCTTGCGACTCTAAGGCACCCGCCGCCACCCAGTACAAATGACTGCTGGGCAAACCGCTGTAGAGCTGATCCAACCGCAGTAACGCACGCTTCATTAAATGTAAGCTGGCATTTGGATTTTCATCACGGATAAAAGCCAGCAAACCGAGTTGGTACATATGGCGTAAGCGTCGTGCCAGTTCCATTTGTTCAGGACAATTAACAGGCTTAGCCTCTGTCGCAGGTCGCTGCACATCAACCCGCGCAGCAAAAAAGAAACTTTCTGGTAAAGGTGTGCGTTTGGCTGCTAAGCGTAATTTATTAATCGCGGGTAACAGCAACTCGGGCATTTCCACCCAATGGGATTCAAGCTGCTCAAGGTAACTGCGCAGCACATGCAAAGCATTATTAATTGCTGTCAGCTGATCATTGCGGTCATCTGCAGCGCCCACTGGAATATCGGTTGCCAGTACGCGGGTTTCTTCCGCCAGCAATTCAGCGCCGGTTAACTCAACCAGGGATAAAATGCCTTTAATTTGTTGCAAGTTGGTCACAACATGTTGAAGTAAAGCACCATTATCACGCGCATCCAAAAACTGCTCTAAATGCTGCTGTGTTTCCGCCATGGTGGCGAAGAGTTCATCGCGAACCATGCTAAGAGATGTTGCCCCAATAACCATGCTTAGCATCCTGTCCAAATAAAATCATATAGCAAAATAAATACGTAACGCCTGTCTAGCCAAAGCTGTTGCTGCTAGACAATAACGTGGCGACTATCATAACAAGCCCGCGCCTATTGCGTGCTGCAAGTTACTCAGAGTATGCAGTATTTAACAAACTCGCAGCACTTACCCATTTAATCCTTGAATTGTGGCGTCTGTTTACTCATATGCGCGGCCATCGCCACGCGTAAATCTTCCGCCTGCAGCATCGCCGCATTCCAAGTGGCGACATAATTGAGACCGTCTGCAATACTGTGATCGCGCATGTAGCGAATCATTTCTTTGCTGCCCTGTACTGCAATCGGTGATTTTTGCGCAATGCTGCGTGCAATATCAAAGACGCCAGCCATCAATGCCTCTTGATCGGCGTAAGTGCGATTCACTAAGCCAATGCGCTGCGCTTCTTCACCCTCAACAGTACGCCCGGTGTACGCCAGTTCGCGCATCATGCCGTCGCCAATTATATGCGGTAAGCGTTGCAGCGTACCAACATCAGCGGCCATGCCTACATCAATTTCTTTAATAGCAAATTGCGCATCGAGGGTGCAGTAACGCATATCACACGCACTGATTAGATCAATCGCGCCCCCTAAGCAATAACCTTGAATGGCAGCCAGTACCGGCTTAGAGCAGGCATCAACTGCATTAAAAGAGGACTGCAGCTCTTCGATTTTGCGCTTTAACGCACGCGCATTACGGCCAACTTCTTTGCCCAGTTGCCCGCCCACTTGGGCCAGCAACATCAGATCAATCCCCGAGGAGAAGTGCTTACCCGCCCCCGAAAGTACCACCACCCGCACTGCTGCGGTGTCTTCAATCCAAGCGAAAATATCGCGTATCTCTGACCAGAAGGCAGCATTCATGGCATTGATTTTTTCCGGACGATTGATTTGCACGTGTGCAATATTTTCGTTTAATTCAACTTTAAACGCGCTGTAATCAGTCACAGATGATTCCCCTAATCAAGTTTATTTTTATAAGTATTCGTCTTTTCATCCTGCAACGACACTATAACAAGCCGAAAAAAAATGTCGATGCTGGCATAAGTGCTTATTTTACTAGAGAATAATCAAGTTTTATCGTGAAACTCTTTGAAACACTTGATCTTTTTGGTCCTGAGCCCGAAAGTGGGCGGATCTTTTTCGGGGATAGTCTAAATGTCCAAATCTTTTGCCGGTGCTTTCGGGCGCAACTTCCTAGGGCAATCGCCCACTTGGTATAAACAAGCCATTCTTTTCTTCTTAATTATTAACCCGCTGGTTTTGCTGAGCTTAGGCCCGGCCGTGGCAGGCTGGTTATTAGTTGCAGAATTTATCTTCACGTTGGCAATGGCGCTTAAATGCTACCCTTTGCAACCCGGAGGATTGCTGGTACTGGAAGCGATTCTAATGGGGCTGGCCACTCCAGACACACTGTATGATGAGCTGCTGCAGAACTTCCCAGTCATCCTGCTACTGATGTTTATGGTGGCCGGTATTTATTTTATGCAGGATTTGCTACTGACGGTATTTTCGCAAATCTTATTGAAAATAAAGTCCAAAATACTGCTCAGCCTTATGTTTTCTGGACTTGCAGCCTTTCTATCCGCTTTCCTTGATGCGTTAACCGTAACCGCCGTACTGATCAGTGTCACAGTGGGTTTCTATTCGGTTTACCACAAGGTTGCCTCAGGTAAGAGCCCGCGCGAAGACAGTAACTACGGTTCAGATAAGGATGTGATTGAGCTGCACCGTGAGCACTTAGAAGAGTTTCGTGCCTTCTTGCGTAGCTTACTGATGCACGCGGCTGTTGGTACAGCCTTAGGCGGCGTAAGTACGCTGGTCGGTGAGCCACAAAACTTATTAATTGGTAAAACCATGGGCTGGGACTTTGCTGAGTTCTTCCGCCATATGCTGCCAGTGTCCCTGCCCGTCTTTATTGTCGGCTTAATCACCTGTGTCCTGCTTGAGCAGTTCCACTGGTTTGGTTACGGCGCCAAACTACCTAAGCCCGTGCGTCAGGTGCTCGAAGACTTTGATCGCGAAGAGCGCAAACGCAGAACCAGCACGCAAACAGCTGCTCTAGTGGTACAAGCCGTAGCTGCGGTTGTCTTAATGCTCGGCCTAGCTTTCCACGTTGCTGAAGTGGGCTTAATTGGCTTATTGGTGATTGTATTAATTACCTCGCTTAATGGTATTACTGACGAACACCAAATTGGCCGTGCATTCCAAGATGCCCTGCCATTTACTGCGTTACTTGTGGTGTTTTTCGCTATCGTCGCCGTCATTCAAGAGCAAGGGTTGTTTGCTCCTGTCATTGCTTGGGTGCTGAGCATGCCGCTTGAACAGCAACCGTCGATGTTGTTTATTGCTAACGGTTTACTCTCAGCCATCAGTGATAACGTGTTCGTTGCGACGATTTATATCACTGAAGTAGAAAAAGCCTTTAATGCCGGTCAAATGAGCCGTGAGCATTTTGATTTGCTCGCCATCGCCATTAATACAGGTACCAACTTACCAAGTGTTGCCACGCCAAACGGTCAGGCGGCTTTCTTGTTTCTGTTGACCTCGGCGATTTCACCACTGATCCGCTTATCTTATGGTCGCATGGCTTATATGGCGCTGCCTTATGCCATCGTTATGAGTTTAGTCGGCTGGTGGGCCGTCACGCACTGGGCATAAAAAAACCGCCAGTGTTTTAACAACGCTGGCGGCCTTTAGTTTTTTTTGACTATAAATCAGTCATTCCAGGCCAGCTCAATTCCGCTGGCCTTTTTAATTCTTTCTAAAAACTTTTGATGAGCTTCTAACTCTTGTGCATTAGCCGCTAACACAGTCAGCGCTGCACGATCGGCCGCAATGCGCTCAATGGCAGTGGGACGAATATAGCCAGAACCATCATCACCGCTGTCACCCGCCAATGATAAATTGGTCTGCCCACCCGTCATTGCTAGATAGACTTCAGCAAGAATCTCCGCATCCAGCAACGCACCGTGCAAATCACGACCTGAGTTATCAACGCCATAACGCTTACACAGAGCATCTAAGTTATTACGCTGCCCTGGATGGCGCTCACGGGCCAGCACTAAAGTATCTAAAACAGAACAATGCGCTGTGATTTCAGCACGCTCGCTCTGCCCCAATAAAGCAAATTCATTATTGATAAAGCCAATATCAAAGGGGGCGTTATGAATAACCAACTCAGCACCCTTGATAAACTCAAAGAACTCATCAGCAATATCTTTAAAACGCGGCTTATCTTTAAGGTACTCATCAGTGATACCGTGAACCGCAATCGCACCCTCATCAATCTCACGATCAGGCTGGATATACACATGATAGTGACGACCGGTTAACTGGCGACCTTCGATTTCAACGCAACCAATTTCAATAATGCGGTGCCCATCAGTGACGGGCATCCCGGTCGTTTCGGTATCTAAAACAACGTATCTCATGCCATCACCTCTTCTACACCACGATTGGCCAGTGCATCGGCTCGCTCATTACCGGGATGACCGGTGTGTCCGCGCACCCACTGCCACTCAATTTGATGACGCATAACCTGCTCATCCAGCTGCTGCCAAAGATCAACATTTTTAACCGGTTGCTTGGCTGCTGTTTTCCAGCCCCGTTTTTTCCAGTTTGGCATCCATTCTTGAATACCTTGCATCACATATTTTGAATCCGTCACTAAACGTACCGCGCAAGGTTTTTTGAGCTCAGCTAAGCCGCGAATGGCTGCGGTCAGCTCCATGCGATTGTTTGTGGTGTCCGCCGCGCCACCCCACAATTCCAATTCTTTACCCTTATACACGAGCAATGCGCCCCAACCGCCAGGCCCAGGATTACCTTTACAGGCGCCGTCGGTGAATATATCCACTTTATCTGTCATGTTCTTCGCTATGTTTTAGATGTTTCTGATGAGGTGTTTGTGCGGCCACTACACTGGGCCGCAACTTTTTCACATTGATTTCCAACGCTGGTATCTGCGGATGCATGCCGTGCACCATTTTACGTGCAACGAGCATATAACAACCACCCAATGGAGCTTTTTTGCCAGCGGCATACTTTTCTAGCCAGCTGAGTTTACTTTGTAATGCACTGGAGTTCAGCAAGGGTTGGTAGGCCGCAAAACTGCATTTTTCTAAGCTAAAGCCTAAAACCCCCAGCCAGTCGGTAATACGTGCAGGCGGCAGGCAATACGCATGTTTCCAAACACTGCGAGTTAAGTAGCGATAGATGCCAAAAAAACTCCAAGGATGCGCACCCATAATAATTAAATGCCCTCCGGGGCGTACACACTGTGCCGCTTCACGTAGCAGCGCATGGGGCGAGCAGGCAAAATCTAGACTATGTTGTAAGACCACAACATCCACCCCATCGGCAGCAATGGGCCACTTATGTTCAGCGCACTCTATGTGCACTTTGAGCGGCTGATCGCCCAAGCTGACGTGATGGCGGATATTAGGCGCTGCCGCCACTTCTACGGGCGGGTTGTAATACAGAATATAACTACCAAAATGCCGAAGTAATTGCGGCTCAAGCAATGCGCGCTCCAATTGCTCAAGCTGCTGACCTTTAGGGGTTAAAAACCATTGCGCTAACGGCTCGGCTAAAGCTTTACGAGGTCGCGATAAAAAATCTGAAAACCGTTGTAACTTCATTCGCTTATACCTGCTGACTGCACCTTAATCGCAAAAACACTTCATTCGGACATGCTAAGCTTGTCTCATTTGTCGCTGAGGAACATGCCATGCTTACCTTTACCGCTCTACCAGCATTTAATGATAACTACATTTGGCTGATTCAAGACGCACAACGTCAACACTGCGCAGCTGTTGATCCCGGTGATGCTCAGCCGGTACTCAATTGGCTCAACGCGCATCCAGAATGGCAACTGACCGATATTTTAATTACCCACCATCATCAGGATCATGTCGGCGGTGTTAAAGCGTTAAAAGAAGCCACCCAAGCACGGGTTGTAGGCCCCGCTCGCGAGCCCATTCCTTGCTTGGACCTACCCGTTGATGATGATGCCACACTTGATCTCTTCGGTTATACGGTACAGGTTTTTGCTGTACCAGGACACACTTTAGGTCACGTTGTGTATTTTAACCAAGACGCCAATTCAGCGCCTTGGCTGCTCAGCGGTGACACTTTATTTGCCGGGGGCTGTGGTCGTGTTTTTGAAGGCACAGCAGAACAGATGTACGCCTCACTGAGCCGCCTTGCCGCATTACCCGAGTCCACGCAAATCTATTGCACACACGAATACACCCTAAGCAACTTGCGCTTTGCACAGGCCGTGGAACCCAACAATAGCGACCTCAAGCAACGCCTGAAAGAGGTGCAACTGTTGCGCGAAAAGCAGTTGATTACCTTACCCAGCACTGTAGCGCTAGAAAAACGTACCAACCCATTTTTACGCTGTGAGCATGTCGATGTACAACAGGCAGCGCAAGCGCATGCCGGTCGTGTTCTGGAGCAAAATAGCGCGGTTTTTGCCACTTTACGGTCATGGAAAGATACATTTTAATTATCCCTTTGCGACCAATTGCCTTGACCCCTAGGGACTCAGTTCATAAAATCGCGCAAACTTTTTGAAAAGCACGCGTATTAATGTCTGATTTTGGCCTCCGTAAAAATGCTGTTTCTTGCTCTATTCGTCGTGTAATCTGCCTCGGCGCTGTACTGCTGACAGCGCTATTGGCTGCAGGCTGCCAATCCTTAAACAACTCAGCATCGGCGCCGCAGCCAAGCTCACAAGCACGCAATATCAGTAAAGATGCATTCACCTTAGGTTTAGAAAACAACCCAAGCTGGATGAGTGATGTGGACACTGAGCAAGAATCCGATATCTGGCAACGCATTCGTCAAGGCTACAAGCTACAAAACTATTTAGATGATAACCCGCGCATCGATCAACAGCGCCTCTGGTTTGCCAGCCGTGGCAAATCCATTGAGATTATGTCAGAGCGCAGCAGTCCTTATATGTACTACATTGTGGAAAGCTTAGAAGCGCGTAATATGCCGCTTGAACTGGCTTTACTGCCAATGATTGAAAGTGCCTATGACCCGCTGGCTTACTCGCGCTCTCATGCGTCTGGCTTATGGCAATTTATTCCTTCAACAGGGCGTCACTTTAAACTCAAACAATCACATTGGTATGATGCGCGCCGCGATATTATGGCTTCAACCCAAGCCGCCCTTGATTACCTTGAATACCTCAACACTATGTTTAACGGCGATTGGCTGCTCGCTTTAGCCGCCTACAATGCCGGTGAAGGCACTGTGGGTCGCGCCATTAAACGCAACATTGATCGCGGCCTGCCCACAGACTATTGGAACTTAAACTTACCTGCCGAAACTCAAGCCTATGTACCTAAGTTGCTTGCAGTGGCGCAACTGATCAATTCGCCTGAAGCCTATAATATTGCCCTAAGCCCTATTGCTGATGAACCCTACTTCACGCAGATTCCACTGAAGCAGCAAATGGATATCACCCGTCTCGCCCAGTTAGCCAAAATTAAAGAAGATGAGTTACTGCAACTCAATCCGGCCTACAACCAAGGCATCACCCTAGACGGCCCCAAGCACCTCTTAGTGCCGATGGAAAGCGCAGAGTTACTCAGCGCAAAACTGGCCATTATGAAGCCCAGTGAGCATGTACAGTGGCAGCAATACACCGTGCGCGCAGGCGATAATATTTCTAATATCGCCAACCGCCACCATGTCTCCATCGACCTGATTAAAGATATTAATAAGCTCCCTAACAACCACTTGCGCATCGGTCAGAGACTCAGTATTCCCAAGAGCAGTCGCCCCAGTAGCAATTTAGCCCAAGCCACTCACAGCGCACCGCCCCGAAGCACCACCTATACCGTCCGCGCCGGCGATAACTTATCAAAAATCGCCGCACAGCAAAAAGTTACGGTGGCACAGCTGAAACTCTGGAACAAACTGTCCTCCAACAGCTTAAAAGTGGGTCAGAACCTTGTTCTAAACAGCAGCACAGCCAATAATCAAAAAACCGCCTCGCGCTCTAGAGCCACATTTTATAAAGTGCGTGCTGGCGACTCTTTGTATGCCATTGCAAAGCGTCATAAAATCAGTTTAAAACAACTAAAAAACTGGAACCCCAAAATCAGTAGCGCACTTAAGCCCGGTCAAACACTGTCATTGTATCTATAAGCTCGGCAGCTGGTTAAACTCGAGCTTCATACGACCTAAGTTGATACTCACGCTTAGCTTGTCAATTCGAGTAGACTACTTGGCTGTTGTGTGTCGACTTATAAATTAAGGACTGTTGGTTTTATGCGCGTTTTTTTCTTGCTTGTCAGCATGCTTTTGCTTAGCCATACGGCAAACGCAAGCGTAGTGACCCGTCACGGCTATGCACAATTTGACACGCTAAAATACGACGCACAATTCACCCATTTCGACTGGGTCAATCCAGACGCCCCTAAAGGTGGCAGCGTTCGCCTGATGGCTTTTGGTACCTTTGACACCCTCAACCCCTACACTTTAAAGGGCACCAGCCCAATTGCGACTGCTGATTTCGCCAGTTACGGTATTAGCGAGCTCAATGAGCCTTTAATGGTCGGCAGCGGCCTCTACGACCCCTCAGGCGATGAAGCTGCCAGTGCCTATGGTCTGATTGCAGAAAGCGTGCAATATAACGCCAGTCGTAGCTGGGTTGTGTTTAATCTACGCAAAGAAGCACGCTTTCATGATGGCACCCCTATTACCGCAAAAGATGTGGCGTTTTCGTACCGTACGCTATTAAAACAAGGTCATCCGCAATACCGCACTTATCTACAAGAAGTGGCGCGCGTTGATATTTTAAACAGCCACCGTATTCGTTTTGTCTTTAAGCGCTCGGGTAATCCGTTACTGATTTTGCGCATTGGCGACCTGCCTGTACTGCCTGAGCATTACTGGCGTGAGCATGATTTCAGTCAAACCACATTTAAACCGCCCTTGGGCAGCGGGCCTTATAAAATCACCTCGGTTAAGCCTGGCCGCAATTTAGTTTTTGAGCGTGTAAAAGATTGGTGGGGACAAGATTTGCCAGTTAATCGCGGCAAATACAACTTCGACACAGTTATTGTTGATTTCTATCGTGATAAACATGTGGCCTTTGAAGCCTTTAAAGTGGGCAGCTTTGATTTTTATATTGAGCACCAAGCAAAAAACTGGGCCAATAATTACCGCTTTCCCGATATTGCTAAAGGCAAAATTATTCGCGCGGAAATTGCCCATCAAATCCCCACACAAACGCAGGCTTTATTTATTAATACCCGCCGTGCGCCCTTTCAGGACCGTGCCACTCGAGAAGCTCTAACCTTATTGTTTGATTTTGAATGGGCCAATAAAACGTTATTCAATAACGCCTATCAACGCGCAAACAGTTACTACCCTAACAGTGATTTCGCTGCCCGCGATAAACCTAAAGGCGCGGAGTGGTTGTTATTGTCAAAATGGCGTGAGCAACTGCCTTCTGAGCTGTTTTTACAACCTTTTGTGTTAGAACCCTCAGACGGCCGTGGCATTCCGCGAGAAAGGCTGCGCAAAGCCTTGGGTTTACTGGCGCAAGCCGGTTGGAAAACCACCAACAATGGGCTCAAGAACAAACAGGGGCAAATCCTGAGTTTAGAAATACTATTGGTCAACCCAAGCCTCGAACGCATCTTACAAGCCTATGTCAATACCTTGAATGAAGTTGGCATTGCTGCACGTATGCGCACTGTTGATCGTGCACAATACAAGCAACGCTTGGATCAATTTGATTTTGATTTAACGCTACTGACCCTGCCGCAAACCCTAAGCCCAGGTCTGGAGCAATGGCAGTATTTCCACTCCTCCCAAGCAATGGTAAAAGGCAGCAAAAACTATGCAGGAATCAATAGTCCAGTGATTGATGATTTGCTAGAGCATTTACTTAATGCAAAAACCTATCGCGAGCAACGCACCGCGGCCCGCGCGCTGGACCGTGCGTTGTTATGGCAATATTACAGCATTCCGAACTGGTACATTAGTCACCACCGTATCGCTTATCAGAATCGGTTTGAGTTTGTACGCATCCCACCCTACACCTTAGGCTTACGTGCTTGGTGGTTAAAACCTTCGGAGATTCACTAATGCTGACTGTATTACGCCACGGTTGTTTATCGCTGTTTGTTTTAGCTTATAGTTCAGGCATTTTTGCGCAGCCCAAACATGCCATGACGCTGTATGATGAAGCGCCCAAATACGCCAGCAACTTTACTCACTTCGATTACACCAATCCAACTGCGCCCAAAGGCGGCACTTTACGCTTGGCAGGACTCAATGGTTTTGACAGCCTTAACCCTTTTATCCCCAAAGGCAATGCGGCAGATCAGATCGGCTTGCTCTATGACACGCTAACTTACCATTCGGCCGATGAGCCTTTTACTGAATACGGTTTACTCGCTGAGCGCATTGAAAAAGCTGACGACAATAGTTTTGTACGTTTTTACTTAAACCCTAAGGCGCGCTTTAACGATGGCCAACCGGTAACAGCAGAGGATGTCGTATTTACCTTTAATGCATTGATCGAAAAAGGCCACCCACTGTATCGCCACTATTACGCAGATGTTGCCGAGGTCGTGGCAGAAAACCCGCTACAGGTACGCTTTGATTTTAAGCACAACACTAACCGCGAGCTGCCGCTCATTTTAGGCCAATTGCAAATCCTGCCAAAACACTGGTGGGCTGAGCGTGACTTTAGCAAAACCAGTTTAGAAGCACCGCTGGGCAGTGGCCCCTATCGTTTAGTGCGCGTAGATGCTGGCCGTAGTTTGCACTATGAGCGGGTTAAAGACTGGTGGGCGCAAGACTTACCTGTGTCGCGTGGCCTATATAATTTTGATAAAATCCAGATCGATTACTACCGCGACATGTCAGTGGCCCTAGAAGCCTTTAAAGCGGGTCAGTTTGACTTTAATTTAGAATACTCTGCTAAAGATTGGGCCACGGGTTACAACTCTCCAGCCCTGCGTAACGGTGAAATCATCAAGAAAGAAATTAAAAACCATAACCCGGTTGGCATGCAGGGATTTACCTTTAACTTACGCAAAAAAATGTTCCAAGATCGCCGCGTACGCGAAGCGTTGAGCTTGCTATTTGATTTTGAATGGACGAATAAACAGCTTTTTTATAGCTCCTATATCCGCACACAAAGTTATTTTGCAAACTCAGAGCTGGCAGCGCGCAGCTTACCTTCAGAAGCTGAATTGGCGATTCTCGAACCCTTACGCGGCTCGATCCCAGACGAGGTTTTTAGCCAGGTTTACCAAGCCCCCATCAGTGACGGCAGCGGTATTATTCGCGAGCGGCGCCTCGAGGCGTGGCGCTTACTGCAAGAAGCAGGCTATCGCATTGAAAATGATCGTATGGTCAATGCTCAAGGCGAGCCTTTGGCGTTTGAGTTTATTATTGCACAAGCCAATCTTGAGCGTGTCTTACTGCCCTTTAAACGCAATCTCGCCGAATTGGGTATTGAAATGACCATTCGCCGTACCGATGTGTCGCAATATATTAACCGGATGCGTTCACGCGACTTTGATATGACCTCAAGTATTTGGTCACAATCCAATTCTCCTGGTAATGAACAACGGGATTTCTGGCATTCAAGCAGTGTCGATAATCCGGGCAGCCGTAACTTTATTGGTCTAAAAGACCCCGCCATTGACCGTCTGGTGGAAGGACTTATTAATGCGCCCGACCGCACCACTTTAATTAACTATGCGCGCGCACTGGACCGCGTATTGCTGTGGGGGCACTATGTGATCCCCAACTACTATATCGATACTTGGCGTACAGCGTACTGGCAACATTTGGCGCAGCCCAAAGTCGCGCCGTTATATGACTACGGCTTAATGACTTGGTGGGTTAAACCCGACGCAGCCAGTCCTGCTTCTGCGACGGAACACTAATTATGCTGGCGTATATTCTCAGACGTTTGCTGCTGATCATTCCCACATTGCTGGGTATTTTAGTGGTCAACTTTATTATTATTCAGGCCGCACCTGGTGGTCCTGTCGAGCAAATGATTGCCAAATTAGAAGGCTTTGATGCTGCGGCAGGTGGCGCAACGGGACGTATCTCCGGTGGCGGCTCAGAAGTTTCCAGTAGCTCGTCCGGCAACTACCGTGGTGCACAAGGGTTAGATCCAGAGCTGGTGCTGGAAATCGAAAAGATGTACGGCTTTGATAAGCCTCCGGTTGAACGCTTTTGGATTATGCTAAAAAACTACGCCCACTTTGATTTTGGTACTAGTTTTTTCCGCGACGCTAAAGTGACCGATCTCATCATTGAAAAAATGCCGGTTTCCATCTCGCTAGGGCTCTGGAGTACGCTGCTGATGTACTTGATATCGATACCCCTTGGCATCAGCAAAGCGGTACGCCATGGCAGTTCTTTTGACGTTTGGACCAGTTCAGCCATTATTTTAGGCTACGCCATTCCAGCGTTCTTATTTGCGATTTTATTGGTGGTGGTATTTGCAGGTGGCAGTTATTTAAGCTGGTTTCCGTTGCGCGGTTTAACGTCGAATAATTTTGAAGATTTGACCATGCTGGGCAAAATCGCCGACTACTTTTGGCATTTAGCCTTACCTGTAACTGCTTTGGTCATTGGCAACTTTGCTACGCTCACCTTACTGACCAAAAACAGCTTTCTCGATGAAATTAATAAACAGTATGTCACTACCGCACGCGCCAAGGGCTTGCCGGAAAACAAAGTGCTGTATGGCCATGTGTTTCGCAATGCCATGCTGATTATTATTGCCGGCTTTCCGGCCGCCTTTATCGGCATGTTTTTTACCGGCTCACTGCTGATTGAAGTGATTTTCTCTTTAGATGGCTTAGGCTTACTCAGTTTTGAGGCTGCGATTAATCGGGACTACCCTGTGGTATTTGGCACTTTGTTTTTATTCACCCTATTGGGCTTGCTGGTTAAATTGATTGGCGATATCACCTACACCTTAGTCGATCCGCGTATCGACTTCAGTAGTCGAGGGAACTGAGATGGCTCTTTCCCCGATTAATCAAAGACGTTTTGCCCGTTTTAAAGCGCATAAGCGCGGCTGGTATTCACTGTGGCTGTTTCTTAGCTTATTTATTTTATCGCTGGGCGCTGAGTTGATTGCTAACGATAAGCCGCTGTTAGTGCAATATGACGGCGCGCTATATTTTCCAGTCTTTAAACGCTATCCAGAAACCACCTTTGGCGGCGAGTTTCCTTTGCAAGCCAATTATAAAAGCCCCTATATCCAAGAGCTGATTGCAGAAAAGCAAGGCTGGATGCTCTGGCCGGTTATCCCGTTCAGTTATTCCAGCATCAACTACGATCTGCAAGTACCTGCACCGGCACCACCCTCTAAGCAAAATTGGCTGGGTACCGATGATCAAGGGCGTGATGTCTTGGCGCGGGTGATTTACGGCTTCCGTATTTCGGTATTATTTGCGTTAACCCTAACCCTATGCAGCTCTGTGTTTGGGGTATTTGTTGGCGCCTTACAGGGGTTTTACGGTGGCTGGGTGGACTTAATTGGCCAGCGCTTTTTAGAGGTTTGGTCAGGGCTGCCGGTTTTGTATTTGCTGATTATTATGGCCAGCTTTATTCAACCCAACTTTTGGTGGTTACTGGGCATTATGCTGCTGTTTTCCTGGATGAGCCTAGTCGACTTAGTGCGCGCCGAGTTTCTACGAGGCCGCAACCTTGAATATGTGCGCGCCGCACGCGCTTTAGGCATGCAAAACAGTGCCATTATGTTCCGGCATATTTTACCCAATGCGATGGTATCAACCATTACCTTTTTGCCGTTTATTTTAACCGGCGCGATTGGCACTTTAACCGCGCTGGATTTCTTAGGCTTTGGTTTGCCGCCGGGTTCACCCTCACTTGGAGAGTTGGTCGCGCAAGGTAAATCCAACTTACAAGCCCCATGGTTGGGCATCAGCGCTTTTACGGTCTTGGCCTTGATGCTGAGTTTATTGGTATTTATTGGTGAGGCTGCCCGTGATGCATTCGATCCAAGAAAATAAAGCAGAACAACTGCTAAGCATTGACGATTTATCGGTTGAGTTTATCAGCGGTGAAAGCCTCACTCGTGCTGTTAACCACATCAGCTTCAACATCAATAAAGGTGAAACACTGGCGTTGGTTGGCGAAAGTGGCTCAGGTAAATCCGTCACAGCTCACTCAATCTTGCGCTTACTGCCCTACCCGCTGGCCCGTCATCCCAGCGGTAAAATCATATACCAAGGCCAAGACTTACTCAGCAGCTCAACTGAATATATGCGAAAAATTCGTGGTAATCGCATTGCCATGATTTTCCAAGAGCCAATGAGCTCGCTCAACCCACTGCACACCATTGAAAAGCAGATCAATGAAATTCTGATCTTGCACAAGGGCATGAACGCCAAACAAGCTTCCGAGCGAACCCTTGAGCTCTTAACCTTAGTGGAAATTCCCAATCCAATACAGCGGATGCGTGCTTACCCCCATGAACTCTCTGGCGGTCAACGTCAGCGTGTGATGATTGCCATGGCTTTAGCCAATGAGCCTGAATTACTGATTGCTGATGAGCCAACCACAGCCTTAGATGTCACCGTACAACTGACGATTCTAGAACTGCTCAAGGACTTACAAAAACGCTTAGGCATGGCGATTTTATTGATCAGCCATGATTTGAACTTGGTGCGTCGCGTTGCCCATCGTGTCTGCGTGATGCGCAACGGTGAAATTGTTGAGCAAGCCGCCTGCGCTGAGATTTTTAGTAACCCACAGCACCCTTACACCCAAGAGCTGCTCGGTGCAGAACCCAGTGGTATCCCAGTACCTCATACAGCCAGTGACATCCTTTTAGAAACCCAAGACTTACGTATTTGGTTTCCCATAAAAAAAGGCGTACTGCAACGCACAGTGGACTATGTTAAAGCTGTGGACGGTATCAGTTTTACTTTACAAAAAGGTCAAACGCTGGGGGTGGTTGGAGAAAGCGGCTCGGGGAAATCAACTTTAGGTTTGGCCATTTTGCGTTTAATCAGCAGCAAAGGTGGAATTTTTTATGCAGGCCAAGCCATTGACGGCCTGTCACAAAAACAGGTGCGCCCTCTGCGTCGAGATATTCAAGTGGTTTTTCAAGACCCATTTGGTAGCCTGAGCCCAAGAATGAGCGTCTCAGATATCATTGGTGAAGGTTTGCGCATTCATAAGATGGGCAATGCTGAGGAGCAAGAGCAAGCCATCATTGCCGCTTTGCAAGAAGTGGGGCTTGATCCAGCAACACGACACCGCTATCCCCACGAGTTTTCTGGAGGCCAGCGTCAACGTATTGCCATTGCTCGAGCCTTAGTGTTGAAGCCTAAGCTGATTGTGTTGGATGAACCAACCTCGGCCTTGGATCGCACGGTACAGCGCCAAGTGGTTGAGTTGTTGCGGCATTTGCAACAGAAATACAACTTAACTTATGTATTTATTAGCCATGATTTAGCCGTGGTCAAAGCACTCAGTCATCAATTGATGGTGATGCGACAAGGGCAAGTCATTGAACAAGGCGCGGCGGAAAGTATTTTTGCCGCACCACAACAAGAGTACACACAGCAGTTGCTCGCAGCGGCATTTATAAATAATACGCAACAGCAGTGAGCACGAATTTAGACTGAATGAGAGGAAGAACCATGGGTTTTATGACCGGTAAACGCGTTTTAATCGTTGGTGTGGCCAGCAAACTGTCCATTGCTTCAGGTATTGCAGCGGCGATGCACCGTGAAGGTGCCGAGCTGGCCTTTACCTATCAAAACGAAAAACTAAAAGGTCGCGTTGAAGGCTTTGCTGAAAGCTGGGGCTCATCAGCAGATCTCTGCTTCCCATGCGATGTTGCTAATGATGAAGATATCAATAATGTGTTTGTTGAGCTGGCTAAAAAGTGGGACGGCTTAGACTGCATCGTGCACTCGGTTGGTTTTGCGCCGGGCGATCAACTGGATGGCGACTTTACCGAGGTCACCACCCGCGAGGGCTTTAAAATTGCTCATGACATCAGCGCCTATAGCTTTATTGCTTTAGCCAAAGCAGGCCGCAGCATGATGCAAGGCCGCAACGGTAGTTTGCTGACGCTGACGTACTTAGGTGCTGAGCGCACTATGCCTAACTACAACGTCATGGGTATGGCTAAAGCCAGTCTAGAAGCCGGCGTACGCTATCTGGCGGGCAGCTTAGGCGCAGAAGGGATTCGTGTTAACGCTGTATCGGCTGGCCCTATCCGCACCTTGGCTGCTTCAGGTATTAAAAGCTTCCGCAAAATGCTGGCAGCGAACGAGAAGCAAACCCCTCTACGTCGTAATGTAACAATTGAAGAAGTGGGTAATGCGGGCGCGTTTTTATGCTCAGATTTAGCCTCGGGTATCAGCGGTGAGATTATGTATGTTGACGGCGGTTTCAATACCACCGCAATGGGTAATCTAGAAGAAGATTAAGCCCAAGCTGCAATTAAAAAACCCGCTTTTAAAAGCGGGTTTTTTATTGGCCACGATCAGTTAGTAGCGCTGTACTTTCGCATCCATTTCTAGCTGTTGCATAAAGGCATTAAAGTCCACTTGCCCTGTACGCGAAGCTAAAATCTGCTGATACTGACTCAGCTCTTCACTGCTTAATGGTGTAGCCGCATCATTCACACCTGTTAAGCGCAATAACACATAGTTACCACTGCTTAAGTTTAAGCCTGCAAACTCTGCTGAGCGAGCTTCCGGCTTAGGCATTTTAAATAACGCCTGCAGCACCTGCGGATCAATGCCGTCTTGATCACGGGTCGCCGCCTCAACAACTTTCCAAACCGTTTCTTGGGCTTGCTCAACTGAAGTTTTACCTTCTTTTAAGCTGCTCAATAACGCTTCACCTTTAGCTTTGGCTTGCTCGACTGCACGCTGCGCAATCAATTGTTCGCGAATATCTTGGCTCAAGTCGGCAAAAGCAATTTGCTCTGGACGCTTATGCTCTTTAACCCGCAGTACTATGCTTGTTTCAGGGTCAAGCTCAATGGCCATGCTATTTGCGCCCTCTTCCAGTACTTCGGTACTAAAAGCAGCCTCAAGCACTTGACGATTGGCAAACACACCCTCAGCACCATCGCGACCAAAAGGCTCACTGACTTTCACTTGTAAATTCAGCTCGCTGGCCGGTTGTTGTAAATCCGCAGACTCGTAAGCTAAACCTTCTAAGTCTTTAACGGCTTCAACAAAGCGCTGCTCAACCTGCTGTGCTTTTAGGTTTTGCGTCAGCTTTTCTTTTAAGCTGGCAAAGCTTGGAATATCTGCGGGTCTAACATCCAGCAACTTGATCACATGCCAGCCGTATCCGCTACGCAACGGTTCCGACACCTGATCGCGCTCTAGTGCATATAGAACCTCCTCGAACTCCGGCTCATATACACCCGGCGCGGCAAAACCCAGATCACCACCCTGCTGTGCAGAACCCATATCATCTGACAGTTCTTTGGCTAAAGTGGCAAAATCCTCACCGGCTTTTAGGCGCTCAACAATTTTCTGTGCCTGTAAGTGAGCTTGCTCGTCAGAAACATCGCCACTGACTTCAATTAAAATGTGCGCCGCTCGACGTTGCTCGGCCAGGTTCGCAATCTCTGCTTGATACAAGTCTTGAAGGTCTGCTTCATCGACTTCAACTTGATCAAAGAAAGCATTTTTATCGAGCTCAATGTACTCAACAACCACTTGCTCTGGTGTCATAAACTCAGAAGCGTGCTCATCGTAATAGGCTTTGACATCATCATCGCTGACACTCACCTGAGCTAAATCAGGCTCAAGAGTCAACATCGCAAAATCACGAGTTTGGCGTTCTAAACGTGCAAAGGCTTGAGCTTCTTGCTCTGTTACAAAAGCACTGCCAGAAATACCCGCACGCAATTGGCCCGTGCGCATTTCTTGCTCAATCATTTGTCTAAATTGCAGGCGGGTGTAACCCATCTGGCGAATAACTTGGTCGAAACGATCCGCATTAAATTGGCCGTCAACCTGGAACTCAGGTGCCAATAAAATAAACTGGTCAATGGATGCGCTTGAGAAAGCAAAGTCAGACTCATCTGCCGCCTGCTCCAACAGCTTGCGAGCAATAAGCCCTTTAAGCGCGGCTTCTGTTAGCAATCCATCATCAATTAGATTGGTATCAAAATCTTTACCAAACTGCTGAATCAGCTGTCTGCGTTGCAGATTTTTTGCTTCTGCCAAAGCATCGAGGGTGATTTCTTCGCCATTCACTTTGGCAGCATTATTACTGTTGCTGGTTGAACTTAAGATCGCTTCAAAACCAGTAAAAGATAACAACACCACAATCAAACCAATAATCGTTTTAGAGATCCACCCCGTAGAGTTATCTCGAATATTCTGCAGCATGCATCCCCCGATGTAGCTATTGTAAATAGCTGTGCATAATGGGTAGGTCTAACAAAATAAAGGCGCACCAAATGATGCGCCTTTGTATTTGATTTATACGCATAAAAGTCTGTGCTTTGCCAGCAGCAGAAACCTCTTAGGACGTACTAAGCTCATCAGCTTCAAAACACTGAAAGCTAAAGCTTTTAGTTAACAGCGTCTTTTAGTGCTTTACCTGCTTTAAAGCCAGGGATTTTCGCTGCAGCGATTTCAATAGGGTTACCGGTTTGTGGGTTACGGCCCGTACGCGCTGCACGATCTTTAACTGAGAATGTGCCAAAGCCAACCAATACGACTGAATCTCCTTCTTGAAGAGCAGCAGTAATGCTTTCGATCACAGCGTCCAGTGCGCGTCCAGCAACTGCTTTAGGAATATCTGCCGAAGCAGCAACTTTATCAATTAACTCTGACTTGTTCACTCGTAAGTCCCCTTAGGTTTTTCAAAATAATTATAATTGCAAATTTTGCAAACAAAACATCTATATTATGCAAGCAAATGACACAGACACCTAGCTTTATAGCAAGGTGTCAAAAAGCATGTCAACTACAACTGCATCAATGTGTACTGAGACGATCATTCACTTCAGTATCACGCGACTCATCTTTTATCAGCAACTTAGATGCGACATCAGACAAAGGTTCAGGCATGTATTGCAACGCAATTTGTAGTACCTCGTCAATCCATTTTACTGGCTTGATGTCTAAATCGGCCTTTATATTAGCTGGTATTTCCTTCAAGTCACGCACATTTTCTTCTGGGATGATAACTGTTTTGATTCCACCCCGGTGTGCGGCAAGTAGTTTTTCCTTTAAACCACCAATGGCGAGCACCTGACCGCGCAAGGTAATCTCACCGGTCATGGCCACATCAGCACGCACTGGAATCTTGGTCAAGGCAGATACCAGCGCCGTACACATGCCTATACCCGCGCTAGGGCCATCTTTAGGGGTAGCCCCTTCAGGCATATGCAGATGCACGTCACTCTTCTCATAGAAGTCAGGAGCGATGCCTAGGCCCTGTGCACGGCTGCGCACCACAGTCAGCGCTGCGGTCATAGATTCAACCATCACATCACCCAGTGACCCTGTTTTAATCAACTGACCTTTACCCGGGACCACCGCAGATTCAATGGTCAGTAACTCGCCACCCACTTGTGTCCAAGCTAAGCCTGTCACCTGACCCACTTGATCCTCTGCTTCGGCCAAGCCATAGGTGAATTTCTGCACACCCAAGTAATGCTCTAAATCATCGGCAGTCACGGTGACGCGAATCTTTTTCTCAGCAGCCTGCTCTTTAACGACCTTACGGCACACTTTGGCAATTTGCCGCTCTAAGCCCCGCACACCGGCTTCACGGGTGTAGTAGCGCACAATATTCAGCAAGGCAGCCGGTTCAAAGACCAATTCAGCATCTTTTAAACCATTGGCTTTCAGCTGCTTAGCGACCAAATACTTTTGTGCAATATTGAGTTTTTCATCCTCGGTGTAGCCCGGTAAACGAATCACTTCCATACGATCCAGTAAAGGCCCTGGAATATTCATGGAGTTTGCCGTACAGACAAACATCACATCGGACAAGTCGTAATCAACTTCCAAGTAGTGATCGTTAAAGCTGTGGTTTTGCTCTGGGTCCAATACTTCGAGCAAAGCTGAAGCCGGATCACCACGCATATCTGTGCCCATCTTATCGATTTCATCGAGTAAGAATAATGGGTTACGTACGCCAACCTTACTTAAACGCTGAATAATTCGACCCGGCATTGCGCCAATATAAGTACGACGGTGACCACGAATTTCTGCTTCATCGCGCACACCACCTAAAGCCATACGGATATATTTACGGTTAACCGAACGCGCAATGGACTCTGCCAGCGAGGTTTTACCCACACCCGGTGGTCCCACTAGACACAGAATCGGGCCCTTGAGTTTTTTCACGCGTTTTTGTACAGCTAAATACTCAAGAATGCGCTCTTTCACTTCTTCCAAACCAAAGTGATCCGCTTCTAGAATTTCTTCAGCATGTTTTAAATCCGAGCGCACCCGACTTTTTGCCTGCCACGGTGTACTGATTAACCAATCAAGGTAGGTGCGCACCACAGTGGCTTCAGCCGACATCGGCGACATTTGCTGCAGCTTTTTCAACTCAGCATGGGCTTTCTCTAGGGCTTCTTTAGGCATGCCCGCTTCATCAATGCGCTTTTTCAGCGCATCCGCTTCATTAACGCCATCCTCGCCTTCGCCCAGTTCTTTTTGAATGGCTTTCATTTGCTCATTCAAATAGTACTCGCGCTGACTGCGCTCCATCTGCTTTTTAACACGACCGCGGATGCGCTTTTCAATATTCAGCAGTTCGAGCTCAGCATCTAAAACACCTAAGAGCAACTCAACGCGCTCAGCCACACTCCAGCAACTCAGCACTGACTGTTTTTGCTCTAACTTCAGCGTCATTTGCGCCGCAATTGAGTCGGCCAAACGCCCAGCCTCTTCAATGTCACTTAAGATGGCTAAAGCTTCAGCAGGTACTTTTTTGCTTTGCTGCACAAAGCTTTCAAATTGCTCAAATAAAGTCCGGCGCAGTACTTCATTTTCAGCATCACCTGCTGCTTCTGATTCCTGCAGCTGAACTTGCGCGCTTAAATACTCAGCATCGTCATCTGATAGCTGTTTAATAATGTCACCGCGCTGCTCACCTTCAGCAAGCACCTTAACTGTGCCATCTGGCAGCTTGAGCAGCTGTAAAATAGTTGCAACAGTTCCGACCTTATACAAGGCATCGGTATCTGGATCATTGTCTGCGGGGCTGCGTTGTGCGATCAACAAAATCTTTTTGTCGCCTTGCATTGCAGCTTCAAGGGCCGCAATAGATTTCTCGCGCCCTACAAACAGGGGAATAACCATATGCGGGTAAACCACAACATCTCGCAATGGCAATAACGGCAATTCGATGATTGTCTTCATTCTTCTCTCTCACATGCGGCACGCAGGCCGTAAAAATTGGCTAAGCCTGTGATCAAAGATGGGGGTGCTAAGCGATAATTACAAGGTGGGCGCTATAAAAAACAAAAGGGCCCGCAGGCCCTCTTGCTATCAACGCTGTTACTTAAGACTCAGGCGCTGCTTTTGCCGCTTGATCTTGGCTTGCATAAATCAATAACGGCTTCGATGTACCTTCAATGACGCTCTCATCAATGACCACTTTGCTCACATCAGGTTCTGACGGAATGTCATACATGGTATCGAGTAAAACGCCCTCAAGAATCGAGCGCAAACCTCGTGCACCGGTCTTACGCAACAAAGCACGTTTTGCCACGGCATTTAATGCATCAGCACGGAACTCTAACTCAACACCTTCCATATCAAACAGCTTGCTGTATTGCTTGGTCAGCGCATTCTTAGGTTCGGTTAGAATCTGCACCAGCGCAGCCTCATCCAGCTCTTCAAGTGTAGCAATCACTGGCAAGCGTCCAACAAATTCAGGAATCAAGCCGAACTTAACCAGATCATCTGGCTCAACGTCACGTAACGCTTCGCCGACTTTCTTCTCTTGTTCTTTGCTGCGTACTTCAGCCGAGAAACCAATACCACCCTTGGTTGAGCGGTTTTGGATTACTTTTTCTAAGCCAGCAAATGCACCACCACAGATAAACAAAATATTTTTCGTATCCACCTGCAAAAACTCTTGCTGTGGATGCTTACGTCCACCCTGCGGCGGAATTGAGGCAACAGTGCCCTCAATCAGCTTCAATAGAGCCTGCTGAACACCTTCGCCAGAAACATCGCGAGTGATCGATGGGTTATCGGATTTGCGGGTAATTTTATCGATTTCATCGATATAAACTATTCCCATTTGCGCCTTTTCTACATCGTAATCGCACTTTTGCAGCAGCTTTTGAATGATGTTTTCGACGTCTTCACCCACATAACCGGCTTCGGTCAAAGTGGTTGCATCAGCAATGGTAAAAGGCACATTAAGCAGGCGTGCCAAGGTTTCAGCCAGTAAAGTTTTACCTGAACCTGTAGGCCCAATCAGCAAAATATTACTTTTACCCAGCTCAATATCGTCTTTTTTATCGCGGTTATTTAAGCGCTTGTAGTGGTTATACACCGCTACAGCTAACACTTTTTTAGCGCGCTCTTGGCCAATGACATACTGGTCAAGAATGGCGCTGATTTCCTTTGGAGAAGGTAATTTATGTGTGGCGCTCTCAGAGTCTGCTTCTTGCACTTCCTCACGGATAATGTCATTACACAGATCAACGCACTCATCACAAATAAAAACCGAGGGGCCGGCAATCAGCTTGCGCACTTCATGTTGGCTTTTGCCACAGAAGGAGCAATACAGCAACTTGCCTTTATCCTCGCCACTACGCGTATCAGTCATTCGTTCGTTCCAGTTTGGTAGGCTATAGAGATAAGATGGAGCCTTTGGTTAGCTTTTTCAACCCTACACACCCACATAAAACATATACAGCAGTTCTTAGCATGGATTAAACCGGCATTTGACGCTTAGTTGCCACGTGGTCAATCAAGCCGTATTCAACTGCTTCGGTACCGCTCATAAAATTATCGCGGTCGGTATCTTTAGCAATGACATCAATGGGCTGACCCGTATGGTCTGCCAAAATTTTATTCAGACGATCACGAATGGTTAAAATTTCACGGGCATGGATTTCAAAATCAGATGCTTGCCCTTGGAATCCACCTAAAGGCTGGTGAATCATCATCCGTGAGTGCGGTAGGCAAAAACGTTTGCCCGCAGCGCCACCGGCTAATAATAACGCCCCCATGCTAGCGGCCTGTCCAATACAGGTTGTAGAGACATCTGGTTTAATAAACTGCATGGTGTCATAAATCGACATGCCTGCAGTGACCGAACCGCCCGGGGAGTTAATGTATAAATGAATATCCTTATCTGGATTTTCAGCTTCTAAGAACAATAACTGCGCTACCACAAGGTTCGCCATATAGTCTTCGACAGGGCCGACCAAGAAAATAATACGCTCTTTCAGCAGGCGCGAATAAATATCATAGGCGCGCTCACCGCGCGATGATTGCTCAACTACCATCGGCACCAAACCGCCTGCAGCTTGGATATCGTGCGGGTTTTGCATAAACATAGTGTCTGACATATCTGCCGTAGCTCCCAGATTATTGGTCATCGTCATAAAGACACACAAGCCAGCACTAAGGCTGGCTTGTGAGTTACCCGAGCAAAAACTTGAGTAACATTCTTGGCGTTTAGCTCAGTAAATTACTCAGCACTCGCTTCTTCAGCGTCTTCAGCAACTTGCGGTGCTGCTGCAGGCTTGACTGCTTCTTCATAGCTTACAGCAACATCTGTTACTTTCGCTTTTGCTAAAACAGTATCTACAACTTGCTCTTCAAGTACAACCGCGCGCACATCTTCCAACTGCTGCTCGTTCTTGTAGTACCACTCAATCACTTGCTCTGGCTCTTGGTAAGCCGCGGCCATTTCTTCAATGGTACTGCGTACACGAGCATCATCAGCTTTGATTTCAAACTGTTTAACCATCTGCGCAACAATTAAACCCAAAGCAACGCGACGCTTAGCTTGCTCAGTGAATAAGTCAGCTGGCAGTTGCTCAGGCTTAATGTTGCCACCAAACTGCTGTACTGCCTGTACGCGCAAACGATCAACTTCGTTAGAGATCAGCGCGGCTGGGACTTCAACCTCATTGGCAGCCAACAAGCCGTCCATGACCTGGCTTTTCACTTTACCTTTGATAGCTTGGTTTAATTCACGCTCCATGTTCTTCTGAACTTCGGCGCGGAAACCTTCTAAACCGCCTTCAGTGTTACCAAACATAGCAAAGAAATCTTCGTTCAGCTCTGGCAACTCAGGTGCTTCGACCTTGTTGACAATCACGGTGAACTCAGCGGTTTTGCCTGCTAAATCTAGGTTTTGGTAATCTTCAGGGAAAGCTGGCGAGATCACTTTAGTTTCGCCAGCAGCACAACCCACTAAAGCCTCTTCAAAACCTGGAATCATACGACCTGAGCCCAGCACCAAAGGTACGTTATCCGCAGTGCCGCCAGCAAAGGCTTCGCCATCAATGCTGCCAACAAAGTTAATCGTAACTTGGTCATTCAGCTCTGCTGCACGCTCGACTTCAACAAAGCGTGTATTTTGTTTGCGCAAAATTTCTAACATATTGTCGACATCTGCATCCGCTACTTCAGCGCTCTGACGCTCGACTTCAATGCCTTCTAAACCTTGCACTTCAAATTCTGGAAACACTTCAAATGTTGCGATGTACTCAAGATCTTTATCTTTTTCGAATACGCGTGGCTCAATCGCCGGCTGACCCACTGGATTCAATTTTTCAGCAATGACTGCTTCATAAAAAGTTGCTTGGATCACATCACCTAGCACGTCTTGGCGCGCATCAGCTTCATAACGCTGACGAATGATACTCATCGGCACTTTACCAGGACGGAAACCCGATACTTTAGCGCGCTTCGCGGTTTGCTGAAGGCGCTTAGTGACCTCACTCTCAATACGCTCAGCTGGAACGCTAATATTCATTTTGCGCTCAAGGGCGGAAGTACTTTCTACGGAAACTTGCATGGTTATTCCTCGTTGAATAGACGTGGCCAGACATACCGACCCTAGAATCAAGGGCATGCATTCTAGAGGTCTCGAACAGAAATATCCATCCAATCCGGCAGAGAATTTACAGTATTACAATAATCCTTCAATTGGCAGCCATGAAAGCAGGTGCACTGAAGCCCTGCGCCAGACACTGCTATTGGGCTCTGAGGTGTAGGTTTTCACGCCCGAATCTTGCTGCTCAACCCAATAAATACGGCCATTATCCGTGAGTTTAACTTGGTAGGCATGTGCCGGTATTTCATCATAAAAGGCTTGGCTAATGCGCTTTGCCAGCTGCGGACTCTCAATCACAAAACCCAGTTCAGTGTTGTAATTAGCGGAGCGCGGGTCAAAATTAAATGAGCCGACAAAGACATGTTTGCCGTCCACCGAAAAAGTTTTCGCATGCAGACTGGAGCCTGAACTGCCTAGAAAACGCTTTTTGCGCTTTAAGCGCTCAACCTGGGTTGGATGACGCTGCATTTCATATAAAGTAATGCCAGATTTAAGCAGCGCTTTACGCCGCTTAGCATAACCCGCATGCACGACAGCGACATCTGTTGCTGACAATGAATTGGTCAGCACCTTCACCTCAACGCCTTTGCGCACCAGCCAAGCAAACGCCTCAACCCCAACCTCAGTGGGCACAAAATAGGGCGAAACCAGCTCAACCTCAAGCGTTGGATTACCAATAATATCTTGAAACTGCTGGATCACTAATGACTCTTTTTCCGCATTGCCTAAACCTTTGCGCGGATCATCACTGACCATACGCACATTAAGCCACTCAAAATCAATCTCCCCCTGTTTCAGCTGGGTAATCAAGGGGGTTTCACGCAAAGACACCACATACTGCTGCGCACCTTCACTGGCTTTAATTTGCTCAGCTCTGTCGCGCAGCTCTGTCAAAGGCATGCTCACCCTGCTGCTGACCACTCGATCAATCGGGTAGGACGAAGCGCTATGCCAGTACTTATCAAAGTCATCTGACACATCTTGGACGGCAGCACCGGCGCTAAGCACATCTAAATCAGCGAATAAAACATCATCTGTTGCGCCAAAATACTCATCACCGACATTGCGCCCCCCGATAATGGTCAGCGTGTTATCTGCCGTGAATGATTTATTATGCATACGCCGATTCAGTCGTGAAAAGTCGGTGAGAAAACCCCACCAACGCGGTTTACGCAGCATAAAGGGATTAAACAAGCGTACTTCAATATTCTCATGGCCATGCAAGCCCATTAAAATGGGGTCAGCACCATTGGTGTTATTGTCATCCAGCAGCAAACGTACTCGAACGCCACGATCGGCTGCTTCATGTAGCGCCTCAAATAGCATGGTTCCAGTCATATCATTGCGCCAAATGTAATACTGCACATCTAAACTGCGCTGCGCGAATTTAGCCAGCATCATGCGTGCAGCAAAGGCTTCATCGGCTTCAATCAATGGGAAAATAGCACTTTTATCCGCACCGTGTTGCTGCTCAAGAGGCGCCAGCGCTTTTGCAAAGTCAGTATTGGCCACTTCTTCTTTTGAGTAAGCACTGGTTTGACTGCGCCCTTCTAAACTTGGCAGACTTTGACAGCCAGCGAGAAAAAGGCTGCAGCCAATGACACCCCATCTCATAATTTTTTTATGCATAATTCATCTAATATGTAGAAAACTTATCTTTGTGAATCGGCAAAATTGCCCTAAATCAAGAAGCTGAAGCTCTTTTGCCGCAAAGTTGTGTACTTGAGGTAGTCTACCTCTATTCAATAATGACCAGCAAAGCTGGTTGTCTAAATCAGTTTTTAACAATAAGGGTCTGGCCAATGGAGCACATGCCAAGCTTTAACAGAGCACTTGTGGAAAAATATGACCGTCCGGGTCCGCGCTACACGTCCTATCCTACAGCGCCACAGTTCCATACCGCATTTGCTGCTGACAACTATCGCCAAGCAGCTGAACACAGCAATCAGCAACCTGCCGCTAAGCCGTTATCGATTTATATTCATATCCCGTTTTGCCAAAGCTTATGCTATTACTGCGCTTGCAATAAGATTATTACGCAGAAAACCAGCCGAGCGGTGGAATACCTTGAGTACTTGAAAAAAGAAATTCATTTACAGGCGGCTTTATTTGATAAAAAACGCACGGTAACCCAACTGCACTTGGGAGGTGGCACCCCCACTTACCTGACTCAAGAGCAACTCACCGATTTAATGGAAACCTTACACAGCGCCTTTAACTTGGATAAGAGTGAGCAGCGCCAATTCTCTTTAGAAATTGATCCGCGCACTATCACTCCCGAACAAATCCAACAACTGCGCAACTTAGGTTTTAACCGTATCAGTTTTGGCGTTCAGGACTTTGACCCTAAAGTACAAGCCGCCGTGAACCGTATTCAGAGTGATGAGCAAGTTGAAATCTTAATGACAGCGGCGCGTCAAGCAGAGTTCCGCTCTGTGAGTGTTGACCTGATTTACGGCCTCCCCTTGCAAACGGTCGACAGCTTTAACACCACGCTAGATAAAATTATCGCCCTGCGCCCAGATCGCATTGCCGCTTACAGTTATGCGCATTTACCCAAGCTGGTGCGTGCACAACGCTTAATCCGCCCTGAAGATATGCCACCACCGGAGCGCAAGCTGGAGTTGCTCGAACTGACCATTCGCCGTCTATGCAGCGCAGGTTATGTGTATATCGGCATGGATCACTTTGCCTTACCTGAAGACGAATTGGCCCAAGCGCGTATCAATGACACGCTACAACGCAACTTCCAAGGCTACTCAACCCACGCCGACTGCGATCTAATCGGCTTAGGCGTTTCTTCAATCGGTAAAGTGGGCGACACTTACAGCCAAAACGTCAAAGAGCTGTCGCAATACTATGCTTACTTAAATAAAGACGAACTGCCCCTGCATCGTGGCTACCAACTCAATGCCGATGACAAACTACGTCGCGACGTCATCAGTGCGCTGATGTGTCATAACCGCATTGATATTGCCCAGATCGAAAAACAACACAAGATTAACTTTAATGAGTATTTCGCTGAGGCATTAGTCCAGCTGCAAGAGCAAGTTGAAGACGGCCTCGTCACCATTAGCGACACGGCCATTGTACTGCTTGATCAGGGCAACTTAATGATGCGCAGCGTTGCCATGGCCTTCGATGCCTACTTAGGTGCCAAACAACGCGGCGAGTTCTCACGCACCGTCTAAGCGACACCCACGCTCACTGCGGCGCACTTTAATCCGTGCACCGCAGTGAACAGCCCCTGCTGTTATTGCGCAGCATTGACATGCCATTGAGGTAAAATACGCTGCGCCACTGGCGCCAAGCAAATCCCCAAAGCTGTCACGAAAACCAGCCTCGCATAAAGCCTCACACATACTGTCCCTGCAATACGACCCTAGCTGCCGAACAACAAGCCTGGATGCAGAAACGCATCATGCCAAAGCATGCCCGCAAAACACATCAATCCTAGCCACCATTGATACCGAAACAGTCACACCATCAACGCAATAACCGCATGGTACATAAAGCGCCGATAGAACTCCTTACGGCTTAATAGAGTTCTCGTACATCCAGCTTAGGCCTGACTTATCAGTCAGCTTCAGCTCCGCACCAAATTGACTGCGACCATTGACCTATAAACGCAACTCTTTGCCTAAAAGGCCATATTACACAGTTCCACTTACCGGCGAAGTTCTCTACACTGATATTCGCTGACAACTGCGGTTTAACGCTATTTAAGCCGCAGCACTATAAAAAACTTTAAAAAGGTGCCGATTTTATGAGCAAAACAACTCAACGTATCAGCCAACTATTCGCTGCCATGGCGTTAGCTGGCGTAGCAAGTTATTCGCTGGCGGCCGAACCGATTAAAATTGCCCTTGCCGGCCCTGTCACTGGCCCAGTTGCCCAGTACGGTGATATGCAATCCATTGGCGCCTTAATGGCCATTGAGCAAATCAACAAGGCAGGTGGCGTGAATGGCAGCATGCTGGAAGCCGTCACCTATGATGACGCTTGCGACCCTAAGCAAGCTGTCGCCGTGGCCAATAAAATTGTTAACGATGGCATTCGCTTTGTAGTCGGTCACCTCTGCTCAGGCTCAAGCCAACCGGCCGCTGACATCTATGATGAAGAAGGCATCATGATGATTACTGCAGCCTCCACCACACCAGAACTGACGCAAAAAGGTCATACCCTGATTTTCCGCACCATTGGCTTGGATAGCATGCAAGGCCCGACTGCTGGCAAATATGTGGTTGAGCAGCTCAAGCCTAAGCGTGCCGCGGTTCTACACGACAAACAGCAATACGGTGAAGGTATTGCCACTGCGGTTAAACAGGCATTGGACACAGCCGGTATTCCCGTGGCTTTGTTTGAAGGCGTCACTGCAGGCGACAAAGATTTCTCTGCGCTGATCGCAAAAATGAAAAAAGAAAACGTTGATTTTGTTTACTTTGGTGGCTACCACCCAGAGATGGGGATGTTGCTACGTCAATCGGCAGAAAACAAACTCGACGCACGCTTTATGGGCCCAGAAGGTGTGGGTAACAGCGATATTTCAGCCATTGCCGGTGATGCTTCAGAAGGCATGTTAGTCACCCTACCCAAAGCCTTTGATGCTGATCCAAAGAACGCTCACTTAGTTGAAGCCTTTAAAGCTAAGAAACAAGACCCACGTGGTGCCTTTGTCTTCCCGGCTTATGCAGCAGTACAAGTGATGGCCGATGCGATGACCATCAGCAAATCCTCAGAGCCTGAAGAAGTTGCTGAAGCTCTGCGTAGCAACAGCTTTGATACACCCACTGGTGTGCTTGAATTTGATGACAAAGGTGACCTGAAAAACTTCAGCTTTGTAGTCTACGAATGGCACGCAGACGGCAGCAAAACAGCTCTAACCGAGTAATTTAACTGTCTTAAGCCTCGCCGTTCAGTGCCTGAGCGTGCGAGGCTGTTTTGTTGGCCGGATACTCTTATGAACGAAGCGTTTTTTTACTTTTTACAACAGCTGTTAAATGGTCTTACCGTGGGCAGCACCTACGCCCTTATCGCTATTGGCTATACCATGGTGTACGGCATTATCGGTATGATTAACTTCGCTCACGGCGAAGTCTATATGATTGGCAGCTATGTCACTTTTATCGCCCTCACCGGTTTAGCCGCGCTGGGCATGGAAAGCCTACCTTTAATGATTATCGGCGCTTTTGCCCTCAGTATTATTGTTACCAGCGCCTACGGTTACAGTATTGAGCGCGTCGCCTACCGCCCTTTGCGTGGCAGCCATCGACTGATCCCATTGATTTCTGCAATTGGTATGTCAATTTTGCTGCAAAACTTTGTCCGTATCGCGCAAGGTGCCCGTGATGTGGCCATGCCTCGCTTAGTGAGCGGCGGTGTCACACTCGGTGATGAAGCCGGCTTTCATGCCAGCTTGTCTTATATGCAAATTATTATTTTCGTAACAACTTTTGTGGCAATGATTGCCCTCAGTATTTTTATTTCACGCTCACGCACAGGACGCGCCTGTCGCGCGTGCTCTGAAGATATCAAAATGACAGGTCTACTGGGCATTAACAGTAATGCCATTATTGGTATCACCTTTGTTATTGGTGCGGTTCTAGCGGCCATTGCCGGAGTGCTTTTAAGCTTATATTACGGTGTAGTGAATCCCTACATTGGTTTTATGGCCGGCCTCAAAGCCTTTACCGCTGCGGTACTGGGTGGTATTGGCAGTATTCCAGGCGCAGTGTTAGGCGGTTTAGTGCTAGGGGTCACCGAAGCCATGACCTCGGGTTACTTAAGCAGCCAATATAAAGATGCGGTGGCCTTTGCACTGTTAATTCTAATTCTGCTATTTCGTCCAACAGGTATTTTGGGACGCCCAGAAGTGGAGAAAGTGTAATGCGTTTGCATATTAAACCGGCGATATTCTCTGCGATTGTCGTACTGATTTTAAGCTCTGTATTGCTCGGTGTGCGACTCACTCAAGTCGGTACTGAGCTGACCTTAGTCGGCGCTGAGCCAAGTGTCTTCTGGAAAATAGCCGCAGCGACAACGCTAATCTTTATCTATAACCTGCTACGCGATCCTATTGAGCGCCTCTTAGGATTGGTACCTAAACCGGGGCTGCCGGCCGGCTTGCGCGATCTCAGTCAACGTCAGTTTATTCAGCGTATGCTGTGGTGCTTTTTAATTGCTGCCGCGTTAATTTTCCCTTTTCTAGGCTCACGCAGCCAAGTGGACCTTGCCACTTTAGTGCTGATTTACGTGATGCTGAGCCTAGGTCTTAATATTGTAGTGGGCTTAGCTGGACTGCTCGACCTCGGCTATGTGGGCTTCTATGCTGTGGGGGCTTATACCTACGCGATGCTGGCCATGTATTTCGGTGTAGGTTTCTGGACAGGCTTAGTTGCCGCTGGGGCATTGGCCGCCTTTTTTGGTTTTATCTTAGGGTTTCCAGTATTGCGGCTGCGTGGTGACTACTTGGCCATTGTGACCCTAGGTTTTGGTGAAATCATTCGTATTTTATTGAACAACCTCACTGATCTCACCGGTGGCCCACGCGGCATTGGTAATATTCCAAAGCCAACGCTGTTCAATTTAGACTTCAATCGTCGCGCCAGCGAAGGCATGCAAACTTTTCACGAGTTCTTTGGTATCAGCTTTAACTCGATGCACCGTGTGATTTTTATTTACCTGCTGGCTCTAGCTTTAGTGTTGGTCACGATTTTTGTGATTAATCGCTTAATCCGCATGCCCATTGGTCGTGCTTGGGAAGCCATGCGCGAGGATGAAATTGCCTGCCGCGCGCTGGGACTTAACCCAACGAACATTAAGCTCAGTGCTTTTACGATTGGCGCAACCTTTGCGGGCTTTGCTGGAAGTTTTTTTGCTGCTCGTCAGGGTTTTATCAGCCCAGAGTCCTTTACCTTTATTGAGTCGGCAATCATTTTAGCCATTGTGGTACTGGGCGGCATGGGCTCACAAATGGGCGTTATTTTAGCCGCCGTTGTGATGACTGTACTTCCAGAAATAGCGCGTGAATTTAACGAATACCGCATGCTGCTATTTGGTTTGATGATGGTGCTGATGATGATTTGGCGTCCGCAAGGCTTACTGCCCATGAAGCGACCGCATCTGGAGTTACAACAATGAGCAGCAATATTTTAGAAGTTTCTAATCTAACCATGCGCTTTGGTGGCTTGCTGGCGGTCAATGGTGTGGGCTTAACCATTAAACAAGGGCAAATTGTTTCAATGATTGGCCCTAACGGTGCGGGTAAAACAACGGTATTCAACTGCTTAACCGGCTTTTATCAGCCCACAGCAGGAAAAGTTATTTTTGCTGGTGAGGAGATCCAAGGTTTAACCGGATATAAAATCGCTCGCAAAGGCATGATTCGCACCTTCCAACATGTGCGTTTATTTAAAGAGATGACGGTGCTGGAGAACTTATTAGTCGCTCAGCATCAGCATCTCAATAACAGCTTATTAGCCGGCCTATTCAAAACCCGCAGTTACCGCAAAGCTGAACAAGAAGCGCTCGACAATGCCGTCTATTGGTTGAACAAAGTACAGCTGCTCGATGACGCGAACCGCGAAGCCGGCACCCTCGCCTATGGCCAGCAACGCCGTTTAGAAATTGCGCGCTGCATGGTCACCCGCCCCTCTTTGCTGATGCTAGATGAACCGGCGGCAGGTCTGAACCCCAGTGAAACCGAGGAGCTTAAACAGCTGATTAAGGATTTACGCGATAACCATGCTATTAGCGTGCTATTGATTGAGCATGATATGAAGCTGGTAATGGATATCTCTGACCATATTGTTGTGATCAATCAAGGCACACCTTTAGCCTCCGGAACGCCTGAGCAAGTGCGTAACAATCCAGCGGTGATTAAAGCCTATTTAGGAGAGGAGTAAGCCATGCTGGTGATGAACAATGTCTGCACCTATTACGGCAAAATCCAAGCGCTGCATGATGTCTCGATTCAGGTCAACCGTGGTGAGATTGTTACGCTGATCGGTGCCAATGGTGCTGGAAAAACCACGTTAATGATGACTCTCTGCGGTGATCCACAAGCCAGCAGCGGTGAGATTATTTACGAAGGTCAGCATTTACGTGGACAAACCACCGCAAGAATCATGCGCATGGGTATGGCAATTGTGCCGGAAGGCCGTCGCGTTTTTGCTCGTCTGACGGTTGAAGAAAACCTTGCTATGGGCGCGTTCTTCTGTGATGACAAGCATGTTAAGAATGAGCGTTTGGATCGTGTGCTGTCCTTATTCCCAAGGCTGCATGAGCGCTTTCAACAACGCGCAGGTACCATGAGTGGTGGTGAGCAGCAGATGCTGGCGATTGGCCGCGCCTTAATGAGTGAGCCGCGCTTATTGCTGCTCGATGAGCCTTCTTTGGGTCTAGCGCCGATTATCATTCAGCAAATCTTTCAGATTCTTGAACAATTGCGTAATCATGGCGTCACCGTGTTTTTGGTTGAGCAAAATGCTAACCAAGCATTAAAGCTGGCCGATCGCGGTTATGTGATGGAACACGGACGTATCGTCTTAGAAGATACTGGAGCGAACCTGTTAAGCAATGAAGCAGTGCGCCAAGCCTATTTAGGTGGCTAAGACTGTAATAACAACGACGCCGCTCTTTGCGAACGGCGTCGCTTTACTCTTATGCTGAGTGGCGTTTTTCCCACATTTGCGTAGCTTCGCTAAAGGCGACATCACGCTCACGGCCTAAGCCGCGTAACGCTAAGGCCATGGTCGCTAGAATCGCTTGTTCAGCGTACAAGTCCTGCTCTGTCCCCTGCCATACCGCTAATAAGCGCTCGGCATCTAAGCTTTGTGGTTTTACCTGACGACCAATTTGCGCTGGCCACTCTTCAGTCCAAGCCTGTCCGTCAGTGGCACCCAACAACTGATCGGTCGTATCAGGGCGTACTTCAATTTCACCGCCATCGCCTTTGATCACTAACGCATGATCACCCAAGATGACATTGGCTTGTTGGTGCACAGCTTGGTAACCCGGATGGAAAATACTTTGCAGACCGCAGCGGGCCGACAACGGATTGAGTAAGCGCGCCAGCGAATGCACCGGCGAGCGCAATCCTAAGGTATTGCGCAAATCAATCATGCGCTGCAAACGCGGCATCCAGACACCCAGGGGGATAAAGGCAATATGGTCACGCTCGATATGTTCGGCCACTTCATCCCATGAATTACAGGACTGAATCGCTAAGGCATCGAGCAGATCTTCAGCATACATACGACCAGCTGTATGGCGGCCACCGCCGTGCATCAGAATACGCACGCCATTATTGGCTAAGGCTTTGGCTGCCAACATAAACCAAGGCAACTGGCGGCGCTTACCGGCATAGGCCGGCCAATCAATATCGACGCTAATGGCTGGTGCACTGACACGCTCGCGCACCGCTTGGGTAAAACCGGCCAATTCTTCGGGGGTTTCTTCTTTAAAGCGCAACAGCATTAAAAAAGCACCTAGTTGCGTGTCTTCTACCTTGCCATCGAGCAACATGCCCATTGCCGTATAAGCTTCTTCTTGGGTTAAACCACGCGAGCCTTTTTGGCCTTTACCTAAAATACGCACAAAAGAGGCAAAAGGATGCTCTATCGATTCGCTCATTAATACACTCCAAACCATTTAAATTATTAGTATCGGTGCAGCATACGTGTTTTAAACCGAGCAAGCATTGACACAACTTGACGGATATCAAGTTTTAACCCTCATCTTGAGTTAGAAACAGTTGGCAGGTTTAGGCAATCCCGCTAAACGGGCTGCGAGCTTAGCCGGCATGCCATTAAATAAACCGTTCAAGTACAAGCTATTGCCTTTGTCTTTACCCAAATTCAACGCCACATACTTAACCAGCGCGCGATTGGCTGGAGATAACTGAAACTCGCTATAAAACTGCTGCACGGCAGACAAAATTTCCCAGTGCGCATCGGTCAGCTCAATGCCTTCACGCTCAGCCAGCGCTTGTGCCACCTGTGGCGACCAATCCGCAAGATTGCACAGGCAGGCATCTTGATCGAGCGCAATCTCACGTCCTTCAACCACTAAAGTATGCATATTCATGTCCAGCTATTCACCCGCGCATACTCAACACATAACGCCACAAAGGCAGGATAATCCAGCAAGGTCACTGGCATATCCTGTGTATCAATGGCTCGTGCCAGCACATCTTCCTCTAAAGCGTATAAGCGGTATTCGCAACCCATGCCTTGCAGTTGCTGCGCGGCCACACTGCCCGCGCGCAAAGCCTGCACCGCCTCACCGCAGAGCACCATGCCATCACCAGCAGATAAGACGCGCAAGCAACTGCTCAATTGCGTCGTTTGCGAGGGTGATGCATTTAAAATATGTAAAGTCGTCATCAGAGTGTCATCACATAATCATGTTGGCGGATCAATTGCTGGATACGTTGATCATCCACGCGCTCGGCCGCCAGCGCTAATGGGCTGTCCGCTAAACCACGCACAGTTAAACAATGCTGCGCGACATAGAGCTGCTCAATGCCAAACATCGGCAGTGCTTGTAAATTGGCTGACAAGTCTTTTTGCTCAAGTGCTTGCGGCTGTTGTTGCTCGAGTAATTGCAGTACACCATCATCCATAAACAAGATACTCAGCGGCAAATCAAAAGCACCAGCAGCGAGCGCTATATCCAAGGCTTCTGCTGCAGCAATCCCCGCCCAAGGTGCTTGACGACTGATCAATAAAACGGACTTAGCCATCACTCACCTCCAAAACTGATACAGCGATCAGCCTGCTGTAAAGCATCATGCAGCTGGCCTAAGCCTGATAATTGATAACCATCAGCCAGATTGACCGCGTCGCGCTGATAACGCTGTGCTTCGGCTTGATCCAGTACACCACGGCGCAACGCCGCCGCAATGCAGACCACGGCATCGAGTTTATTTTCCGTAATAAATGCCTGCCACTGCTTGGCAATATCCTGTTGATCTTGCGCGAGCACAAGATTGTTCGACGCGGTTAACACACCGTCTTGGTAGAAAAATACCCGCACGATCTCATGTCCTGCGGCGAGCACCGCCTGGGCAAAACGCAGCGCGCGTCGTGTCGAGGGTGCGTTACTTGAAGACAACACACTGATTACAAATTTCATAGCTGACCATCAGGCTAAATTTTGTGAAGTTTAGCAGATTCAGCCAACCCTAGCCGCCAATGCTATCTCTGTTGCTTAGGAGCGATAGTCTGACTTCGGTGTAGTGAGCCAAACAGATATCGCTTTGCATGCTTTGCTTTATTAGAAGCGGTAATTTAGTGCATGTCGTACTTCGGGGCAGGTGTTCATCGGTCGATGAGCCCATCCAGGGCTCAACTCCGGCGCTCGCCATCCTTGGCTCGCTTGTCACACCTACCCCGAAGTACTCGTTGACCATTGGCGGTGTTTGCACTATTGCAGTAGCAGTCAGTTATGCAGATTTACACTTGCTGCAAACTAATAGAACTGAATAGACCGGCACAGAGCAATGGTTTTAAAAGAGTCGTACTACAAGCTTGCAGGCAACACCGATAGTCAATGAGTACCTTGTTCGTATCGCGACGAGCGAGCCAGGGATGGCGAGCGCCCGAATCGGGTCAGGATGACCCGTTGAGGGAAAAGCGATATGAACAAGGTACGGCGTGCACAAATAGTTCTGCTTATTGAATTGCATGAGTAGCTTAAGTTTGGGGCATATCGTACTTCGGGGCAGGTGTTCATCCGTCGATGAACCCATCCTGGGTTCAACTCCGGCGCTCGCCATCCTTGGCTCGCTTGTCACACCTACCCCGAAGTACTCGTTGATCATCTGTGCTGTTTTCACTATTGCAGCTTGTCTCATTGGAGCTGTAGAGCTTTAGAGCCGTAGAGCCGTAGAGCCGTAGAACTGCAAACGTGGAGAATACTTTATCGAGTATCTGCTGCAAACCAGCAAACAACGCAAATGGTTAAGGCGCACTGCGCTGGATCGGCGACAAGCGAAGTCATGGATGACGTAGCGCCCGAATCGAGGCAGGAAGCCTCGTTGAGGGAAAAGCTGATTCAGCGCAGTGCGCTATGCACATATCGTCCTCGAAAAGCTAGCCACGCAGTATCCACATCACTAAAGCAGCCAAGCCTGATAGACTAACCTGCATACTTGTAACCTGTTTATAGGAGCCCATCTTGAACGATAGCAGTGCTTTTCCTCAAGCCGAAACCATCGAACAACTGCGCCAGAACTTAGCCACTGTTCGTGCACGCATTGATCAAGCCTGCGTGCAAGCTGGACGTGACCCGCAAGAAGTACGCTTATTACCCGTCAGCAAAACCCACCCTGCTGATTATTTACGCCTTGCCTACGCCGCTGGCTGCCGCATGTTGGGCGAAAACAAAGTGCAAGAGGCCTACCAAAAATGGCAAGAACTTGAAGACTTAAAAGACCTCCAATGGTGCGTGATCGGCCACCTGCAAACCAATAAAGCCAAATACGTTGCCCGCTTTGCCAGCGAGTTCCATGCTCTGGATAGCCTGCGCTTAGCGCAAGCGCTACAACAACGCTTAGAAATAGAAGATCGCAACTTAGATGTACTGGTACAAATCAATACATCTGGAGAAGAAAGCAAATACGGCATCACCCCAGAGCAAGCACCTGAGCTCATCACCCAGCTGGGACAGTTTTCTCGCTTACGTGTACGCGGCTTAATGACCCTCGCAATGAACTCTGAAAACGACCAAGCCGTGCGCGGTTGTTTCATCAAGCTGCGTGAACTGCGTGACAGTTTACAAGCCATTGCACCGCAAGGCATGCAGCTCACAGAGTTGTCGATGGGCATGTCTGGCGACTTTGAATTAGCCATTGCCGAAGGCGCCACCATTGTTCGGATTGGCCAAGCGATCTTCGGAGCGCGCGCACAACCCGACAGCTACTACTGGCCACAATAACAACGACAGCAAGCCACCCGCGTCGCTCAGTGGTGCACGCCAGCAACCACTGAGCGACGACCCTCTAGTTTTTTACACTGATGCGTGCACGCTGGTCTGCCAGCCGCGAAATCCACCAGGCGACGATAATGATCGGTGGTAACGACGCGATATTGAGCCAAGCCCAGCCCAATGTATCGACACCAACACCCGCCAACAAACTGCCAAGCGCAGCCGCCGTGAACACCATAAACTCATTAATGCCCTGCACCTTGCCTTGCTCAGCCGGTTCATAGGTAAAGGTCAGCAAATGCGTGGCACCAATAAAAGTAAAATTCCAGCCGACGCCCAACAACAGCAAGCCAAGGAAATAGTGCCAATAGCTATTACCCAATACATTGACCAGCACACACAACGCCAACACCGCACAACCCCAAAGAATCACACGACGCGAACTGTAGCGACGAATCAAACGGCCGGTGAAAAATGACGGCACATACATCCCCAACACATGCCATTGAATCACCCAAGCAATATTACTAAAGGGAAAATCATCATGCTGCATAGCGATCGGCGTAGCAGTCATTAATAGCACCATCACCGCATAACCAATAGCGCCAGAAGCCATTGCGGCAACCAGTAACGGCTGCTTAAACAATTCAGCATAACTGCGAGCCACCTGCTGACGGGTTGTTTTCAGCGGTGCAGCTAAAGGCAAGCTACTGATCAGTAACAAAGCCAACACATAGATCACAAACAAACCGTAAAACGCACCGACAAAGGCATTACCCTCATACCACTGACGCGACCAAATCGCTAAATTTGGCCCTAAAATAGCGGCTAAAACACCGCCTGCCATCACCATACTGATTGCCCGCGGCCTTTGCTCAACCGAACAGACATCCAGCGCAGCAAAACGGTATTGCTGGCCAGTACCAATTGCCATTCCGATCAGAAAAGTACCGCAGGCAAAGTGCATCAAGCTGCTGGCTTCTAAGCCTTGCAAGGCCACCCAAGTACCCACTAAGCCAATGCAGTTACCCAGAATAAAGCCAAACTTACGTCCCATCTTGTGCATTAGATGAGCAGCCGGCAGCGTGGCCATAATTAAGCCAAGAAACTGCATCGCCACTGGAAATGTAATCAAAGCAGGATGACTAGCGAGTTGCTTACCAATCAGCGCAGACACCGCCACCAACAAAATATTTCCAGTGGTCAACAACGCTTGCGCAATCGCCAACCCCCATACGCTAATCGGCACGCTGGCCTCCACTATTGAATTAATATGCGCGCGCATATTATATGAAAAGACGATCCAGTGCTGAACGCTCAGGTAAACGAGGTTGTTTTAATCCGTGCGGCAACGTGCTCTGCCCACAAACGATAGGCCTGCTCACTTGGGTGAAAACCATCAGCAGCCAGCATTTGCGGATCAACGCCAAGCTCAATCGGCATAAAATAAAGTCCATCATCGCGCTCGGCCAATTGCGCAGTCAGACGGTTTAAACGCTGGGCACGACGCCCCAAATAACCACTTAAGGGTGCAGGCAAGGCAGTGAAGTACTGCATTGGAGGAATGGCCGATATAAAAATATGCTGCGCATGAAAGTCTCTGCGCAAGCGCTCTTGCAATTGTTTTAACTGCGCTAACCATTGCTGATCTTTAGTGCCAGCCGTCACATCATTAACGCCAATGGATAACACCACACAGTCGTAAGGCTGCGCGGTTAAGCCATCCAACTTACGGAGCAATTGCTGACATTTTAAGCCGCTTTCGGCAAGCAACCGCCACTCGACCTGATGCTCTCTACTGAGTTGTGCCGCAAGCTGGCCAGCCAAAGCATCTTCTTGACGGCTGACACCCACCCCAGCGGCCGCTGAATCCCCCAGCAGCAACACGCGCAACGGCGCACCCTGCCCTAAACTACCCGTACGCGCACCTGCCGCTTCCGGCAAGCGCAAGGTGCGCTGGCGTACCTTGCGTCCTTGCCATAATAAAATCGGCGCTAACGCAATGAGCTGTAAGCTATCCAGCATTATTTTTTCACCTGAGCTAAAGCAGCGCGTAAGCCCGCAAGATCCTGTCCTTGCTCGGCATATTGCTGCTGTTCATAGGTTTCGATAAAAACCCTCACGGCCTGTTGCTGCGACTCAGGCAACTGCTGCTGGATACGCTGGTAAAAATCACGCAAGCCCTCGCCTGTGTCACGGTTAAAACCGCGTCGGCGCAGTACCCGTTGAAAGTCATGCAAGACCCGCTGCACAGGATCAGTCTGTCGCTGCCATGGTTTAAACATCCACAACACAATCAGCGCAATAATCAACGCAGCACTGGCGACCAGGGTTAACCCTAAAATTTGCCAATCGACTTTGCCAAACCACTGCTTCAGCCAAGCTTGCTGGCTTTCGCGCTGATAGCCGAGGATCTTCGTTTGCCAGCTGTGATTGAGGTTTTCCCAGCTCATGCGCAATTGATTGACCCAAGCAATATGCTGATAACGCAGCGGTGAGAAAACATCACCCTGAAATAATTCAGACTCATCTGGCAAAGCCTCTTGTAGGCCACGTTCAATACGCTCAGGGGCCACTTGAAAAGTCGGATCAACACTCTGCCAACCTTGTCCAGCCTGCCAGTACTCAACCCAAGCATGGGCATCGAATTGACGCACCTGCACAAACTGCCCCGCTTGATTAATTTCGCCACCTTGATAACCTGCGACCACACGCGCCGGAATACCCGCTGCACGCAAAGCAAACACCATAGCCCCAGCATAATGCGCACAAAAACCATGCAAACTACTAAATAAAAACTCATCAACACTGTTTTGCCCCAGCAGCGGCGGCTTGAGTGTGTAGTGGTAGGGCTCTTGATTAAAATGGCGCAGCAAGGCCTGCACCAGCGCATCATCCTGCGGATACTGCTCACGTAACTTGCGCGCCCATGCACGGGTTTGCGGATTACCTGTGCGTGGTAGCTGTAGAAACTGTTGCTGCTGCACTTTACTTAACAATGGCTGCCGTAAGGCTTGTGGCCAGGCAGTAGCACTATATTGATACGCACGGTTTACCGGCATGCGCCGCTGTAAACGAAAATCGCTCATTAAACGCACATCAGGCTGATCACTGCTGCTAACATCCAAGGTAAATAACCAAGGTTGCCTGCTGGGCTCCATAATAATGCTATAGCTCAGCGATTCACCTTGAGCTTGCCATTGTGGTGCTTGACGCTCAGAGCCTTCGCTGACTGACCAACTGCGCCCATCAAAATAGGGTAAGGTCAGTGCCCGCCAATACAGCTGTGATTGCGCAGGAATCTCTCCGGCAAAACGCGCACGAAAAGCTAAGGCTGATGACTGGCCTAACTCGGCTAAATCGCCAGGTGTCATACTGCTGGACAAGCCCGTTGTGCCCTTGTCACTGGGTTGCGGCAAACTCCACAAAGGCTCAAGTCGAGGAAATAAAATAAAGAGCAACAGCATCAAGGGAATGGCTTGAGCAAATAAGCGACTGGCCAGCTTTAAAGTGGCCACAGGTTGGCTGGCAAAATTGCTTTGCTGCAGCCCTAACAATGCTGACAGCAGTGCTAGCACAGGCAAAATACTGTACAGCGCCGCCAATAAACTGTCTTCAAACAAATAGCTGGTTACTACGGTAAAAAAACCTAAAAAGATCACCACCAAGGCATCACGACGGGTGCGCACTTCCAGCAGTTTTAAAATAAATGCAGTGATCAGTAGGGCCACCCCTGCATCTAAGCCAACCAAGCTGCCGCGACTGAGGTACACAGCAAAACCACTGCCTAACATCAAAAACGCTTTAACCCAGCTATTGGGTAAGGGCCAGCGCATCCGAAAGACTTGCACGCGCCATAGTGCGCAGCCCAGCCACAAAGCAATCAGCCACAGTGGGACGTGCAATAAATGTGGCGCAATAACTAAGGCCTGTGCGACCAGCAACCACATCAGACTGATCCGTGGAAGCGCTTGCTGCGGCTTGCTGACAACGGGCCCGGCACTCATGGCGTTGCCTCTCCATACAATGCTAAAGCGCGCAAGCAGCGCTGACGGTGCTCAACCCCGTGATCGGGCCCTATCTGCTGCCCAGGTAACACAAGGCTATACGACTGACCTGCATCGCTTAACTTCAGCACCTGCGCGCACAGTACTGACAAACGATATTCCACATCACCGCTTAACTGCTTAAAGTCCAATACCTGTAGCTGCCCCTGCTGCTCGGTAAAGTGTTTAACTAATAACCCTTGGCCTTTTGACCAAGCTTTCCAATGGATGCGGCGTAACGCGTCACCGGGCTGCCAAGCTTCTAAACCATAATAGTCGTCAACACCAGAGACTAAGTGCTGCTCAACAGATTCGTGCTCCGCCCCTTGACCAGCCTGCAGTTGTAGACGCTCATCCTTAGGCTGCGGGTAAACCAATAAGGCTTGTGCCAAATCAACTTGACTCCAAGCCACAAACAAACCCAATGGAAAGCGCGTTTCAATACGCAAGCGCGGAGCCTTTTGCCATCCTCGCCGCTGCCCCAGCACGGTTAGTTCAACTATTTGCTCACTGTTTTTGCCTAGATCAAACACACTTAACTGCTCCACAGACCAGCCCACGGCAATCGCCTGATGTGAACTTGTGTCACTGCGTAAACGCAGTCGATAGAGCCCCTGCTGGCCGACAAAACACGCACTACTGCCCGCGGCAGAGACTGTCAATCCAGCCAAATTACGCCACGTATGAAACATGCTCAGCAAGCCCAGTGACGCCAGCAAAAATGTCAAAGCGTAAGCCAAACTGTTTTGATAGTTAATCGCCACCAGCAGCATTAACACTAAGGCACCAGCAAAAGCCAAGCCCGTCAGCGTTGGCACAATAAAAATATGCCGTTGTCGTAAGCGCAAGCTCTGTACCGGCGGCAAGCGGCGTGCCAGCCAAGCCGCCAACCATTGTTTAGCTGGACTGAAGAGTTTTTTCGACATTACAAAGCAGGCACATCAGCCAATAAACTTTTTACAATGGCTGCGCAGCCTAAGCCGCTAGAGCTGTTTTGCTCACGTAAACGGTGCTCGGCCACAGCGGGAAAGACCACTTGCACATCTTCAGGGATCACGTAATCACGCCCAGCCAAAAAAGCCCAAGCCTTAGCTGCAGCGAGCAATGCCAAGCTGCCCCGCGGCGATAGACCAAATGCAAGCTGCGCATGAATACGGGTGGCTTCCACCAAACGCAGTACATAGCTGAGCAAAGCATCACTGGCACGCACTTGGCCCACTTGCTCCTGTGCGGCTAATAAGTCAGCACGCTCAATCAGCGCTTGCAGTTCGCTCAAAAGATGACTGCGGGCACTGCCTTGCAATAATTGCCGTTCAGCACTGGCGCTGGGATAGCCTAGGGATAAACGCATTAAGAAGCGGTCCAGTTGCGATTCTGGCAAATTAAAAGTGCCACCTTGGCTGACTGGGTTTTGTGTCGCAATAACAAAAAAAGGGTCAGGCAAAGGACGGGTTGCACCTTCAATGGTCACCTGCCCCTCTTCCATAGCCTCGAGCAAAGCGCTTTGGCTTTTAGGGGTGGCACGATTAATTTCATCAGCCAAAAGCAATTCTGCAAACACCGGTCCCGGGTGGAAAACAAACTGTCCGGTATCACGGTCAAAGACTGAGGTGCCTAAAATATCACCGGGCAATAAGTCCGAGGTGAACTGAATACGCTGATAACTTAATCCCAAAACTTGGGCCAGTGCATGGCTTAGCGTGGTTTTGCCCATGCCGGGCAAATCTTCAATCAGCAAATGACCTCGCGCCAATAAACAGGCCATAGCCAAGCGTACGGCATGATCCTTTCCTAAAACGATCTGATTAACTGCGTGAATACACGCTTCAAACTGGTTGCGCATCCTGTAAAACTCCATGTCTCGTTAGAGCTATGCTAGCCAGCTATTGCTCAGTAGGCAAAGCCAAAACCAGAAACTTACACCCTGTTGTGCAACAGTTCTTATTTCTTAAAGAAATACTAAAGAAAGCCTAAAAAATCATGCCCCAAGTCACGACACAATCCGCTTGGCTCTATATCAGCAGGCGTATGATTGCCGCATCGCGGCGTTTCTGGCAATGCGGCAATTAATCAGTGCGCCCTTAACGCCCCGCTCGTGACTCTCGGATATAAAAGCGTGCTTTTTGAGCTTTACGGGTACAGCCTGCATAGGCTTCAAACTGCTGCTGGGTTTTTGCACCGGTAATTAAAGTTAATGCTTTCGAGTAACTGACAGTACCGGCAAAACCTTCCGCTTTTGCCAAATCCAGCTCTTTCCAAGCAGCATCCAGCTCTTGGGCACAATCATTACGGTAGCTGGTTTTACCCGCACAACCGACCATCATTACGGCCACTAAAGGCAAACATAACCAATGTATGCGCATCATTTATCTCCTTTATTATTTGTCACGCTTGATAGCTCAATTTTCGGCTGATTACTGGCCACCCAATCACTGACCAGGCTATAGGCCACCGCTAACAAAGTAGGGCCTAAAAATAAGCCCATAAAGCCAAACGCAAATAAACCGCCGAATACACCCATTAGAACCACCACTAAGGGTAAGTTCCCACCGCGACTGATCAAATAAGGCTTTAAGAAGTTATCAACACTGCTAATCACCAAAAAGCCCCACAACAACAAGAAAATTGCCATGCCGTATTCTTGTTGCCAAAACAACCAAGCCACAGCAGGCCCCCAAACTAAAGGCGGCCCCATAGGAATTAAACTCAACAAAAAGGTCAGCGCGGCCAAGAACAAAGCACCTGGCACACCCGCCACTAAAAAGCCAAACAACGCAACCACCGCTTGCGCGGCCGCAGTACCAATAACGCCGTTAACCACTCGGCGTACAGTGCCGGCCACTAACTCAATATAATGCCCCGCACGTTCTTCAATTAAGCGTTCAACTAAGCTTTTAGCAAAATGCGCCAAACGTGGGCCATCGCGATAAAAGAAGAACACCAAAAGCAAACTTAAAGCCAGCTCAAGAATTCCAGCAGCAATGCTGGCACTGCGCCCTAAAAGCCAGTTACCCATCTGCCCCATATAAGGCTTAGCCGTTGCAAACAACGCGGATCCCTGCTGATCAATGGTTTGCCACCACTCTAGCAAGCGATCACCCACCATAGGTACGCTAACCAACCAATCCGGTGCATCTGGCAAACCGGTTACCCGCAGGTTTTTAATCAACTCAGTGGCCACACGAATATTATCGGCGATATTAAAGCCTAACCAGACCAAAGGTCCCGCCACAATCAACACCCAACCGGCCGTCAGTACGCCTGCTGCTAAAGAAGCATTACCTTTAAGTATTCGTGTAAGAAACTGCATCAATGGCCAGCTGGCAAACGCTAAAACAGCTGCCCAAAACAGTGCAGTGACAAAAGGGGCCAATACCCATAAAGAAGCGCCCAGCAAAGCCAGCAACAAAATTTGCGCAAGCAACCGATCATTACTGAACATAAATTATATCCATTTAAAACCGCAATTAAGGAAGGCGCTGTAACAGCAAGCCTGGCTGCCTATTGTCTGTTTCTAATTCAACACGCGATGCACGCAGTCCTTGTTCAACCATCGCATCGAGCCATGCCTGTCGATGCTCGCCAGCCATACTGACACGCATCGTACTGTTCTGATTTAAGGCTCGCACCAAGAGTTTGACCCACACGGGATCAGGCATCCCGGTTAAGCGCGCCAAGTACAAGCGATTATCAATGCGTAACTGACGCTCAAGTGTGGCGGGGGTGGGCAGCAACTCAGCGGGCAGCTGTGCTGCTTGAAAATGCTCCAAGTGCAAAAAGCTACGGCCATTACCACGGGTAATCGCATAAACAGCCATTAGACTCGGGGATTGTTCATCCGCCAGTTGAAATAACGCATAGGCTTGTCGATCATCTGGGCCATACAACCGAGCATTAGCAAACACTTGGTTGGCCCATAAATTACTGGGACCACACTCACGCGCCGCACACCAATACAGCATATTAGCCTGCTGCCCCTGCAACAGGGCACGACTGGCATCAAAAGCGGCCAAAGCCTCATGGGGCTCAGCCAATTGCACGGTCAGCACATCAACAGAGCCGCGCACCAACACCTCTTGACCGTAACGCATTCGGCCGCTGATACGACTCACCGAGCCTTGCGGATAGATTTTTTCTACACCGTCTTGCTGTTTTTGAGTAATAACTTTGGCGTCATGCAAGGCTTCCAGCTCAAGAAATGTCTGAAAGGTAGCGGCCAAAGTTAGACCGCTAGGCAGCAGCAACAATGCAGTAATGGCGGCCATTAACACCTGTCTACGCATCTTCACTTTACCAACATTGCTTGTGCGGTTTGTATGGAATGCTCATCGGCTGCGGCGCGCGGTGGCACCTGCAAACCTTTTTGTACCGCTGGGCGTGCAGCCATTGCAGCCATCCAGCGCTGCAGCGCGTCTAACCCTTCAACACTGACACCCGCCCAATCGTGCAGAGCCAGCCATGGGTAAGTCGCGATATCAGCAATACTGTATTCTCCAGCTAAATACTCAACCTGCTCTAAGCGGCTATTAAGCACTTCATACAGGCGTCGCGTTTCATTCTGATAGCGCGCAATCGCAGCGGGGATTTTCTCGGGAAAGTAACGATAAAACACATTAGCCTGCCCTTGCATAGGCCCCACCCCGCCCATTTGGAACATCAACCACTGCAAAGCCACTGAGCGACCTTTGGCATCTGCAGGCAGCAATTTGCCGGTTTTCTCCGCGAGGTAATATAAAATTGCTCCTGATTCAAAAACAGCAAAATTGTCATTGTCTCGATCAACAATGGCCGGTATACGACCATTAGGGTTGATCTGCAAAAACTCTGGCGCTTTTTGTTGCTGCTGCTCAAAGGACAAAACATGCAATTGATAAGGCAGCCCCAGCTCTTCTAAAGCAATGGATACTTTATGGCCATTTGGCGTAGCCGCAGTGTATAAATCAATCATAATCACTCCCCTGAACGGCAAGCTCAACGTAACGATTTACGCTGATCACTTAACTGGATGGTGCCGTTAAAAAATCTTGGAAACACTCAGCAACAGCTTGTGCACCCTGCTCATCATCCACATGTAAATGGTGACCGCCGGGTAAGCGTTGCACATTTAGCGTTAAAGTGTTGAGAAACTTGACAAAATCAGGCTCTTTTAGCAATACCCCCTCCTCCGCCAGCACCAAACACATTGGGCATTGCACTGCCCGTACAAAAGCTGCAGCATGCGCCATACTCAGACGCAGCGGTGAAGGCAACGTTAAGCGCGCATCCGTACTCCAGCAATAACCCCCGGCCACGGGACTTAAGCCCCGTTGAGCCAGCAACTCACTGGCCAACTGACTCACCGGCATAAAGCCACGCATGCGCACCTGTACCGCTTGCTCAATGGTCGGGTAAATAGTTTTCTTTTTGGCTGCCAAATCAATATGCGCAAGCAATGCCTCGCCGAGTTTTTTCGGTGCCTTATCAGCCTCACCGGTATCCGGGACTAAGCCATCAATTAAAGCCACGCGTTCAACCCGATCAGGCACTGCAGCGGCAATCAGTACACTAATGATACCGCCCAATGAGTGACCCAACAGAGAAAACTTATCCCAGCCCAACTCTTGGGTGGCCATTAATGCATCCAAAGCATAATCCCACAACTGATACCCAGCCCCCGGTGCACGATGACCTGAATGGCCATGCCCCGCCATATCTATGGCAACAATGCGCAAGCCTTGTAGTTTGGGGGCAAGCAAATCAAAGGTCATGGCGTTATCCAGCCAGCCGTGTAACGCTAACACCGGCAGACCATTTTCTGGCCCATACACTCGTGCAGCTAAATCTATATGGGGTAACTGTATGCGTATTTCCTGGGCAAAAGCTGACACTGAACACTCCTTAATTTTTATATTTTTATCACAAAGCGTGTATCGATCTATTGTTCAACATGCTGTAAAGAGCGCAGCTGCATTGTCCCCGCACCTATAAAGTCACCTTCTAAGCAGGCGATACTGGCCGTATTCATGGGGACAACATGCTGCCGGCTCGCATCGGTTAGCCAACTGACTAAAGTGCCCAATAAAGGCTGATGCGCAACAATCAATAAATTATCCACCGGATAACCATCAAGTTTTCGTGTGACTTCTCGTACATCATCTTCCGGAGTAAGCCACGGCACAATCTCAATAGTGCCTTGATGCGCTAAAGTCGCACACAGCAGCTCTGCCGTTTGCCGCGCGCGCACATAAGGGCTGGACAACACCCGATCAAAGGTTACCGCCTGAAGCAACTTAGCCGCCAGCACAACTTGCTGGCGGCCTTGCGCGGTGAGTTGCCGTTCAGCATCGTGACGTTGATACGCCTCTGCGGCACCGTGCCTGATCAACCATAATCTCATGGCTTAGGCTCATGCGCGGGCGTTTCATTCGAAGCGTCAGGCAGATCTTCGGCGCTATTGTCCGCACCTGCGGCTGGCACTTCTGGCACTTCTGGCACTTCTGACACTTCTGATGCTTCTGATGCTTCTGATGCTTCTGATGCTTCTGATGCTTCTTCAGTCTCAGGCGCTGACTCAGTTGCGACAACCGTTGCAGCCGCGCTCATGGCAGGCTCCACAGCCGCTGTTTTTTCTGTAGACGCATAGGCTGCTTCACCATCAGAGGCACGCGCCTGTGGCCAATCGGCTACAGGCCAAGGCTTAGCATCGGTATTAAAGACCGCATAGCGCCCAATGTGCGCTAAATACTGGCTTAAGCTGTCGCCAAAACGCATAAAGTGTGCACTGGGAGCGCCATAAAAAAGACGATACAGCAGCTGCGCTACAACTAAAATGCCCAATAACGGCACAGCAATTTGCCATGCCAATAGAAATAACAACATCCACACTACGCGCAAAACAAGCGACTCACGGCGCATGGTTTTCTCAGCTGGCGTCATTTTCATAAACCCTCTTTTAAAAGCCATCAATGGAAATAAAATCAACATCAGTTTTTGGCTCGCCGGTCATAAGCCCGCCAATAACCTGCTCTAAGGTGCGCCCTTCAAATAAAATCGCATGCAAGCCTGCGACCAATGGCATATACACATCCAACTCTTGCGACTTCGCCTTGAGCACTTTCAAGGTATTGACGCCCTCGGCAACTTCACCTAATCGCGCGACAGCCTCATCCAGACTTAAACCTTCACCCAGAGCAAAGCCTACCTGATAGTTGCGGCTTTTCGGTGAGGTACAGGTCACTATTAAATCCCCTACCCCGGCCAAACCTAAAAATGTCATGGGGTTCGCCCCCAGCTTAACCGCAAATCGAGTCATTTCCGCCAAGGCACGGGTAATCAGCATGCTTTTGGTGTTTTCCCCCATGCCCATTGCCGCAGCCATTCCAGCAATAATGGCATACACGTTTTTTAACGCGCCGCCGAGCTCAACGCCAAAGCGATCACGGCTCGCATATACACGGAACGTTGGTCCATGCAATACAGCTTGCACCGTTGCGCACAATTGTTCGTCTTCGCTGGCGACCACGCTCGCAGTTAATGCATGGGCTGCCACTTCTCGCGCAAGGTTAGGGCCCGAAAGCACACCGACACGCGCGAAAGGCGCAATATCCTCAAGAATCTGACTCATTAACATAAAGGTCTGTGCTTCAATGCCCTTGGTGGTGCTCACCAGCATTTTATCGCGCAGAGAGTTCGCATAAGGCGTTAAAACGGTGCGTAACGCGGTTGACGGCAAAGCAACAAATATCAAATCACAAGCAGCTAATGTTGCCGCAAGGTCTGTCGTTGCTTCAACCCCATCCAGTACCGGCACACCTTTTAAATAACGCGGGTTTTGTTTGTTATCATTAATCGCTTGCGCTTGCTCAGCATCACGCATCCACAAACGTACAGCCTGCTGATTACTGGCTAATAAATTAGCCACGGCAGTACCAAAGCTACCACCACCCAACACAGCGATTGGTTTTTTTATTGTCATGCTTCTGTTCTCTATCTGCCGAAACGGCGATTGCATCATTATACGGGGCTGTTCAAGCATAACCAGTGTTTCGCATTTTCAGTTAAACTAACACCTATTTATTTCTCAAATGACGAGGTCAGGTCTTGTTGCCTATATATTCAGAGCGGCCGCTCATAAAAATCAGCGTATTGCTACACACCTTCCTCGCATTAGGGATAACGCATACGGCCCATGCAAATGATTTATTTGTTGCCGATATGGCGTTACCTGAAGTACTGACCGCGACACACTTATATCAGCCACCTGCGGCGGTACCCGGGAGTGTGAGCACTATCGATCAAGAGCTTATTATCAGTAGCGGTGCCCGTAATCTCACCGACCTATTGCGTTTAGTTCCCGGCATGTTGGTGGCACCCGATAGCGGTAATTTAACCTCGGTGAATTATCATGGCACCAACCTCAACCAAGCCCGACGTTTACAAGTATTAATTGACGGCCGCTCGGTGTACCGCGCAGCATTTGCACAGGTGAGCTGGTCAGACCTGCCCGTGGCTATCGAAGACATTCAGCGTATAGAAGTATTTCGTGGCCCCAACACCGTCAGCTACGGCGCCAACGCTTTGCTCGGCGTCATTAATATCATCACCACACCAGCTAAAGACGTGCACGGCACTCTAATAAAAGGCGCGCTTGGACAAAATGGCATTCGCGATGGATATGCACGCCAGGCTTGGCACTCAGATCGCTCTGATATGCGCTTATCCTTGTCCTCATTAACGGATAACGGTTTTGACAAACGGAGAGATGGCAGCAATTTTCGTGATGGACGCCGACTCAGCCGCTTTAATTTACGCACCAACCACCAACTCGACGAACACAATACGATTGACTGGCAGTTAGCCTTTAAAGAAGGTAGCAATCAGGTTAACAACAATTACCAGTCATTTTTCGCTAAGAATCTCCAGCCCAAACCCAATGAGCAAGACACCGACTCCGATGTGCAAGCCAAAGACTATGCGGCCAGTCTACGCTGGACCAATACCTTCAACACGCAGCACAATATCTCCTTACAGGCCAACGCTCAGCAATGGGAGCGTTTACGTGAATGGCGGGCTTGCGATGCACAGCGGGCTTTCAGTTCTGAGTTAAAGGAACTGTGGCAGATTTCAACACCTGCACAACTCTCGGGCTTAATCTCTGGCGAAATTGATCCCAAGACACTCAGCCCCCGCCAACTAGGGTTATTAAAGGCTACATTGCCAGCAAAAGGAGAAATCATCCCCCACAGCTGTGGTCTTATTACTGAAAACAGCCGTGAATCACGTGTAGATCTTGAGCTGCAAGACACCTACAGCATCTCCGACAGCTTACGTCTGATCAGCGGTTTAAGTTACCGCTATGACCAAGCCCGCTCCAAAACCTTCTTAAACGGACTCCAGCGCAAAGACATTACCCGTGCTTTCAGTCAAGTTGAATGGTACGCAACCGAGCATTGGTTGCTACAAGGTGGCGGCATGTTTGAGCATGACAGCAGTAACGGTGATTCCTTTTCTCCGCGCTTAGCAGTCAACTATTTATTCACCCCCGCCCACGGTTTGCGAGCCGTTTATAGCGAAGCCGTACGCTCACCGGACATGTTTGAAAACCATGCTGACTGGCGCTACCGTGTGCGTGATTTACGCCCTGCCCTAAGCAGCGGCAGCAACGCTGATTTTGCCATTACCGCCAAAGGCAGCGGCGAGCTCAAACAAGAGAAAATCGAAGCCTACGAGCTAGGTTACAATGGCTATTTCGCCGCTCAGCGTGTGTCTGTTGATATCAAGCTGTTCGAAGAAAAAATCAGCCGAATGATTAGCGGCTCACCCAAAGTGCACCTCTTTAATCTCAGCAACAACGATCATATTAAATTTTATGGCAGCGAGTTTGAAAGCAACTGGCAAGCCAGCGACAAAGATCGCTTGCGCCTCAGCTACGCCTACATTAGAGACCGTGCTAGCAACCCGATCGATCAAACATCCCCCAAACACAGCGGCTCTTTAGCTTGGCTACGCGATTGGAATCAGGGCTGGAACAGCAGCTTGATGTATTTTGCAGCCAAACAACTGAATGGTCATGACTTGCAGCTGGCCACTGCGCGCATTGCCAAACATCTGAACTGGGCTGATAAGCGCTTGACGGTCGCCGGCAACCTGCAAAAAACGCTCAACAACCACCCCATTGGTCACACCAGCCATAAAGACAACTCACAAGATCTGGCTTACCTAAGCCTGCAACTGGAGTTTTAACAGACTTATGTGGGCTTACTTGTGGCGCTTACTTGGCCTGTGCTGCTTGCTACTGAGTATCAGCACTTCAGGCCAAGCACAGGTTATTATCAGCGCCGAACAGGATAGCCCAGCCGTACGCAGCTTTACTCAAGAGCTGGCACAAAGGCTCCCTGCCTTCACCATTGACTATATGCCTCGCGCCCAACTCGAAGCGCAAAGCCAGTTCTCAGAAGGCACACAACTTATTCTGCTAGGTCCTGAGTTATTGCAGTGGCGCCTACAGCTGACGCACAGCAACCCATACACACTGATTATGCAAGTCAGTCGCGTGCAAGCTTATCAGCAGCTTAAGCATCAGCACCCTCAGCATTTGACCTTTCTCTGGAGTGATCCACCCATCAAGCGTCAAATCGCGCTCTTAAAAGCCATGCAACCTGACGTAAAACATGTGGGCGTGCTCTATGGCGATCACAGCGCATTTCTTATGACAGAAGTTGAACAAGCCATGCAAGCGCAAGGTCTGGTTTTGCATAAATATTATTGGCCCAATAGTTATGATGCGCGCGGTCTAGGTCGCTTACTGAACAAAACAGATGCACTGCTTGGCTTAGATGATCTACAAATTTATAACCCCACCACCATTAAAAGCATTTTGCTCAGCAGCTATGCTCGCAAACAAGCACTGATCGGCCCCACTGCCGCTTTTATTAAAGCCGGCAGCCTAGCCTCGACCTACAGCGACAAAGATGATTGGTTACACAGCTTACAAACATTGCTCAATAGGCCAACACAGTCTTGGCCGAGAGAAGCCTATCCCGACGCATTTAAAATACTGGTGAATCAGCAAGTAGCACGCTCGCTTGGACTGCAAAACCACCACCCATCCGAACTGATCAAGGTTCTTCAGCAGCCTAGGTATACACCATGAAAAGAATGCTGGGCGGCAGTATTCATCGCCACACCTTATTCGTCAGTTTGCTACCTGCGGTATTAATTGCTTTTCTACTCACGGGCTACTTTACGTTGTCCCGGTTACAGAACTTACAAGAAGAGCTGGCAAACGCCGGTCAGCTGATTGCCAACCAGCTTGCACCTGCGGCTGAGTTTAGCGTTATATCAGGCAACCTGCAGTTACTTGAACCGCTGTTACAAGGCTTGCTGCAACATCCCAACATTGCTTTTATTGAAATTTATGATCACCAATCACGATTATTAAAACGCTCAGAGAAAGCCCCTTTCAGCGTTCAGTCAGGCCCATCATTTTCAGCAAAAATTGAGCGACAAACCATTGAGCTTGATCCTGTTTTTTTATCGTCAACCGCGTCATTAGCAGCACCCCAGCATGATGACAGCTTGGGCTACGTTTTGGTTGGAATGACCGACAGTTCACTTAAACAACAGCAACTGCAAACGCTATTGCGCGCCCTATGGCTGATTCTTTTCACCCTTATTTTAATCTGGGCACTTGCGTACTCATTGGCTCGCAGCCTCTCCAACCCCATCCGCGATATGCGCGAAAAACTACAAGCGCTGGACCAAGGTTTATTTAACACGCCCCCCCTTACTGCGATTAACAACGGAGAGCTCGGTGAGCTCAGTCAGCACATCAATATGCTGAGTAGAACCCTACAACAGGCGCGCCAGTCGCAAAAAAAATACACCGCAGAACTGCAGCTCGCGCAACAGGAAGCAGAGCGTGCCAACCATGCTAAATCAGACTTTCTCGCAATGATGAGTCATGAACTACGCACCCCCATGAACGGCGTGCTGGGTATGCTGCAATTGTTAGAGCAGACCGAGCTCAGCACAGAGCAAACGGAGTATACCCAGCTCGCTCACACATCCAGCTTACAGATGCTGGATGTCATCGATGATATTTTAGATTTCTCACGCCTTGAGCATGATGCGCTGCAACTGGAATGCATTGTTTTTTCTTTGACAGAACTTTTTACATCCTTGCAGCAAACTTTCAAATACAGCGCAGAGCAAAAAGGTATTGATTTGATATTCAATTTACCCGCTGAGCTACCCCAGCTAAATGTTGAAGGTGACCCAACACGCCTGCGCCAAATTTTAGTCAATATTCTAGCCAATGCGTTAAAATTCACCGCACAAGGGAGCGTCACCGTGCAAGTAGACTGGAGCCTTTTAGGTTCGGCACAACTGCTTCTCAAATGCGAAATCATTGATTCGGGCATCGGCATTGCCGCAGAACAATTGAGCTGTATTTTTGATGCATTTCATCAAGCCGATCAGAGTATTTCACGCCGTTACGGTGGTACAGGCCTAGGTTTATCTATTGCGCGCACACTGACTGAACAAATGGGCGGCACATTGACCGTAGTCAGCCAACCGCAAAAAGGCTCAATATTTACTCTACAAGTGCCTTTGCATCATATATAACAAAGCGCTAAAGATGAGTTTTCAGCATTAAGGCGCAGCTAAAAGTCGCGCAATAGAACAGCTTTAACTAACATTTTGTCTTACAAATTGTTCATACTGTGACTTATAACACAGCTGCAAGGTCTAACCCTGCAACCGCACTCAAGCCAGACGTTATGTTGCTGCAAAAGCACAACAAGCAACCTGACAGAAGGCTTAAGTTGAATAGAGTTTTTTTGTTAAGCGTTATTAAATGTGTTAAAAACACGCAAATACGTTTAACAAAACCATTAGCAAGATGGATATCCATCGCCCATGCAGTACACGATTAGGCACGTTGAGGAGCCCGCATGACCAAACAAAACGCCTTCACCTACGAAGAACTGCTCAAATGCAGTCGAGGAGAACTCTTCGGACCAGGTAACGCGCAACTGCCCGCACCGAATATGCTTATGATCGATCGCATTGTGCACATCAGTGACACAGGTGGAAAGTACGGCAAAGGACAAATCACTGCTGAGCTGGATATCCATCCTGACCTGTGGTTCTTTGCCTGCCACTTTGAAGGTGATCCTGTGATGCCAGGTTGCTTAGGCCTCGATGCTATGTGGCAGCTGGTCGGTTTTTTCCTTGGCTGGCAAGGCAACCCAGGACGTGGTCGTGCGCTTGGATCAGGTGATGTTAAGTTTTTTGGCCAAGTACTACCCTCCGCTAAAAAAGTCACCTATAAAATCGATATTAAGCGCACAATTAATCGCTCATTAATTCTAGCCATCGCTGACGGTAGTGTCAGTGTTGATGGTCGCGAAATTTATAGCGCCGAAGGCTTACGTGTCGGCCTATTTACTTCCACAGACTCTTTCTAAAGGATGACCAGTATGCGTCGCGCTGTAATCACTGGAATGGGCATTGTTTCTTGCCTAGGTAATGATAAAGCTACCGTAGCTGCCAATTTACGAGCAGGTAAATCAGGTATTCGTTTTAACCCTTCATATGCTGAAATGGGCTTGCGCAGCCAAGTTTCAGGCACTGTTGACATTGATCTAGAAGCCTTAATTGACCGCAAAGTTTTTCGCTTTATGGGTCAAGCAGCGGCCTTCTCTTATTTAGCGATGGAGCAAGCCATTGCCGACAGTGGACTCAGCCCTGAAGATGTATCAAACCCACGTACTGGTTTAATCGCCGGCTCTGGTGGTGCATCAACCCTAAACCAAATGGAAGCGATCGATATCCTGCGCGACAAAGGCGTTAAGCGTATCGGCCCATACCGTGTAACCCGCACCATGGGTAGCACTGTCTCTGCTTGCTTAGCCACGCCTTTTAAAATCAAAGGCGTGAACTACTCAATATCTTCCGCCTGCGCAACCAGCGCCCACTGTATTGGACAAGCTCTTGAGCAGATCCAATTGGGTAAACAAGATATTGTTTTTGCCGGCGGCGGTGAAGAAGAACATTGGAGCCAGAGTTGCTTATTTGATGCAATGGGTGCTTTGTCTACTCAGTATAACGACACGCCCGAAAAAGCCTCACGCGCCTATGACAGCAAACGTGATGGCTTTGTGATTGCTGGCGGTGGCGGCATGGTGGTCGTTGAAGAGCTGGAACACGCCCTGAAACGTGGCGCAAAAATCTATGCAGAAATCGTCGGTTACGGCGCCACCTCGGATGGTTACGATATGGTCGCGCCAAGCGGTGAAGGTGCTGTGCGCTGCATGCAACAAGCGCTCGCAACGGTTGACACACCCATCGATTACCTCAACACCCACGGCACCTCAACACCGGTCGGTGATATTGCTGAGATTCGAGCCGTTCGTGAAGTATTCGCGGATAAAGCACCGCCGATCAGCTCTACAAAAAGTCTCTCAGGTCACTCTTTGGGCGCCGCAGGGGTTCAAGAAACCATCTACTCGTTGCTTATGATGGAAGGCAATTTTATTGCTGGCTCTATCAATATTGACGAGTTGGATGAAGAGGTTAAAGACTTACCGATTGTGCAGAAAACACAAGAAAACGTAACGCTAAATACCGTGATGAGCAACAGCTTTGGTTTCGGCGGCACCAACGCCACCTTAGTACTCAAACGTTTCACACAATAATTTAGCTGAACGCTTACAAAAATGGCCACTGCAATCAGATTGCGTGGCCATTTTTTTATGACTCAATGCCGAGCAAACAATCTCAATCAATACGAACCAAAGTACGCCCCACTTGTTGGCTAGCGAGCATCGCAATAATAGCTGTCGGCACTTCAGTCAAACTGATTTCCTTCACCAGCGGCTCTAAATCTAATTTCCACTCAGTGGCTAATTTATCCCACATAGACACTTTATCAGCCAGCGGCAATTCAACAGAGTCAACGCCCAGCAAATTCACCCCACGCAAAATAAAAGGTAAAACACTGCCAGAAAAATTTGCCCCAGTCGTTAACCCGCAGCAAGCAGCACTGCCACTGTGCTGCAAAGCTTTTAGCGCATTGAACAGTATATCGCCACCAACGGTATCAACAATTCCAGCCCACGTAGGTTTCAGCAAAGCTTTATCCATCCCTTCTAATAAAGCTGAACGCGCAACAATCTCTGTAGCACCCAATCGGCGCAAAAAGCTGCTTTGCTCTGCTTTACCCGTTGCTGCGGCCACTTGAAAACCCAGCTTAGCCAACAACATCACAGCAATAGACCCAACACCACCGGTTGCGCCCGTGACTAACACCGGGCCATTGGCGGCATGCACACCGGCATGGAGTAATTTTGCCACACAGAGTGCTGCAGTCAGGCCTGCAGTCCCTAAAGCCATCGCCTCTCGCAGGGACAAACCTGCAGGGCACTTAACCACCCAGCTTGCTGGCACACGAATATATTGCGCTAAACCACCGTAGGTGTTCATACCCAAGTCATAACCAGTGACGATGACCTCATCACCGGCAGCCACGCCAGGCACACTGGAATGCTCAACCACGCCGGCTGCATCAATACCTGGTGTATGCGGAAAATGGCGTGTCACTCCACGATTACCAGTGGCTGACAATGCGTCTTTATAATTCAACGATGAATAATGCACGCGAATCAGCACTTCACCCTCAGGTAAATCCGCAAGCGAACGCTCAACAATTTTTTGCTCAAACTGGGGTGTTTCAGTGACCCATAAAGCTTGGTACATAGTGCCCATTGAATATTCCTCAGGTGTGATGTCAGAACTGCATCAGCCCATAAAGCGCTGCTGCAAACGTTCCCAGCCTTTTTCTGCAACGCGCTCAACAGCGGCTCCCGCTGTCAATCCAACACGCTCTTGCAGTGACTTTTTCTGGGTAAACTCTAACAGATAAATATCAGCCTCTTGGGCACTTTTTGACAGATACTCATCACTGGTTTGTAACGTATCTACCAAAGCTAAACGCTGCGCATCAGTACCCAACCAGACCTCACCGGTTGCTACCGCATCAATATCAAGCTGAGGACGAAAACGCGCAACGAATTGTTTAAATAAATCGTGGGTCGTCTGCAGCTCTTGTAAAAACTTTTGTCGCGCCGGTTCAGTGTTTTCACCCAGCATTGTTAAAGTACGCTTGTAATCACCAGCGGTCAGCACCTCAACATCAATATTATTTTTTTTCAATAAGCGGTGAATATTGGGTATTTGCGCCACTACACCAATCGAGCCCACAGCAGCAAAAGGTGCACTTAAAATTTTGTCGCCAATGCATGCCATCATATAGCCGCCACTGGCAGCAACCTTATCAATGCAAACAGTCAATGGAATTTGCGCTTCGCGAATACGTGCCAACTGTGATGCAGCAAAGCCATAACTGTGCACCATTCCACCGCCACTTTCTAAGCGCACAACCACCTCATCACTGGGCTGCGCAATGCTCAATAAAGCAGTGATCTCATGGCGCAAATTTTCTACAGCTGAAGCTTTAATGTCGCCGTCAAAATCTAAAACATAGACTCTTTTTTTATCACTGCCCTCCTTTGCAGCCTGTTTGTCTTTAAGTTTTTTTGCTTTTTTTAATGCTTTTAACTGCGACTTGTCGAGCACACTGTGCTCAACCTGCTCCTTTAAGTCAGCGTAAAACTCATTCAAGCTGCTGACCAAGAGCTCACCACTACGGGTACGCCCCCGAGCACGCATGGCTGTCGCAAACGATAAGATCATCATGACCACAATCAGCACTGTAACTGCACGAGCCAGAAACCCTGCATATTCAAGTAAGAAATCCACTGTTAACTCCTCAAACGATAGTGATTGCTATCTTACATGAACAGATGCGCTCTTTGATAACAATTATCAAAGAGGCAAATAACAAAAATCATGCCAAAAAAAACGAACAATAAAGCAACAGAGCGTTGCGTTTCCGTTACTGGTGGCATAACTGGATAAGTGGCACAATGCAATCAATAGCGAAATAAAGTTCCAATTAATAATCTAATCGTCATAAGCGCAGTGCCAATTAGTTTATTTAAAGATTTGTACAAAACAATTAAATAAACTTAAAACCAATTAAAATAAACTAACTAGTAGCTGCCAAATTATGAAAATATTGATTACCGGAATAGCTGGATTTATAGGCGCGCACTGCGCTTTTAGATTACTCTCTAAAGCACATGAAATTGTAGGCATTGATAACTTTAATGATTACTACTCACCCAAGCTCAAGCATGACCGAATCGACTGGATTAAAAAAACAGAAAAAGATATAAAGATTCATTGCTTAGATATCAGCAATATTGATCAGTTATTATCTGTATTTAGTGAATTTAAACCCGACTATGTTATTCATTTAGCTGCGCAAGCCGGTGTACGCTACTCAATAGAAAATCCAAATGCTTATCTTGACAGCAACTTAAAAGGATTTCTAAATATTTTAGAAGCCTGTCGAGCACACCCTGTTAAGCATCTTATTTATGCATCTTCGAGTTCCGTGTACGGAATTAATCAAAAAACACCCTACTGTACAGATGACAATACAGATCATCCGCTCTCTTTATACGCAGCCAGTAAAAAAGCCAATGAAGTGATGGCTCATTGCTACAGTCATTTGTACAAGATCCCCACTACGGGGTTGAGATTTTTTACTGTCTACGGCCCATGGGGTCGCCCCGATATGTCGCCATATCTGTTTACTCATGCCATTGAGACAGGAAAAACTTTAAAACTATTTAATTATGGCAACCATCAGCGTGATTTTACTTATATTGATGACATTGTCGAATCAATTGTTCGCCTATTAAATATACCTCCGAAAGAAAATAAACATTGGGATGCACATACACCCCGCCCCTCAAGCAGTAAAGCACCATGGCGCATTCTTAATATTGGCGGCAGTCATCCCGTCGAGCTGCTTGATTACGTCGCTTTAATTGAAGGCTTTATGGGGAAAAAAGCTCAATTAAAACTTCTACCTTTACAGCCTGGAGATGTACTTGCAACAAGTGCAGATACACATCAACTTGAAGAGCTAATTCAATTCAAACCTATTGTATCGATTGAGCAGGGCCTAAAGGCATACACCGACTGGTATAAGCACTACTACATCTAAGCGAGTATAAGATATGCATTATGAAATGATGCCAGAATTAGAAGATAAAAAAGATTTAAACATTGATGGGGATCGTCGCAATCATGAACTAAGAATGAAAATAGCAAATGCAACACTCACCCATAGCAAAGGCTGGATCACAGGAAAGCAAGGCGGCACACCTTGGTCCATATCAAAGACCAAGCGTTTTTTTGCAGCTGCATTATCCAGCATCATTCTTATTATGATCAGCCCGGTATTTATTACTCTTATTATTCTAATAAAGACTACCAGCGAAGGTCCTGTATTTTTTATTCAAAAAAGAACCGGCTATAAAGGTCGGCGCTTTGGCATGTATAAATTTAGAACCATGGTGAAAAATGCTGAAGCGTTAAAAGAATCACTACGACACTTAAACAAACATGGCGCAGACTCCATTGACTTCAAAATCGATAAAGATCCACGTGTAACCAAAATCGGCCATTTTTTAAGACGCAGCAGCCTAGATGAATTGCCTAATTTAATAAATGTTATTAAAGGCGATATGCGTCTAGTCGGCCCGAGGCCCACTTCATTTCATGCGCAAAAATATAATTTAGACCACCTCAGCCGATTGAGCATCTACCCTGGAATTACAGGTTTATGGCAAATATCAGGGCGCAGCGATATAGATTTCGATCAGAGAGTTGAGCTTGACTTGCTCTATATCTCGAGCCAAAGCCCAATACAAGACTTAAAAATACTTATAAAGACACCTTTTAGTGTTCTTACTGGGCACGGAGCAAGCTAAATGAAAAACAATTCAGATTCAATTATTAAAATAAAAAAACCAAGCGAAATCAATTTATCTAGCATTATTCAAGATTCAGCGAAAAAAACCTTCCTGATGACAGCGGCAAATGCAGGCTCAGGCGTCACCTCAAGCAGTCTAAGCCTGGCTGAGGAGCTATCTAAAATAGCCGCAGGCTCTGTACTGATTATTGACACAAGTATAAGTAAAGACAATCTAACAACTATGCTAGGTAAAGAAACAGCGCTAGGTCTAACCGACATCGAAACCAATCAAGAAACTATCAATATAGTTGATTACTTATATAAGTTTAATAATTTCTATCTGATGCCCTGTGGTCGTAACAGCAGAAAAATCCAAGAAACAATTAACAAAGATATCAACAAAATATTAAAAACCTTATCCAGTAAATTTAGATTCATAATATTAGACGGTGATGCTATATACGGCAACGTAAATGCCATTGATCTAGCGTCAAAAGTAGATGGCGTGATTTTGGTCATACAGGCTGAAGAGACACGCTGGGAAGTTGCACAAGCTGCACAAAAGAGACTTAAACAAGCTGGCGCGGATATTATTGGATGCGTATTCAACGATAGAAAATATTACACCCCAAGTTGGATTTACAACAAATTATAATAGGGTCTAAACATGAAAACTCATGCAATAATAACTTTAATGACACTATCTTTACTTACTGGCTGTGCTAGTAAAGAAGAAAAATACATGCCTATCAGTATTTTAACGGCTGAACCTGAGCATGAGCAAAGAGTAGAAGTTCTACCGATAAAACAAATAATTAGGCCAGCAGATATATTGGAAATAATTCTGCACGTCAGTTCTTTTTCAAATTCGGTTTATAAAATTCAAGCTGGAGACCAGATTGATTTAACATTTCTTACCGCTAGTGAGTTAACCAGCTCCCGTCTTGTGATGCCTGATGGCAGCATTGAGATGCCATATGTGGGTCGCATTAATATTGCTGGTCTGACCACTGAAGAAGCACATAAAAAAGTTGTTGCGCAGTATAGATCAATTATTAAAAACCCTGAAATTGTACTCTCCATTCCTCGCCCCAACGCACAGATTGAAAACTTACGCGCAAGCCTAACTCAATCAAGCTCAGGTATGAGTCGTGATATTTTGGTCGGTGCCGATGGTCGTGCCAGCTTCCCCTTGATAGGTTCATTATCATTACAAGGTTTAACCATCGATGAAGTTCGTGATGAGTTAAATAAGAAATATGCGCAAGAATTCGGAGAAATTAGAGCTGATGTGCTACTCAAATCAACAGCACCCAACCAAATTTATATTCTTGGTGAAGTTGAACAGCCTGGCGCATTCCCAATTACTCGGCCTATTTCAGTACTAGAAGCTATTTCATTGGCAAGAGGTAGTAAACACACCGCACGCTTAGATTCAGCAATTATTATGCGCAGAAAAGGTAATGAGGCCATCGCTTATACCTATGACATAAAAAATGCTATTGCAAGTAACGCTTTACAACTTGCATACCTACAACCCGACGACCTGCTATATATCCCACAGACTCGACTATCAAAAGCGGCTGAGATTAGTCAACAAATCGCTGACGTGATCCGCTTTTCAAATGTTGGTTTCAGTTTCTCATACCGTGTAGATAACAAGACAACTAATAATGAATAAGCATACTTTAGAAGAGAATAAGAGCATGGAAAACTATCTACATGAATTTATGCGTGTATTTTTCTCAAATCGAAAACTTATTAAAAGATTTTTCTTACTCTTTGTAGCCTTAACATTGCTGATGACCATAGCAATGAAACAAAGCTTCGAAGTCACTGCAGAAGTTATCGTTCAGTCAAAAAAGTTATCGCAAACAGACTCAACCAGCTCTTTGGCTGCTGATACAGATAAATTCATACCAACCACCATCGCTGACATGGAAACAGAAAGCAATATTCTACGCTCAGCCAGTCTAAGTCGACAAACACTAATAGAGCTAATAAACGAAGGAGAATTTGAAAAAACAAATTCATTATTCACCAAAATAATAACCAACCCGATTCAGAATTATTTAATAGCACCATTCAAACTTAAAATAATAAATCCAATAAAAGAATTTTTCGGTTTAGAAGTCGACACAATTCGCGACACAGCACTCGATGCGCTCTTAGGACAAACTTTAGAGGATTTAAGTGTCGACACTTTACCTGGCTCAAATATAATTTTGGTGAACTTTTCTACTGAAAATCCACAGCAAGGAACTATATTTGTTCAGCGTCTGCTGAAAAACTACTTAAAGAACAGACAAGACTTACAATCCAACGAGTTACCTGAAATATTTTATGAGCAAAAGAAACTGCACTACAAAAATAAAATAGATGATTTAGCGAATAACAGGCTCAATATCTTAATAAATGCTGATGCATCTGATCCAAAAGAAGAAATCACATTTAGACTGAACGCAATAAACACTGAAGAACAGTCTTTAAATACGTACCATGACCAATTATTAGAAAATAAAAGCTGGCTAGAGTATTTAAAGCACAATCTAGAACAAGCACAAAAACTGGCAAGTACTGACTACACCTTCCCCTTTACATTTAAACAGGTCATAGGTAGCACTGCCTACGAAGACAGAGAAATTAAGGATATAGGCGATAAATTAACGCAACAAATGAGCCGATTTAATGTTTCTTCTTTGGCCTATACAAACACCAGTCTACCCATTCAAGAACAGCGTAAAGAGCTTAGCATTACACATCGTCAGTTTTTAAAAATTGTTGCCAATAGAATAACTGAGCGCGAGAAAGAGATTGATATTATTAAGTCAACGATCGAACAAAAAACTGCGCGAATTAATGAATATAAAGATCGGGTCAAAATATTACAGAAAATAGAAAGTCAACTTAGACAACTTGATACAGAAATTGAAGCTTTACATAAAGCATTCTTTGCCTATACCCAACGCTATGAAGAAAGCTTGGGGGCCAATATGATTGACGAAGCTCTTTCTAATGCCCGGATACTGAGTGAGCCTTACGAGCCTACAGAAGCTGCATTTCCAAAACCAAGAGTCATGATTCCTCTGGGTATTCTGACAGCTCTGTTACTGTCCATATCACTTGGCTACGTTAAAGAGTTCTTCGATCATAGTTTCAAGTTGCCCGCACATATAACAGAGCATTTAGGTTTACCAATATTGTTGGTTATTGATGCTGAACCTGAGCCCGTTAGCAATATACATAAGCCAGGAACCTTTGCATGGTTATGGGACTGGATAAAAAAATGACAAAATCTAACCTTACTGTAACTCATGTTATCCATAGTGGCGGTTTTTATGGCGCCGAACGTATGTTAGTTGATCTTTGCTTAGCGACTCAACACTATGTAGAAAACACGGTGGTGCTGATTTCAGCACCACAAGAGTTGCTCGCAAGATTTGAAAAACATGGCATTTATTGCGTACCCTGTAACTCTATCCAGGACTTAGTTAATTTAACAAAAAAACAATCAACAATAATTAATGCGCATAACTTTAAGGCGCAAATATACGCGTGGCTATCTGCGCGAAGAAACAAGCTACCATTAATTTTTACACAACATGGCTTTACACCACGCAGTATCAAACAGCATATCTATATGTGGACGAGCATATTTTTATGTAAAAGCTCAACTGTGCAGAATGTAGTATGTGTAGCTAACAGCATTGCTGTATTGCACCAAAAATTTCATATCCCGAAAAGCAAAATTGAAATTATTTATAATGGCTTACCTAAAGCAGCACCCATCAAACTAAAAAATACGCAACCAACGCTTGGATTTATCGGACGTCTAAGCTTTGAAAAAGGCCCGGATTTATTTTTAGATACAGTGATTCCATTACTCAAAGAGAATAAAAATATTCAAGCGCTCATATTAGGTGATGGCCCAGAATATCAACAAATTGAAAATAAAATAAAACAACATGGTTTAGCTCAGAGAATTAAGCTACTGGGTTACCAAGAAAACATTAGCGATTGGTTAGTGCAATTATCGATATTGGTTATTAGCTCACGAACAGAGGGAACACCTATGGTGTTACTCGAAGCGATGCAGGCTGGAGTTCCAGTTGTGGCTTTTGCTGTGGGTGGGATCCCTGATGTAATAGCACATAATCAACAAGGCTTACTTGCAGAAGCACTGAATACGGATGAATTACGCCAAAATATTTTGCACATTTTAGAGGACCCAAAACTATCTAGGCTACTGGCCAATAACGCCAAACAGCGCCAGTTAAGTCATTATGATTTAAGCCATAATGCAAAGAACTGGCATGCTGTTTACCTTAATACTTTAGAGAGATCTAAGTAATGGCAATTACTAGTATAATTGGTGTACTTATCACCATTGCTTGTCTTGCGTTGCTAGCCAGCCCATGGCCATTTCTAGCGCCCTTCGCAGTTGGAGGAATATTTTCAATTGCAGCACTTTATAAAAACCCGGCTTGGGGATTAATTGGTTTAGCTGCTTTAGTGCCATTTGAAGGTTTATTCAAAGACACCAGTTTTTCGGGTGCAAAAATCGTAGGTTTTTCACTTATTTTAATTTTGGCTGTGCAAGTCATTATTAGAAAAATACCAGAAGAAAGATTACATAGTGAGCTCTGGAAGATTCTAGGATTATTTATAGTTTTCGTTTTTTTAAGTTTCCTTTTTACCGATTACCGTTTACTGGCATTAGGAAATCTTCGAGAACTCTTCATTGGTATGTTGTTTTTTGTTATCACATTACTTGTTGGTCGCGATTTAAATCTTAACTGGCTCAGTGGCTGTATTGCTGTAAGTATCGCGGCCACAGGCGTCATTGCATTATTTTCTGAAAGTCACCAAGTAGGTGGCCGAGCTGTTGGATTACTAAGCGACGCTAACTACTTTGCACTCTTGGTAGCCATTGGCCTACCTGCAGCCACATTAATGCTATTGCATAGTAAAAGTGCTGTGACGCGCCTTTTTTGGCTAGCAATAACGTTTATCCTGTTAGTGGGTATGACCAAGACCGATTCACGCTCCGGTTTATTGGTGGTCATATTGTGCCTATCAATTGGCTTATGGCATCACAAAGAAATTTTAAGAAAAGTTCGCGCCAAACATTTTGGATTTATCCTGCTGGGTCTATCCATTGCTGCCCCTGCAGTTTTATATAGCTTGCCGGCGGATTACGTCAAACGTATTAAATCACTAAGTGTTTTAGGTTCAGGTCTTAATTTGCACGAAGATGCCTCCATTGGACGTCGCGCCTCGTACTTAATTATTGGCAAGGAAATGATTATGGAGCACCCTTTAGTCGGTGCTGGGCCCGGCACCTTTCCAATTCATTATGCTCGTTCTGGTTATGCCGTTGCATTCTCTGAGGGTTACGGAACCCCTGAGCTTTACCGTCAAGCACATAATACCTATCTCGAAATCACCAGTGAAATGGGCATACCTGCAGGCATACTTTTTATACTGCTTATTATTGCCGGCCTGAAAAACTTCAAAGTCGCCAGACAAAACTTTATCAATAATGATGAAAAAATTAATGCCGATATTGCTGTCCACCTCGGACTATGCTTTATCACTATGGCAATTTTCATGTTGTTCTTAAGCACCCCAAACCATAAATACTTCTGGATGTTCTTAGCTTTATCTTCAGTCATACGAACAAAGTCTGAATCTAAACCGTTATTAGAAGACAATACTTATGAAAAAAATTAGCATTGTAATACCAATGTTTAATGAAGCTGAACATATTCAAAGAACAATTATAAGCGCAATACAATCTGCTACGTTTGCAGGTTTGCAATATGAAGTTATTGCGGTCGACAACAACTCATCTGATAACAGCAAGGCGCTAGCTGAGCAATTAGGTGCCACTGTTATAGTTAAGCCTGATTTAAAAATTGGCGCTCTGCGTAATGCAGGTGCAGAGATTACAGACGGTGACTATATTGCTTTTTTAGATGCAGATATCGAAGTCCCACACGACTGGCTGACATCATGCCTGGCTTTGCACTCCAAAGGTAATGATGTTATCGCCCTTGATTGCGACACACCACCTCAAGCGCCTTGGTTTGCACGGGTATGGCAAAAAAGAAGTATGTCGAAATCTGGCGCTGATAGATACTTAGACTGGCTTGCCACCCCTAACCTGTTCTTAACGCGCGATATATTCACGTCAGTAGGCGGTTTCAATAGCCAACTTGCTAGCGGTGAAGACAAAGAATTTGGATTACGTTTGCATGCACAGGCGGCCAAGCAAGTCAGTATTGCACAACCGGCGGCCCTGCACTGGGGTTATGAAAAGACTTGGACGGAATGGTTTAAAAAAGAATTTTGGCGTCAAAGCAGTCATATACATTTGTTGACATCTCAAAAAAACTTACGCTTAGCTCGATTCCCTATTTTATGCAGCTTAACCACCTTATCAACTTTTCTTTTTATTCTAATAAGCCTGTCTAAATCAATATCATCGTCTTGGCCTTTTCTTGTATTATCTTTAATCACTCCAGCCCTTCTTGCTCTTCGACAATCCGATTACAGATCAGACTTTACTTACACTTGCAAACTATGCTTTTTGCATTGGCTGCGACTACATATAGGTTTTGCCGCAATAATTAACTCTGCATATAAACTTATAAAAAGAGAAAAATTATGATATATATTTTTTGGTTAAGTATCGCAATACCCGTATATGGTTTTATAGGCTATCCAATACTGTTGGGCATTATTTCTTTGTTTTATAGAGATACAAAATACACACCTGTAAGCAACCTACCGTTAAGCATTATAATTGCGGCACATAACGAAGAAAAGAATATTAAAGACAAAATACAATCTATATTAAATCAAACATACGTAACCGATAAATTACAAATTATTATTGCCAGTGATGGCTCAACAGATGCAACTGTCAGTCTTGCTCTTTCTTTTAACGATCCGCGTATTAAGGTGCTGGATCTGCCGCGTGCAGGCAAAACCAGTACACTCAATACCGCTTTTGAGCACGCACTCTATGACATCATTGTATTTACAGACGCCGACAATCAATGGAATAACAACACTTTACAGCACTTAGTAGCCCCTTTTAGTGCTGATGATGTTGGTGCCAGTGCCGGTCAAATGACTATTCCAGATACGGGTCAATCGCTCAGCATTGGCGATAGTCTCTATAGATATTATGAGTCGTGGATTAGATCTATCGAAAATAAAACGGGCTGCATGGTGTCCGCAGATGGCGCTTTGTTAGCTATACGTAAAAATTTATTCGAGAAGATTCCACTTGATGTCAATGATGATTTTTTCTTAAGCACTTGCGCTCCACTGCACAATAAAAAAATCATTTATGTAGAACATGCCAAAGTGACTGACGAAGGCGTTGATGAGGCTGACAAGCAGTACCGTCGACGTATACGCGTTACCGTAGGTGGTCTGAAGAGTTTAGCGGCCCGACGTAGTTTGCTAAATCCATTAAAGTATAATCTTTATGCTATTGCTTTAATTAGCCATAAGCTCATTCGCCGTCTTGCGCCTCTTTTTTTACTACCCCTATTTATTAGTAATTTGTTTATTATCGATCAGCATGTTTTCTATAAAACTATTTTTTACCTTCAGCTGTTGAGCTATCTTATAGCAATAGCTGGCCTGTTAGATAAAAACAACCGCCTACCTAAAATATTCAAAATCGCTGCTTATATACTAGTTACTATTATGGGTATGTCTGTTGGTTGCTGGCAGTTTATTACAGGGAAAGAATACAAATTATGGAACCCACAGGAAAGTAGATAAGCATATGAATATTAAAACACTTTTAAAAAGCACAATAGGTTTATCTTACCTGAATTATTTTAGCAAAAAATATTTGCGTAATCATGCAACCATACTAATGATGCATAGAATTGTTAAAGAAAAGGAAGAAGCTCAACTACCACACAATAACAATCTATGCATTGATCAAGAAACATTTGATAATTTGATATTTTTTTTAAAAAAACATTTCAATATCGTTGACTTAGAAACAGCACTGAGCATGTCCAAGGATACAAAACCAAAAATAACCATTACGTTTGATGACGGTTGGAAAGATAATATTTCTCTTGCTTATCCTATTTTAAAAAAACACCAAATCCCAGCAACTATATTTTTATCGACAAACTATATTGGTCAAACTCAAGGTTTTTGGTGGGAATCAATTTCCAGAAAGCTGTGGAAAAACCCACATCAGATTGATCAGCAAAGCCTTCAAACATATCTAGATAAATATTCACTGAGTATCAATCCAGCGCTGTATAAAAATGAAAAAACATATGCTAAAAGCGCGCTTATTTTAGATTTTATTCACTCCCTTAAACAGATTAATCCCGTGCAACTCAATCAACTTGCAGAAACATTATTCAAGGATAATGAAGCACATGCTATGGACTGGTCAGATGTTAAATTTTTAGAAGATACAGGCTTAGTCAAGTTTGGTCCGCACGGTGCGCAACACTACATTTTAACTGAGCTAGACATTGATAAATGCACCGAAGATATAAAAAGTTCACAAAAGAGCATCTTAGAAAACTGTAAAAAACCTTTGAATATTTATTGTTATCCAAACGGCAATAACAATCTTGAGATCCAAAACTTATTAAAAGACTTAGGCTATACCCATGCAGTGAGCACTGAAGACGGCTTAGTCAGCCCTGAAGTCAATCCATACTGCTTACCACGTTTAAATGTCTGCCAAAAACGTGCTGAAAACCCAGGGCTATTCGCTTGGGCTATTTTTCAAGGATGTAGAGAAACAATTCGGAGCGCAAAAGCTCAAGGCTCGCAGTGATGAAAATCAAACAAAATAGCTATGCTTGGCACATGATCGTTAGCCTCAGTACACGGGTTTCGATGATCATGCTGCGCCTTATAAGAAATATTATTTTAGCACGATTACTCGGACCTGCTGATCGCGGTCTCTTTGCACTGCTGAATACTTTACCTGATCTAATTGCGGCGGTGACTAGCGGTGGCCTTAATACTGCAGTGGGTTACCAAGCCGCTAAACATAAACCTATGGGTATATTGCTGTCGCAAGTTTTGATTTATGGATGCTTGCTTGCAACTTTATTAACACTGTTCTGCGTTGTCATCCTCACTACATTTGGCGCAAAGATCAGTTTCGTAGAGCAACTGGGTCTATGGATTTGGTTGTTAATTCCCGTTGTTCCTATTACGGTGCTTAAAAGTGGCTTATTAACGCTGCACAATGCAGATGGACGAGTTAATATTTTTAATATGCTGCGTCTTATAGAATCAAGTGCGCCTTTGTTTCTATTGATTGTTCTAATCTATTTTTGGCCTAAGCAAATCCTGAATGCCGCGCTAACCAGCTGGGTTCTTGGCTTGGCCATAGTAACTATGAGTGGATTATTTTGGCTTAGACGTTTTCATACCTTCAAGCTCAAATGGCAACCCAAAGATCAAAGTGAGTTATTAAGTTTTAGCGCAAAAAGCCATCCAGAAATTCTTTTCCAGCAAATATTAGCACGAGCTGACTATTTATTTATTGCTGCCATTCTACCAGTCAGCGCACTCGGTCATTACGCTATGGCGGTTGCCGCTGCAGAATTATTATTAATTATTCCTGAAGCTGTTACTACACCCCTGATGAAACGCTTACTGCAACAAGATAAGCAGATAGAGCAGATGACGCCCCTCGCTTTACGTGTTACGGCAACTGTCATGTTATGCGGCTGTATTACTTTAGCCCTGATAGGCCACTGGTTGATTATAACTTTATTTGGTATTGAGTATGCACCGGCTTACCCTGCTCTAGTTGCTTTACTCCCGGGTTTATTTTCTCTCTGCTATGCAAGTATTTTGCGTCTTGATCTCTTAGGGAAAGGTCGCCCCGGCACTCTATCCATATTTTTTGGTGTGGGTGCATTTATAAGCATAGTTCTTAACTTTGTGCTTATTCCAAAGTTTGGCATTACTGGAGCTGCTATATCGACTTCCATTGCATATATTGTAGTCACAATTTTAATGCTTACCATGTACTGCAAACTAAGTGGAATACCATTTTACAAAACTCTAATAGTTACCCCATCAGACATTTACAACGCCATAGATAATATGAAGAGAGCAAACCTTGAAAATAATTAAAAAAATCATGATTATTTTTGTATTAGCCTACATTAATTCTACATCAGCTAATGAATTAAGCTGGAGTGACATTAGAGATGGAGTCATTACTCTCTACCCTAAAAGCAATGACACTTTAAATATTGCTTGGCGACATGCTTGGATAAGCGAAGCGAATGATGAGGAGCTATACTTATTAAACAACAATGGTGAACTGGTTGATAAAATCACTATCCCAAGATCAAGCCAATCTGACAATCACAATTTAATTCTTTATGATAAAGATGAAGCTTACCAACTCATTATCCCAGGCTACAGCTTTAGAAACTATACAATAACTCATAGTGAGAGCACTATCAGCTTCTTTGAGCCTAATAAACTCCATATCTCAATTGAACAAAATAAAGATTCTAAACTTTATTTTACAACACCAGGCGCTAGCAATGCATCCTTCTCAGGAAAGTATTACTCAGGCGCTAATCAAATAAAACTTGAAAGAATAAGTGACAAACGTACTCTCTACTTAACGTTAAAACAACACGAAAACTATTCTAAATATGACTCCATACAATTACCCACATCAGAATCAGACGAGATATGGGAAGTCACATTTAATAAAAGTGGAAAAATCTCATTCTGGATCGACGGCTCGGATAATATTTTCGCAAAATCTATCGACAATATAGGTTCAAAAACTGCAATTACTGATAAAGTCATAACAAAAGAAGCCAACACAAAAATCACTTTATCAGGTAAAACAATTGGTTTATCACCTTATATAGGTGCAGCGCTTCCTTACACTGAGCCTGCATTTGAAAATTATCAGCTATTACAGTCAATGAATTTAAAATCAACAAATTATTATAGCTTTGTTGACTCTATCACTCGAAATCCATCCCGTGAACATGGCTTTAGAGATATTTATGCAAACACATTCAACATTACTCATAGCATAACTTTACTGGCTGGAAGCAACCGTCGTGCTGTGCTTCTGTTTGATGATGAAGCTAGAACGGGTTTATCAAATTGGGTTAATGACACAGAGTATTTACACTTAACGAATAACACAAACTATATAGCCTTTGCTGATGAGCCTAATTTAAATTATAGAAGTTACAATGAATTTTCTCATTACTTCAATAATATGCTCAGTTTTTTAAAAAACAACCACCCAAACTATAAGAGCTTCGGCATTAAAGTCGCTATACCTGCAAGTTCGAGATTTCTCGGCGGCCCTTTTATAAACGCTTCTAACCAACATATAGGTATCGACTGGGCACAGCGCTTACTTAATGAGCACAATGCTGATATTGATGCCATTGCATGGCATGAATGGATGATTCGTAACCTATATGCTACCCGTCGCTATCAAGACAGCATAAAAGCTGCAGCCAGTTTAGTCGGATTAAATAACAATGGTCGCCCTAATAAATCATTACTATTAGATCAAACTAATATTTCCAGCGGTAATGCGGTCAGTCCATTCGAGCAAGAAACTCACTATGCAGGGTTATGGTGGGCATCGGTAATTATTAATTCATCACAAGACGGACTGTTAGAGATGCTGAACTGGTTTCAACTTGCAGACGACTCAGGGCATCACAAAGGTTTTATTAGCGACTCCGAAACAGGCCAGCCGATTTTGAAACCTGTCGCACATGCTCATATTTTCTTAACCAATAAATGGCTAAAAAATATAAATGAAGTTAAAAACTCATCCTTTGAAATTGACGTTTTGCACGCTCAAGAAAATGATATGCAGCAACTTATAGGTGTCAACAAGTCAAAACGTGCTCACACATTAGAAATACAACTGAATGAAGTTTGCGCAAAAAACTTAACAATCAGAATCCTAGATCAACATAGCACAATAAATCAAGCTCAATTCACATGCCATAAAAAATTAATACATCTTAAACTTCCCGAACAAAGCATTTTTAAAGCTGAATGGAATACAGCTCAATGAATATATCTAAGAAAATCACAAAAATAAAAGAAAAAGGCCTCATAAAATTAATCAAACAACTATTTAGTAGATATATTTATTCTCACTGGAAAGTATACATATTAGAACGCCCCTTGGAGCTTAAGTCCATTGAGATCACAACAACTCAACAGCCTATCCAAGTAACAGAATACAACTTACATGTATTTGAAAAGTATTTTAAACACTACATCCCATCTATTAAAAAATGGCTAAAAGATGGCGCTCGTCCAGATGCTTATATAGACGATAACGGTGATGTGTATATGATGCACTGGATCAATGAAGGCGGTGATTATTATGATAGCTCGTACTATAAATTTACAATACCCGTACCTAAAGACTCTATATACCAATTTGCTGGCGATCTGAGTAAAGAACGCCGAGCCACTTCGTTACTGATTCAGTCGCTACAGCGTATTTGGGATGAGTATTACGCGCAAGGATATAAAACCTCTCGAACTTTAGTCAGCGAAAGTAACACAATGTCTATAAAAGTTCATCTAAGGCTAGGTTATCAAGAGATTGGCAAGCTGATTCATGTTTACCGCTTATTTTATTTTATCAGCTTTCATAAGTTCGAGTATTACTCCGGCTCAAAACTTAAAAAATCAATAAAAAAATCATAAATATAATTTAAAGCTCTATAAGGTGCATACTTTGTATATTAAATTCTCATGGTGCAGGTCGCTGTCAGATCATCTATTTTCTGAACACGACTATACTCAACTGCTTAAGCAAGTCGCTCACAGCACACCATTCAATCATATTGCATGGCTTACGGCAGCCGAGAAAAGCTTAGAGAAACACCAGCAGCTACACCTATTGCTGGGCCATAAAGGCTCTGAACTGGTACTGTGCCTACCACTGATTATCTGCTGTGAAAAAGTGTTAGGGCTGCCAATCAAAACCATCAGGCACCTAGGCTATCCTCTCAGCGACCGTATTGCTTTAGCTGTAAGGCCCAATAGCGATGCTGTACTTGAACAGGCGCTTGCACAGATTCGTAAAACGTTATCTTTCAGCAGAATCCAATTAAGCGAGATCACCAGTCAAGCAGCCCAAGTGAGCGGTCTTAAGAACTGGAATGACAAGTTTTGGTTTGCAGAAAACCGAGTGACTTGCGCCTGCCCTGCCCACCAAATTAGCGAACAAGACCGTATTGAGCCTTCAGGTAATATCCGCTACAAGCTCCGTAAAGCGCGTAAGCGTGCAGAGGCTTTACCCGCCACAATAGAACGCATCACACCAAATGCCGCGAACGTTCTTGCAGTGATTGACACTATCAGCGAAGTCGAGCAACTGAGCTGGAAGGGAAAAGATAGCGTGGGCATATTCTCAGGCGCATTACGCCAGCAGTGGATGACGCATGCGCTGTCTGGTTTCGCAGAAACACAGGATTTGCGCGTACTGACCATGTCCTATGCAGGGCGTTGCATCAGCTATCGTTTAGGCTTCTTTGATAAAGGCCGTATTTATGACTACAACCTCGCGTTTTTGCCTGAATATGCCAGTTTAGGCAGCGGCCGCTTACTGCTCGATGAATGGATTCAATGGGGGCTGGATGAAGGCTGGCAATGGATTGACGCATCTCGAGTGAGCATGCATGACTCATCACACCAGCTGCATGAACGCTGTACTGATTTTATTGAGCATCGCCGTTGGAGTTTTTATAGCATGCGCCCTACAGGCTTAGTGTTGGGCTTAAGTTATAAAATCTGGACATTGATTAAACCGCTATTAAAAGCTCGAAACTCAACTCAAAAAGGTGATACCAATGAGTAAAGCTATATTGAACCCAACGCCTACAATCATAATCAATGCTGATGATTTTGGTCTAACTGAAAGCTGTAATGAGAATATATCAGCCTCATTTGCGCACGCCATTATCACCTCAGCCACCTTGATGGCCAATATGCAATTCTTTAAAGAAGCCTGTCAGCTTGCTAGAGACAACGACTTCGATAAGCACCTTGGGCTTCACTTTAATCTCAGCTACGGCAGCCCCTTAAGCAGTAGCATCAAGCGGATCACAAAAATCTGCGATAGCAATGGCCAATTCAATTTTGGTCTCGCCCGACATGCAATATTTTTGCCCAGGGCTACGCAACACGCTATTTTAAAGGAGCTCGAACAACAATGGCAGGCCTGTCTTGATAATGGCATTCAGCCCACTCATATCGACTCCCATCAGCATATTCATAATATAATTCCAATAGCGAGAATCGTGGCAACATTTGCTGCTAAGCAAGGGGTTCCAGTGCGTTTAGCGCGCAATGTTGGTAAAAACGTGAACGCTATGAAATCGATTTTTAAATCAATCCTTAACGCGCAAATCACTCGCCATGCACCCACACCTGTGCGTTATGCTTGCACCCCGATGGACTTGCTTGATGGTGTAGCCCCGACCAATAGCACCATTGAGATTATTTGCCACCCGATAAAGCTCGCCGATGGCAGCCTCGGTGACGCCTATCTTCCCCATGGAGTGAGCTTAGTCAGTGTGATCAATGCAGCCTACCCAAACGCCAATAAAGTGAGTTACAGCCATTTCAGTGGCTAAAGATGTTGCGCGCATTTGTATTTCATTGCGACTGTGAGCAGCACTGTGCGCAATGATCATATTCTTTATATGCCTGCGGTGCCTTTACAGCACCTTTTCAAACAATCGTATGAATTTCATTTGACAGCTCAGTCAGTTCACAATAATCTCGACAGCCAACAGATCTAATGGTGTTTACTGACTTGGGTTGCATTTATTTAATCAGGCATGGGCAAGCGTCTTTTGGGGCTGAGAACTACGATGTGCTCTCTCCATTGGGCATACAGCAAGCCGAGATACTGGGTGATTACCTCATTGACACAGGTGTGATTCTTAATGCCTGCTTCAGTGGTGATATGCTGCGCCAAAAAGATACCGCGCTGACCACTTTAACGCGTTTTTCTGCAGCGCAATTGCCCACGCCAGCCTTAAATATTGACAGCGCATTTAACGAAATTGATGTTGAGAGCATTATTCGTTTACTGGTGCCTAAAATTCTCGATCAAGAGCCTAAAGCTATCGAGAGTCTGCGTAACCCTCTACAAAATAAAACCGAATTTCAGCGTTTATTTGCTATGTTGATTCAGCGTTGGGCGACTGAAACCGATGATATTCCTAAACACTTACGTTGGTCGACCTTCACCGAAACTGTAAATGCTGGGCTGCAGCGTATACTTAACACCGCTGCACCTTCTGATCATATCGGTGTTTTCACTTCTGGCGGAACCATTACTGCCTGTCTACACTTGCTTACAGGTGTAACTGCAGAAAAAGCTTTTGATCTGAATTGGCAAATCGTAAACACTTCACTGAGCCGCCTAAAGTTTCGTGGCGACTCAGTGGTACTGACTTCTTTTAACAGTCATGCACACCTTGATCTGTTAAAGAACAAAAAACTCATCACTTATCGTTGAGTTTTAATATCACGCGGCATAAACCGCACAAAAATCTTAAAAAGGATAAATTATGTCTTCAACCGCAGATATCATTAAAACTCTAACCGCTAAATTCAACGCTGCAGCTGCTGCTGGCTTAGATTTAGTCTTCCAATTCAACATCGAAGATGCTGAAAACTACTACGTCACTGTTAAAGATGGCACCTGCGATGTACAAGCCGGTGACAATGACGATGCTAACGTTACGTTAATCATGGATAGCGAAACCTTTAAAGGCATTGCTACCGGTGAAACTGACGGCATGCAAGCTTTTATGGGCGGCAAACTACGCACTGAAGGCGATATGATGCTAGCCATGAAGCTGAGCGAGTTATTCCCAGTTTAATTTTTAGCAACAGCATATAGCACCTCAAGAGCCGGATTTAATATCCGGCTTTTTTATCGTGCCCAGTGTAGGAGAAAGCCGATGCTATTCAATAAGGCTTTATTTATCTATGAAGATCCTGATAACCCGCATGTGCAAGCGGTTATAACCTTTGCCGAAGCCAATCAGATCAGCCTAGCGCAGCTTTCATTAAGTGCCTTTTTGGCACAACCTGGCCGTCCTCTTGATTTTGCTGAGCATGTGGTGGCTTTATGCACTGATACGGACCTTGCCCAGCTCATTGACCTAGCCAAATCTTTAAATTTCAGCCTAGGTATTATCCCTGTCGATGATCAGCAAATTCGCTTGCGCGAATGGTTTATGTTCAATAACCAGACTGATCAGCACATCGAGCTGGCGTTTAGCGCCGCCACTCAAGCCATTGATGTTTTACGCTGTAACAATGAAGTGGCTTTGGGCTCAATTATGCTCGGGCAACCCCCTTTTCTTGACCAAAGAAATCGTACGTACCGGCAACGCAGAGCTTCCCTTTTGCGTCGTATTTTTTATTTCCTAGCTGTACTTTGGAACAGTGTGCAGAACTTATTTTCGATTCATCCCTTTGGCATCACATTATCAGTCGGTAAAGAATACAGTGTCAAAACAGCCATTACAGGCTTGGTTGCTATTGAAAATAACATTACTAATGCTGCTGCACGCCTGATTAATACCAGTATTTCGGTACAAGACGGCAAAGTATCCACGATCCTGATTGCACCCAAATCAATTACTCACTATCTGGGCTTTTTAATCAAGGCCACCTTGCATTCAGATAAAAAAGTCAGTCGTTTACCCAGTTCTATCAGCTATGTACGCAGCAATTATCTACGCGTAGACAGTACTACACCGCTGACCTATTTCGTGGATAGCCAAAAACGCGAGGCCAACAGCATTGAGCTGGAGCTTTACCCTGAGGCTGTGCAGATTAATCTGCCAGACGCCTATTATGAAACCCAAGGCGGCCAGCGCGGTGGTAAAGACACATTAAAACTTGAAAACTTACCTTTGCACGAACAACGCTTAACTATGATCCAGCGGCGCTTGCCACTTTTTACGCATGCGTTAGAAGAGGACTTCAAAGAGCTTTTTTTACAGCTACGTGAGAGCGCACAAGCCAGTAGCAGTTTTATTGCGTTGATGATGCTCAGCAGTTTGGTTGCCAGCTTAGGCTTATTTCTTTCCAGCCCAGCGGTGATTATCGGCGCCATGGTGCTTGCCCCCTTGATGTCGCCGATTATTTCTTTAGCCATGGCCTTATTGCGTAATGAGCAAACGTTACTTAGGAATGCTTTAAGCACCATAGCTATAGGCGTCACTTTAGCTTTGGTTATGGCAGCGCTGCTGGCGTTAATTTTTCCTATTGCACGCATCACACCTGAAATGGCGGCACGCTTAAACCCTAACCTGCTCGATTTAGGCGTCGCAATTTTCTCAGGCATGGCCGGTGCATATGCCTACGCTCGAGAAAGCATTATGAAAAACATGCCGGGTGTAGCCATTGCAGTAGCATTGGTTCCACCTTTATGCGTTGTCGGAATTGGCATTGGCTGGTGGGATTGGCAAATCATTAGCGGTGCAGCGCTACTCTTTATTACCAACCTGATCGGCATTGCTCTTGCCGCGGCACTGACTTTTTTAACCTTGGGTTACGCGCCCATTGTTAAAGCACGCCGTGGTTTAACCTTGTCACTGGCATTAATGATCACTGTTGCTGTGCCCTTAACTTGGGCTTTCCAAAGTATGTACAAGGTCTGGCAAGTCGAGCAAAAACTGGACTCACTGGCGGTACAGGTCGATAACAAACAGCTGCACTTACACACCACGCAGATACAGATAAAACGCTCTGAAACTTACCTCAATCTGGAAGTCAGCTCTGCTTCTGAAGTGACCTATGCCGATGTGGTTGCTCTAAAAGAACAGCTGGAAAAACTACTTAACACCACTGTGCGTTTAGATGTAACACCGCGTATCAGTTTGTAATATTAGCCTTTGCTGGTTTTTGCGCATAACCCGCCCTGCGTACAGGGCGGGTTAGTTCGATGCTCAATCGTTACTGGCTTTTCCAATGGCTTGCAGTACATATTGCGGCAAAGCAAAAGCAGCTTGGTGAATATCTGCATTATAGTAGCGTGTGACAATTCCACTACCTGCAAAACGCTGACGCAAAGTTTCCAAAGAACAGCGACGTGTGCTGCTGTTTTTCGCAGCCCAAGCAAAGGTCATGCTACCACCGATATAGGTTGGCACAGCGGCATGATAAAAATGCCAATCAGCAAAGAGCCCTTGGATATTTTTGGCCGTCGTTTTCACCTCATCAATCTGCAAAAATGGCGTACCGTTTTGCGCAACAAAAATACCATCATCAGTTAAGCAGCGATGACAGGCATGGTAAAAGTCTTCTGAAAAGAGCACTTCTGCCGGGCCCGTTGGGTCTGGACAGTCACTGATAATGACATCAAATTTTTCCGTGCACTGAGCTAGAAAGCGCATGCCGTCGTCAATCACCAAGTTCACCCGCGGATCATCATAGGCACCGCTGGAGTGATTGGGTAAGTATTCTTTACACATATCAACCACAGCTTGGTCAATTTCCACCATAGTGATGCGATCAACACTGGAGTGACGGCATACCTCGCGCAGCATACCGCCATCACCACCACCGATAATCAGAATATTACGCGCAGCACCGTGGGCTAAAATAGGCACATGGGTGAGCATTTCATGGTAAATAAACTCATCTGCTTCTGTGGTCTGGATTGCACCATCTAAGGCCATCACGCGCCCCATTCGCGCGTTTTCAAAAATCACCAAATGCTGCAAATCAGTACGCACTTCGTGCAACATTTTATCAACAGTGAAAAACTGCCCATAATTATCATGTAATGTTTCGCGGTAATCGGTCATGCCATTCCTCATATATTCTGAAAATTTGTCGCGATTATAGGGTAAACAGCAGCCAATATCACCGACAAAACAGCGTCCAGCATCCAGCACTTCAGTCGTCTCACAGGCGCAGCTAACAGCCGCGCGTTAAACCTTAATACACGGGCAATTCAATATTTTTAAAGAGTTCATCAACCTCTTCTTTACTGCGCGCCTGCAGAACTTTGCTTTGCAACTCAAGGTCTAAATGAGGTGCAAAACGCTGAATAAAGTCGCTCATAAAACCACGCAAAAAAGTACCACGCCGAAAGCCAATCTTAGTCACACTGGATTCAAATAAATGGCTGGCATCTAAGGCCACTAAATCTTGATCCTGCACTTTATCGACTGCCATACCTGCAACGATACCAACGCCCAAACCCAAGCGAACATAGGTTTTAATCACATCAGCATCCGCTGCAGTAAAAATAACCTTGGGTTCTAAATCAATTTGGCTAAAGGCTTCATCGAGCTTTGAGCGGCCTGTAAAACCAAAGACATAAGTCACGATCGGATACTCTGCTAAAGCCTCTAACGTGAGGGTTGGCAAACTGGCCAGCGGATGCCCTTTAGGAACAACAACTGAACGATTCCAGCGGTAGCACGGCATCATAATTAAGTCATTAAACTTTTCCATGCCTTCAGTTGCGATAGCAAAGTCAACGGTACCATCAGCAGCCATCTCAGCAATTTGCGCAGGTGTGCCTTGATGCATATGCAGCGCAACATCAGGATACTCTTGCATAAAGGCACTGATCACTTTAGGCAAAGCGTAGCGCGCCTGAGTGTGCGTAGTGGCTATGGACAAGGTACCCACACGCTCATTGGAGAACTCCTGACCAATTTGTTTGATGTTCTCACACTTGCGCAGTATCTCTCCTGCAGTCTTAATAATCCGCTCACCGGGTGCGGTGACGCGCGTGAGATGCTTGCCGCTGCGCGCAAATATCTCAACGCCCAGCTCATCCTCAAGCAAACGTATTTGTTTGCTTATACCCGGTTGCGAGGTATAAAGGGCTTGTGCAGTGGCAGAAACGTTTAAACCGTTTCTTGACACTTCCCAGATATAACGCAATTGTTGTAATTTCATCAGGCACCTCGGCAGTTAAATCTAAGCGACAGCAAAATCCGCCCAACTTATAACTGCATTAGCGTTTTTTTTCCAGCCTTATAACTATTTATTTATTAATAACTGCACTCAACAGGATTATTCAATGGTTAATGCAGCCTCAGCTGCGGGTTTTTTGAACAATGTGCAGCAGCATTGGCCCTTCCCTACAGCTTTAGCAGACTGCACTTTAGTATCTGCACGCTTTGTTGAAGATGCGCTAACGGCCGAACTGTTTGAGCGTTGCGCCATCGCTGCGCCGCAAGCTGCCCGCAAACGTCAAGCTGAATTTCTAGCTGCACGCCTGTGCGCCCGTCAAGCGCTCTATATACAGACAGGTCAAGCAATAACACCGAGCCAACACGAGCAGAGTCGGGCTCCACGCTGGCCACAACACAGCTGCGGCTCCATGTCACACAGCCATACACTCTGTGCTGCAATTGTCGGAGACAATAAGCAATGGCAGAGTTTAGGGTTGGATATAGAAAAACCCATAAGCACTGAACGAGCGCAGCGCTTAGCTCAGAGCATTTTAACGCCAGAGGAATACATCACCTTTGCTCAGCTTGATAGCCGCCTAAGCGCAAGGTATCTGACGTTGGTCTTTTCTCTCAAAGAAAGTTTATTTAAAGCCCTCAATCCATTGACCCATACATATTTTGGCTTTTATGACGCGCAGGTGCTTGACCTAGAGCCTACGGATCAAGGTCATGCACGTTTGCGCTTATGTAAGGATTTGTCGGCCGATTGGCAAAGCGGTGATGAGCTGCAGGGGCAGTTTTCCAGCCTGCACGGCAGCGCTATCACTGTTGTCAGCGTGGCCAGTTAACTCAAGCGGCAAAATATGCCATACGCACAGCAGTGCTTATGGCATATAAGTACACTTAAGGCTGGCTTAACATGCGTGCCAAAACAATTTTCACTTTTGACATTCCAACATTAAGTGCCGCATCAATTTGCGCCATAGTAATCACCCCTTGCGCTTTTCCTGCCGCAGGATTCACCACTAAAGCTAAACAGGCGTAACTCAGACCCAGCTCGCGCGCCAGAACGGTTTCAGGCATTCCGGTCATCCCTACTACATCACACCCATCACGCTCCATACGCTTAATTTCAGCGACGGTCTCTAAGCGCGGACCTTGAGTGCAGCCATACACGCCATGATTGTTACAACTGTAACCACAAGCAGCCACCGCAGCGATAAGGCTTTTACGTAACGCATCATCATACGGGTAACTAAAATCCACATGGGTGACATGCTCTAAATCACCTTCATACAAGGTATGCTTACGTCCCCACGTGTAATCAATCACTTGATCGGGGATGCAAAAACACCCTGTTTTAAAGTGCTCCGAAATGCCGCCCACCGCATTAATTGCAAGAATATTCTTGGCACCTGCCTGACGTAAAGCCCACAAATTGGCGCGGTAATTCACTTCATGAGGAGGAATGCGATGCGGATGACCGTGGCGGGCTAAAAACAAAACCTCTCGCCCCGCATACTCACCACGTAAAATTTCCGCAGAGGTGGCACCGTAAGGAGTATCAATAAACATCGCATCGCGAATCGTTAGACCTTCCAGCTGTGTTAAACCTGTGCCGCCAATAATCGCGTATTTACTCATTTACCACCTCTTAGTCGTTGCTTGTAAGCGTTTTTAGCGCCTGTCGCGCAGCTTGCCAGCGTGGATGCTGCTGAAAATCATGCTGCGCAATATAGCGTCCATACATAGCAGATAAGTTCGTGCACGGCTTAACCTGCTCAGTTTGTAATGTGGCCAGTGCATGCTCTGCTGCCGCCCGGTCATTGCATAATAGCCCAACATCACAACCTGCGTTAAGTGCTGCCAGCATGCGTTGTGCTGCATCGCCGGCCACATGTGCACCCGCCATCGACAAATCATCGCTAAACAGCACGCCTTGATAGTTTAACTGCTGGCGTAAAATATCCTGCAACCAGATTTTTGAGAAACCCGCAGGCCTGTTATCAATCTGCGGATAGATAACATGTGCGGGCATTATTCCAGCCAAATAGCGCTGTAAATTTTGAAAAGGCAATAAGTCTGCACGCTGAATATAAGCTAAACTGCGCTCATCAACCGGAATGGCTATATGCGAATCAGCGGTGACCCAGCCATGGCCGGGGAAATGCTTGCCGACACTTGGCATACCTGCTGCATGCATTCCTTTTAAAAACGCCCCTGCTAGCAGCTCTACCGTCTCAGCATTTGCGCCAAAGGAGCGCAAGCCAATCACTGTGCTGCGGCCATAATCCAAATCTAAGACAGGCGCAAAACTAAAGTCGATACCCATCGCTAGAACTTCCCATGCCATGAGCCAACCGCACTCTTGTGCCACATGCGTGGGATTGGGCGCGGTTTGCAGCATGCCCATCGCCGGCAGCGCAACAAAGCCTTGTCGCAAACGCTGAACTCGGCCGCCTTCTTGGTCAACGCCAATCAATAAGTCACTGCGCACCTTGCGAATAGCGCGGCATAACTCTCGCACCTGCTGGGGGTGCTCAATATTTCTAGCAAATAAAATTACCCCGCACACTTGTGGCTGGCGTAACAGATGACGATCTTCAGCGGTTAAATAAGTACCGCCAATATCCAGCATTAACGAGCCTTGCATAGCTATTCCTTGGTGTGTGCGTGCAGTATCTGCGCCTCTGTAGCATGTTCGCTGATTTCAACAGGGCACGCCGCAACAACTTGTTCGAAAAGTGTAATTAAATCTTGATTACGCATGCGAATACAGCCGTGCGAGTTGGGCTGGCCTAATCGATCTTCATCCGCTGTACCATGCAGATAAATATAGCGGCGAAAGGTGTCACAAGCGCCTAAACGATTATGGCCCAGCTCACAACCGCTCAGCCATAGAATGCGGCTCAAAATCCAGTCGCGCGTAGGATGCTTGTGCTGCAACTCAGGTGTCCAGATTTCCCCCGTCCAGCGCCGCCCCCGCAGCACCGCCATAGCGGGTAAATCAGCGCCTATTTTAGCTCTGATATAGTGCATGCCACGAGGGGTGCAGCCTGAGTTGATTTGCTCACCTGGGCCGTTTTGCGCGGTTGATACAGGATACACATACTGCAACTGGTGTTTAGAAAAAGCATAAAGGCGCTGTTCTGCAATGGATACATGCAGATAATCAATCATTGCTTCACCACGCTCGATAGAGGGATTAAGGTGTTTTCTTTTTAATCGCGGGCTGCATACCGACAACATCGATAACACTCTCAGCATGCATGCCGGCCGCCAAAAACGGAACCATTAAACGCAGCACTTGCTCAGTGCTCATATGCACTTGGTATTCCGTTTCAACAATAGCACGTAATGCTTTAATCCCCGACATACTAAAAGCTGCAGCACCAATCATAAAATGCACACGCCAAAACAACTCTATGGGTTGAATTTCCGGTGCTGCTTCATGCAGCAAAATCATATAACGGCGGAAAACCTTGCCATACATTTCCTTTAAATAGCGGCGCAAGTGCCCCTGACTTTGACTGAAAGCCAAACCCAACAAACGCATAAAGATTGACAGGTCATTGCCACTGCGCGGCTCAACAGCCAAGGTCTGCTGCACCAATACATCCAGCAACAACTCAACAGTCCAGGCCGGCTGCCCTTCCTCTGAGCGTCGGTCAAGCTCTGCGTCCAAATTGGCACAAAATGGCCCAAGAAACCTTGAGAACACCGCTTGAATAAGGGATTTTTTCGAACCAAAGTGATAATTCACCGCAGCCAAGTTAACCTGAGCTTTGCTGGTAATAAGCCGCAGTGAAGTTTCAGAGAAGCCTTTTTCGGCAAACAAAATCTCTGCCGCATCCAAAATACGCTCGACGGTATCTGACTGTGTCATGCTGTTTACACTCTAAATAAATGTTTCAAACATACGTTTCAAACGCATTTACTGTCAAGTTTACCAACCCAATCGCGTTGACGAGGCAACGCGATTGGGTCAGGCAAGTTTCTTTTTGAAACGCTACGACGCAACTCTGGCGAGCTTAGTCACCCACTGAGGTCCAATCAATAAAGCCAAGCTGCCAGGTCATTAAAATTAATATACCGAACACAATTCGATACCAAGCAAACAGCGCATAACTGTTGTTAGCAATAAACTTTAGCAATGCACGTACCGCTAACATGGCAAACACAAAAGACGTCACAAAACCTATCGCAAACACCCATAAATCTTCGCCGCCAGCAAACAACTCACGGTGCTTATAGATGGAGTAGACCGTCGCGCCCACCATGGTGGGCATCGCTAAGAAAAACGAAAACTCAGTGGCGGCTTTACGCGACAAACCAAAGAACAAACCACCGATAATCGTAGAAGCTGAACGTGAAGTGCCCGGCACTAATGCTAAGCATTGAGCACAGCCAATTTTCAAGGCTTGCTGCCAGTTCATATCATCGACAGTCTCTGCGGCAATCCGATGCTGACGTTTTTCAGCCCAGAGCATTACAACACCGCCAACCACCAGTGCGCTGGCAACCGTAATAGGATTAAATAGCCACTGTTCAATCAGGTCAGCAAAAGTTAAACCCAAAATAACCGCGGGAAAAAATGCCACCAGCAAGTTAACCGTAAAGCGCTGCGCACTCGCTTCGCGCGGCAAACCAACAACAATTTCTATAATCTTGCGGCGATATTCCCACATCACCGCCAAAATCGCTGCCAACTGAATAATGATATTAAAAGCTTTAGCGCGCTGCCCAGTAAAACCAATGACATCGGCCACAATAATCTGGTGCCCTGTACTCGACACCGGCAGAAACTCAGTTAGGCCCTCAACGACCCCCAAAATAAACGCCTGTATTGCTAACCATATATCCATAAAGTCCCACTTAACTCAGTCGCTATAAGAAAGCCAAGTATCTTACCTAGGTCCAATGTTCTTTTCACTGAAAAAACATTAAAAATGAAAGACCTCGCAACATTATGCTAAACATTTTTCAAACCCGTCCGATACAGCCGTATAACCACACCATACTTTGATAATAATAATCGTACGCTATGCGCCGAACAGGCTCTTTTCAGGAGTTTCACCATGCAGTTTTTTCGTCAAATCTCTATCAGCAAACGTCTTTGGCTAATATTCCTGATTACGGTAGGCATGTTTTTTATTTTTGGCGCTTTAGCACTAAAACAATCGTACGATGTCATGAACGCTGCAAAAGCAGTCAAAACACAGCATATTGTCGAAAGCACTTTAGGCACTTTGGAGTATTTTCACAGCCTCGAGCAATCGGGACAATTGAGTACCGCGCAAGCCCAAGCCCAAGCACAAGAGGCATTGAGCAAGATACGTTATGGTCGTAATGATTATGTTTGGATCAATGACTTGGCAGCCAATATGGTCATGCACCCCATCTCGCCTGCCTTAAACGGTAAAAGCCTCACCAGTCACAAAGATCCAGATGGCGTTGAAATTTTTAATGAATTTGTGCGCATTGCTAAACAGCAAGGCGCAGGTTTTCTAAGCTACCGTTGGCCTATGCCAGGCGCCAGCGCGCCGGTTGATAAAATCTCTTATATCCAGCTGTTCAAACCTTGGAACTGGATCATTGGATCGGGCGTTTATTTAGATGACACCCAGGCTGAGTTTCGCTCAGTTGCGATTCATGCCAGCATAATAAGCGCAGTTATTATTATCACTATTGCACTTCTTATTATTAGCATCCTGCGCAGCATCGTAGTTCCACTCGAAAATGTAGTATCGGCCATGCAAAATATTGCCAGTGGTGATGGCGACCTTACACAAGAACTCAGCACCAGTGGTACCGATGAGATTAGCGAACTCAGCCAGCACTTCAATACATTTACCCTAAAACTGCGCACTACTATCAGCCACTTACTCAGCAGTGCCACCACCCTAAAACAAGCCGCCGAAGCCTTGGGCGTGCAAGCCACACAGTCTCTAACCATCAGTGAAGATCAGTCACAACAGACTGAGCAAATCGCCACGGCGATTAATGAAGTCACCTATGCGGTACAGGATGTTGCCAAACATGCGGAGCAAGCCGCAACAGAAGTGTTACAGGCCACTGACCAAGCGGTTGCCGGCCAAGCCAACATTGACAACAGCCTGCAGCAAACTGACTTGCTCTCATCAACCATTGAGCAAGCGGTTAATGTAATGCAGACCTTGGCTGAGGAAAGCAGCCAAGTGGGCCGTGTTTTAGAGGTGATTCGCTCAATCGCAGAACAAACCAACCTGCTCGCACTAAACGCAGCCATTGAGGCCGCTCGCGCAGGAGAACAAGGCCGCGGATTTGCGGTAGTGGCTGACGAAGTTCGTCTCTTAGCGCAACGCACGCAGCAGTCTACAGACGAAGTACAAACCATGATTGAAAGCCTGCAGCAAAACTCACAAGCTGCAGTACAAGTGATTAACAAAAGCAGCAGCACGGCACAGGCCACGGTAGAGCAAGCTCAACAAGCACACGCAAGCCTGACCAGCATCAGTAATGCGCTGCATAAACTCAATGATTTAAATGCTTCAATTGCCAGCGCTACACTTCAACAGTCGCATGTTGCCGAAGAAATCAATCAAAATATTACTCAAGTTGCCGGCTTATCGCAGTCCAGCAATCTAGCCGCTCATCAACTGAGCAGCGCAAGCGAACAGCTTAATCAGTTGGCACAAGAGTTAAATCGCCAGCTGGGCCAGTTTAGAGTTTAAAGGACCTGCCTCTCATCGATGCAAGTGAGAGGCTCTCTAACCGCGCCGGCAGTGCAGTTGAATACGGTGTTGTTGTGCCGTATTCTGCGCGCACTAAGTTCATTCCATTAAGTCACCGGTAAACTATGCCCGACCTGCTAAAAGATCGCGTTGAAGCCTGTTATCAAACAGCTGAGCGCTACTTTAACCGTGCATTTAAACGCCCTGAAATCAGTTTTAAACTGCGCGGCCAAAAAGCTGGAGTAGCGCATATCAGTGAAAACCGTTTGCGTTTTAACCCAGTCTTATATCAAGAAAATCGTGAGCATTTTTTACTGCACACCGTAGCCCACGAAGTGGCTCACCTGATCAGTTATCAAGTGTACGGTCAGTCAATTCGCGCCCATGGCCCGCAATGGCAAGCTGTGATGCACGACGTATACAAACTTCCTGCCAATCGCTGTCACAATTATGCCGTGCGCACACCGCCTAAAACGCACTACCTTTACCGCTGCCAATGCCGTGAACGCGAGCCCTTTGCCTTAAGCGCACAACGCCATGCACGTATCAATAAAGGCTTGCATTACCTGTGCAAAGGATGCCAGCAGAAACTGGTCTATATCCATCGGCAAGTGCAACGCTAATAAAATGCCAGAGGATTAATTCAACGGGAAGAGCATACGAAACTGTGCGCCCCCTAGCGATGAGTCCTCAACAAACAACTGCCCGCCGTAACTGTCGATAATATCCTTGACCACTGCGGTGCCTATACCTTGCCCGGGGTACTGTGTATCCAGTCGTTCGCCTCGCTGTAAAATGCGTTCGCGCTGATGTTTAGGTACGCCTGGACCATCATCCTCAACGCTCAATTCACAGCCCATCTCAGTTAATTGAGCTTTAATGCGTATTTCAGCGATGCATAAGCGGTAAGCATTTTCCAAAACATTGCCCAGCAACTCCAGCAGTGCCCCCTGCTCAACCGGCACACGCAACTCAGCAGAGAAGGCTTGAGTCACCTCCACGCGCTTATCACGATACACTTTATCTAAGGCCTCTATCAGGCTATCCACGAGCGGTTTAAGCTTCACTTGATAGCGCAACAAACCGCTTTTGCGCAAACTGGCACGCTGCAACTGATAACTGATTTGTTGACTCATGCGATTCACTTGACCCAGCAGTGCCTTGCCCTGCTCGACATTATCGGGCTGTGCTGACAACACCTCACCGACACCCTGCAATACTGCAAGTGGTGTTTTCAAGCTGTGCGCCAAGTCATCCAATGAGTGCCGATAACGCTCACTTTGCTGCCGCTCACTTTCTAACAAACGGTTCAGTGAGCGTGTTAAGCGTAAAAGTTCACGTGGATGCTCGTCACTAAGAGAGGCTCGTTTACCCGTTTCCACATCATCTAATTCGGCGCTGAGGCTGCGCAAACTGCGAATCCCCCAGCCGAGACCCAACCATAAAAATCCCAATAGCAGTAATAACGCCAAACCTAGCCAAACATAAAGCTGTTGCCGCAAGTTGTCATACATGGTTTGGTAATCGCTGACGGCCTGCATGGTCACGATGCTAAAGGCCGCACTTTTGCCACGCAGCAAATTCACTTCAACATCGTAAATAAAGTACTCCCGGCCTTCGCTATCTGTGGTGCGCAAAAACTCATGACTACGCCCATCGTATTTGGGCTGATAATTAACTTTCACCTCTAAAGAGCTGCGCGAGCGCCATAATAGGTTACCTTGGGGATCAAAAATAAACCCCAATTGACGCGCCGGTAAAATATCGAACTCTTCATCTGGCAATTTTTCCGGCATGCGTAATTGCCCTTGAGAAATGCGCGCGGCAGAAATTAAAGCGCTGGCATCAGCGGCGAGTCGTTGCTCAATTGCCTCTTCTAAGGCCACAGTAAAGACTTGTTGCAAAGCTGGGAACAAAGCCAACATAAACAACGAAACAGTAACCGCAGCACCCAACATTAGGCGCGTACGTAATGAGGATTCTTTAGTTTTTTTGCGTGGCGACATTATTAAAACCATTTGCTCTAGCGGCATATTTCTGTAAATAAATAACCCTGACCGCGCACTGTCTCAATAGGCTTAAAACCATTATCACCCTCGAGCTTACGCCGCAAGCGTCCAACCAATACTTCGATCACATTAGGGCCACGCTCTTCATCATCAGGGTACAGCTGCTCTATTAAGCGATCTTTGGATACCACTTGCTGATGGTGACGCATTAAGTATTCAAGAATACGGTATTCGTAAGCGGTGAGCGCCAGCACCTCATCGGCCAATAGCGCTTGCTTGCGATTTAAATCCAGTACTAAAGGGCCGGCTCCAATAGTGGACTGCACAAAGCCCGATGAGCGCCGCAATAAAGCATTGAGACGCGCTTCAAGCTCTTCAAATTGAAAAGGTTTAACCACGTAATCATCAGCACCGGCGGCAAGCCCTTCAACTTTATCTTGCCAATTGCCACGCGCAGTTAAAATCAAAATAGGAAATTGCTTACCTTGCTGACGCAGCTCACGAATCAAGTCCAGCCCACTCATACCCGGCAAGCCTAAATCAATAATGGCCAAATCATGGTTATACTCAGCAACCCGGTACAAGGCTTCTTCGGCGTCAGCAACCGCATCAACGATATGCCCGTGCTCACCCAAGCGCGAGTACAGGTGATGGCGCAACAGTGCTTCGTCCTCAACAACCAGTAGCTTCATGCCCAGCCCTCCCCTATAAATTATTGACTATTCACTTCGGCGCAAGGCTGTAGCAGCCTGCTAACACAGATAACTCTGGGCAACTATAATGCCAAATCCGGTCTGAACAACGGCTGAACTCTGGCAAGCACAGGTGTTTACTCGTCCCTGCGTAATTCTTCAGGCACCTCAGGCTCTTTGAATGCATCTGGTTTTTTCCCTTTACCCGCATGGTACTGTCGCAATTGATAGACATAAGCTAACACTTGGGCAACGGCCAGATATAAGCCGGCAGGAATTTCTTGATCCACTTCGGTGGAGTAATACACTGCTCGCGCTAAAGCAGGCGACTCAAGCAAAATAATTTTATGCTCATTACCGATTTCCCGGATTTTCAAAGCCAAGTAATCCCCACCCTTAGCCAACAAAACGGGGGCCTGTCCTTGTTCAGCATCGTATTTCAGAGCTACTGCAAAATGCGTTGGGTTGGTAATAATGACATCCGCCTCGGGTACAGCACTCATCATACGTCGCTCAGCCATTTCTCTTTGCAGCTGACGAATGCGCCCCTTCACTTCAGGTTTACCTTCGGTGTCTTTATATTCATCACGCACTTCTTGCTTGGTCATTTTAAGTTTTTGCTTGCTGTCCCACATCTGAAAAGGCACATCAACAGCCGCAATAATAATTAAACCGCAAGCCAACCATAGGGCGCTCCAACCCACCACTTGCATACTATGCAAAATCGCCATTTCCAATGGTTCACTGGCAAATTTAATCAACTCATCACGGGCGCGCGCCAAAACAAATAAGGCGACCGCCAGCACAATAAAAAACTTACCAAGCGCCTTGAGCAACTCAACAATCGACTTCATTGAGAACATACGCTTCAGACCTGAAAGCGGATTCATACGGCTGAACTTAGGCGCTAAAGCTTCCATTGAGAACAACCAGCCACCTAAGGCTACAGGCCCAATAATAGCGGCCATTAACAGCACGATAAACAACGGAATTAAGGCATCACCGGCCATCTGTGCAGACTGCAACAAACTAATGGCCATATAGCGTTCATCGAGCAATAATTCGCGCGGCAGTGAAAAGTTTTTATGCATAACCTGCATAATTCGCTGCCCTACTGCACCACCAAAGCTTAATAAACCGCCGGTGCCTGCCAACACAACGGCTAAAGTATTGAGCTCACGGGAACGTGCAATTTCACCTTTTTTACGTGAATCTTGTTTACGTTTCTCGGTAGGTTCTTCGCTTTTTTCAGCACCGTTTTCATTTTCAGCCATTGCTTATTGCCTCACTGTGCTTGCGCGAGGCCGCGCAACATAAACAAAGCGTCCCTCGCCATAGCGTCGTATTGCGACAAAATATCCGCGGTTGAAATCCAGAAAATGATCAAACCCATAATCAAGGTTAAGGGAAAGCCGATGGTAAAAATATTCAACTGCGGTGCTGCACGGGTCATCACCCCAAACGCAATATTAATCACCAGCAGCGCACTGACCGCAGGTAATGCCAGCAACAAAGCTGCACCTATCACCCAGCTCAAGCGCCCAGCTAAAATAGCAAAGCTGGCCACATCTAATGTTTGCCCGACGGGTAAGGTGACAAAACTTTCCGCCAGCACTTCAAAGACCACTAAATGACCATTCATTGCTAAAAACAGTAATGTCACCAGCATCAGTAAAAACTGACCTAAAACAGGCACTGAAACACCTGTCGCAGGATCCATCATAGACGCAAAGCCGAGCCCCATCTGCATCGAGACCAGCTGTCCGGCAAAAACAAAAATATGAAAAAACAATTGCAGCGAGAAACCGAGCATAGCCCCCACCACTATTTGCTCAGCAATCAATAGAATGCTCTGCAGGCTCAAAGCATCCACTTGCGGCATATCAGGCAGCACTGGCACTAACATTAAAGTGATAGCCAATGCCATATATAAGCGCACACGCTGCGGAACCAGCTGGGTTCCAATAATGGGCATCACCATCAAAACGGCAGCGATACGAAACAGCGGCAGCAAAAAACTGCTGATCCAGCCAGCGATTTGTGCGCTACTGAGCTCTAGCATGGCAAGCGCAACTCAACCGATGACAAAAGGGATGTTATGAATCAACCGTGTCGTGAAATCCATCCACTGCCCCACGAGCCAAGGACCTAAAACAATTAATGTCATAAAACTGACTAAAAGCCGCGGTAAAAAGCTTAACGTTTGCTCGTTGATTTGCGTGGCGGCCTGAAACATCGCCACCAACAACCCCACCAATAAACTCGGCACGATAATAGCGGCAACCACTAATGCAGTCAGCGACAAGGCCTCACGAAAGAGATCTACAGCAACCTCAGGAGTCATACACCTACCACCCTATCTATAAAGTGCCGAAACTACTGGCGAGCGTACCAATGATCAGTGCCCAGCCATCCACTAACACAAATAGCATAATTTTAAACGGCAAAGAAATAATCAAAGGTGACAACATCATCATCCCCATTGCCATTAATATACTGGCGACCACCAAATCAATAATCAAAAAAGGAATAAAGATCATAAAACCAATCTGAAAGGCGGTCTTTAATTCAGATGTCACAAATGCAGGAATCAAAATCACTAGGGGCGTTGCTTCCGCAGAAACAATATCTGTGCGCTTAGAAAGACGAACAAAAAGCTCTAAATCTGACTCTCGTGTTTGCGCCAGCATAAAGCCTCGCACAGGCGCTTCAGCGGCAGTTAATGCTTGTTGTACGGTAATAGTTTCATTCAAATAGGGTTGTAACGCATCTTCATTAATACGCTCAAATACAGGCGCCATAATAAATAATGTTAAGAAAATGGTAAGCCCAATTAAAATTTGATTTGACGGTGTTTGCTGCAGTCCTAAGGCTTGCCTAAGAATAGAAAAGACAATAATAATTCGCGTAAAACACGTCATCAGCATGACAAAAGCTGGGATAAAACCCAGTGCTGTCATAATCAAAAGAATTTGCAAGTTAACCGAGTACTCTTGCTGCCCAGCAGCATCGGTAGTCAGTTTAATCGCAGAAATAGACAAAGGATCGTCTGCCGCGAATACGCCTGTGGCACACAACAGCAGCCCGGCCGCCAACAGCAATCGTGTAATCAAAGCGATCATTGTGGGTCCTTTGCTGAGTTTTTTAAAACCTTAGTCAGGCGTTGAGCAAAAGCAGAAGGCACATGAGGCTCGGTACCCGTGACCTCTACGGGCTCTTGCAGCACATGCAAAGGCACAATGGTTCCCGGTGTTAAACCAAGCAAAATCTGCTCTTTACCCACCTGCACCAACAACAGACGATCACGCGGCCCTAACGCTTGAGTCGCTAATAAGGAAATCGCTCGCTGCGAGCCCTTAACCGGTAAGCTTTGCTGAACTCGACGCACAATCCAAGCCAGCAGAAAAATCAAGCCAATCACCAGTAGCAAGCCCATCACCAGCTGCAATAACTGGGCACTGAGTTGGCTCGACTCGAGCACGCCTGAGCTGGCGACTGCTACTTTCGGTTCACTGCTACTGTTGTGCGCAATAGCAGTGTCCTCGGCCCAAGCCGGACTGAAAGTGAGCATCAGCATGATAAAAAGACGCATAAATTTACCGTAGTTTCTTAATACGCTCGCTTGGGCTGATCACATCAGTCAAACGAATACCAAACTTCTCATTGACGACAACCACTTCGCCATGGGCAATTAAAGTCCCATTCACCAGTACATCTAATGGCTCACCCGCCAGTCGGTCCAACTCCACTACAGAGCCCTGATTAAGCTGCAGCAAGTTACGAATGCTAATATCCGCGCTACCAACTTCCATGGAGATACTGACCGGAATATCTAAAATGACATCCAGATTAGGACCGCCCAAGGTGGTCAAAGCTTCGTCCTCACTGTGCTGATGCGAGGGGAATTCCTGCATCGGAGCTTTCGCAGGACCACTGCTTTGCGCAAGCATCGCGTCAATATCATCTTGCTCTGTACTTGCACCTGCTTCAGCTAAAGCTGCAGCCCACTCATCAGCCAGGGCTTGATCTTCACTGGAAACCTGCTCATTTTCGTCGTTCATATACTTTTCTCAACTATCCAATAAAACCAAAAATCAGCGCCTTTTTTGCACGGGACCCAGCACTTGTAAGGCTAAATTACCATGATGCTCTCCCAGCTTAACCTTAAAGGTTGGCACGCCATTTGCGCGCAGCAACATAGTCTCTGGCATGTCGACCGGAATCACATCACCCGGCTGCATTTTGAGGATGTCGCGCAATTTGAGCTGCCTGCGCACTACAGTAGAACGCAAAGGAACTTTCACATCTAAAATATCTTCACGAATCGCCTTACTCCAACGCTCATCCTGATCATCGACATCGGATTGAAAGCCTGCATCCAGCATCTCACGGATTGGCTCAATCATTGAGTAAGGCAGAGTGATATGTAATTCACCGCCACCACCGTCCAACTCAATATGAAAGGTTGAAATCACCACCACTTCACTTGGGCTGACGATATTGGCCAATGCGGGGTTAACTTCTGAGTTCATATACTCAAAATCAACATCTAAAACCGCATGCCAAGCTTCTTTCAAATCAACAAAAGCTTGTTCCAAAACCATGCGTACCACACGCAATTCAGTTGGCGTAAACTCACGTCCTTCAATCTTGGCATGACGACCATCACCACCAAAAAAGTTATCCACCAACTTAAAGACTAAACGCGAATCAAGGATAAATAACGCCGTGCCACGCAAAGGCTTCATTTTTACTAAATTTAAGCTGGTGGGCACATACAGCGAATGCACATACTCACCAAACTTCATCACTTGCACGCCACCTACAGATACATCAGCAGAACGTCGCAACAAGTTAAACATACTGATGCGCGTATAACGTGCAAAACGCTCATTAATCATCTCAAGCGTTGGCATGCGTCCGCGTACAATACGATCTTGGCTGGTTAAGTCGTACTGCTTAATTGCGCCAGGTACCGCATCATCAGTGGTATCCACCAGACCGTCATCGACACCGTGCAACAGGGCATCAATTTCATCTTGTGAAAGTAAATCTTGTACGGCCATTTTAAGTCGTTCCTATCCAGGTTTTACTGCATGACAACATTGGTAAATAGCACTTGCTCAACCACTGGTTTACCCACTTCAATCAGCGCTAATTCTTGCACGGCAACAGTGGCTTTTTGTTTCAACAGCTCAACCCCTAAAGGGGTATTAAGCTCATCAAAATCTTGACTGGAGAACAACATCACCAACTGATTACGCAGCGTCGGCATATGGATTTTTAGCTGATCAAGGTCTGCCTTATTGCGCGCCATCAAGGCGACGCTAACCTGCAAATAACGAGGTTTGCCTTGGCTTTTAAAGTTAACCACAAATGCTGGAGCCAACACTTCATAAATGGCTTGCTGTTTACCGAGGCTTTCTTGCACAGGCTCAACGTCTGCAGTGCTACGCCCTAAAAAAAACCATGTGCCAGCCACGGATAATACAATCGCAACTAATAATGCAACAGCCACTAAAACAATGATTTTCATCTTGTTTTTTTTAGGCGCAGCTATTGCCTGCTGCGGCGCTTCAGATTGTTGTGCCATTTGTGCCCCATTATTTTAAATATGCCAACAGTTTAACAGCCTAAGGCGAAGATGCTCAGTTGATTAGGCATAATAATCAACTAAACCCAGCCGACCATCCTGCTGCGCTCGAATTGGCGTGACATGCTGCACTGTTTCATCCTGATTGTCTCCATCAACACCACTGCGCCCCTGCGCTACAGCATGTTCTCTAGACTCAGTATGTTGCTGCTGTGACTGATCAGACACATTCACATCCACATTCTGCATCCCTTGCTGAGCTAAAAGCTCTCGTAAACGGTGCATTTGCGTCTCAAGCGAGTCACGTACGCCGGCATGCGCACTCGTAAAGGTGATCTGTGTATGCTCTTGCCCAACACTGACTTTGATATCTAAGCGCCCCAGCTCAGCAGGATCCAACTTGATCTCTGCAGACTTTAAGTTTTGTGAAGACATCCACATGACTTTATCCGTGACTTGCTGCGTCCAACCCGGTTGCTGCATGGCTATCGCTGCACCTGGGACCTGCCGCGTCGACTGGGCAGGCAAAAGCGTGTCTTGACGTGGCAGCATATCGCTACGAACAGTCTCTGTCGGGGTGACAGCTTTATTGTTCAGCAAACTATCTGGTGCGACCTTAGTGCTCTCAACTAAAGCGGCCGTATTATTTTTATCAGGGGTTGCTTTGTCTACTAAGACCTCCCCTGCTTTACCTGACGCAGCAGTGAGCAATGCTGCTTTATCAGTGCTAGCCTGCTGCTCGGGTTCGCTGAAATCTTTTAACGATACCGCGTCCTCATCGGCGGCCAGCTGCAGTTCATCCACCTCAAGGGTTTCAGTCGTCAGTCCAACACTGCCAATGCTTTGCGCTGAACTGAACAACACCTTAGATTCAGCCTCAACCGCTGCTGGCGCAGCATCTACATAGTCCATTGGAGTTGCCGTCATTGCCATCAGCAGTAATGGATCCATCAGCTCATCGACAGGCTCTTCAGGCAACTGTGCATGATCTTGCGGCAAAAGATTGCCGCTCTGCTCACTCACACTCTGAGTGCTGGACTGGGCTGCCCCTTCAGCATCACTGCCTTGCCCTGCCTGCGTACTGTCACGCTTAACCGGCTCTCTAGGCGAAGCTGCGGGCTTATCTTGCGGCGGCTGTGCGGTATTTTTTGCTACGGTTTGCCGCGCTGTTTGCTGTTGTTTCTCTTGCACACTGGCAGCTTGGCGTTGCTGTGTTTGCTGCTGAACCTGCTGCTGATGCGCTTGCACAGCACGCTGTTGCTGCGCGTAAAGATTAGAAAACGTATCGCCAGAAACCGTACTCGCCGGCCGCTGACTCATAGTATTATCCTGCCCAGCAGGCGTCTGCGTACGCGCTGATTGCGGCGCAGGTCGTAATAAAAAATCGGTGGTTGCCATTGTTTTATTCCTAGCATAAACCCGTATTGGCATATACAAAGCAATATTCAAGCCAACAAACCGCAAGGCCGCGTATTAGTATGTTTTCACGCCAAGATGCCAGCAATGCGTGCTGTTATTCGTCATTAATTTGACCTTATACACTCATCACATCTAAAAAACGCGGCTCTGCATGCTGATCAATGGCTAAACTGGCGAAATCAAACAACTGCCTATCTGCTAATTGTGACGGAGCAACATTTTGCAACGCTCTGAACATAATATCTAAGCGCCCAGGTGTTTTTTGCTCCCATTCTTGCAGCATGCCTTTCACCACTTGGCGCTGTAGATTTTCTTGCGAGCCACATAAGTTGCACGGAATAATAGGAAAACCTTGCAGCTCAGCATACTCAGCAATATCGCTTTCTTTGCAATAGGCTAAAGGACGAATCACAACGTTGCGACCGTCATCGGAAAGCAGCTTAGGCGGCATAGCCTTTAAAGTGCCACCAAAAAACATATTTAAGAAAAATGTTTCCAAAATATCGTCACGATGGTGACCGAGCGCCATCTTTGTTGCACCAATTTCATCAGCATAGGTATATAAAGTGCCTCGGCGCAAACGCGAACACAAAGAACAGGTCGTTTTACCTTCGGGGATTTTCTCTTTAACCACAGAGTAAGTGTCTTTTTCAATAATATGGTATTCAACACCTAAAGACTCAAGGTATGCCGGCAGTACATGCTCGGGAAAACCAGGCTGTTTTTGATCCATATTGACAGCCACTAAAGAAAACTGAATCGGCGCAACTTTTTGCAAGTGCAGCAACATATCCAACATGGCATAACTGTCTTTACCGCCTGACAAGCACACCATCACTTTATCGCCATCTTCAATCATATTAAAATCAGTGACCGCTTCGCCGGTAAGGCGGCGCAAACGCTTCTGTAATTTTTTCTGATTGACTGACAAATTACTCATAATAGGATCCGCAACAGGTAAAAAGCGCTATTTTACCTGTTGCGCAGAACAAACCCTAGCAGTGTCTTATGAGTGACTCGGTATTTTTAGCAAACATTTCTTCGCTTGCGCTGCATTCTTTCAATACCATTAGACTTTTACCGAACTCACCGCTCGCCTGCCAAGATAAAACGCCCAGATCACCCTGGCTGTGCCAAGGATAACGGCCTGCAGTTGCAGTCGACACATAGAGCGCAGCAGAAGCGCTCACTGTGTAAGTCTGGCCAACTGCTTGAAGCACTGCATAGGAGTTACCGCTGGCGGTATTCAGGCAAGTGACAGGCATCGATACTCCGCGCTCACACTGGTCGTCAACTGACTGTAATTGATCAAGCGGCTGCGCAGCCAGTCATGGTGAGGTGACCCAAGCTGTTAAAACCAGCTGAGTTTTGATTGATGCAGTCATATTTTTCCGGCAGATCACTGTGATTGCCAAACATAAAACCTCATCATAGACTCACACAATCATTTTTCGCTGCAGTTTAGGCTGCCACTATTTTAGAGCCCAGTCGTGTGCCCATCTTAGAAAAAACCGGACTCCTCACTGCTGTATATGACCTGTTACTGGATCATCCTGAAGGATTATCCGAACATGCATTGATTAATCGACTTAAACAACAGCAGCACCCTTTGTTTATCAGCGTCAATTTAAGTGATGTATTAAGCTTATTTCGTACACATTTTCTGCTTTTTCATGCCCTGTATCAGCTGCGCGACAGCTTGCGTGCGGCTGGCCAATTTGACCTATGCATTAGCCCGTTGAATATCCAGCTCCAACACACAGCGGACAAACCCACAACAGCACAGCAATCGCTTAACCGAGTCGATACTCTACGCGCCTACTATTTAAACTTAGACCATCTCAGCACAACAGATCGAGCCGCCGTTGAACAGCTGCTGCAGAGCAGTCTGCAGACTCTAACCTCAACTCAAGAGGTGCGCGACGCCTTAGCCGAGCTCGGCATCGAACAACCTTTGCATACGCTCTGTAAGGATAAGTTGCGCAGTTGCTATCGCCAACTGGTCAGCCTGCACCACCCTGACCGTGGCGGCTGCACCGAACGCTTACAACGTATCAATCAAGCCATGGACACTCTGCGCAAGCATCCCGGCCTAAACTAAGCTGACAAGTATTCTAATGTTTGCAGCAGCATCCTGACTTTGGGCATAGCGCAGCCTGCAGCCTCTGCTGCTGCCAACGGCGCCTTATAAATCGCTTGCAACTCCATTGGGCGCTGATGAGTGAAGTCATGGTGCATGCTCGGCAAATAAGGCAGCATTGCATCGGTTACTTTAAGCATGCCCTGCACCAGTTTTTCCGGCAATGGATAGCCACAAGCTGCAGCGCCAGCAATCACTTCATGCATTAAATCAGTAATCAATGCGCGACTGTGCGGCTCGCTCATAAGCTGCGCAGTATTGCTATTTAACAAAACGGATAAACCATTGTAAGGAATATTCCAAACCAACTTTTGCCAGCGCGCTTCTTGCAAGTGCAACATGGCCTTGGACTCTAAGCCCGCCTGCAAAAACAATTCAGCCCCTTGCTGGGCAATCATATAGCCCTCTTCTGCGGAAGCTGGGCCACTGTGATAACCAAGGTTCACGCCGCCCTGCGCTTGATGCTCAATCACACCAGGCGCACTACGGTGAACACAAATAAAACACAAACCACCTAACAAGTGCAGATCTTGATTAAGCAGAGGTCGCAGTTGCTCTTCAACGGCGAAACCATTTTGCATTAACACCACTTTAGCGCCAGTTGCAGCCACCTGATTAATCAGCGGCGCCAACTCTGCATTACTGGTAGTTTTCGCGCCAACTAAAACCCAGTCACATGCAGGCATCTGCGCGACATCACGCCATGCATGCACTTCAGGTAACACAAGCTCGCCATGCAGCGCACTATTGACTCGCAACCCCTGACGGCTGACAGCCTCATACTCACTGCGCAATAAAAAATGCACTTCAAAACCAGCACGCACCAGCATTAAGCCATAAAATCCACCAATCGCACCGGTACCAATAATGCCAATGCGTGGTTTGTATTGCTCTTTCATATCCACTCTCTTAACTGTTTCGCTGAGCGCTGACGTTATATACAAGCCAGCGATTAACGCGCTCTATAGGGTTCAGGGGTTAACCACCACAGTCTCACTGCTTAAGACGCGCTTGGCTTGCAAATAAGCTTTGCTCCAATATTTAGCATTAACACTGTCTAAACGCACCGTGCCACCTGAAGAAGGCGCATGCACAAAGCGTCCATCGCCAACATAAATACCCGCATGACTCACACGCCCATGTCCTGCGGTACTAAAAAAGATAATATCGCCACTGCGTAGCTGATTACGGGCTACAGTCTGGCCTTTCATCTGCAGCATTTGCGCTGTGGTGCGTGGCAGTTGAATTCCTGCTGCATCGTTATACACAAACCCAATCAAACCACTGCAATCAAAGCCTGAAGAGGGTGTATTCCCCCCCCACACATAAGGCGTGCCCACCAGACCTATAGCACGAAACAACACATCATCGGCCAGCGGATTAAACGTGGCGGATGCAGTACTGCGGGGTGCCGGCATCGGCTCGTGTACTGGGGCGTTGGATGAACACGCGGCTAAAAAAACCAGACTGGCTAAACCAACGAGGCGAATACTCATCTGCATACCACGCTTCCCCTAAATGAAATAATAAGCACTATAACAAAGCAAAAGGTTCTACTTTGCAAAATTTTCTAATTGCATCTCTTTTAAGCGGCTATAGGTGCGACGAAATGCAAAAGCCAAGTAACCTTCGGTATACAGCGTATCCAGTGGCACTGCAGCTTCAATATAAACGGGCACGCGTCGATCATAGCACTCATCAATCAAGGCAATAAAACGCCGTACACTGTCATCGTTTTTAGCCAAACGGGGTAACTGCCGATCACCCGCCACGACGCGATACGCAGCATCCTCTGTGCCTCGGGCAATTTTTGCCGCTTGCTGCTGACCACCTAAGACAGGCACGGAGCTTAGCAACACGAGCTGAAAACGATCACACAAAGCAATAAAGTCGAGGGCGGCAAAAGGTTGCTCACATAGAGCAGAAAATTCACACCATACTACGGTCTCACTGTACGCCTGCGTAACTAAACTGCGCGAACCTAACTCTAGAACGCCATGCCCAATGACCTGCCCCGCACTGAGCCTGGCGAACAACTGCTTAAACTCACTGCGCTGTTCGGCAGTTTTAACCCAATAGCGCTGCGTTTGTTGACCTTCGTGCAAACGATGATCCTGCGCACCATCCACCCGAACCTCCTGCATCGCCTGCTCGATGGCAGCAATAGCCGGCAAAAACTGCTGGCGATTAAAACCATCGTTATACAATTCTGCTGGCGGCTGATTCGAGGTCGCAACGATAACTAGACCGCGATCAAACAAAGCCTGGAACAAACCGCCAAGCAGCATGGCATCCGCAATATCGCTGACAAACAGCTCATCAAAACACAGCACTTGAATTTCACTGCGCAATTCATCCGCGATCGCCTGCAAAGGTTCGGCGGTACCCGTTAATCGAAATAAGCGTTGATGGATATCCTGCATAAACCGATGAAAGTGCTGACGCCGTGCCGGCACCGTTAGGCTGCGATAAAACTGATCCATCAACCAGGTTTTACCGCGCCCTACCCGGCCCCATAAATACACACCACGGGGCGCAACTGAGCCATTGCGCAAGCTTTGATAGCACTCTTCTAACACCGCAACCGCATGGCGCTGCGCTGGATCATTGATAAAACCATGCGCAAGCGCTTGTTGATACGCTTGCATAGGACTGCGCTTTATCTCATTCATACTTAACGCCTAGCTGCCCAGCCAATTCTATCCATCCAACCACAATGCTAAATACCATCATCAAGGTCTGCAATCCATAAGGCACAGTAATGTCCTTGGTTAAAATAAAGAGCTGATAACAACCTGCCAAGAGGCTGCCACAGACCAACCCACTGCCAGCCACCCAAAAGTGTCTAAGTTGATTTATCCAAACACCCGGATATTCAACTTTGGAGCGCCGCGCTACGGTGTTTAAAGGAGGCTAAGGGCGCTACTTTACTTACTGCGATGCTGATGCAGTATCAGGTATAGCTGCGTAAAGACGTCGCAAGTACCCTCCTGCAGGCTCCACAGCGGTGCAGGCTTTACCTCGCGACCTTACACGGCCTGTTAAGTTCGACGTGAGCTGAAAGCACTGAGTCATGGCTGTGCCGTCTGCTGTACTCATGACTTAATGGGTATGCGCCGCTAAGCCACAGTATTGTATTATTATCCAAAAAAAAGCTCTAAGCAGAAACGACTTAGAGCTTTTAAAGTGGCGATTTTAGAGCAAATAAAGCACAAACAGAGGCTTAGTAAGTTGTTACATCCAAGTTAAGGCGCTCAATAAAACGACCTTGCTCGCGTTTATTACCTTGTAAGCGGCTAAAATCTTCTAAGCGCACTTTGCTGCTGGGTTTCATTGCAACTTTAAAACCCTTTTCCTGTGAATACCAGGTACCTATAACAGCTTTACATGCTTTTTTCGCGTTTTTATACACTGAATCAAACTCTTTAACGCAGTGTTCATAGTTATTTTCATACTGCTTTTCAAACAACTTCTCACGCTCTTTTTCTGCATTGTCAGTTACTTTAACCGGCGTTATGTTGTAACGCTTATCCAGCAGGTTCGCACGCTTTAAGTAGCCTTGATCTTTAAATGAAAAGTCCAACGCATTCAAAGTAATACTTTGAATATCGCGTTTGAGTTCGTTTATCGCACGATTATTCATACCAAGCAATTCATTCGGAATACCTGGAAGCACGTCTAATGCTGGGTGTATTTGGGTAAGAAACAGAGCACTTTTAATATCCCTAACCCCTTCTAAATCAACCTTTACCTGCCCTGTAAATAAGTTAGGTAAGTCGACATCGGCCTGAGTAATCAAGTGTCTTTCGTCCGCGCGGTAATCCCAGCCAACACTCAAATCATAGGGAGCAACCTGTGTCTGCCCACTGGCGTACAGTAGCGACCCGAAAATCTCCTGATTATAAGCTTTAGCAAAATCACTATCCGGATAGGTCGGCTGTATCTCATGAAAATAAAGGTCTGCACTAAAACGGTCATCATCATCTTTATAATTTTTAATGACGAGTTTTTCGATGCTCAACTCAACGGGTATAAACTCTTTACTCTCGACAGTTAGTCCCTTAATAGTCACAGTCCCGCCAAACGGACTGGAAGAGACCGACTTCCAAGACACATAAGAATCCAGACGATTTTCATACAAATAATCGCCAAGTTTTTTCTCAGCTTGGCTACCAGCATAGCTGGACAAACCAAAGTAAATTACCGCAGCACCAGCAACAGCAATGGGCGCAATAACTTTAAAATTAAGCTTACTCACATCTAAATTACTCATTACTGTACCTTCTGCGCGTCTGCAATCTGTTGTTCGGCTATCTCTGGCGTCCAGTCCGGCTTTCCAAACTCTAAGCGCGTGAGGTTCAATGGCGTAAAGAAGTCAGTACAACCGTTTTCTTTACAGGCAAAGGTGTAAGTGGGATATACAATGGTCAGCGGCAGACCTTGATCATCTTTGAGCTCTGCATCGATTTTTTGTTTGCCTCTGATTAGATACCAACCTTTAGACAAATCGACATCTGTACCGAGCACATCAACGGCTAAATTGTATGGGTAGTCGGCCCAAAACAAGTCTTTTTTCTCACCACTGATTTTAACAATTTGCGAAAACTCAGCCTCTCTACCTTTCAAGGCTGACTGATAGCCAGAGTAGCCAACTTTACTGTAACTTACGTTAGTCAACTTGCTAGCAACGAGATCAGGTAAATCTCTATAGTTTTCCTGATAGTTCTCATATGTACTCAGCTCCCTACTCGCTTGGCGCGCTATTCTTTCCAGCTCTAAACGCTCTTCATAAGCCTTACGCTCAGCCAAGCGCTGTGCTTCTCTAGCCTCACGCTCTGCTTGTTGTTGCGCCTCTCTAGCGGCACGAGCTTCATTTCTAAACAGGTAGTTTGTGGCATTATTAGGGTTAAATGTCCACTCAGGACTATTGCGTTGTGGCTTTCTAACACCCACCTCATAAAGCCAACTCTCGCCATTGCGGTTAACAATTCCATCAGTAAAATCGGTCACTGCAGCCAATGTATAGCTCGAGTTTCTGCTGAAATTTTTAGCTATAGCAGCGACTGGGAATAATACCGCTGTTTTAATACTTTCTGCCTGTCTAAAAGTATCCTTGGCATCGGTCAGTAAATAAACCGTGCCACTATTGATACTCCAGTAACCCCTGTAGTTCTTTTGGGCTCGTAACAAATAGTAGTTTTTATTAGCAACGTCTTTGCCTAACAACAAGTAAACCTGCCCCTTCTCATCGACATCAACAATAGGAAGGTCAACTTCTTGGTCCAAAGGCACTCCGTGCTTAAAAAAGCCATCAAGCTCAGCAATTCGTGCACCATCAGAGCGCGTAATCACAATACGACCTTTACCGTTTAAAAGGCCATTTTCACAGGTCACACCAGTGGAGTTTACAGTAAACTCTTGCAGACCTAGATCAGCATCAGCTTGCAAAAATGCTTTACAACCTTGCTGATCAGACAAAACTCGGAAAGCTTTATTGTTTACTAAAAACTCATGAGATTCTTTAGGCTGCCAACCGTTAACACTATACAGTTCAACGGCTGCTGGCTTAGCCTCGACAACTGGAGTTGGAGCAGCTGCCTCAGCTTTTACCGGCTCAACTTCAGTGTTTTTTTCAATGGCTGCTGATTGTGTGGCAGGTGCTTCTACTGCTGCAGGGGGCGTTGCGGTGGCAGCAACTGCAGCTTCACTCTGCGTGCTAGGCTGGCTTGCATCCGAAACTGGCGCAGGCGCTTCTGCGGCAACGCTCGGTTCAACTGTAGCGGCCTGCTCAGTCTTTGCAGGAGCTTCTGCTGCAGCTTGCACTGCCGGTGTCTGTGTCTGTGTAACAGGAGCGGCGACCTCTGCTGCTTGCGCTGCCACTGGGGCTGCAGCTATTTGAGACGCACTTTCTGTCGGATCCTGATTCATCATCCAGGCAGTCTGCTTGTTTGCAGTACCTGATGCTTGGATCTTTTTATCTTTATTCAATGCCTGCCAAGTCACTTTTTCTGCAGCAGGACACTGCTGGCTAAACAACACGCCGAGCTTAGGCAGTAAGCTTTCTACAGCGGTCAAATTAGCGTGTTCTAAACTAAAAGCAAAGCGTAACGCCAGCTCGTCTTTACACCAGTTCGCACCATCAGCCTGATCGACAAAGACCTCAACTTGCTGCGCCTGAGAAAATGCTAAACGATGCTCTTGTGCTTGCGCTGTAGCGTGAATACTTAGCGCTAAAAGCGTAAAGGGTATAAGTGATATTTTTTTCATAACTTTACCTTAGATAAGCTCCCAAGCACCATCAGCAGCCTGGCAAGCTTTAACTTGCTGCTGCTCAGTTGCGCCCTTAGCGGTAACTTTATAATCCAAAGTTTTGCAGGCAGTCTGCGCTTGCACTGTTTCCATCTGCACACTATCAAGGTCAAAGCCTTGTTGTTTAGCTACCAAATCCGGCATCGCATCTAAATCGGTTGCTGCTAACGCTTGCTGTTCCTGCGCGGCTTGGGTTTTCTTCACAAGTGGCTTAGCGCTCACTAGCGGGGCATACACATAGCCGACGGTAACCCCTTTGCGGCCCACGGCAATCCAATCATTATCTGTTCTGCCTAGCGCAGTAAACGAGCTGCCCTGCGCCAAACCACCCACTTTGCTAGCGGATGTTGAAGGTGCGTTACGCACATTCGCTGATTTTTGCGCGTAATACGTCTGATTCAGTAACGTCATATTTGACACAGATTGTACTTGCGCTGTGCGTTGTACTTGCACTGTTTGAACTTGAGTGGTGGTTGCCACTGGAGTAATTGTTGCTTGAGCCCCTGAATGCTCTGAAGTCCATTGCACGGGTTGGGTTGTATCTTGCTCGAGCATGCGTTGTGTTTGCAGAGCAAGGGACTGGCGATCACGCTCATCTAAATGCGAGCCAATGGCCTTACCTAAAGCCCCGCCGGCCAATGCACCAATCAACATTGCGGCAGTGCGCCCACTCCCTCCGCCAATTTGGCTGCCCAGTGCAACACCGGCCACAGCACCTATAGCCGTAGCAATATTTTCCTGATTGAAATATTCATTCTGGGCTAAGTTAGCGCAACCAGAAACAGAAATAATAGCTGCAGACAGCGAACCAATTAAGAAGGGTTTAATGTAGCGCATTGACGAACTCCATTGTCATCTATAAGTAAGGTTTTTTGTAACGCCCGCTATTAAAACAAAGTACTATCCGTTAGTCACCCTAGTTCCAGTAAAAATTGAATACATATAAGTAATCTCACCTACTATTAGTGAATTAAGCTAGATATACACATTAATCAAATAGATGCTATGCAGTGTAAATTTAACAGCAGTTCCATAAACAAAAAGCGCCGTTAACGGCGCTTTTTTTGACATCATCAAGTTATATGACAGGTTTACTCAGAACCACTTAAGCCTCCACGCGAATCCGAAAAATCACCACATACAACAGCGGCACTACAACTAACGTCAAAATCGTCGCAAAGGCCAAGCCAAACATAATCACCACCGCCATACTCTTAAAGAACGGATCCCAGAGTAATGGTGCGACACCTAGAATAGTGGTCAAAGCGCCAAGAAAGACGGGGCGTGCACGGCTCACCGCGGCATCAATCACCGCGATAAAACCGGGTTTACCGCCACGTATTTCCACATCCGCCTGATCGACCAAGACAATCGAGTTTTTCACCAACATGCCGACTAAGCTCAAGCAACCTAAGATCGCCATAAACTCAAATGGCACTTGGAAAATCACCAGCCCCACCGTCACCCCAATAATGGCCAAAGGTGCAGTTAACCAAATCACCAAAGGCTGGCGCAGCGCGTTAAACATCAACACTACAGCTAACACCATCGCAGTAAAGCCATAAGGCGCGGAAATCGCCAAACCCTCATTGGACTCGTTGGAATCCTTATATTCCCCATGCCATTCCAAGCTATAGCCTGGTGGTAACTCAATCGCCTCAATTTTTGGCTTTAGCCGATTCAGTAAAGGACTAGCCTGCTGCCCAGGCAAAGGATCCGCTTGCGCCTTAATCGTCGGGAAACGATCCACGCGGCGTAATATGGCATCATTCCACTCAACTTTGACATCACTGACCAGCTGACTTATAGGCAAGTATTTTTTTGCTGTTGGACTGTACACCTGCACATTTTCAATATCCTGAGCCTGGCCTCGCTCGTTGTAAGGCGCGCGCGCAACAATTGGGATCAGTTGATCTTTTTCACGGTAAACGCCCACTCGCTCGCCGGTAAAGGTGCGATTCAGCGCCTGACTAATCTGAGTGATATCCACACCTGCACGGCGCGCAGCCACCTCATCCACCACGGGCCTTATCACCGGTATTTTCTCACGCCAATCATCCTGAATCGCAATCGCCCCAGGATCATTGGCCATAATGGTTTTTGCTTGCTCTGCCAACTGTCGCAGCACCACTGGATCTGGGCCTTTAAAAGCCACTTCAATCTTTTTACCGCCACCACGGCCAAGCATAAACTTCCAGACTTTAATTTCAGCCAATGGATGACGCTCAGACAACTCACTTTGCAACTCATCAACCAGCTCAGCTAAGCCTGAGGCATCATCAACATCAATCAGTAGTTGGCCATAACTGCTGTTAGGGTCTTCTGGGCTATAGGTCAGCATAAAGCGCAAACCACCTTGCCCAACAAAGCGAGTGATATGCGTCACCCCCGCTTTACTCTGCACATGTTCAGCCATGCGCTCCAACTCTTGCGCCGTCTCGCGAATATCAGAGCCTTGCGGCAAATACATATCCACCACAAACTGCGGACGCGCTGAGTCTGGCATAAAGCCCGGCTTAACCCAGTTAAAACCATAAATAGCGCCGACCAGTAAACTCAGCATCAGTGCACTGGTAAATAAACGCTTACGCAGCGCCACATTGAGCAAGCGGCGATAGCGATACAAAATCCCTGTTTGCTGTGCAGCCTCACCTTCAGGCTTCACGGTAACCTTCAGCCAAGCTACGCATAATAGCGGCGTTAAGGTCACCGCAAACAACCAACTGAGCATCATCGAATAGAGAATCACCCAGAACAACGAACCGGCATACTCGCCCATATTTGTTGGCGACAAACCAATGGCACTAAAGGCTAAAATCCCCACCACCGTACCGCCGAGCAACGGAAACTGCGTATCTTTAACCACGGCAATCGCGGCACTTTCCGACTTCTCGCCTTTCTCCATGCGCACCAGAATGCCGTCAGTCACGACAATGGCATTATCCACCAGCATACCCAGAGCAATAATCAGCGCCCCGAGCGAGACCCGCTGCATAGCAATATCAGCCATGTACATGGCAATTAAAGTGCCGGCGACTGTCAGTAATAAAACACTGCCAACGATCACCCCGCTGCGCCAGCCCATAAACAGAATCAACACAAGAACAACAATGACCACCGCAGCGGCGAGGTTTTCGACAAAACCATCCACTGCCTCACGGACCGAGTCAGACTGGTACGAAACAATCTGCAGATCGATACCAATGGGCCGCTGTGATTCGAGCTCTTGCAGGCGTGCGCGCACCGCATCACCCATCGCCACAACGTTACCGCCAGCCACTTGGGAAATCCCTAGGCCGATTGCCGGCTGGCCGTCGTAATTCATTAAAGCGCGTGGCGGCTCGATACTTGATCGGGTGATTGTGGCAATGTCTTTAAGAAAAATAACCTGTTCGCCGCTGGCTGAACCCAAGGCAATATTACCTAACGCCTCAACTGAATCGACCTGTCCTTGCGGGCTAAATTGCACCCGTTGTGGGCCTATTAACAAATGCCCTGAATCAGTAATCACATTTTGTTGGCGTAAAGATTGGTAAATTTCATCTTGAGCAATACCCAATTGCGCGGCTTTAGCTGAGGCAATTTCAACAAATATCGCTTCTTGGGGCTCGCCAAGAGTTGCAACCCGTGCCACGCCAGGCACTTGCAGCAACTCGCGCTCCAGAATATCAAGGTAATCTTTGATCTCTGTTAATGTATAGCCTTCACCTGTAACCGCAAAAAACAACGCATAAACATCACCAAAGTCATCATTGACAATGGATGGTCCCGCACCCGGCGGCAGCTTATTCTGAGCATCATTGACTTTGCGCCGAAGCTTATCCCAAACCTGCTCTAGATCGGCTTTCGTTTGCGCAAATTTCAGATCAATTTCAACCTTTACCAGCGAGTTGCCCATCCGTGATACCGAAGTCACTTCTTTTACTTCTTGCAGTTGCTGTACGGCCTCTTCAATCACTTCAGTGACTTCTTCTGCCACTTGCGCAGGTAAAGCGCCAGGATAGAGCGTGGTAATAGCCGCTTGGCGAATGACAAACTCTGGGTCTTCAAAACGACCCAGCTTTTCATAACTGATGTAACCACCCAGCAACACCAACACCACCATCATCCAAGCAATGGTGCGTTTAGCCAGTGTGTATTCAGCAATATTCACGTTTTATACGCCTTATTCTTAACAATCAGCTGACTTAAAGAGGTCTGACCAGCATCGCCTCACGCAACTGACTGACGCCTGCAGTAACAATCTGCTCACCACCCTCTAGACCTTTAGTGACCACCACATCTGCGCCCAGCACTTCACCCAGCTCAACTGTGCGTAAAGTTACCCGCGAGGTTGCAGGATCAAAAACCCAAACACCAAGAACATTCTCGGCACTGGCGTAAATGGCTTGCAGCGGCACCTTAGCGTGGCCAGAGCCCAAGCCCTCTGAGGCTGTTTGTGGCAGCACATCCACTGACATACCCGGCAGAACGGTGATTTCATAGCCCGGTTCAAGCGTCAATACCACTTCATAGCTTTGTGTTTGGCTATCACTGTCTGCAGAAAATGATTTCAGAACAACCGGCAGTAATAATTCCGGCTGATCTGCAAATACCGCATAGCCTAATACTTGCTCAGGCTGCTTAGGCGCATTACGCACCACTCGCTCAGGGACATTAATCACGATCTCAAGATTATTTAGATCTTGCAGGCTAACAATAGGCTCTTTATCTTGCACATTACTGAAGTTTTCCACGTAGCGTTTAGCTACGACACCGGTAAAAGGTGCCACAAGACGGGTGTCATCAAAATCTTTTTTAGCCAACGCATAGTCCGCTTGTGCGACATCCATTGCAGTACGCTGCCTGTCCACCTCAGCTTTGGCCACAGCTTGGCTGCGCTGCCAAAGCTGCTCAACGCGGCTGTAATCAGTGCGCGCCTTATTGTACTTAGCCAGCGCTGAGCGCATCAAAACCTTATAATTGGCATCATCTAAGCGCCCAACTAACTCGCCCTTTTGCACCAACTGACCTTCTTCGACCGGCAGTTCAATGATGCGTCCCGCGACATTAAAAGTCAGCTCTGCACGCTGAGCTGCACGCACACGTCCAGGAAAACGTGAACTCGAGGTTTTGCCAGAGGTATCGACCACCATCATAGGTACGGGCCGCGACACTTCAACGGGCTCCATAATCGCCTCCCCCTCTCCGCAGCCACCCAGTATTGCCAGCAGCGCGGCACTTAGCAGCCAGCTTATCGGTTTCATCAGCTTTTACACTCCTGCCTCAAATAACTATGATCGGCACAAACACAGCATCAATCATCTAAATAGCTACACAGTCTCACTAAAGCATCCGTACTAAGCAACACATCTCATACCCAGTTTGGGTACTATTAATGCCACCATCTTAGTATCCAGCTGATTCAACAGAGATTGCAGTATGCCTTTAAGCTACGAAAAACTGACCACACATTTTGGCCATATTTACCCAGCTCATGTGGACGCCCTATGTGAGCTGTTGATTTTCTTGCGCGAACAGTTTTTTGGTGATTTGGATCTTATGCTAATTTTAGCCATTATCGGTTCACGCGCACGCCCTGCTCGCCACTCCAGCGCCATGACCTACGCCGAGTTTATCAGTGCCGATAGAAAAAACGATGCAGAGCAACCGATTAATATGCAGTCGATTGCTGAATGCAGCGGTATTCCCAGAGAAACAGTGCGCCGTAAAGTTAAAAAACTTGAGACATTAGGCTTTATCCAGCGCACGCCACAAGGCCTGCTAAAAGTGACGGACACAGCTATGAATCAATTACAACCCGCCACCGAAGCCAGCTTGCAGTATTTATTGGCCTTAGGTACAACCAGCGCTGCCATTGATAAAGCATCAGCAACCAAACCAACCGCAAGCTTAAATCAGGCGCGACCTAATAATAAAAACAATGGGTAACTGCGACCATTTTTATGTTGAATGCTAAAAATCTGCTGGTAGCTTAAATCTTTAAAGCCAGCGGCCGCCGCCAACTCCAGCAACTGCTGTGGATCAAAACCTAGGTGCTGCACACCTTTAGCTTTATTGTCACCATGAAAGCTGCCATCTTCACTGTAAAGATCAATGAGCGCTAACTGTCCATTCTCCAGCAAACTCTGCTGCAGACAGCTTAGCAACTTAGGAATATCAGCCACATGATGCAGCGCCATACTGCTTATGACACCGGCATAGCGTTGCTCCAAGCCACAAAAAATATCGTGCTGAAGAGGTGTAATATTAGCGATATTTTTAGCGCTTAACTTAGCCAGCATCGACGCTGAAGTGTCCAGCGCAGTAACCTGCCCGACATGCGCAGCTAAAGGCACAGTCAGCACGCCAGTGCCTGCACCAAAGTCCAACCAGTGCTGCTTTTGATCCAGTTGTAACAACGGCAAAACTTGATCCAGCAATGAAGCGAGCTGTTTAGAAATCGGACTGTGGTCAAAGCCTTCAGCAGCTTGAGCAAAATGCGCCTCAACTAAGGACTGCGCTCGATCCGTCATAACAAATCCTCTCTTAAAATATTCTATACAAAAATAGTATCTATATGATTGCACACTCCAATGCACAAATCCGCCAACCTCTGGGTAAATAATGGCCAATGACGCAACAGAGTGGCGCTGAAAGCTTTGCTCTCGAGCAGCGATTGAGTGACACTTAAACTCAAGTACCTGCGCATTGATTCATTCCGCTTTGGCAGAGGACCACCCCATGAGCAAGCAAAGCACAAGCACAGATTCAGCCGGTGATATCGAAAGCGGTTGCACAGGAGTTGCGCAACTGATTCACCCCAAAGAGCAAGAACTTGGCGGTTTCAGCGTACGTCGCAGTTTGCCGAGTCGAGGTGCGAGGCGGATTGGCCCTTGGGTTTTCTTCGATCACATGGGGCCAGCTGACTTTCCAGCAGGTGAAGGCGTTAACGTACTGCCGCATCCCCATATCAATATCGCCACTGTCACCTATTTACTGGACGGTGAAATGCTCCATCAAGACTCTGTGGGCAGCGTGCAAAGCATCCGCCCCGGCGACTTAAACCTCATGGTCGCGGGCTCTGGCATCGTGCATTCGGAGCGGCAATCTGCCGAAGTCAAAAGCCAACCGCACTCCATTCATGGTTTTCAATTGTGGCTGGCATTACCCGCAGAAGCTGAAGAAACTGAGCCCGCATTTTATCACTACAACAGCGCGCAGATCCCTTCGCTCAAGATTGACGGTGTCAGCCTGCGCGTCTTGATGGGCACAGCCTACGGCGTCACCTCGCCAGTCAAAACCTTTAGCTCAACCTTATACATTGAGGCCAAGCTCAAGACTGGACACTCTTTAACCTTGCCCCATGCCGCCATGCGCGGGCTGTATGTGGTGACAGGCACAATCAGCATCCAAGACTTGAGTATCGCGCAGCACAAATTCGCGGTCTTAAGTGACGATCAACAGATCATTATTCACGCAGAGCATGACAGCCAAGTGGTGCTCATCGGAGGAGATGACATCGGCCATCGTTATATGGACTGGAACTTTGTCTCCAGCCGTATCGAGCGGGTCAAGCAAGCGCGCCAGCAATGGATTGATCAGCAGTTTGCCAAAATACCCAGCGACAACCAAGACTATATGCCCTACCCCAATATATAACGGCAACCCAGCAATACAGCGAGATAGAGCACCTTGCCACCAAGCAGCATAACGACGTGCTTCAAGACCAATATAACGTTGGTGACATCACGCTGAAGAATGATGAAAGCGCCCTAAAAATTGGTATGGCGCTCTAACCGCACAACACTGATTGGCAAACAGCTTAAGCCGAAGCCTGATTAAGCTTCGGGCTTAGATTTATAAGCACATAATTTAAAGTTAAGCCAGCATCCTTAAAGCAAAGTATGGAACCAAATTAAACATAAGAATAAGCACTTTATAATTGGCTAAAAAGTTAAAATACAACATATTTAAGCCAGTGGTATGCGTGGCCATTAAGCGGCTGTGGATGACTTTTATCTGTGAGTTAAACACCATCACGAGAAAGGCCGCACAGATCAGCACAGCAATATTAATGACTGCACACCAGCCCAAGAAGCTTGTTACCGTCGCTAAATCTAACATTTTGCATGCTCCTGCCTGTGCTCTAGTCGCTCAATGCTACTTTACTGCATCAGCAATCCAGTCAGAAAAACCATCTGGAACAATCAGCTCATGCTGCGCACGTGTACAAGCAGTGTACAGGCTAGAAAACAAGCGCGCGCGACTGTCTTGATTGTCATGACTGCTCGGCTTCACCAGCAAATCTCTGGAAAGATAAACGCTGCTGAACTCCATGTTCTTGCTGTCACTGACGCGCGCCAAAATAATTTTCCCGCCACCCTTACGCATATGGCGATCCACCGCGGTTTGAAAATCAGCCAGCGAGTAACCTTTTTCCAACATACGCGCAATGGCCTCAAAAGACGGGTTGTTCGACATCGCCGCAGCCAATGCATCCCAACTCGCATAGCGGAAAATCAGACCATGACGTGGCCGCGTCCCTTGCAGGTAGAGCTCAATGCAGTCTTGCGCAAACACCATAAAGTCTTTAAAGGTTGAGCGTGCTAATTTAAACGACACTCCAGCATGAGTTAAACGCTGAAACCACGCAAACAAATCAAACTCATCGGCGACAATCACCGTGGTTGCCTGTTGTGGAATGTGCCAACCACTGTAGTGCTGTAAATGTGTGTACTGGTCTGCGCGACCGGAAAACAACTCTTTAGTGACGCCAGGGTGCGCTTGAATCAGTGGATTAATCACATGCTCAACCTGCTTACCCAATCGCACCGATTGAGTAATGTTGCGCTGGCGAATCACATGATGACGCGCCGCCGCCATGCCATTAAGGTGTTGCAGCTCATCACTCAAGGTGATCACCGCCTGCGGGCTGCGGTCGAGAATCTGCAACATGGGCGTGGGAATATCGTGCCCTTCATCGACGATAATATGGCTGTAGCGGGTATCCAGCACCTCATCGGTCAGCGACATCAGCTTGATCCGATGGTAGCCACGAATCGGCAGGCGAATATGTGGCTCCGAGGGCTGAATCAACTCAGACCAATAGCGCCTCACCGTCTCCAGCAACACCGCGATATCAACAGGCACGAGATTATTGGCAATACCTGCCGGCAAATGCATAACGTCAATCGAATCAGCAGTGCTATTACAAAAACTGGCCACCGTTCTGACGCAAATACTGGCCACTTGCTCAGCTGATAAATAAGCAATCGTCGGTAGATTGAGCCACTGCACCACCTGCGCATGGGACACCTGCCAGGTTTGCTGTGCGCGGCTTTTATCCTTCAAGCGCCAGCTGTTAGCCAGCAAGTTACTATCGAGCACCTGCGCCACCGCTTGACCAAAGGTCATTGCTGGAAAATGCTCACCCGCCCTACTCTTTAGCGCTTGCAGCTGCCCAAACGTCTGCGCCAACAACAAGGTGCGCTGCGGCTCAAGTAATTGCGTAAAACGGCTGATTAAATGGGTTTTGCCAGAACCGGCATAACCTTGCACATTAAATGACTCATCGGGCGCGGCAAGAAACTCACGCAGCGCTCGACCTTGTGGATCGGTCACCGACAGCTCGGCTTGGTACTCTGCAAAATAAACCTTTTGCAGCGGCATCACTTCTTTTTGATACTCGCGGCTAAAGGTAAACAGCCACTCGCCTTCAGCATCCAAATAACGCTCTGCTGCAGCCGGATGCTCATCAGCTAATAAGCTGACTTTGATTGCTGCCAGATGCGACAGCCCTGTTGCGTACTGCTCAGCAGAAAAGCGCTCTGCAACCAGCGTTTGAAAGGCCTGCGGCATACGCAGGTTAGCCTGATTACCGGCGCTAATTATTTGTGCGAACTGACGCTCCATGGCGGCCAGCGCTGCCTGCTGCTGCGCCAGTTTTTCTGCATTTTGAATAAACAATACAGCAGCTAACTGCGGCACAGTGGCTGAATTAAAAAACTCAGGCAACTCACCCTCAGATAAGCGCTGAGCGACTGTGCGGTACAGGGGTAGAAAAAACATAGGCCTCTCGCAGCGACTTCAATATGCATCGGATTACCTTCAGCTTAGCTCACAGTTTTACCAGTGTGAGTTTATTTATACTGCAACCCGTATGATCGAGCATTTTAACAGAGACACTGCAGGTTACTGTCTTATCTAAAGCAACAGGCTTGCAACTGTAACGTTTTCACAGCTACAAGCCTGTTCGCAACGCTTAAACTAAAAATTTAGACAGCACGTCAACCTGATAAGTGGCGCCAAGCAAAAACATTAAACACGCTCAATAATCAAAGCAATGCCCTGACCACCACCGATGCATAAAGTGATCAAGCCATAACGACCACCGGTGCGCTCCAGCTCATATAGGGTTTTCACAGTTAAAATCGCACCGGTTGCACCCACCGGGTGACCCATTCCGACCGCACCACCGTTAGGATTCACTTTTTCAGCAGGAAAGCCCAGCTCTTGCGCCACGGCCATTGCTTGCGCAGCGAAAGCTTCGTTGGACTCAATCAC
>JAAYFI010000021.1 GCA_012728315.1 Gammaproteobacteria bacterium
ATCAAGGGCAACATAGTTGAGCTCAAACTGCGCTGCATGAGCTTCGCGCGGATCATCTTGACCTGGGTCTTGCATAGCGCGCAGCTTAGGCTGGCGGTACAGGGCATTACTATCAATAGTAATTTTGGCATCCAAACAATGTAAATTGCCGTCTTTTCTAATGACCAGTGGGTTCACTTCCAACAAGGCCACATCATAGTCAACAAAGAGTTTGGCAAGGCCTAAGAAAATTTTTGTAAATTGTTTGACTTGATCAGCTTGCAAACCCAATTTATAGGCTAAATAACGGCCTTGAAAAGGTTGCGCGCCAATCGTTGGATCAAGTGTCACTTTTAAAATTTTTTCTGGCGTCTCATGGGCGACTTTTTCAATATCAACACCGCCCTCAGTCGAAGCCATAAACACGACACGGCGTGACGCTCGATCAACCACAGCACCAAGGTACAACTCTTGAGAAAAATCCGTGCAGGCTTCAACTAAAATGCGGCTCACCGGTTGACCAGCAGCATCGGTTTGATAGGTTACCAGGCGCTTACCAAGCCACTGTGCCGCAAACAATTGCGCATCCTCGGCTGTTGTCACCAATTTAACACCACCCGCTTTACCACGACCACCGGCATGCACTTGGGCTTTTACCACCCAGCGCTCACCGCCAATATCATGACAGGCCTGTGCTGCAGCCTCAGGTGTGTCAACAGCAAAGCCTAAAGAAACTGGCAAACCATGTTCAGCGAACAGCTGTTTTGCTTGATATTCATGAAGATTCATACTGTCCTACCATTGAGTTCAGATTATGCGCAATACGCCACTTACAGAATGTAACAGCTATTTCGACTGTTTGCGTAACAGCCTGCTAAGCACACACGGCTGCGGGTTCCCCTGCTGAGCCTGAAACGAATACCGCCCCTAAAAAGGGGCGGTATGTTGATCAGCGTTTCTTGCGGTTAGCAATATGAATTGCTTGTCCATTTACGGCGAGCGCCGCTTCATGGAGCGCTTCTGATAAGGTTGGGTGCGAGAACACCATCAATCCTAAATCTTCAGCACTGGTGCCAAATTCCATTGCAATCGCACCCTGCTGCACTAACTCCGCAGCACTTGGACCAATCACGTGTACACCTAATACGCGATCAGTGGTGGCATCCGCAATGATTTTCACAAAGCCTGCAGTGTCATTGGCAGCCATAGCACGGCCACTGGCAGCAAATGGGAACACACCTACATTAATGGCAACACCATCACCTTTTAATTGCTGCTCAGTTTTACCAACACCAGCAATTTCTGGGTGAGTGTAAATCACACCTGGAATCAAATCATAGTTGACTTGTGCTTTATGGCCAGCAATACGTTCGGCAACCATAACACCTTCTTCAGATGCTTTATGCGCCAACATAGGACCACGAACCACGTCACCAACAGCATAAACACCAGGAACGCTGGTTGCACAGGTGTCGTCAACATAGATAAAGCCACGCTCGTCTATGGTTACGCCACTGTCGGCTGACAATACATTGTTAGTCACAGGACGACGACCTACGGCAACTATTAACTTGTCAAAAGTCATCTGCTGCTCGCCATTGGCGTCTGTAAAGGTCACTGTTACTTCGCCGTTCTTCACCTCGGTCGCAGTTAAACGAGCACCTAAGCGGATATCTAATTTTTGCTTAGCAAAAATCTTCAATGCTTCTTTAGCCACTTGTTCATCGACAGTCGAAAGGAACTTATCCTGCGCTTCAATAACAGTGACTTCAGCACCCAAACGTGCCCACACAGAGCCCAACTCAAGACCAATAACGCCAGCACCAATCACGCCAAGGCGCTTAGGTACAGCTTGAAAGTCTAATGCGCCGGTCGAGTCAACAATCACATCTTGATCAACTGGAGCCGGTGGAATATCAATCGGCTGTGAACCCGCAGCAATAATTACGTTTTCAGCTTCGTACACTTGCACGCTGCCATCAGCTGCAGTGACTTCAACTTGCTTATTGGCTAATAACTTACCGTGCCCTTCAATAGTGGTCACACCATTGGCTTTAAATAAGCCAGCGATACCGCCAATCAGGTTTTTTACGATGGTGTCTTTACGACCAATCATCGTTGGTACATCCATGGCAACGCCTTTGACGTCAATACCATGCACAGCAAAACCTTCTTGCGCCTCATGGAATTTCCACGAGCTATCAAGCAATGCTTTCGACGGCATGCAACCAACGTTCAAGCAAGTACCGCCTAATGCTAACTTGCCGTCTTTGCCTTGGTACTTTTCAATACAAGCGGTTTTCAAACCAAGTTGTGCTGCTTTAATCGCCGCAACATAGCCACCTGGGCCTGCACCAATGACGATTACATCAAATTTCTGACTCATGAGATTTCCTCGTTAAGTGGCATGTCGCCACACTGCAGCCGCTTATTTTTAAGCGGCTGCAGCATAATCAGATATCCAGCAGTAAACGTGCTGGGTCTTCTAACAAGTTTTTCATGGTGACAAGGAAAGTCACTGCTTCTTTGCCATCAATTAAACGGTGGTCATAGGATAATGCTAAATACATCATCGGTAAAATAACAACTTCACCGTCTACCGCCATTGGACGCTCTTGGATTTTATGCATGCCCAAGATTGCAGTTTGTGGCGGGTTAACGATTGGCGTTGATAGCAATGAACCAAACACACCACCGTTAGAAATGGTGAAGGTACCGCCAGTCATTTCTTCTAAAGTCAGCTTACCGTCTCTCGCTTTACGGCCGTAGTTAGCAATGCCGCCTTCAATTTCGGCAAGGCTCATAAACTCAGCGTTACGCAAAACAGGAACAACCAAACCGCGGTCGCTGGATACTGCAACACCAATATCTTGATAGCCGTGGTAAACGATATCGTTACCATCAATCGAGGCGTTCACACCTGGCTGACGCTTCAATGCTTCCACTGCTGCTTTCACGAAGAATGACATAAAGCCTAAGCGCACACCGTTATGGGTTTTTTCGAACAAGTCTTTGTACTTGTTACGCAGATCCATAATTGGCTTCATATTCACTTCGTTAAAGGTGGTCAGCATCGCCATTGATGACTGGGCTTCAACTAAACGCTCAGCCACTTTAGTGCGCAGACGTGTCATAGGTACACGCTTCTCAACGCGATCGCCAACTGCGAATAGCGGAGCATCTGCACCAGGCGCAGCTGCTTTAGGTGCAGCAGCTGGCTTATTAGCCGCAGCAGCAACAGCGTCTTCTTTAGTCACACGACCGTCTTTACCTGTGCCTTGAATCGCAGCAGGATTCAGTGCATTTTCTGCAGCAATTTTGCGTGCGGCAGGCGACAGTAAAGGCTCACCTGCAGTTGCGCTTGCAGCTTCACTTGCAACGGCTGCAGGCGCGGTGGCAGGTGCTGCTGGTGCAGCAGCCACAGCTTCAGTGTCTAAGCGACCCAATAGCTCTCCGCTTAATACGGTAGCACCTTCATCAGCAACAATTTCAGTGATTACGCCGTCAGCTTCTGCCAACACTTCCATAACCACTTTGTCTGTTTCAATATCAACGATCAGCTCATCACGCTGAACCGCATCACCTACTTTTTTATGCCAAGTTGCAACGGTGCCATCAGCGACCGACTCGGGGAAAGCTGGGGCTTTAATTTCAATAGCCATAATAATTAATTCCTATACATTCGGTTGTTACGTAAAAGCCGCACTGTTGAATTGTGCGGCTTTTTCGCTGATTTAAACTACAAACGCATCGTGCAGCAGTTGCTCTTGTTGCTCTGCGTGCATGGATGGGTAACCACATGCTGGCGATGCCGAAGCGATACGACCGGCGTATTGCAGCTCTAACTCTTTCTTAAAGCCCGTCGCAACACGACGCATATGGTGCTGACTGCAATACCAAGCGCCTTGGTTCATTGGCTCTTCTTGACACCAAACAATGCGCTCAAGGTTTTTGTATTTTGCCAGCTCTACAGCCAAATCCTCTTCAGGGAATGGGTACAGTTGCTCAATACGTACAATCGCCGTGTTATCTAAGCCATCGTTACGACGCTTTTCTAACAAGTCATAGTAAACCTTACCGCTGCACATAATCAGGCGATCAACTTTATCCGCATCCAACGTATCAATTTCGCCGATAACGTTCTGGAATGTGCCTTCAGCCAAGTCTTCCAAAGTTGAAATAGCCAGCTTATGACGCAACAAGGACTTCGGTGTTAGAGCAATCAACGGCTTACGTAATGGACGCACCGCTTGGCGACGCAACATATGGTAAACCTGTGCAGGTGTGGTTGGCACACACACCTGAACGTTGTGCTCGGCACAGAGTTGCAAGTAGCGCTCTAAGCGAGCCGACGAGTGCTCTGGCCCCTGCCCTTCATAACCATGCGGTAAAAGCATGGTTAAGCCGGATAAGCGACCCCACTTGGTTTCACCACTGGTAATAAACTGGTCAATGACCACCTGCGCACCGTTAGCAAAGTCACCAAACTGTGCTTCCCAGATGACCAATGCATTAGGCATGGTGCTGGCATAACCGTATTCAAAAGCCAGTACTGCCTCCTCAGAAAGGAAGGAGTCATACAAGCTAAAGCGTGGCTGGTCTTTATATAGATTTTGCAAACCTACATAGGTCTCGCCGTCTTTTTGGTTATGTAGAACCGCATGACGGTGCGAGAAGGTACCGCGACCAACGTCTTGACCGGTAATACGAATCGGATAACCTTCAAATAGCAAGGTTGCATAAGCCGCAGTTTCTGCAAAGCCCCAGTTAATTGGCAAGCCACCGGCAGCCATTTTTTGGCGATCTTCTAAGATTTTCGCGACCTGACGCTGCACCACAAAACCGTCGGGTGTTTCTTGCATTTTTAGCGCAAGTTCTTGCAAGGTTTTTAAGTCAAAGCGCGTATCAAAACGTGGAGTCCACTTATGGCCTAAATACGGACGCCAATCAACGAACAACTCTTTGTTAGGCTCTTTAACGAGGCTTTGCACTACGTGCAGACCATTATCCAGCGCTGTGCGATATTCATTCACGAGCTCTTGCACTTTCTCTGTCGTGAGCACGCCCTCTTTTACCAATGCATCCGCATACAGCTCACGGGTCGTGCGCTGCTTATTGATGATTTGATACATCAATGGCTGCGTACCACTCGGCTCATCGGCCTCGTTATGACCACGGCGACGGTAGCACACTAAATCAATCACCACGTCACGCTTAAACTGCATGCGGTAATCCACTGCCAGCTGTGTCACAAATAACACGGCTTCAGGATCATCACCGTTAACATGCAAAATCGGTGCTTGAATCATTTTTGCAACATCAGTTGCGTACTCAGTCGAACGCGTATCTTCAGGCTTGCTGGTGGTAAAACCAACTTGGTTGTTGATCACCACACGAATGGTGCCGCCCGTTTTATAGCCACGGGTTTGTGACATCTGGAAGGTTTCCAGCACCACACCTTGACCGGCAAATGCAGAGTCACCGTGAATAGTGATTGGAACAACCTTATCACCCACCGGATCATTACGACGGTCTTGACGCGCGCGCACAGAACCCTCAACCACTGGAGAAACAATTTCCAAGTGCGATGGGTTAAAGCTTAGCGCCAAGTGGACTTCACCACCTGGAGTCATAACGTTTGATGAGAAACCTTGGTGATATTTAACGTCGCCTGAGGTTAAGCCCTCAACACGCTTACCATCAAACTCATCAAACAAATCACGCGGGTTTTTACCATAGGTATTCACCAGAACGTTAAGACGTCCACGGTGCGCCATACCTACAACAATTTCTTTAGCGCCGTATGAGCCTGAACGCTGAATAATCTCATCCATCAATGGGATCAGACTTTCACCACCTTCAAGACCAAAACGCTTAGTACCTGGATATTTAGTACCCAAGTACTTTTCTAAACCTTCGCCTGCTGTCAGGCGTTCTAAGATGTGAGCGCGTACTTCTGGTGAGAAGCTTGGACGGCTGCGCACACTTTCTAAGCGCTGCTGGAACCAGCGACGCTGTTCTGAATCCACAATATGGGTAAATTCAGCACCAATGGTGCGGCAATAGGTATCATGTAACGCTTGCTGAATCTCGCGTAGTGTTGCTTCTTCTTTGCCGATATTTAAATCGCCAGTACGAAACACACTATCCAGATCCGCATCGGTTAAACCGTAATGATGCACAGTGAGGTCGGCCTGCATCGGACGCACCCACAACCCAAGAGGGTCAAGCTGAGCTGCCTGATGGCCGCGCATACGATAGGCTTGGATTAAACGCAGTACCTCAACTTGCTTTTTTTCATGCTCAGTGCTGACGCTACCAGCAGAAACTGGCTGAGCTCGTCTTTGGTTTTTCGCCAATAAGACAAATTGATCACGAACTGTTGAGTGTGATACATCGGTACTTGAACCGCCTTCAGTCGGCAGTTTTTGGAAATAAGTACGCCACTCTTCCGATACGGAGTTCGGATCGTGCAGGTAGAGTTCATATAGCTCTTCCACATAGGCAGCATTTCCACCGGATAGGTGGGCGCTGCTCCACATGCGCTGCATTACGCTTTCTTGCATGCTAGGTCACCCTTGATAAGGGGGACGCTACCGGCATGGAAACTTAATGGCCTTAAGTCATAAACAGCGACTTGGGTAAAGCCACTCAGATTCCCGCAGATAGTCCGGGTACCAGCCCGGATGCCCCTGCTGGTCTTCAATTGCGTTCTAAAACAGCTTTGTAAACTGTTTTTCGTTTAAAGCCACTTATACGAAGGTACTCATATAAGTGGCTAAGTATTCACAACATTACTGCTGTAAATTAAGTACCACTCTGCAACAACATGCTACGAATATGACCAATTGCCCGTGTTGGGTTCAGGCCTTTCGGGCATACATTGACACAGTTCATAATGTTGTGGCAGCGGAATACGCTGAACGGATCATCAAGACGTGATAAGCGCTCTTGCGTATGCGTGTCACGTGAATCTGACAAGAAACGGTAGGCTTGCAGCAAAGCCGCTGGGCCTAAGAACTTATCAGGATTCCACCAGAAGGACGGGCAACCTGTAGAGCAGCATGCGCACAAAATGCACTCATACAAACCATCCAGTTTTTCGCGCTCTTCTGGTGACTGCAAACGTTCAATACCGGGTGCAGGCGTATCATTTTGTAAATACGGCTGCACTTTTTCGTACTGCTTGTAGAAGATGCTCATATCTACAACGAGGTCACGAATAATTGGTAAACCCGGCAATGGTCGTATAACCAACTTACCGTCTTTAACAACACTCGATAATGGTGTAATGCAAGCCAAGCCGTTTTTACCGGAGATATTCATACCATCTGAGCCACACACGCCTTCGCGGCATGAACGACGGTAAGAAAAACTCTCGTCCTGCTCTTTAATCAGAGCAAGAACGTCCAACACCATCATGTCTTTGCCATCAATTTCTACATTGAAGTCTTGCATGAAAGGCGCAGAGTTCACCTCTGGGTTATAGCGGTAAACGCTTACTTGCAATATTTTAGGCAACGTCATCGTGATAACCCTTAATATTTACGTTCTTGGGGTTTAAAGTATTCAGCGTCTTTTTCAACGGCTGCTGAAAGCGAGAAGTTAACGGCACGCTTGCCAACACGTTTTTCCCCAGGGAAGTACATGCTGTGGCATAACCAGTTTTCATCATCACGACTTTCGTAGTCTTCACGGGCATGCGCTCCGCGCGACTCAGTACGAGCTTCTGCAGCAATAGCTGTAGCTTCTGCAACCTCAAATAGGTTTTGCAGCTCAAGCGCTTCAATACGAGCGGTATTGAAAGCATTGCTCTTGTCGTTGATTTTGACATTCTCAATGCGCTCACGCATTTGTGCGAGCTCTGCAATACCCTTCTGCATGTATTCGCCAGTACGGAATACACCAAAATAGTTCTGCATGCAGTTCTGCAATTCTTTACGCAGCGGAGCAACATCCTCACCGCTTGTACGCTCATTGAGTGCAGACAAACGCGCCAGCGAGTTATCAATATCGCTTTCGCTCGCGTTACGAGCGTCAACACCTTCACGCAGGTTCTGCTCAAGGAAGATACCCGCTGCACGACCAAACACCACCAAGTCAAGCAATGAGTTACCACCCAGACGGTTTGCACCATGCACGGAAACTGAAGTGACTTCACCTACCGCGAACAAACCTTCAACAATCTTGTCATTACCATCTGCATCTTGAGCAATGGCTTGACCATGAATGTTAGTGGCAATACCACCCATCATATAGTGACAGGTCGGCACAACTGGGATCGGCGCAACAACTGGGTCAACGTGAGCAAAGGTCTTCGACAGCTCACAAATACCTGGCAGGCGGCTGTGCAGAACTTCCTCACCAAGGTGATCCAGCTTCAGCAGTACGTGGTCACCGTTAGGGCCACAACCGTTACCAGCTAAAATCTCTTTAACCATTGAGCGCGCAACAACGTCACGGCCAGCAAGGTCTTTTGCGTTAGGCGCATAGCGCTCCATGAAACGCTCACCATGCTTATTGATCAAGTAACCACCTTCACCACGGCAACCTTCAGTCACCAAGGTACCCGCACCGGCAATACCGGTTGGGTGGAACTGCCACATTTCCATATCTTGCACAGGTACACCCGCACGCAGCGCCATACCTACACCATCACCTGTGTTAATCAGGGCGTTGGTGGTTGAAGCATAAATACGTCCTGCACCACCAGTTGCCAAAACCACAGCTTTCGAGCGGATATGCACCACTTCACCGGTTTCAATGCAGATTGCGATAATACCAACCACTGCACCGTCTTGGTTTTTAACCAAGTCAACGGCATACCATTCATTTAAGAATACGGTGCCATGCTTTAAGTTGGCTTGGTACAAAGTGTGCAATAAAGCGTGACCGGTACGGTCAGCAGCAGCACAAGTACGTGCAGCCTGGCCACCTTTACCAAAGTCTTTAGACTGCCCACCAAACGGACGCTGATAGATACGACCCGTTTCTGTACGTGAAAATGGCAGGCCCATGTGCTCAAGCTCATAGACTGCTTCAGGGCCTACAGAGCACATGTATTCGATAGCGTCTTGGTCACCGATGTAGTCGGAACCTTTAACGGTATCGTACATATGCCAGCGCCAATCATCATTCGGGTCATCCGATGCGATTGCACAGGTAATACCACCTTGCGCAGACACTGTGTGCGAGCGCGTAGGGAATACTTTAGTCACAACGGCAGTTTTATGTCCGCCTTGCGCCAATTGGAGAGACGCGCGCATACCAGCGCCGCCGCCACCAACAATAATGGCATCATAAGAAATCGTACGAATACTGGCCATGAATCAAATTCCCCACAAAATCTGTACGCCAAATACGAACATTACAAACATGATAATGCCGCATAGCGCTTGGACTAAAAATCGTACACCTGTCGCCCAATTTCCAAGGGTCATCGGTGTTAGGTAGTCAGTAGTAACAGCCCAGAGTCCGATCCAAGCGTGCGCGCTCAGAGCAACCAGACTCATCATGCTAAAAATGCGCATCCAGCTTTGTGCAAACAGCCCCTGCCATTCGGCATAACCCATTCCCGGGTTAGCTAAAACATAACCCAGTAAAAACAATGAGTAGGCAGCAAGCACTACAGCTGAAACTCGCTGAGCCATCCAGTCATACAGTCCCGAGCGAGAGAAGTTTGTTACGTTAGTTACCATATCCAGACTCCCATCAATACAATCAGTACGGCTGAAACAATAAAGACTAACTTAGCACCTAGCTTTCCGCCTTCCAGCGTTTCACCGATACCTAAGTCCATAATCAAATGGCGGATACCAGCTGTTAAGTGGTACATCAGTCCAGAGAGAAGACCCCAAACGACAAACTTGGCCAGCGGGCTGGTCAAACACTCTTTAACCTCAGCAAAGCCCTGCTCTGAAGCAAGTGACTTATCGAGGCCATACAACAGCACAGCAATACCCAAAAACAGGATAACACCTGTAATTCTGTGCAGAATGGAAGAGATGGCAGTGATTGGGAGTTTTATAGTCCTAAGATCTAGGTTTACAGGTCGTTGGCTATTCACGGCGTATTCACACTTAGAGAGCCCTAAACTGCAGGGCGAGTTGTCGGGAAGATACTTACCAAGTAAGTACCCGTCACCATCGGAGTGACGACCGCCAGCTAGGCAAAAGCCTCTGCCGGTCAGCTGCCGAGTATAGTGCAAAAAAGACAATAATGACAACGCAAAAGCATTCGCCTAATTGCGCATTGCTCGGCTTTGACATTTAGCGTAAATATCTGTACGTGAAATTTTAGATCGGGATAATAGTTTCTTTGACAGCCATGTTATTGAGCAGTTCAAATTGACATTAGCGGTTATCCCACTATTATATCGCGGGCCCTGCGTGGGGGGCCGTGATGATTCCAAGCATAACTAGGAGGCCACAATGGCTGACAAAAAAGCGCAGTTGATCATCGAGGGCACAGCCCCCGTAGAGCTGCCAATACTGACTGGTACTATTGGTCCGGATGTAATTGATGTACGCAACCTCATCGCTAGCGGTCACTTTACTTATGACCCAGGCTTTATGTCGACCGCAGCCTGCGAGTCGAAAATCACCTATATTGACGGTGATAAAGGCATTTTGTTACACCGCGGTTACCCAATCGAACAATTAGCAGCCAAATCTGACTATTTAGAAACCTGCTACTTATTACTGCACGGCGAGCTGCCTAACGCCGAACAGAAAAAAGAATTCGTTGACACCATCAGCAAGCACACTATGGTGAACGAGCAGCTGAAATCCTTCTTGAACGGTTTCCGTCGCGACGCTCACCCAATGGCTGTCATGTGCGGTATCGTTGGTGCATTATCTGCTTTCTATCACGACTCTTTGGATAACAATAATCCAAAGCACCGTGAAATCTCTGCTCACCGCCTGATAGCTAAAATGCCAACCATCGCTGCGATGGCATACAAGTATTCAATCGGCCAACCCATCATGTATCCACGCAACGACCTCTGCTACGCAGAGAACTTCTTGCACATGATGTTCAACACGCCAGCAGAATGCAAAAGATTCAGCCCTGCGCTTGTTAGAGCAATGGATCGCATCTTTATTCTGCATGCTGACCACGAGCAAAACGCCTCAACATCCACAGTTCGTTTAGCGGGCTCAACCGGCGCCAACCCATTTGCATGCATCGCTTCTGGTATTGCTGCACTGTGGGGACCTGCGCACGGTGGTGCTAACGAAGCCGTTTTGACCATGCTTGATGAAATCGGCGACGCGTCAAACATCGAGAAGTTTATTGCTAAAGCAAAAGACAAAAATGACCCATTCAAGCTGATGGGCTTTGGTCACCGCGTTTACAAGAACTTCGACCCTCGCGCTCAAGTGATGAAGCAAACTTGCGATGAAGTCCTTGCTGAGCTCGGCATCAATGATCCTAAGCTTGACTTAGCAATGAAACTTGAAGAGTACGCTCTGAACGATCCGTACTTTAAAGAGCGCAATCTGTACCCGAACGTTGATTTCTACTCAGGTATCATCCTGAAAGCCATCGGCATTCCAACCAGCATGTTTACTGTGATTTTTGCTATGTCACGTACTGTGGGCTGGATTTCACACTGGACAGAAATGCTTTCAAGCCCATACAAAATCAGCCGCCCTCGCCAACTCTACACTGGCTACGAGCAGCGTGATTTTACCCCTCTAGATAAGCGTTAATCCTTATTTAGAGCATCAAAAAAGGCCGCCCAGAAATGAGCGGCCTTTTTTTTGCCAATCAACAGTCGCCAACCTGTAAAGAACACGCATTAGCCAACTACAGAGGTAGCGCCCTCCAACCAGCCTATCAACCGAATAGCATCAGCCTGACTGCTACCGCAAACACTGTCTTCCGCTTGAAACATAGCGCAAAAATCGGGGCGCTCCGGTTTACCAAAGAGAAGACAAAGGTTCTCATCACTTAAATTCAAACAGCGCTCACCCGCTTTCTTGCCCAGCGGCATATTGGGCATCGGCGTATAAATAGAAGGCGCAATACAGCATGCGCCACACCCCATCCGGCATTCCATCAACACACCATCGGCTTAACTGTGCAATCAACCACTTTTAAAGCACTCCAATCAGTGTTTTTTATTTAATCGCGCAATAAGGCTTGAGGTATCCCAGCGTGCACCGCCCATACGCTCAACTTCTGCATAAAATTGATCCACCAAAGCGGTCACTGGCAAAGATGCACCATTGCGGCGCGCCTCAGCCAAAACAATAGCAAAGTCTTTACGCATCCACTCTACAGCAAAACCAAAATCAAACTCACCGGCCAGCATAGTTTGATAACGATTTTCTAACTGCCAAGATTGCGCAGCTCCCTTGCTAATGACCTCCATAGCAGCTTCTGCATCTAAACCAGCATTTTGCGCAAAATGTAAAGCTTCCGCCAAACCTTGCAAAAGACCACCGATACAAATCTGATTAACCATCTTCGTGAGCTGACCACTACCCGCCTCACCCATTAAACGCTGCATACGCGCATAGCACTGTAAAATAGGCGCTGCACGCTCATAGACGCTGGCATCACCGCCTACCATGATGGTTAAGACGCCATTTTGCGCACCAGCCTGTCCTCCTGAAACCGGCGCATCGAGAAAAGCCAAGCCTCGCGATGCTGCCTCACCGGCTAACTCTTGAGCAATTTGTGCTGACGCGGTGGTGTGATCAATAAAAATACTGCCTTGTGGCATTGAGGCAAAAGCACCATCTGCACCAAGGGTAACGGCACGTAAGTCATCATCATTACCCACACAACAGAGTACAAACTCTGCATTTAAAGCAGCCTGTGCCGGTGTGTGCGCCATAGTGCCTGAATATTCATCTAACCAGCGCTGCGCTGTGCTTGCGGTACGATTATAAACAGTCACTGCATGCCCTTGTTTAGCCAAATGCCCCGCCATCGGGTAGCCCATCGCACCCAATCCAATAAACGCAATACGAGCCATAGATCACCACCTTAGTTATTAGTATATTGTTGGCCAGTTGGCAAAACAGTAAGGCCACACGCTGACGAGAGTATGCTATAAACCTTAACCGCCCACCCCTTATAACTCAATGCAAGCAAGTACCCAATATCGGCTTATTTTGCTCTGGAAGGCCAATGAACTTATCGCATATTGATCTTAATTTATTCATTGTCTTTGACGCTATTTATACTGAAGGCAATCTGACCCGCGCCGGGCAAATTGTAGGCATCACGCAACCTGCGGCGTCTAACGCACTAGCGCGCCTTAGAGAAACATTAAACGATCCACTCTTTATCCGCACAGCCCAAGGCATGACGCCCACCCCGCTAGCGCAGAATATTATTACCCCTGTACGCAATGCTTTACAATTGCTGCGCTCATCGGTGCAGAACAGTCGCATTTTCGACCCCAGCCAAGCACATAAAACTTTTCGCCTCAGTATGACGGATCTAATAGAAGACCTCCTACTGCCGCCCACCTTTCAACGTTTAAGCAAAATAGCCCCTCAGATACGCATTGAAAGTTTACTCGCACGACGCCGTGATACCGCTAAAGAGCTGGCTGCCGGCCACCTCGATTTTGCGATTGATATCCCTTTAAATAACGATCCACACCTATGCCATACCAAGCTGTTTACAGACCGTTACGTCTGCGCGATGCGCCAAGGTCATCCTTTATCGACGCACAAAAGCATCAGCTTGAAACAGTACCTGGGTGCGCAACACATCCAAATCTCATCACGACGTAGCGGCTTAGGCCCTGTTGACCTCGCCTTAGGCAAAATAGGCTTACAGCGCAGTATTGCTCTACGCTCACAGCACTATTTAATGGCGCATACAGTTTTACAAAGCACTGACTTGATCATCACGGCACCCTCACGCTTTGCCATCTGCCACCAATTGCATTACGTTGAACTGCCTGTCGCAGGCATTGCCCCCATTGAAAGTCATTTGTTTTGGCATAGCAGTGCTGACCAAGATCCAGCCAACCGCTGGATGCGCGAACAACTGCTCTACGTTGCGCAACAACTCAGCACCGAACAGCTCCTGCAATCAATATAGCGCTTCTATTACAGGCAGCAGCTACACAGCTCATTGAGGCACATGCCGATCAATAAAATCAGCAACCCTCTGTGCTGCACGCTGCAAGTACTGCTCATGGGTGCAGCCTGAGCGCTGCAAAGGCTTAAGGTCATGATCAGCCAAAGCCATCCACTCAAACTCGATTGCAGCGGACAAACTATAAGTGCGCACAATCTCGCTACTACCCAAAGCATCGCGCTCGCCTTGCACGATCAAAGTAGGCGTGCGTAAGTTCAATAAATGTTCAGTACGAGGCTGATCTGTTTTCTTCGCCGGATAAAAAGGATAACCGAGACAAACCAGCGCATCGGCCTGCAAATCATCAGCCAACATACTTGCAACGCGCCCACCCATGGACTTACCCACCAAAACAATAGGCCCAGCAGTGGTTTCTCGCACTGAGCGGTACAGGCTACGCCATGTGTCTTGCAGCACCTCCATTTTATTTGGCGGCCGCCGTCTACCATCAAGTCGGCGCTGCGCCATATATGGAAACTCAAAACGCACCACACTGAACCCTAACGCCACAAAATGCTGCGTCATGCTCTGCATAAAGGCACTGTCCATAGGCGCACCTGCGCCGTGCGCGAAAATCAAAGTACAACGCGAATTACTCGCCCTCTCCAATAAGATCGTCATCACATTCTCAGTATATTAATAAGTAAAATTTCGCTCCGTTGACCCTTATCAATACGAACAGTAGGGCCTTTAGCCATCCTCTGCTTTGACAACAACCGCTTTTAAGTCCACAAAACGGTTGATTATCTGCCCAATCATATAAATGGAAACTTTCAAATATGAACACGATAACGAGCTCCACCTACAATTATAAGGTGGTTCGCCAGTTTGCCATCATGACGGTGGTTTGGGGCATTGTTGGGATGGCTGTTGGCGTCCTAATTGCCGCGCAACTGGTTTGGCCGGAATTAAACTTCGACCTACCTTGGACCTCCTATGGCCGCTTACGTCCACTGCACACCAATGCTGTTATCTTTGCTTTTGGTGGCTGTGCCCTGTTTGCAACCTCTTACTACGCTGTGCAACGCACCTGTCAAACGCAACTCTTTGCGCCAAAACTTGCAGCATTCACATTCTGGGGTTGGCAACTGATTATTCTTTTGGCTGCAGTCAGCTTACCGCTGGGCTTTACCACGTCAAAAGAGTATGCAGAACTGGAATGGCCCATTGATATTTTAATCACCATTGTCTGGGTCAGCTACGCCATCGTATTTTTCGGCACCTTAGTCAAGCGTAAAGTGAAGCATATTTATGTCGGCAACTGGTTCTACGGTGCTTTCATTCTCACTGTCGCCATGCTGCATGTTATCAACAGCATGGAAGTACCTGTTACTCTGACCAAGTCATACTCCATGTATGCCGGCGCAACCGATGCCATGGTGCAGTGGTGGTACGGTCACAACGCGGTTGGCTTTTTCTTAACCGCAGGCTTTTTAGGCATGATGTACTACTTTGTCCCTAAACAAGCCGAACGTCCCGTGTATTCATACCGCTTATCGATTGTGCACTTCTGGGCGCTCATTGCTGTATATATCTGGGCCGGCCCACACCACTTGCACTACACCGCATTACCTGACTGGGCACAATCGTTGGGCATGGTCATGTCGCTGATTCTATTGGCGCCTTCATGGGGCGGTATGATTAACGGGATGATGACGCTGTCCGGCGCTTGGCACAAACTGCGCAGCGATCCTATCTTACGCTTCTTAGTGGTATCTCTTGCGTTCTATGGCATGTCGACCTTTGAAGGTCCGATGATGTCCATTAAAACGGTTAACGCCTTGTCGCACTACACCGACTGGACCGTTGGTCACGTACACGCCGGGGCTTTGGGCTGGGTCGCCATGGTTTCGATTGGCTCCTTGTACCACATGATTCCACGTCTATTTGGCCTGCCACAGATGTACAGCGTCGGCCTGATCAACACCCACTTCTGGTTATCCACCATCGGTACTGTGTTGTATATCGCTTCTTTGTGGGTCAACGGTATTGCTCAAGGCTTGATGTGGCGCGCGGTCAACGATGACGGCACGCTAACCTACTCGTTTGCTGAAGCAATTAATGTCAGTCACCCAGGCTTTGTCGTGCGCTTAATTGGTGGCGCTATCTTCTTTAGCGGAATGTTACTGATGGCTTGGAACGTCTGGAAAACTATCCGTAGCGCTAAACCTGCTGAAGCAGCAGCCGCGGCACGCTTTACTGTAGAGGGAGCCCACTAATGAAGAATCATGAGAAACTTGAAAAAAACGTCGGCCTACTCGCACTCTTTATGATTTTGGCCGTCAGCATTGGTGGCCTTGTACAGATCGTGCCATTATTTTTCCAAGATATGGTGAATGAGCCTGTTGACGGTCTAAAACCTTATACCGCACTACAGCTGGAAGGTCGCGATATTTATATCCGTGAAGGCTGCGTTGGCTGCCACTCACAGATGATTCGCCCATTCCGTGCAGAGACCGAGCGCTACGGCCACTACTCAGTGGCAGGTGAAAGCGTATATGAGCACCCATTTTTATGGGGCTCTAAGCGTACCGGTCCAGACTTAGCTCGTGTTGGCGGCCGCTACTCGGATGACTGGCATCGCGCACACCTATTCAACCCTCGCAACGTTGTTCCTGAGTCAAAAATGCCCGCCTATCCTTGGCTTGCTGAAAACACTCTGGACGGAAAAGACACCGTGGCGAAAATTGAAGCGATGCGCTGGTTAGGTGTGCCTTATAGCGATGAGGACATCAAAAATGCCGTAGCAGCGGTCAAAGGCAAAACCGAAATGGATGCCTTGGTTGCTTATCTGCAAGTGCTCGGCACTGCAATCAAAAACAAGCGCTAACACCTATGGATATCGGCATATTACGCGGTTTAGGTACAGTTTTAATTTTCGTGGCTTTTATAAGCCTCGTGTTTTGGGCATACAGCAGTAAGCGCAAAGAGTCTTTTGCTGAGGCTGCCATGCTGCCATTCAGCGATGAAGCCAATAACGATACTGCTGCAGTACAAAATCATTCTAGGAGCACACACCAATGACCTCATTCTGGAGTTGGTATATTACGCTACTCACGATCGGCACCTTGCTGGCCTTGACGTGGCTGATTTTTGCAACACGCAAAGGACAACGCCCTGATACCTCAGACACAACCATGGGGCACTCTTTCGATGGCATTGAAGAATATGACAACCCGCTACCTCGCTGGTGGTTTATGTTGTTTGTTGGCACTTTGCTGTTCGCCGTCGCCTATTTAGTTCTCTATCCAGGCCTTGGTAACTGGAAAGGCGTATTGCCTGGCTATGACGATGGCTGGACATCAGCCAAACAGTGGGAGCGCGAAATGGATAAAGCCGACGCACAGTACGGCCCAATCTTCGCTAAATACTCAGCCATGAGCATTGAGCAAATCGCACAAGACCCACAGGCGATAAAAATGGGCTCACGCCTGTTTGCTAACTATTGCGCAATTTGCCATGGCTCAGATGCTAAAGGCTCAGTCGGCTTCCCCAATTTAGCTGACCAAGAATGGCGCTGGGGTGGTGATCCTGCCGCAATCAAAACCAGCATCTTGCAAGGCCGTAACGGGGTTATGCCCGCTTGGGGCGCGATTATTGGTGAAGAAGGCGTCAAAAATGTTGCAGCCTATGTACGTAAAGATCTTGCCGGCTTAGCGCTGCCCGAAGGCAATGAGTTTGACCTTAGTGCCGGACAAAACATTTACACCACCAACTGCGCAGCTTGCCACGGTGCCAGCGGCCAAGGTATGCCAATGTTAGGTGCACCAAGCCTCACCTCAAACGCGGGCTGGATTTATGGCTCAAGCCTTGCGCAACTGCAGCAAACCATACGTCATGGCCGTAACGGTGTAATGCCAGCTCAGGAACAATATCTGGGCGAAGATAAAGTACATATCTTGGCAGGTTACGTTTACAGCCTATCCCGTAACAAAGAATAGGCAGATGGGTTTGGCTGGCGTTAATACAACTCTAACGCCAGCCATCTTGGCTGAAAATTGACCACCATCAACGCCAAGGCAGCGAAAACAATCGACTATAAATAGTCGTATTGCCAAGCTCGAGTATTATTTCAGAGGAGAATTACGCTAAGATAGGTATTGCGCTAACAAGTCGGTCATAAGCTATTGTCATCAAAGCTCGTCAATGTGTGCTTAAAATTGAGTTAATTTCAATTAAATGATGATTTACAGCAAACATTGTTCATTGCCAGTCGTTATAAAAGACGTGCTGATTGCAATGGCTTTGTGCATTGCCCATACTTGTCGGCGATTTAATTCCGAACAATCCATTACCCGTGGAAGTCTTAGCATGAGCACAGCAATCCAAGAGAATGCTTATAACTACAAGGTTGTACGCCAGTTCGCCATTATGACGGTGGTCTGGGGTATCGTAGGTATGAGCGTTGGCGTCCTAATTGCAGCGCAATTAGTATGGCCAGAACTGAACTTCAACCTTCCCTGGACCAGCTTCGGCCGGCTCCGTCCCTTGCACACCAACGCAGTAATTTTTGCGTTTGGTGGTAGTGCACTCTTTGCTACATCCTACTATGTAGTACAGCGCACCTCGCAAACCCGCCTATTCTCAGATACTTTAGCGGCATTTACGTTCTGGGGCTGGCAAGCAGTCATCGTCCTCGCTGCGATTACTCTGCCTCTAGGCTACACCACCACCAAAGAATACGCTGAGCTAGAGTGGCCAATTGCCCTTCTACTGGCTGTAGTCTGGGTGTCATATGCAATCGTTTTCTTTGGCACAATTGTTAAACGCAAAACGTCGCATATTTATGTAGGTAACTGGTTCTATGGTGCGTTCATTTTAGTAACGGCCATGCTGCACATTGTTAACCACATGTCGATCCCAGTCACTTGGTTTAAGTCCTACTCACTGTACTCAGGCGCAACTGACGCTATGGTGCAATGGTGGTACGGTCACAACGCCGTAGGCTTCTTCTTAACCACCGGCTTCTTGGGCATGATGTACTACTTTGTACCTAAGCAAGCAGAACGCCCAATTTACTCATACCGTTTATCCATTGTGCACTTCTGGGCACTGATTACCGTATACATTTGGGCCGGTCCGCACCACTTGCATTACACAGCGTTGCCAGACTGGGCACAATCGCTGGGTATGGCCATGTCCTTGATCCTGCTTGCGCCATCATGGGGCGGTATGATCAACGGTATGATGACCCTTTCAGGTGCATGGCATAAATTACGCACTGACCCAATCTTGCGCTTCTTGGTTGTATCCCTTGCCTTCTACGGCATGTCGACTTTTGAAGGCCCAATGATGGCAATTAAAACCGTTAACGCCTTATCGCACTACACTGACTGGACTGTAGGTCACGTACACGCGGGTGCTTTAGGCTGGGTTGCCATGGTTTCGATCGGTTCTCTGTACCACCTCGTTCCACGCTTATTTGGCCGCGAACAAATGTACAGTGTTGGCCTGATTAACGCGCACTTCTGGTTAGCTACGATTGGTACCGTACTGTACATCGCTTCAATGTGGGTCAACGGTATTATGCAAGGCCTGATGTGGCGTGCAATTAACCAAGACGGCACCTTGACTTACTCATTTGTTGAAGCGTTAGAAGCAGGTCACTACGGCTACTTAGTACGTATGATCGGTGGCGCATTCTTCTTATTTGGTATGTTCTTAATGGCGTACAACACATGGCGCACCGTGCGCGCGTCAGATGCTGAAAAAGCGCAAGCCGCTGCACGCTTTACTGTTGGAGAGGCACACTAATGAAACAGCATGAACGCGTTGAAAAAAACGTTGGTTTACTCGCGCTCTTTATGGTGATTGCAGTAAGTATCGGTGGTCTTGTACAAATCGTTCCCTTGTTTTTCCAAGACTTGGTCAACGAACCCGTGGAAGGCTTAAAGCCTTACACTGCACTGCAACTGGAAGGTCGTGACATTTATATCCGTGAAGGCTGCGTTGGCTGCCACTCACAGATGATCCGTCCTTTCCGTGCAGAAACCGAGCGCTACGGTCACTACTCTGTCGCTGGTGAAAGCGTGTATGAGCATCCATTCCTATGGGGCTCTAAGCGTACCGGTCCAGACTTAGCTCGTGTTGGTGGTCGTTATTCAGATGACTGGCACCGCGCGCATTTATACAACCCTCGCAACGTTGTGCCAGAATCAAAGATGCCTGCTTACCCTTGGTTAGTAGAAAACACCTTAGACGGCAAAGATACTGTGGCTAAAATTGAAGCCATGCGTTGGTTAGGCGTACCGTACACCGATGAAGACATCAAAGGCGCGGTAGCGGCCGTTAAGGGCAAGACTGAAATGGAGGCCTTAGTCGCCTACCTGCAGGTTCTTGGTACATCTATTAAGAATAAACGGTAACGCTCATGGATATCGGAACTCTTCGCGGCTTAGGCACACTGCTTATTTTTGTAGCTTTTATAGGCTTAGTATTTTGGGCCTATAACGGTAAGCGTAAATCCAGCTTCGATGAAGCGGCTAACCTGCCCTTCGCTGACGAAGAGCCGCCTTCTAACGAGCAGAACAAAGACACATCCAGGAGCAATAACCAATGACTTCTTTCTGGAGTTGGTACATCGTAATCCTTACGACCGGTACTTTACTGGCCCTTGTATGGCTGATTTTTGCCACACGTAAAGGCCAACGCAGCGACACTACGGAGCAAACCGTAGGTCACGTTTATGACGGCATTGAAGAGTTTGACAATCCGCTACCACGCTGGTGGTTTATGCTGTTTGTTGGCACGCTTATTTTTGCTGTTGGCTACCTTGTTCTTTACCCAGGCATGGGTAACTGGAAAGGTATTTTGCCTGGCTACGATGGCGGCTGGACATCAGCCAAGCAGTACGAACGTGAAATGGATAGAGCTGATGAAAAATACGGCCCTATTTTTGCAAAATACGCAGCCTTACCCATCGAGGATGTCGCTAAAGATGAACTCGCATTAAAAATGGGCGGTCGTTTATTTGCTTCTCACTGTGCTGTTTGTCACGGTTCAGATGCCAAGGGTGCGCACGGCTTCCCTAACCTTACGGATAACGACTGGATTTGGGGCGGCGATCCTGCAACCATCAAAACCACAATTCTGAAAGGTCGTAAGGCTGCGATGCCTGGCTGGGAAGCAGCTTTAGGCAATGATGGCATCAAAAACGTGACCGGCTATGTACGCAGTTTGTCTGGCCTGAAAAACCCTGAAGACCTTGATCTTGAGGCAGGTCAACAGGCGTTTAACTCAATGTGCGTAGCATGTCATGGCTCAGAAGGTAAAGGTAACCCCATGCTGGGAGCCCCTAACTTGACAGATAAAGTATGGTTATATGGTTCGAGCTTTAACCAAGTTCAACAGACCATTCGCCATGGCCGTAATGGTGTGATGCCTGCTCAAGAAGACTTTTTGGGTAACGACAAAGTTCACTTATTAGCTGCTTATGTATACAGTCTTTCGCATGAAGAAAAAGATCAGTAAATGACATGTGCGACATGCTGTCACTCTCTGTTGGAGCGTCAGCAGACGTACCATATTAAGCAGTTAGAAGCTTATTCCGGCCAGCCTTTGCTGGCCGGATATTTTAAAAACCGCAGCGGTACGACCTGATGACTGAACAAATACCTGTAAAAAATATTACCCCGAAACAAAATAACGGTCCCGACCTCTACGCAAAACGCGAACCTATTTATACTCGCGCGTTTACTGGAATTTTTCGCAATATTCGCATTGCTTTCGGTGTTTTCTTATTTCTCTTATTCTTAGGTACGGTTTGGCTGCAGTGGGGCGATCGCCAAGCGGTATGGTGGAACCTGCCTGAGCGTAAATTCTATGTATTTGGCGCCACCTACTGGCCGCAAGACTTCATGCTACTGTCTTGGCTATTAATTATTTGCGCCTTCGGTTTATTCTTTATTACTGTATTCGCTGGACGTGTTTGGTGTGGCTATGCATGCCCACAAAGCGTTTGGACATGGATTTTTATGTGGTGCGAAAAAATCACTGAAGGTGATCGCAACGCTCGCATGAAGCTTGATAAAGCCCCCATGTCTGCTAATAAGTTTCTGCGCAAAGCAGCAAAACACACGTTATGGGTCAGTATCGGCTTGATTACCGGCCTGACTTTTGTGGGTTATTTCACCCCGATTCGTGAGCTCCCTTTTGATCTAATCTCTGGCAATGCAGACGGTTGGGCGTATTTCTGGGTGGGCTTTTTCACCTTGCTCACTTATCTCAATGCCGGCTGGCTACGCGAGCAAGTGTGCATCCATATGTGCCCTTACTCTCGCTTCCAGAGCGTAATGTTCGACAAAGACACCCTGATTGTATCTTACGATCCCGAGCGCGGTGAAAAACGTGGCCCGCGCAAAAAAGGCAGTGACTATAAAGCTCAAGGCTTAGGCGACTGTATTGACTGTAAACTCTGTGTGCATGTCTGCCCAACAGGTATTGATATTCGTGACGGCTTGCAAATTGCCTGCATTGGCTGTGCTGCCTGCATTGATGCCTGTGACGATGTCATGCTAAAAGTGGGCTATCCAAAAGGCTTAATCAGCTACACCACCGAGCACAACTTATCCGGCCAAAAGACCAAACTGCTCCGTCCACGCCTGATTGGCTATGCAGCGGCCCTGCTCATAATGAGCAGTCTATTTGGCTACACTGTGTTTAACCGCACGCTGGTTGAGCTTAACGTACTCAAAGACCGCACGCCTTACCGTGAAAATATGGAAGGACGTATCGAGAACGTGTACACGCTCAAAGTCATGAACAAAGACCAAAAAGACCACACCTATATCATTGAAGCCAGCGGTATAAATGGCTTAACCCTTGAAGGTAAAAACCATGTGTCTGCTGCGGCTGGAGAAATCTTATCCGTGCCAGTTTCAATCTCAGTGGATCCAGATGAACTGTCTTCAAGCACCAACACCATTGAGTTTAAAATTTACTCTGAAGATGATAAAAGCATCCACAGAGCCGCAGAAAGCCGATTCCTCGGCCCAACTATTCGCTAATTGAAGGATATTGTATGCAGCCCGAAGACAATGTTTTACCCTGGTATAAAGAGTTTTGGCCTTGGTTTATCATTGGCATGCTCAGTTTCTCTGTGGTGCTCGGGCTGTCTTTACTGACAATCTCAATCCGCAATGCCGACAGCCTCGTAGTGGATAACTACTATGATGCCGGCAAAGGGATTAACACTTCATTGGAGCGTGAAAAACTGGCTGAACGCCTCGCGATTTCAGGTGTATTAACTCTAGACAACAGCCTGGGCCAAGTCGAGTTCAGCTTAGCCGGCAACAGTCGACCACAACACTTAGTGTTAAACTTAATCTCACCCACTCAGCCTGAGCGCGATCGCCGTATCGTACTGCAGCCCGTCAGTGCAGATGTGTACCGTGGTTTATTGCAAGAAGATATCCAAGGTCGTCGTTTTGTTGAGGTGTTAGGTTCGGAAGATGGCGCTGAATGGCGTTTATTTGAAGAGCATACCTTAGTCGCCGACCAACCCATTACACTAGGAGAGTAAACCTAGTCCCACTCTCCTGCTCTACAGGCCTCAGTGGAAACTGTTTCATTTATAGATAGCTGATTATTATGGCTGTGCCTTTATCATGTTTTCACTGTGGCTTACCTGTTTTGACAGGCGATGCCTTTACGGCCACTGTACTCCAGGAAAAACGCGTGTTTTGTTGTCCTGGCTGTCAAGCCGTTGCACAAACTATTATTGCGGCGGGCCTAGAAAGTTATTATCAACACCGCAGCGAACCTTCAGCGAACCCTGAAGCACTACCGGGTGTACTTCCCGATGAGCTACTCATGCTCGATCGCGAAGATATTCAAAAACCTTTTGTCAGCACATCCGGCAAGATCAGCGAAACACGCCTGCTTATTGAAGGTATAACCTGTGCAGCCTGCGGCTGGCTGATTGAAAAGCACCTGAAACAATTACCTGCCGTGGTTGAGGCCACCCTAAATCTAAGCAACCATCGCTTACACATTCGCTGGGATGCCGAGCAAATTGCTCTTTCTGACCTGTTACAAACCCTCCGTCATATTGGTTATGCAGCCCATCCTTGGCAGCCTGATAAAGTCAGCGAACAAATGCAAGCCGATAACCGTCGCGCGCTGCGCAAACTTGGCGTAGCCGGTTTGCTATGGATGCAAGTGATGATGGCATCTATGGCAACTTGGCCCGAGTTCAACCTCGACCTATCCGAGGCCATGGACCGTTTACTGCGCTGGACCAGTTTGATTTTAACCACCCCTATTGTGTTCTATTGCAGCAGCGAGTTCTTTACCGGGGCGCTACGTGATTTACGCACCCGTCACCTGACCATGGACGTATCTGTATCTTTGGCCATAGCCGGTGCTTATGCGGCAGGGATCTGGTCCACCTTGACCGGGCAAGGCGATCTGTATTTTGATGCTGCCGGTATGTTTGCCCTGTTCTTATTGTCGGGACGCTATTTAGAGCGACGTGCGCGTGAACGTACTGCAGCGGCGACCACACAACTGGTTAACTTATTGCCTGCATCCTGCTTGCGCTTAACCACTGAAGGTGGCAGTGAGCGGATTTTATTGAGTGAGTTACAGCAAGGTGATCAGCTTTTAGTGCCACCCGGCAGCCTGATACCTGCGGACGGCCGAATTCTAACAGGCCACTCAAGTATCGATGAATCCTTACTTACGGGTGAGTATCTGCCCTTAGCTAAAGCACCCGGTGATACGGTAGTGGCAGGTACACTAAATATCGAAGGCCCGCTCACTATCAGTGTTTTAGCGCTAGGCGAAGACACTCAGCTGTCCGCGATTGTGCGTCTTTTAGAACGAGCGCAGTCCCTTAAGCCCCGTTTGGCCGAGCTCGCCGACCGTGTGGCCCAATGGTTCCTAATCAGCGTACTTTTAATTGCTGCAATCGTTGGCTTGATCTGGTGGCAAATTGATTCTTCACGAGCATTTTGGATTGTTTTATCGCTATTGGTTGCCACCTGCCCTTGTGCACTCTCATTGGCAACACCTACCGCATTAACTGCAGCCACAGGCACATTGCATAAACTGGGCCTGCTTATCACCAAGGGTCATGTCCTCGAAAGTTTTCAGCAAGTCGATACTGTCATTTTTGATAAGACCGGCACCTTAACCGAGGGCAAACTTACACTTAAAAGTATTGTGCCATGCGCCAAGCTCAGCGAACACGATTGTCTGGATTTAGCTGCAGCATTAGAAAGTCATTCTGAGCACCCTATCGCCCGTGCCTTTGGCCGCACTGCCACTGTGGCACAGCATGTCAATAGCGCACCTGGACTAGGCTTAGAAGGTACGGTCAATGGCCAGCAACTACGTATTGGTCGTCCTGACTATGTCAGCGCTTTAGGTGGCTACACAGCACCCGTCATGCCCGACGCACAAGGGCAATGGCTGCTCTTAGGCGATGCACAGCAAGCATTGGCATGGTTTGCTCTTGACGACCAACTGCGCCCAGATGCGCAGGCTTTACTGTCAACCTGCCGTGAGCGCGGCTGGCAAGTGCTTTTGCTGTCCGGTGATAGCTCACCCATGGTGCAACACATTGCCCAGCAGCTAGGTATTGAGGATGCGCGTGGCGGTCTCACCCCTGATGACAAGCTGCAGGTATTAAAAGATTTGCACCGCCAAGGGCGTCACGTCCTGATGCTCGGCGATGGTGTCAACGATGTTCCGGTACTTGCCGCGGCAGATATCAGTATCGCCATGGGCAGTGCCACTGATTTAGCCAAAACCACAGCCGATGCTATTTTACTGTCCAATAGCCTGAGCAGCTTAATCAGCGCCTTACAAGTGGCGAAAAAAACCCGCCGAATAATCATTGAAAACCTTGCTTGGGCAACATTGTACAATGGCTTAGTGATTCCCTTTGCGGCAATTGGCTGGGTCACTCCTGGCTGGGCCGCATTGGGCATGTCAGTCAGCTCATTGCTGGTGGTATTAAATGCTCTACGCCTGACCCGCTTGCGAGACTGACATTCATCCTATTTATAGCGAGGCAAAATATGGCAGCTTTATATGTAATGATTCCAGCCGCAATGATTATTGTTGCTCTGGCGATCTGGCTGTTTTTCTGGGCCGTTGATAGCGGCCAATATGAGGATCTAGACGGTCCAGCACACAGCATTTTATTTGATGACGAAGACCCTATGCACATTGCCAGTGTAAAGGATCAGTCCGCGCCACAAGATTCTGTTGACAAACCCCATCATGATTGAACTCATCCCCCTGCTGGCTTCAGCATTTATTCTCGGCCTCCTCGGCGCCGGTCACTGCCTCGGCATGTGCGGTGGTTTAATGGGTGCACTGACCTTAAGCATTCCACAAGAGCAACAACATAAACGTCTGCGCCTGATCGTTGCCTACAATTTAGGCCGAGTCAGTAGCTATGCCGTTGCGGGCTTCTTATTTGGCCTGCTGGGCTGGGCGGTTGAACAAACGCCTGCGGCGGCTGCACTACGCATCGTGGCTGGGCTGCTGTTGATTAGTTTAGGCTTGTATTTAGCAGGCTGGTGGCATGGCCTCACCCGTATTGAAAACATCGGGCGGCATATCTGGAAATATATTCAACCCGTAGCAAGCCGTTTATTACCTGTTAAAAGCACACCCCATGCACTGCTGCTTGGAACGCTCTGGGGCTGGCTGCCTTGTGGTCTGGTCTACAGCACTTTATTTTGGGCCGCCAGCCAAGGTGATGCGACCACCAGCGCATTACTGATGTTCACTTTTGGTTTGGGCACTTGGCCTGTGTTATTGGCTTCTGGCTTAGCTGCAGAACGTGTCACTGCGTTCTTACGCAACAAGAACGTCCGCTACGCTGCAGGTTTAATGGTTATTTTATACGGATTATGGACCTTACCCGGCCCACATCAACATTGGCTGATGGGACATTAATCCCCCCTGTACACTGCAAATACGCTTGATACAGATCAAGAGGCAGATGCGCGTGCCGCCCTATACTCGCTGAAAATGCAGGTATCCAGGGAGTCACTTCACATGACCAACAGTACAGGGTGGAGCTCAAAGCTATTTAATCAGTATCATCGCCTTGGCAATCCATGCTGTATATACCCTGCGCCCGAGCAATTTCAACAAAACATCAGTGCTTTCGAGCGGTTCAGTGCCTTACGCAATAGCAATAAAACTCAACGTTCGCTGACCCTGAACGTGAATATCCCGTTCTCAGCTAACGCGTGCTACTACGGTACCAACAAAAATATAGTGACAAAAGATCGCAGCCGTAGCACCGCCTACTTGCACGCTCTTGAGCAAGAAATCCGTTTAGTTGCACAGCATATCGACAGCCAACAACCTGTTGAACAACTGCACTTTGGCGGCGGCACACCCACTTTTTTAAATCCTAATGAACTACGCCAACTGATGGGTTGTTTAAAAGACAACTTTAATATCAGCAGCAATAACTTCACGCAATACAGCATTGATATTGATCCGCGTGAAACAGACTGGTCAACCATGGGTGTACTACGTGACATTGGCTTTAATCGCGTCAATATCGAGGTGCAAGGCCTTGACCCTAAAGTGCAACGCGCCATCAACCGTTTACAAACGTACGAGCAAACCCAAAATATTGTTGAAGCAGCACGCACCTTACAGTTTCGCACTGTGAGCATCAGCTTAATCTATGGCCTACCCAAGCAAACACCCCATTCATTTGCCAATGCTTTAGCCGATGTCATCAAGCTTATGCCCGACCGTATCACAGTGCGGGGCTTTAAACATCAACCCACTAAATACCCTATCCAACAGCGGATTAATGCCGCGGACCTACCCTCTGCACATTGTATTGAGAAAATGTTGCGTGATGCCTTGCAACAGCTTAATCGTGCAGGCTACACCTATATTGGTATGGATCATTTTGCCTTAGCGGATGATGATTTTGCCTCGGCACAAGAAGATGGCACTTTGCAATATGGCATACAGGGCTATAGCACCTGCGCCAACTGTGACACGCTTGGCTTTGGTGTATCTGCCATCAGTCAAATCGGTGAGCTGTATTATCAAAACACCCATGACTTAAATGCCTACCAAACCGCCTGTAACAATCGGCAGCTGCCTACAGCGCAAGGAATGCTGTGCAATACCGATGAGCAAATCAGGCGCAGCGTTATTCAGGCCCTTGCTTGCCAATTTACGGTGGATTTCAGCAATTTAGAGCGTAACTACGCTATCAATGCCAGGGCGTATTTCCACGCGCTGTGGCCACAGCTGGAACAGATGCAAGATGCCGGGCTGCTTTCTGTTAATGCCCAGCTCTTGAAAATGACACAGCAAGGACGTTTATTTACCCAAGCCGTCTGCCAGCTCTTTGCTGACGCTGACTATGCTGCAGCAGACAATGTAATAAAAATACCTATCACACAAGCCATTTAACCCTTAAAAAAAACAACATTTAGAGTTTTTACCCACCTATTTTATGCAGAGTCTAGCCTTGCTTTAACTAAACAAGCTGGAAGCTTCTTGCCGCCTAAGGTAATCTAAAGTCATTACATTGAATCGCCTCTCGATCAGGAACCATGGTATGGCCGAAATTACTAGTGTACGGAGCCCGCACCAAGCGCACTGCAAAGATTGCAGTTTAGCCACACTTTGCTTGCCCCTGTCTTTAGATCTGCAAGACCTTGACGCCCTCGATAGTATTGTCAAACGAAGCCGTCCTTTAAAAAAAGGTGAATTTCTCTTTCGCCAAGGGGATGAGTTTGCTTCTGTTTATGCCGTGCGCTCGGGCAGCCTTAAAACGTTTAGTGTCACTGACTGCGGAGAAGAACAAATCACCGGCTTTCATTTACCGAGTGAGTTTGTTGGATTATCGGGAATGGATACCGAACTTTATCCTGTATCTGCAATTGCTTTAGAAACCACCTCTATTTGCGAAATTCCCTTTGAGCGTCTCGATGAGCTCAGCGCCCACCTACCGCAATTGCGCCGCCAATTGATGCGTATTATGAGTCGTGAAATTCGCGATGATCAGCAAATGATGATGCTACTGTCAAAGAAAACCGCGGATGAGCGCATTGCCACTTTTTTAGTCAACCTTTCAGCGCGTTTTCGTGCCCGTGGCTATTCTCCACAGCAGTTTCGCCTAGCCATGTCGCGCAATGAAATAGGTAACTACTTAGGTCTAGCTGTAGAAACTGTATCGCGGGTGTTTACTCGCTTCCAGCAAAATGGACTGCTGGTTGCAGAAGGCAAAGAAATCAATCTTGTTAACCTGATTGAAATCTGTGCACTGGCAGGCGGCAACTTAGATAACTGACCTGTTCAAAGAGGTTCAATATATGATTTTTGATGAATTCGCAATCAAGTCTTTAATACGCCCAATTCCTGATTTCCCGAAAAAAGGCATTATTTTTCGCGACATCACACCGCTTTTCCAATCACCTCGCGCCTTGCGCATGGTCATTGATGGATTAGTGCAGCGCTATGTGGAAAGTGATTTCACCCACATAGGCGCCATTGAGTCTCGCGGTTTTTTACTCGGCTCAACCATTGCTTACGAGCTCAACAAACCTTTAGTTTTATTTCGCAAAAAAGGTAAATTGCCTGCTGATGTACTCAGCGAGCCATACGACACCGAATACGAGCAATCCACGCTCGAAGTGCATGCAGACAGCTTATGCGAGGGGGATAAAGTTTTATTGATTGATGATATTATTGCCAGCGGCGGTACTTTTATTGCTGCTGCTCGCTTAATTCGTCGCATGGGCGCAAGTGTCTACGAGGTTGCCGCAATTATTGACCTGCCAGAACTGGAAGGCTCACAGCTGCTGCAAGACAGCAGCATACCTACATTCACCTTGACCGCTTTTACTCTTAACGAACACTAAGCCCCGCCCAAGCCCGCTCATATCGCTTTATGGGCGGGCCACTTTTCTAGCCCTCTTCAGCAAAATCCGTCCAAGCTGCTGCATCACTTAACTCGCCCTCTGCTGAACATATTTCTTGTGTCCACTGCGCTGAAACGCACACTGCGACAACAAGTCACCGCCATATTCTTGTCTTTAATCAAGTAATCGGTGACATAATACAAATGTCGTATATATTAAAAGAGCACTCAATATGTTTGGTTTTCCTCAGGAAGCACTGAATAATGTTGGTAAAACCGCCAAGGCTAGGCAAAAATCATCGAAAAAATGCAATTTACCCACAGTAAATAAGCACTTTAAGTCGATTTTAAACAGCACCCTAGCAACGCAGATAATTATTCAGCGTTTCCCTAATAGCTTAAGCGCTGTACAACAATTCGCTGACTCACCCAGCGCACAATTGTTAAGCGCAATACAAGTACCACTCACTCCCGGGGAGTATGCACAATGATCTCGGAAACTCTGGTTGACCTGTCTCGCTTCCAATTTGCGATGACGGCAATGTATCACTTTATTTTTGTACCCCTAACCATTGGTCTAGCATTTTTGCTTGCCATCATGGAGTCGGTCTATGTCTTAACCGGCAAAGAAGTGTACAAAGACATGGTTAAATTCTGGGGTAAGCTCTTTGGTATTAACTTTGCCATTGGCGTTGCAACAGGATTGACCATGGAGTTTCAATTCGGCACCAACTGGTCTTACTACAGTCACTACGTTGGTGATGTGTTTGGTGCCCCACTTGCAATTGAAGGCTTAATGGCGTTTTTCCTAGAGTCGACCTTTATTGGTTTATTCTTTTTTGGTTGGGACCGCCTCAGTAAGCGCCAGCACTTAGCCGTCACTTGGTTGGTTGCGATTGGTTCAAACCTCTCAGCATTATGGATTCTCGTAGCCAATGGCTGGATGCAAAACCCGGTTGGCGCTGAATTTAACTATGAAACCATGCGCATGGAAGTCGTTGATTTTGCCGCCTTGATCTTCAACCCAGTGGCACAAGTTAAATTCGTGCACACCGTTGCTGCTGGCTATGTCACCGGCTCAATCTTTGTCCTCGCCATTTCCAGTTGGTACTTACTCAAGAAGCGCGACATGGGCTTTGCCCGCCGTTCTTTTGCCATCGCCTCCGCTTTTGGTATGGCGTCCATCCTTTCGGTCATTGTGCTCGGTGATGAGTCAGGTTATGAAATTGGGGATGTACAGAAAACCAAACTGGCTGCCATTGAGGCTGAATGGCACACTGAACCGGCGCCTGCAGCTTTTACTCTGATTGGCTTGCCGAATATGCAAACCCAGAGCACCGACTACGCAGTAAAAATCCCATACGTGATGGGTATTATTGCTACACGCTCCACTGACACTGAAGTGACAGGCATTAAAGAGCTGATGGATCAACACGAAGTGCGCATCCGTAACGGCATGCTCGCCTATGAGCGTCTCCAGGTTTTACGTAACGGTGATCGCACTGCAGAGAATATTGCTCTATTTGATGAAGTAAAAGCAGACCTGGGCTACGGCTTACTGCTCAAGCGCTACACAGATAACGTTGCTCAGGCCACTGAAGAGCAAATCAAACAAGCGGCGGCGGATACCATCCCGCATGTACCGAGCTTGTTCTGGGCGTTCCGCCTCATGGTCGGTGCAGGCTTCTTAATGCTTGTGCTCTTTGTCTTAGCTTTCTGGGCCTCCACCAAGCACAATCAAGAGCACAAACCATGGCTACTGAAGTTTGCCTTACTGAGCTTGCCCCTGCCGTGGATCGGCGTACAAACGGGCTGGTATGTTGCAGAAATGGGTCGTCAGCCTTGGTCTATCGGTGAAGTACTGCCAACCTTCTACTCCGCCTCTTCCTTGTCTGTCAGCGATGTAATGGCGTCAATTATTACTATTGCGGTGATTTACACCCTATTAATTTGTATTGAAATGTACTTAATGATTCGTTTTGCGCGCAAAGGTCCAAGCTGCCTACATACAGGTCGCTACCATTTTGAACAAAACAACACTAAGAACATATAAGGAGTGGCGAAATGTTTGATTACGAAACTCTAAAGCTGATTTGGTGGGTATTAGTCGGTGTCTTGCTCATCGGCTTTGCCCTGACCGATGGCTTTGACTTAGGCGCAGTCATTTTATTGCCCTTTGTTGGCAAAACCGACAGCGAACGTCGCGTAGTGATTAACACCATTGCCCCACACTGGGACGGTAACCAAGTTTGGCTTATCACTGCCGCAGGTGCTTTATTTGCGGCTTGGCCGGTGGTCTATGCAGCCTCGTTCTCAGGTTTCTACTGGGCTATGCTGCTGGTGCTCTTTGCGCTCTTCACCCGTCCTGTGGGTTTTGATTACCGCAGCAAACTGGACAATCCAAACTGGCGCTCGCGCTGGGACTGGGTGCTGTGCTTAGGTAGCTTTGTGCCCGCATTAGTGTTCGGCGTTGCTTTTGGTAACCTGTTCCTTGGCGTGCCTTTTATGCTGGATGAGACCATGCGTATCAGCTATACCGGTAATTTCTGGGGCCTACTGAACCCTTTTGGTATCCTAGTTGGTCTGGTGAGTGTCGCCATGCTGGTCAGCCACGGAGCTGCTTGGTTGATGCTGCGCACTGAGCAACAGGTGTTCCAGCGCTCACGCAATGCTGCGCAGATCTTCTCCATCGCGTACTTAATAACCTTTATTGGTGCAGGACTCTGGCTGTGGCTAGGCATCCAAGGTTACAGCGTGACGTCCGTCATTGATCCAAATGCGGCCATTGATCCTCTGAGCAAAACAGTTGCACAAAACAACCCCGGCTGGCTCGCCAACTATACGCAGTATCCAATGATGCGTATTGCTCCAGCGCTAGGTATTGTCGGCGGTGTTTTAGCGCTACTGGCTGCAACTGTGCAGCGCTCTGGTTTGGCTTTCTTAGGTTCATCTTTGATGATTACCGGAACCATTTGCACCGCAGGTTTTGCCTTATTCCCATTCCTCATGCCGTCAAGCATTGATTTCTCATCAAGCTTAACGATGTGGGATGCGGTATCCAGTCATAAGACTTTAGGTATTATGTTTGTGGCTGCGGCCATTTTTGTACCTATTATTTTGCTCTACACCTTATGGAGCTATATCAAAATGTGGGGCACTGTTAAGGTGTCTGATATTGATAATAACTCACACGGTCTCTATTGATAGGCTCTTAAGCCAGCGGTGCATGGTCATGCCGAGCACCGCTTCAGCAAATGATTTAAGGGGTATATATGTGGTATTTCACTTGGATTTTAGGCGTTCTGTTAGCCTGCAGCATGGCTATTATTAATGCGTTATGGCTGGAAAACTCATACGATTTTGACGCCAACAGCGATTCACAAGCCGACTAAACAAGACTAAACAGCCGCCACGCTAAGATGTCCAGTTATAAGGGCATTCCTAGAGTGGCGGCCACTGACTCTCAATACTATTACCGCTGCGCTGCCTTCAGTGCGGCAGCAACCTTGGCATCATGGCCGTAGATATCGCTACGAAAACGCAAACGATTATCCATATCCACTTCAACAGTCCAATAGGCTAAGAGCACTGGGATAGGTTTAGGCAAATCAACATTACGCGTTTTACCACTGGCTTGAATGTGCTCAATCCGCTCACGCTCTTGATCTGTTGCCTCAAACAGCAACTGATCCACCAGTTTTTGCGCCTCCTCTACGCGCACACAGCCTGAACTTACCGTACGCGTCGCGCGACCAAATAAATGCTGACTGGGCGTATCATGTAAATACACAGCAAAAGGGTTGGCAAAGCGTATAGCCACTAGGCCCAGCGCATTACTAGGACCTGGACCTTGACGCAACATAATGCCTGAAGGCGCCCGCCAATCGACGCTGTACGGATCCAATACATTGCCCTGATAATCAAGCACACTCATATTACTGCGGGCCAAATAACCAATATCACGACGAATAGCTGGAAGTTTATCTTCCCGCAAAATGGTAGGCGGGACTGTCCAGGTTGGATTAACGGTTAGATGGGTGATACGTGATTTTAGCAACGGGGTTTGCCTACGCACGGTGCCCACTTGCGTGCGCGTCCGCCATACGATCTCACCATTGCGAAAATACAATAAACGTGCGCCAGCAATATCGACCAGCAACATGGTTGGCTCCAGCAATTTATCCAGCCAACGTAGACGCTCTAGATTAATGCGCACTTGCATCAAGCGCTGCTCAGGGCTGATATTCAGCTCGCGTAACGTAGCAGGCCCAACAATGCCATCATCCTCTAAGTAATGATCTTGTTGAAAAGCCTTCACCGCTACAGCCAGTTTTTCGCTATACAATAAAGCATCAACCGCGCTCTCTTGTGCTACGTTTGTTTCTGGACTAACGGCGGTAAGCAGCCCTACATCGGTACTTAAGTAACCTGCCAGTGCTAAACGCTCTTGCAGCTGCGGCACTCGCGCATCGTGCATACCCACACGGATAGACTTACCGGCTACGGGAATTTCCCCCCAGTCGACTGGACTTAATACAGTGCTATTTTTTAGGACTTCACGTAGTTTTTGATAGCTGCTGTGCTGGGGACGCACCTGCGCAAACACCCCGGGCAAGTCAGCCAAACCGGCTAAAGCTGTATCGACAATAGGCGGCGCTGGCAAGGGCGCAACGGCTGTTTCATACCAATAAGGCTCAACTATACTGGGATCAAGCACACCATCACGCAAGTGCTGTAACACTTGCAGGTAACCATGACTCAAGAGTAATTCCGCACACGCATGCTGCTGTAGCGAGGCGGGCTGCGCCAATAGTGTTGCATAGCGCAGCTGATACAGGCTCGGCTCTAAACCATCGTAGCGGGTATCTGATATTAATGAGACCAGTTGGTCGCGCGGGGCGGCATCCTGCCACAGCGGCGTATATTCAAGGCTCTGATAGAATCTTTGCAGCTGCTGAATGGACGACTCCGACCAATGGTCAGTTGTCACTGAGCGACAGGCTTGCGGCAGTGAATTAAGCGTTTCGACCAGTGTTTGTGGGCTGTAATCTGCTTGCGCCCAGCTTGAGGCACTATGAGAGAGGCCGATAACTAAAGCCAGCCAAGTGTATTGTTTAAACAAGAGTTTGGATCCATTCAATGAGCTGTTAAGATATTCGGCTTATATGCACTGTCGCATTAGACGCTTGTAAAGTCTCTTGTATCACAATTATAAAAGCAACACAGACAGATATTCAGCGGCAGGCATGGACCTGATTATTTTTATTGCGCAGCCTTTGCGCCGTAACGAGAGTATTTATATGCTTCGTCCTTTTTTTATTCGATCTTTTTTGGCTGCAATGTCCAGTCTTGGCGCTTTTTCAGCCACAGCCGCTACATTTCCCCAGCAACTCAGCCAAGCGCTCACACAAGCGGCACCATCCCTTAGCCATAACGTGCTTTCAACAGCATTAAGCGCCATGCAGTGCGCGCTCAGCCACGGCGCAGAGCCTGCCCAACGCTTAGCCGTGATTGATTTTTCTTTACCGTCCAGTGAAAAGCGCTTATGGATTTTTGACCTGCACAGCAAACAGTTGGTTCTGCATGACTTTGTTGCGCATGGCAATCGCTCGGGAGATAACTTCGCCACCCGCTTTTCCAACACCAATGGCAGCCATCAATCCAGCATCGGTTTATTTCGCACCGCCGAAAGCTACCACGGCAAGCACGGTTATTCGCTGCGCATGGATGGCTTAGAACCCGGCGTCAATGACCGCGCGCGTGAACGTGCAATCGTCATTCATCCGGCTGACTACGTTAATCCTGACTGGATCAAAAGCCAAGGCCGCATTGGCCGCAGTCAAGGGTGCCCAGCCGTACGCCCAGAAATTGCACGCACAGTCGTTGATAAGCTCAAAGGAGGCCAGTTTATGTTTTCCTGGTATCCCGATCAGCAATGGCTACAAAGCTCTATTTATTTAAACTGCCGCACACAACAAGTGGCCAGCCGAACCAGCACTAAGCATGCGGATGACAGCTGATTTTTAGCAGCGGACAATCAAGATGAGCTGAGTCCTAAAAAAGCGAGCAGCTCATCTTTTTTGCTCATGGCATCTTGATAACCCAGCTCAATCAGCTCATTACAATAGCCACGTTCAAACAGCAAATAACTCAAGACGCCACCACCACTGGCACGCATAGCACCAGGACCACGTAAAAACAGCCGTATTGAAGCCGGTAATTGATGGCGATGCCGCGCAGCTATTTCATCAATGTTTTTACTCGGCGCAATAACCAACACCTCAACCGGTGACAAGCCCAGATGTTTTTTACGCTCTTCTTCAGGTAAAAGCTGGCCAACCGTATTTAAACGTCCGAGCAACTCTAAATCAGACTCTAGGTTGTCAATAAAGGTACTGTTTAATAGATGGGCTCCGATCTGGGCTAAACTCGGTGGCCGCGCGGTTATAGGAATAGCCTGCACTTCTTGCTCTTGGCTGCGTACACCAATCACTAATACGCGGTTGGCGCCTAAATGCAACGCAGGGCTAATAGGCGCTGCTTGCCGCACTGCACCATCACCAAAATACTCATAATTGAGCCGCACCGGAGGAAACAGTAAAGGAATGGCTGAACTGGCCATTAAATGATCAATACGCAGGCGCTCAGCTGAGCCATTACGCCGATGCCGCACCCAAGGCTCAATATTGCCCCGCCCTTGGAAAAAGGTAACCGCCTGTCCAGACTGATAGGCAAACGCAGTAATGGCAACTGCACGTAATTTACGCCGCGCCACGGCCAGATTAATACCAGAAAAATCCAGCTCTTTTAGCAGTAACTCACGCAGTGGTGAGTTATCTAATAGTGCAACCGGCTCTAAACCACGACCAAAACCCATGACATGTTGAGCAATAAAACGCCCGGCTTGTCGCAACACCCCCAGCCAGTCCGTGCGATACACCAAACTTGTGCGAAAACCTTGCCATACAACTGCGAGTTTACGAATGGACTGCTGAAAATCCAATGCACCACAGGCTAGACTCACCGCGTTAATGGCGCCGGCCGAGGTACCGACAATCACTTCAAATGGATTATCTGCTGATTCGGGCAACAGATCAGCAATGGCTGACAATACCCCAACTTGATACGCAGCACGCGCACCACCACCGGATAAAATCAAAGCTGTTATAGCGTTCTTTTTAGCCTCTTGCGCTGCTTGCAGCGCAGATGCCTGCTCCTGTGTCTTCAATACAGCTTGGCCTCACCTTCAGGTCGAGTTTTAAAGCGACGGTGCGCCCACAAATACTGTTCGGGCTGTTTAGCAATCGTCTGCTCAATCCACTGATTAATGCGTAAGCAATCCTGCGTATCGGACTCACCAGGAAAATTCTGCAATGGCGGTTCAATTTTAATCAAATAACCCTTGCCATCTGCTAAGCGTGTTTGCGTCATTGGAATCACCTGGGCGCGTCCGAGTTGGGCAAATTTGCTGGTCGCCGTTACTGTAGCAGCTGGAATACCAAAAAGAGGCACAAACACACTCTGCTTTGGACCATAGTCTTGGTCCGGCGCATACCAAATCGCACGCCCTTGCCGCAACACTTTCAACATCCCGCGCACATCTTCACGCTCAATCGCTTTAGCGTCCGCATTGTGGCGCTCACGTCCGCGGCGCTGGACATAATCAAATACGGGGTTTTTATGTGCACGGTACATACCGTCAATGGTATGACGCTGACCTAATAACGCCGCACCAATTTCTAAGGTGGTAAAATGGATCGCCATTAAGATCACGCCTTGGTTTTGCGCCTGCGCTGTTTGCAAATGCTCTAAGCCTTCAACGCGTAACAATGTGCTCAAACGCTTTTTAGGCCACCACCAACTCATTGCCATTTCAAAAAAAGCAATACCCATAGAAGCAAAGTTTTCACGCACTATATGCTGACGCTCCTTGGCGCTCAGCTCAGGAAAGCACAGCTCAAGATTACGCGTAACAATATAGCGACGGCTGCTTGCGGTGTGTAACATAATCCAACCCAAAACCCGACCCAGCCCCAATAGAACCACATACGGCAACTGGGTTAATAACCACAAAAGAGCTAAGCCTAGCCACAACAACCAGTAACGCGGATGCAAAAAGGCGATTTCGAACCCTGAATGCTTCATAATTAACACACCAAACAGCATAAAAGGCTATATTCTACATGGCTTATTCATTTGCAGCCTGACATGCTTAACGTTATAACTCACTTTTAATTTTTACTTTCCATAGAGCCTTCGATGAATCAAGCAGATCTTCTTGAGAAAGCCCCGGTCTTTCAACTTAAAGGCAGCATGCTTGCCTTAACTATTTTAGAACTTTCTTCCAATGATCTAGATAGCCTGGATAGCCAATTGGCTGAAAAAGTTGAACAGGCACCCCAATTCTTCCAAGAAGCGCCTATTATTTTAGCGCTTGATAAATGCAAACCAAGCGCAGAGCCTTTAAATTTGGCCCGTTTGCTAAGCATCTGCCGCCAACATGGTTTGCAGACTCTAGCGATTCGCACCGAGCATCCCGATCACCTCGCTGCCGCCAAGGCATTGGATGTGGCCGTAACCCCGCCCAGTGATGCACGTGAACGCCCAGTGGCCATTACGCCTGCCGCACCTGCTGAGCCCAGCCTTATTCCTGCCAAAGTGATCACCCATCCGGTACGCAGCGGTCAGCAAATTTATGCAAAAAATACTGATTTAATTGTGATGGCTGCAGTCAGTGCCGGTGCTGAATTGCTAGCCGATGGCAATATCCATGTATACGGCCCTTTACGCGGCCGCGCACTGGCAGGCATCAATGGCAACCTCGAAGCGCGTATTTTTTGTCAGCAAATGGGCGCTGAAATGCTGTCTATTGCGGGGCAATACAAAGTTGCCGAAGACTTACGACGCGACCCTTTATGGGGAAAAGCCACACAAACCTATTTAAATGGGGAACAGTTAGAGATCTCTGCGCTCTGATCTATACCTTTGTGGCGCTGAACACTTTATAATCAATTTATCAACAACCCTTTACTTTCTATTAAGGTGATCCGCTTGTCTAAGATTCTCGTTGTAACATCAGGTAAAGGCGGCGTTGGCAAAACCACCACCAGCGCAGCAATTGGTACAGGCCTCGCATTACGCGGACACAAAACAGTGATTGTCGATTTTGATGTAGGTTTACGTAATCTCGACCTTATTATGGGCTGTGAGCGTCGTGTCGTTTACGATTTTGTTAATGTGATTAATGGTGATGCCACACTCAATCAAGCGCTTATTAAAGATAAACGCCTAGAAAACTTATATATTCTGGCCGCCAGTCAAACCCGCGATAAAGATGCTTTAACCAAAGAAGGCGTAGAAAAGGTTATTGGCGAACTGGCTGAGCAATTTGAATATGTTATTTGTGACTCGCCAGCGGGTATTGAAAAAGGCGCACATCTTGCTATGTACTTAGCTGATGCCGCCATTGTTGTAACCAACCCTGAAGTATCATCGGTTCGTGACTCTGATCGCATGCTAGGCCTGTTATCGAGTAAATCAAAACGCGCCGAAGAAGGCCGCGAGCCCATCACCGAGCACCTGTTACTGACCCGCTATTGCCCTGAGCGTGTCGCGCGCGGCGAGATGCTGAGTGTTGAAGACGTTGAGGAAATCCTCTCTATTCAAATGATCGGGGTGATTCCTGAGTCGCAAGCCGTACTTAAGGCGTCCAACCAAGGTGTACCCGTGATTCTTGATGAGGAAAGCGATGCAGGACAAGCTTACAGCGATGCTGTTGAGCGTCTTTTAGGCAAAGAAGTGCCCCACCGCTTTCTGGAAGTCCAGAAGAAAGGCTTCCTCCAACGCATGTTCGGAGGTAAGCAGTGAGCATTATAGATTTTTTTAGATCTCGCAAAAAAGCACCCACCGCATCCATTGCCAAAGAACGCTTACAAATCATTGTGGCTCACGAACGTGGTCAGCGTGATGAGCCTGACTACCTGCCGGCTTTACAAAAAGAGCTGGTTGAAGTGATTCGTAAATATGTCAACATTGATCAAGAGCAAGTGCAAGTCGCCTTGGAGAACCAAGGCAGCTGCTCAATTCTTGAGTTAAATATTACATTGCCTGACCGTTAATTTGAGCCATGATGCAATGATTATTTGGCGGCCTTTGGGCCGCCAAATTTATTTATAGGGTTAATTATGCCTCTATCCAGCATTGAAATTATCTATGCAGACGCCCATCTATTAGTGGTTAACAAGCCCACTTTATTGCTCTCTGTGCCAGGGCGCGCCGCAGACAATAAAGATTGCTTAATCACGCGCCTGCAAGAAAACGGCTACCCTGACGCCCTTATCGTGCATCGCTTAGACTTAGAAACGTCTGGTTTAATTGTCCTTGCTCGCGATGCTGATAGCCATCGTGAGTTATCTCGCCAATTTCATGATCGCGAAGTGGATAAGCTGTACACCGCTTTATGCTGGGGCGACTTTGCCGAAGCAGAAGGGCAAGTTGAACTGCCACTGCGCTACGATCCGCCTAATAAGCCGCGCCAAATAGTTGATCATCAACTGGGGAAGCATGCGTTAACCTTCTGGAAGGTGCAGCAACGCAATCATAACCACTGCCGTATTGAGCTGACCCCTTACACAGGTCGCTCGCATCAACTCAGAGTGCACATGTTAGCCATTGGCCACCCCATTTTAGGTGATGTGCTGTATGCGCACGAGCCTGCCCTGCAAGCAGCACCACGCTTATGCTTACATGCCAGCGCATTACGCCTGACGCACCCCCACTCCAAACAGCGCTTAGATTTTAACTGCCCTGCGCCTTTTTAAGAGGATGCGACGTGTTTAACACTAAGCTTCAGCGCATATCCACAGGCTGGATAGATGCATTACACTGCAGCTGAGTTCTTTGTATTGAAAAGGCACACTATGTCACCCCATGAAGCCTTACTTGCGTTACGGCACTATTTAACCAGCCAAATTCTTGGTCAAGAACGACTGATTGATCGTCTCTTAATTGCCTTACTCGCCGATGGTCACCTACTGGTAGAAGGCGCACCCGGGCTGGCTAAAACTAAAGCCATTAAGTACCTTGCAGAAGGTTTAGAAGCCAGCTTTCAGCGGATTCAGTTCACTCCAGACTTGCTGCCTTCAGATATTACCGGCACTGATATTTATCGCCCAGAAAGCACCTTATTTGAGTTCCAGCACGGCCCTATTTTTCACAATTTGATTTTAGCCGATGAAATCAACCGCGCACCGGCCAAGGTTCAATCAGCCTTGCTAGAAGCGATGGCAGAGCATCAAGTCAGCATAGGTAACAACACCTATGCACTGCCGGATTTATTTTTAGTGATGGCCACGCAGAACCCTATTGAGCAAGAAGGAACCTACCCACTCCCCGAAGCGCAGCTGGACCGCTTTTTAATGCATGTCAAAATTGGTTTTCCTGATGCGCAAGTTGAGCGAAAAATCCTTCAGCAAGCACGCGGCATTGCTCTACATGGTGAACAAAAACCACCGCAACAACTGAGTCAAGCCGTGATTTTTGCCGCGCGTGAAGAAATCTTAAATTTATATATGGCCGATGCCATGGAGGAGTACTTAATCCAACTGGTTATTGCCACCCGCACCCCTGCAAAATACGATACTGAGCTGGCTAAATGGATACGTTTTGGCGCCAGCCCACGCGGCTCTATCGCCATTGATCGCTGTGCTCGTGCGCATGCATGGTTGGCGGGGCGTGATTTTGTCAGCCCTGAAGATATCCAAGCGGTACTCTTTGATGCATTACGCCACCGCATTATTTTATCTTTTGAAGCTGAAGCCATGGGCATTGATCAAGACCATGTTCTACAACACTTACTGGATGTGGTCGCAGTAGCCTAATGGGTATGCAAGGGCGTACACATATTGATCTGCATGACTTGCTCAGTTTGCGTCATTTCTTGCATAAAATTGAGCTCTTTAGCACGCCTCTGCAACACAGCATCCTACTAGGCTTGCACCGTTCGCGCTTGCGAGGACGCGGCATGGACTTTGATCAAGTGCGCGCTTATCAAGCCGGGGATGATGCCCGCAGTATCGACTGGCGAGTCACCGCACGCACAGGCGAAATGCACACTAAAGTGTTCCATGAAGAACGTGAGCGCCCAACCTATATTCTAGTTGAGCAAAGTCTGCACTTATTTTTTGCCAGCACAGGCCGTTTTAAGTCAGTTGTGGCGGCGCAAGTGGCCAGTTTATTTGCTTGGGCCAGCTTGCAACACAATGATCGCGTGGGCGGTTTGGTGTTTGACACCAGCAACATTAAACATATTCCTGCCCAACGCAATAAGCATAGTGTGCTGCATTTTCTACAAGCCATTGCCGATGCCAACCAAAGCTTACAAAAACCCATGACACAACCTTTAGACAACCCTTTACCCAACGCCTTGCACTATGCACAACGTTTAATGCGCCCCGGCAGCCTGATTATTTTAATTTGCAATGAGCGTCATTTAAATGATGAAGCCAGTCAGCTCTTACGCCATTTAAAAGGGCATTCAGAGCTGGTTCTGTTGCCCATATCCGATCCTTTAGAACACCAGTTACCCAACCTTGGACAGGCTCGATTTAATCTGGGTGAGCAGAGCCTCTGCATCGATACCAGTGATCCACAATTGCGCCAGCAGTGGCACGCACAAGGCCGCGCTTACCAAGCAGCTTGGCACAATCTTGCCCAACAGCTGAACACACCCATACTGCCATTAAGCACACAAACTTCAGCACTGCAGCAGCTGCAAGCCATCAGTGCGCAACAAGCCACCCGTAGCAGTGACGCCTTATGCTAAGTCCCGAGCAACTGCAACCCATTATTTTACCGCCAGCCATCAGTTGGTGGCCGCCAGCACTGGGCTGGTGGCTGCTGGGTTTAACACTGTTTATTGTGCCCATAGTTTGGCGCTCTATCAGCGCCACTCGCCCCCTTCCACACAGCCCACAAAGCAGCGACCCATTGCGTGAAAACGCCTTACAACAACTCCATGCGCTACCTAAACCTCACGCGGGTGAACAAGCTGGGCCATGGCTGCAACAACTCAATCAACTGCTCAAGCGTATTTGCGCCATGCGCTACCCTGAGCAGGCCAGTCATAGGTTAAGTGGTCGTGAATGGTTGGCGTTTTTAGACAGCCGCTGCCCTGCCGCAGGACTGACGCGCTGGATGGTCTTAGTGCAAGGGGCCTATCAACCCGATTGCCGACTGGATGACAAGTCTATTGCCCAGCTCCAACAAGCCATCGATACTTGGATTCGCAAACATGTTTGAGTTCGCTTGGCCTTGGCTATTTTTATTACTGCCTTTACCTGGGTTGCTACACGCTCTGGTAGCACCGATACGCCAGCAAGGCGTAGAGCTCAGCGTGCCTTTTTATAATGACCTCTATGCACTTGCTCTAGCTGAGCGCACAGGTTGGAGACGTTGGCGTAAAATCAGTTGCTATAGTTTAATTTGGATACTTTTAGTGCTCGCGGCTGCGCGCCCGCAATTGCACGGCAGCTTGCAAGAGCGGCCCAGCACAGGCCGTGATCTATTAATCGCCGTGGATGTTTCCAGCTCAATGTTATACAGCGATATGAGCCTTGCTGGCAGCAGCATATCGCGTATGGCATTTATCAAACTCTGGCTTGAGCACTTTATTGACCAGCGCCACGGTGATCGCTTGGGTTTGATTTTATTTGGCAGCCAAGCCTACCTGCAAGCCCCGTTAACTTATGACCATCACAGTGTAAAAATTTGGGTGCAAGAGGCGCAGCCCGGTATTGCTGGCAATACCACATCAATTGGCGATGCCATAGGTTTAGCGATCAAGCGCTTGCGCATGCGCCCAGCAGAGCAACGGGTACTGATTTTAATTACTGATGGCGCCAACAACAGCGGGGTCATGTCGCCCTTAGCTGCTGCACAGTTGGCGGCGCGCTACCATATTAAAATTTACACTGTCGGCGTAGGGAACCGGGCAGACAACAATTTGCATGAGATGGTTGATAGCACCAGCTTCGAGCTTGACGAAGACACCTTAAAACACATTGCCGCGCAGACCGGAGGGCACTACTTCCATCTAACTGACAGCAACGATTTAGCCGAAATCCAAAACAGCCTGAGCGCCCTCGAACCCAGTGCAGACTATCAAGCGCCTAAACGCAATGTTCAAGAGCTGTACAGCTGGCCGTTAGCCTTGGCTCTTTTATTCAGCGTAGTGCTGGCCTGCCATCAACTTTATCGCCGGCACGTTAACGCACCGCGTTCTTTGGAGTCCAAGTGATGTCATTGCTATTTGATAACTGGCCTGAACTGACTCGTCCTTACTGGTTGCTGCTTCTACCTGTACTCACTCTATTATTGTGGTCTCTCTACCGCAGCCAGCAACAGCAATATGACTGGCGCTCAGTTCTGCCCCCCGCTTTTCATAGCATTTTGTTAAATCAAGATGCTCCGCGCCAGCGTAAAATAAACTACGTGCTGCTTGGCGCTGCTTGGCTGTGCGCTCTACTGGCACTACTGGGTCCGAGCTGGGAAAAAAATACCGCGCAAGAACAAGCACCGCAACAACCTGATTTTCCACCACTGGTCATCGCCATCCAACTGACCCCTGAGCTGCTGGCAACTGATCTTGCCCCCAGCCGTTTAGAGCATATTCGGGATAAAGTCTTAAACCTGTTAGAGCTGCGCGATACGGCGCTGACTGCTTTAGTTGTGTACGCCGGTAGCGCCCATACTTTAGTACCGCTCAGTAATGATTTACTCACCAGCCATAACTTGCTGCAAGCGCTACAACCCGATTTAATGCCCGTTGCCGGTCAACGTGCTGACTTAGCGATTGAGCGCGCAATACAATTATTGGAACAAGGCGCACAAGGAGAAGGACAAGTTGTGCTCATCAGTACCGGGATCACTGTTAATGAACAGCATGCGATTGAAAAACTGTTACGCCACCGACCCATACATTTGAAAGTTTTAGGCGCGGGCAGTACAGAGGGTGCGCCGATCGTATTGCCGGAGAGTGGTCATTTTGTCACCGATGCCAAGGGGGCTATTATTATCAGCCGACTGGATGAAACCTCATTACAGCTGCTGGCTAAGCAAACAGGTGGCTCCTATATGCGACTGAGCACGACGCACCTTGATCTACTGGAGCTCGATCTTCTGCGCCAAAGCAGCAGTCACAGAGCGCATATGGCGCAGCAAACAACCGACAAAAGCGATCAAGGTTATTGGTTGATTTTCCCACTCATGCTTATCGTGTTGAGCTGTACGCGTCGAGGCAACCTACTGCTACTCCTGATCTGCTTGCTGCCTCTGCCTTCCTTTGCTTTTAATCTAGAAGACCTATGGTTACGCCCAGACCAGCGCGGAGCGAAATTGATTGAGCAACAACCTGCCCTAGCCGCGCAATACTTTACTGATCCGCTATGGCGCGCTAGCGCTTTATACTTAGCCGAAGACTATCAAGGGGCTGCAGATTTGTTTGCGCAGTACGATACCCCACAGGCCCACTATAATCGTGGTAACGCCTTAGCTTTAGCGGGTTTATTTCTCGAAGCCATGGAGGCTTACCAACAAGCCCTTAAGCTGGATCCCGATCTATTAGCGGCACAGTACAACCTTGCAACAGTCGAAGATCATTTAAAAACCGCCGATGACAACGACACAAAAGAACAGACCGCAAAGGCTACACAAACAACGCCGAGCAACCCTACCGACAGCGCCAGCCCAACAGCGACAGCACCCATTAGCAAAGCTGCAAGCATTGCACCCCAGCAAAGTGACACAAGCTCGCAAGCCCCTCAAGCAGACACTCAGCTGACCCAGCCAACCTCTGCTTCTATAGCCGAGCAAACAACTCCGCCAACCGACTCGCCTGCTCAACAGCACCAGCCCTTATCAGATCCACACCCTGTGCAGCTGGAAAGCTGGCTTGAGCAGATTCCCGATGATCCCAGCGAGCTACTCAAGCGTAAGTTCTGGTTTGAGCACACTATGCAGGAGACGGCACCTTGATCACTCGCCCTATCTCTTTTTATTTGACCGCCCTGTTACTGCTATGCAGCGTACAACTACAGGCCGCGACTTTTACAGCCAGTGTCGATCGTACCCAACTCAATGCGGGTGAAAGTGTTGAGTTGATTTTAGAGTCCGATGACACCAGGCAATTTCAAACACCCGATCTGAGCCCTCTAAAAGATTTTTTTGAGTTGCTAGCCAGTAAACAAGTTAACCGCTTTAGCACCTCAACAGGCACAGAGCAGCCCATTACCCAGTGGGTGTTGACGCTATTACCCAAACAAACAGGTTTTGTAATTATCCCGCCTTTAAGTCTTGGCGAACTGCAAAGCGCCCCCATTAATCTGTATATCAAAGAGTTTAAAGATCAAGGCACGGCTCAGCTTGAGCCTGTGTATATTGACACCCAACTGGATCGCGAGTGGGTCTATATCCAAGCTCAAGTGATTCTCACTTTGCGCATCTACCATGCTATTCCGCTCTTTTCTGATAGCAATCTCACGCCCTTACTGTTGGATAACGCCCGGGTTGAACCTCTTGGTAAACCACGAACCTTTGAGCAACATATCAATGGTGTACGACACGGCGTTATTGAAGTCAACTATGCGATTTTTCCGCAGCAAAGCGGGCTGATTGAAATTCCAGCGCAAACATTTTCAGCCACCTTGGCCGGTCACGAGCCACACTCTTTGACGCCTTTTACAGCACGTCCCGGGCAACGCATTGAAGTGAAGTCGGCATCTATTCCACTGCAGGTTAAAGATATCCCGAGCAGCTACCCAAAAGATGCAACATGGCTGCCCGCACAAAAAATCAGTCTCGAACAAAGCTGGACACCGCCTTTGGACACTGGCATCAGTACCGGCAATGCCGTTACACGCTTATTAACAATACAGGTACAGGGTTTGCCCAGCTCACAATTGCCCGCCCTCGCTATGGACACGGCTAACACTTACAAGGTGTACCTTGATAAGCCTTCTTTTAGCCACCAATATACAGAGCAAGGTTTAGTCAGTAGCCGCACAGAACGACAAGCCTTGGTTTTCCAAACACCAGGCCAACACAGCTTAGCGGCCACAAAGCTGCCTTGGTGGAATACAAGCACAGATCAGCTTGAGTATGCAGAACTGCCTGAGCAAAGTTTACAAGTTAAAGCACAAGCAGCTCATGCCTCCCCTATTGAGTTATCCGCGGCCGCCCCTGATAGCGCGTCAGCTTTCAACACTCTAGATCAAGTGAGAATCTGGCAAGCACTGAGTGGCTTTTTGAGTATTTTAAGCCTGATTGGGTTTGGCTTATGGTGGCGAGCCCGTCATCAACCTGCGGTTATTGTTAACCAAAGTAGCGGCCCGAGTCCACGTAGCCTACAAGATGATTTAAAACGCGCCTGCCTATCCAATGACCCATACACAACCCGGCAAGCGTTAGATGCTTGGGCGCGCCAGTATCCGGAGTCGCTAGTCGATATGGCCGCCCGTAATAGCACTCTCAGCATGGCTTTGGATGAGCTGAATAGTGCCTTATACAGCGAAAATAATAGTGACTGGCAAGGACAAGCCCTATGGCAAGCCATACAACAATTGCCATTTAATGAAGATAAACCCAGCAGCCATAACGAGCAGCTGCCCCCGCTTTATCCGCCCTAAGTCGCCTCTTTATTGCATCTGTAGCGTATACTTAGACTTATGTGAATCTTTCGTTACTGCTGGTAAAGCGGTATGGTTTGAAGGATTATTAACTGATTTATACTGCTGAACAGGATCGTTCAGTGTGTTTTTGACCTGCGAGCGAGATAACAACGACGATGGCTGATTTACCGATCGATGATTTAAATATTGCTTCTAATGTGACACTAATCACTCCAGAGCAACTGAAACAAAAAATACCCCTTAGCGAGCAAGCACAACGCACCGTATCTCAGGGCCGCCAAGTGGTTCGCGATATTCTAGACGGCAAAGATCACCGTTTATTTATTGTTATTGGCCCATGCTCAATCCATGACATCAAAGCCGCACATGAATACGCCGATCGCCTCAAAGCCTTAGCCGATGAAGTATCGGACACACTATTTTTAATTATGCGTGTGTACTTTGAAAAACCACGCACCACTGTAGGCTGGAAAGGCTTAATCAACGACCCCTATCTTGATGATTCATTTAAAATCGAAGACGGCTTACATATTGGTCGTCAACTGCTACTGGATTTAGCGGAAAAAGGCCTACCAACGGCCACTGAAGCCCTTGATCCGATTTCGCCACAGTACCTACAAGACTTAATCAGCTGGTCAGCGATCGGTGCACGCACCACCGAATCACAAACCCACCGTGAAATGGCGTCAGGCTTGTCCTCTGCGGTTGGTTTTAAAAACGGTACCGATGGTGGCTTAACTGTTGCAATCAATGCTTTGCAATCGGTCTCCAACCCGCACCGCTTCTTAGGTATTAACCAGCAAGGCGGCGTCTCAATTGTAACCACTAAGGGCAACCCTTATGGTCACGTGGTATTACGCGGCGGTAATGGCAAACCCAACTATGATTCAGTCAGCGTTGCAGTCTGTGAGCAAGAACTGGCAAAAGCTAAAATTCAAGCCAATATCATGATTGACTGCAGTCACGCCAACTCAAATAAAGACCCGGCTTTGCAACCGCTCGTATTAGAAAATATTACCAATCAGATTGTTGATGGCAACCAATCCATCAGCAGCTTAATGATTGAAAGCCACCTAGGCTGGGGTAATCAACCCATTAGTGACGACTTAAGCCAACTGCAGTACGGTGTTTCTATCACCGATGCTTGCATTGACTGGGATACCACAGAAAAAAGCATCCGGGCAATGCGCGAAAAGCTAAAAGATGTTTTACCTGCTCGTAAACGCAGCTCAGTGCTCTCGCGCTAAAAACAACAACGCCCAGCTTAAACTGGGCGTTTTAATTTAAAGCAACCGGCTTACTGCGGGTGACGCTGCAAGTAGGTTGCAATATACGAACAACTGGGCACCACTGTGTAGTTCTGCTCTTTCGCATAAGCCAGCCCAGCTTTAGCCAGTACCGCAGCAACGCCCTTACCTCGCATCTCGTTGGGGACAAAAGTGTGATAAAAATCTAGGGTATGCTCATCCAGCGCGCGGTACTCTAAAACCGCCTGATAACCATCCACCGTCGTTGAAAAACATTGTTTTTGAGCATTATGCTCAACCTCAATAGGCTCGCTCATGTGCTTCTCCATTCATGCATTACGGACGTTAGCAGCATACACCCATCTTATCGATATGTATTAAACGCAGCACTTAAGTCGAGTGAGATGCTAAAGCAAAGCTTTAATTTGGAGTCGATGCATAGCACGCACAAAAGCGGATACGCACAAATAATGGGCAAAAAAAAGACGGTCAAATTGACCGTCCAAAGAAACATCCCGGGGGAGGAATGTTTTTACGCATGAATCTGTCTTCTCGCAGGAGGTAGACGCCTAGCATCATAACGCAAATTGATGCACAAACCATTAAACCAAGGTCTATGCAGTCCATTCTCGACCCATCAGTCTCTCACCCCTCGAGCAACGCCAGCTTCGCTAAGAAAGCCTCCTCATCTAACACTGGCAAGCCTAACTCTTGAGCACGCAGCAACTTAGAGCCTGCGCTGCTTCCAGCCACGACACAACTGGTTTTTGATGAGACAGACCCTGCCACTTTAGCACCCAACTGTTCAAGGCGAGCTTTAGCTTGGTCTCGAGTTAACATCTCGAGGGTACCGGTTAATACCCAAGTCTGCCCTGCTAACGGCGCAGCCTGCCGTTGCTCGCGCTGACAACTCCAGTGCATACCAAACTCAAGTAACTGCTGCTCCAACTGCAACGCGCGCTCACGCTGCCCTGCTTGTTGGATAAAAGCTGCAACCGCTTGCGCGGCATTCTTTGACAGACGTTCAACACCAGCTAACGCTAACCAGTCGGCGGCAAAAAAATCCTCAAGGGTCTTAAAGTGCTCGGCCAGTCGCCGGGCATTGGTACGTGCCACACCGCTGATCTGAAACTGCTCAATAAAGCCGGCTAAACTTGCACAGGCTTGGAACTCAACATCCGGCGGGCCTTCATCAACAGCTTGAACACCCAATTTTGCCAAGTCAGCCAATACCGCTTGGTTATGCTCATCGGCAAAAAAGCTAGCAATCTCGTGCGCCACTTCAGCACCAATTTCAGGCAGCCATAGCAGTGTTTCAGGGTACACCTGCTGTAAACGTGACAACGACCCTAAAGCGCGAGCTAGAATTTTCGCTGTTTCCTCACCAACGTCAGGAATACCTAGAGCAAAAATCAAACGAGCTAAACCGGGCTGCTTGCTCTTGGCTATTGCGCTCATTAAGTTTCGCGCCGACAGCTCAGCAAAACCATCCAGCTCAAGCAGTTGCTCATAGCTCAGTCGATATAGATCTGCAGGAGATGCCACCAGTTTACGCGACACCAATTGCTCAATAATTTTTTCACCTAAGCCTTCAATGTCCATCGCGCGCCGTGAAACAAAATGCAGCAAGGCTTGTTGTAATTGGGCCTGGCAACTTAAACGCCCCATGCAGCGCCAAACCGCGCCCTCGCTCACCACCTGTTTGTTTTTACTACGCCGCACCAACTGTGTGCGCTCAACCGCAGAACCACAGACTGGGCACTGGCTTGGCGTATGCACAGGCTTGGCATCGTCAGGGCGGCGCTCGAGAACAACTTGCGTCACTTGTGGAATCACATCACCAGCACGACGAACAATCACGCTATCACCGATCATCAGCCCTAAACGTGCAACTTCATCCATATTGTGCAAGGTTGCATTAGAGACCATCACCCCGCCCACATGAACCGGCTCCAGTCGCGCAACGGGTGTCACCGCCCCCGTGCGCCCCACCTGAAACTCCACATCCAGAAGTTTAGTCATCTCCTCTTGTGCGGCATACTTATAGGCCAATGCCCAGCGCGGCTCGCGGGCGCGAAAGCCTAAATGACGCTGCTGCTCAAGGTCATTGATTTTAAACACTACGCCATCGATATCATAAGGAAGCTGCTGACGGCGCTGGCCAATATCAGCGTAATAGGCGAGGCAGTCCTGAATGCTCTCGACCACTTTCAATTCAGGACTGATACTGATGCCCCACTCGCGCAAACGCTGCAATGTTGCACTATGCTGCGATGCCAAACCTTCGGTACTGGTGCCATAACAGCAAAACTCTAACGGGCGGCTCGCAGTTATTTTTGCATCCAACTGGCGCAAACTACCGGCTGCCGCATTACGTGGATTGGCAAAAGGTTTTTGGCCTGCCGCCAATACCCGCTGATTAAGCGCCGCAAAGCCGGCTTTCGGCATATACACTTCACCGCGCACCTCTAAGACATCGGGCCAGCCTGTGCCCTGCAACTTCAGCGGCACATTACGGATAGTGCGCACATTTGCGGTAATATCTTCACCCGTGTGCCCATCGCCTCGCGTAGCAGCACGTACCAGACGGCCATGCTCATAGGTGATACTGACCGCCAAGCCATCCAGTTTCGGCTCACAGCAATAGGCAACAGCTGCATTTTGCGCAAATAAATCATTTAACTCTTGCGTTGAGTTCAGCGCCTGCTCAGCGCGTTGCGCAAACTCAAGCACCTGCTCCTCGGCAAAAGCATTGCCTAAACTTAACATAGGCACGCGATGCTGCACTTGGGTAAAACCCTCTAACGGCTGACCAGAGACTCTTTGCGTAGGCGAGTCTGCAGTAATCAAGTCTGGGTATTGCTGCTCTAATTCACGCAGCTCGGCAAACAAACGGTCATACTCGCTATCGGGCACCGTAGGCGCATCTAAAACATAATAACTGTAGTCATATTGCTCAATGCTCTGACGCAATTGTGCAATACGTGTAGCAATAGCGTTTTTTGAATTCATGCTCAGCACCCAAATAAAAAGAGCAGCGTCAGCTGCCCTTTCTAAACTGTTAGAACGACAATAATTAAAACTTATGCGTCAACTGTTTACGCTCAAAGTCAGCAATGCGCTGGCGATAATGTTCAATCGTTTGCGCCGTAAGCACGCTACGATGATCATCTTTTAAGTCACCATCCAACTCTTTAGCCAGCTTGCGTGCCGCAGCGATCATTAAATCAAAGGCCTGTCGCGTGTTGCGTGGGCCTGGCAAGCCCATAAAAAAGCATACTGCGCGGGTACTAAACAAATCGATATCATCTAAATCAAAGGTGCCTGGGTTGAGGGCATTGGCCATAGAAAAAAGTTTATCGCCATTACCTGTGATGCTTTCGTGACGGTGGAAAATATCCATCGCACCAAAACGCAGGCCACTTTCTAAAATGCTTTGCAATAACGCAGGACCTTTAAATCCTTCTTCGTTACGGGCGACCACGTGAATAATAAGTATTTCTTCATAGTCGGCTTGCTCATTAGTATCCTGAGTATCCTGCGACAGCGGCTCATCATCAAAAGGATTGAGCAGCGTTGGCGCGTCAGGATCCTCGAGTTTTAAAGCCCCTTGCATGGCTTCCGATGAACGTGAAGCACGCAGCTCGCTATCAGCCTGCAAACCCAGTTCAAGATCATCGACTTCATCCAGAGATGGCTCACGCTTTTTAACGGTACGCGCGGGGCCCAAAATCTCAGAATTTTCCTCTTCTGGCAAGTCTGCTAAATTACGATCCAGACGAAACTTAAGGGTGTTTTTATTACCACTCATGCGGCGCCAACCATCAAACAAAACCACCGCAATAACAATAATGCCAATAACAAACAACCATTCCCGCAGGCCGATATCCATGAGAGACATGCACTCCTAAAACAATTCAATAAAAAAGGGCTTCACAACCCTACAAACGTGATGTCATCACCCAAGCATATGCAAAGCATCACGCACACAACTTAAACTTAAATTCGGCGCACTCAATAGACACCTCTTAAATGCACTATTTAGAACAGTAAACGCCTAAGGTGTTCCATGACTTGTGTCTATATTAACAAAAATCATAGTGAAAACTGTACGACTAACAGTATAAATAAGTAACAAATGACCTAACAACCCTAAAAGAGCCAAAAATCAAACCGATATGCCGCTGCTATAAGCGGTCTTATCACTGTTTACTTAAAGGCGGTGCAAAAACAAACGGGTCCGCATCTAAATAAGCCGGAAACTTTTGTTTAAACTCAGCCAGTTTCCCCGCTGACAAGCTCACGTAAAAAGCGCCCTCTTGATCAGCTGCGTCTAATAAGGTTTCTCCCATAAAGTCTAATACTTGACTGTCACCGCTGTAAGTATAGCCTTGATGATCAGTACCTGTACGGTTGACTGCGGCCACATAACATAGGTTTTCTATCGCGCGCGCTGGCAGCAAACGATTCCATGCGGCTCGACGTGCTGCGGGCCAACTGGCCAAATAAAACAGCAAGTCTGTATTTTGTGCATCGCGACTCCAGACCGGAAAGCGCAAGTCATAACAAATCAGTGGGCGAATACGCCAGCCTTTAAGCTCAACCTGCAACTGTTGTTCACCGGCACAGAAATACTTATGTTCGCCCGCCATGCGGAATAAGTGACGCTTATCATAGTGTGCCAGGCTGCCATCGGGCCGAGCCCAAATCAAACGGTTACGGTAGTCATGCTCAGCCACCTTGATAATTAAGCTGCCACAGACCACAGCATTTAAACATTGTGCTTGCTGCAAGAGCCACTGCGTGGTCGGCCCCATCTCAGCTTCGGCTTGCGAGGCCGAATCCATACTGAAACCGGTATTAAACATCTCGGGCAACAACACCAGATCAACCGGTTCAAGCCCTGCTAGCAGCTGACTGAAGTAGTGCAGATTAGCCGGCACATCATGCCAAACCAAAGGCCCTTGTAACAGCGCTAAACGTAAGTCAGGTAAAGCACTTAAATCGCGCATAATTTTTCTCCTGCCAAAGCTAAAGTATCTGCACGTTTCGCAAAACAGATGCGCAACAAATACTGATCACGAGGCGGCTGCTGGTAAAATACCGACAACGGAATACTGGCCACGCCGTGCTCACGCGTCAACCACTGCGCCATTTGCACATCATTTAAATCATCACGAATATTGCGATAGTCTAATAATTGAAAATAAGTGCTGGCACTGGGTGTAAACGTAAAACGCGAGCCTTCTAAAGCCTGACATAACTGGTCGCGCTTGCGTTGATAAAATACAGGCAGCTGATCAACATACTCAGGTTGCGCCAGCATAAAGTCTGCTAAAGCATATTGCATCGGAGTGACCGCACAAAAGCTCACATACTGATGGACTTTGCGCAATTCTGCAGTCAATTTTGGCGGCGCGACCATATAGCCGGTTTTCCAACCCGTGACATGGTAGGTTTTGCCAAAAGAGCTGACCACGCAGGCACGCTGATACAGCTCATCATGCGCTAGAATGCTGTTATGGAGCTGGCCATCAAAAACCAAGTGCTCATACACTTCATCACTGAGCAGGTAAATATCACGCTCACGAATCAGTGCAGCCAACTGATTTAAATCGGCAATGCTGAGCAAAGCACCGCTTGGATTATGTGGGCTATTGATAATCACCAAACGGGTTTTATCGTTGAGCACCTTAGCAAACTGCTGCCAATCCACCGAAAAGTCATGCTCATTCAGGGCAATATGCACACAACGGCCACCAGCCAAACTCACCGCAGGCTCATAGCTGTCATAACAAGGATCAAAAACAATCACCTCATCACCGCTGCGCACCAACGCCTGAATGGCACAAAACAACGCTTGCGTGGCTCCTGGGGTAATAGTGACTTCTTGCTCAGGACAGACTGGGTTGCGATATAAGCGAGAAATTTTACTCGCCACCTGTTCGCGTAAAGCGGCTAAGCCGGTCATCGCCGCATACTGATTATGCCCCGCGTGCACATGGCGCTGCAGCGCGTCTTTCAATGGTTCTGCGGCATCAAAATCAGGAAAGCCTTGAGACAAATTTAACGCGCCATGAGCATGAGCCAACTGTGACATTTGGGTAAATATAGTTACCCCAACCTGCGGTAATTTACTCTGCAGTACCATTGAGCGACTCCTTAACAGCCCTAACTGCAAACGTCAGATGCCGAGTAAAAACACCTGACGTTGCTGGTCATTTTTTCTTCTTACGTTTTTCCATTTGCTTTTTATTGGCAATCAAACGTCGTTTTTTATTGACTTGGCGCTCACTCAGTTTATTTTTCTTGCCTTCAAAGGGGTTGGAGCCGCCTTTGAACTCAATACGAATCGGCGTTCCGACCAGCTTTAACACGCGGCGGTAGGTGTTTTCCAAATAGCGCACATAGCTTTTAGGAACCGCGTCAACCTGATTACCATGGATCACAATCAGCGGTGGGTTGGCACCACCTAAGTGAGCATAACGCAACTTAATTCGATGCCCGCCAACCATGGGCGGCTGATGCTCACGCACTGCATCTTCCAGAATCTGGGTTAAGCGGTTGGTTGGCCAACGAGTAATGGCTGAAGTAAAGGCGGCCTGTACAGACTTATACAAATGCCCCACACCAGTGCCGTGCAACGCTGAGATAAAGTGAATATCGGCAAAATCAACGAAATAAAGCCGACGTTCCAGCTCTTTTTTCGCATACTCGCGCTCACTTGGCTGCATGCCATCCCACTTATTTAACGCGATCACAATGGCGCGCCCCGACTCTAAGGCAAAGCCCAGCAAGTTCAGATCATGATCAACCACGCCTTCGCGCGCATCCATCACAAAGATCACCACGTTGGCGTCTTTAATCGCCTGCAGGGTTTTCACCACTGAGAACTTTTCGACTTCCTCAGAAATCTTACCGCGACGACGCACACCCGCTGTATCAATCAGGGTGTACTTTTCATCATCGCGCTCAAAAGGAATATAGATACTATCGCGCGTGGTGCCCGGCTGATCAAACACCACCACCCGCTGCTCACCGAGCATACGGTTAACCAGCGTCGATTTACCGACGTTAGGCCGACCAATAATCGCAATCTTGATGCCATCTTTCGCATCAGGACCGGGAATACGCTTAAGGTCTTCACCCTCAACAATGCTATCTAGATCAACTGCATCCTGTACATCATCTTTAGGGAATGCACCCAGAGCCAGCTCCAGCATCTGGGTAATGCCACGACCATGCGCCGCAGCAATACCAACAGACTGACCCAAAGCCAGCGGGCTGAACTCTGCTAGAGCAATATTTTCATCCAGATGATCAACTTTGTTGACCACGACCAATGTCGTTTTATTACGTTTGCGCAGATGCTCGCCAATCATTTGATCCGCGGGGCACATACCATCGCGCGCATCAACTAAAAATAACACCACATCTGCTTCTTCAATCGCGAGTAGCGATTGTTCGGCCATTTTTGCATCGATACCTTCTTCGTCACCGGTAATACCACCGGTATCGATCAAAATATAACTGCGATCCTGCCACTTTGCTTCGCCATACTGACGGTCGCGCGTGAGGCCAGGAATGTCGCCTACAATCGCATCGCGGGATCTAGTCAGGCGGTTAAACAACGTCGATTTGCCGACATTCGGTCGGCCCACCAGAGCAATTACGGGAACCATTGGCTCCTCCAGCGATAATTCAAAAAACACAAAAGC